>JABFRS010000002.1:0-691632 GCA_013141055.1 Cyclobacteriaceae bacterium | reverse complement strand
TTCTTTTTTGGAAAAGAAGGGTAGTTTGGTGCAGATTTAGCCTATGAAGAAATTACTGCTCTTATCTGCATTGTTGATCAATGCATTTCCAATCTTCTCACAGAAGAAGCCTATTGTTGAAATAAACAAACTTGTAACACAGCCTTCGGTGGAAGCGCCTTTGGCTTTTCTTTCAGCAGATGAGATGAGAGGTCGCGATACGGGATCCAGAGAACTCGATATAGCAGCGAATTATATAGCTTCACAATTCCACGCATGGGGATTAAAAACAGTTGCTGGTGCAGACAAATATTTTCAGCCTGTTGAACTGCATACATTCACTCCTGTGGCTTTTGCGGAACTGAAGTTTAAAGATGATGCTCTGAAATTCAATGAGCAGTTCCTGGTATTGGAAGGTGTTAACGGTGACTTTACAGGTGAATTTATCTTTGTAGGATATGGATCTAAAGAAGAAATGCCCGCTGATATCAGAGGAAAGATGGTGGTATCAATTGTCGGTTCAAGACAGGCTGTCGGAGTGCAACAGATAATTGCTGCGTCCTCTGAAAAATTTGACCGCGTAAAAGCAGCAGGCGGCGCGGGATTGATAGAGTATTTTGTAACTCTTCCATTTCCATGGCAGGCATTGGTAGGATATTTTACTTCGAATGCACGGACTGGAATAAAAAAGGACGGACCTGATTTTCCTCATGTATGGATGAAAGATTCAGAAGTTGCAGGAATGAAGGAATTGAAAGAGCAAAAGAAGGTGACTGGTTCTTTGAATATCAATGCGAAAATGCCTGTGCTCGTCCCCTCCAGGAATGTTGTTGGCATGATTGAAGGAACTGATCCTGTTCTTAAGAATGAATATCTGGTGATCTCAGCTCACTATGACCACGTTGGCGTAGGCGTGAAGAAAGGGCAGGATTCAATTTATAACGGGGCGCGTGACAATGCACTAGGCACAGTAGGCATGATGACCGCTGCGCGTTTCTTTTCGCAGTTTCCTCCAAAGCGTTCCGTATTGTTTATTGCTCTTACTGGAGAAGAAAAAGGTCTGTTGGGAAGTGCCTGGTATGCAGAGCATCCACTGGTACCTCTGGCTCAGACTATTTTTGATCTTGATTGCGATGGTGCTGGTTACAATGATAAATCAGTTGCTACGGTGATTGGATTGGAGCGTACAAGTGCTGAAGCTGATATTTCCAAAGCGTGTAGTGCATTCGGATTGAAGGCTGGAAAAGATCCGGTACCGGAACAGAATTTATATGAGCGTTCTGACAACTATAACTTCGCTAAAAAAGGAATTCCTGCCGTAGATTTTGCGCCGGGAATAAAAGCATTTGATGCTGAATTGATGAAGTACTATCATCAACCGGCTGATGAAGTTGGGTCCCTGGACTTTGAATACCTCGTGAGATTTTATAAGGCTTTTGTATATGCTAATTACTTAATCGCCAATGGGCCAAAAGCTCCAACGTGGACGGCAGGAGATAAATATGAGGCAATAGGGAAGTCGCTTTACAATAAATGAAATCTGTGAATCTTTATTTATTGTCCGAAATTCATCAACCCTGCTTCTTCCAGGTCGAGCTCATACTCCAGCTTTCGTAACACTTCGTCAGGATATTGATTTTTTCTTCTTGCTGATTTTATTTCCCTTCGCTCGAAGTTGATCATGTGGACCTGAAGTTTGTTGTATTCCCTGAAAACTTCTTCCGAGTGGCCTGAAAGATCAGCCGTTAGCATCCTTCGATTGATCTGATCGATTTGACGTTCGAATTTAGTTTTGATATGATGCAATGCATCGCGTGTTGCATCCTCCTGGGCATAGTTTGATTCAATGAATTCAATTGCTGCGTAGGAGAGATACATTCTCAGCTTCTTTTCTTGTTCCTCCAGATTATCAGGATCAGGAATTTTAAACCACTTGATCAAAAGAGGTAGCGTGAGTCCCTGAAGTACCAATGTCATAAGAATAACACAGAACGTGATAAATAAAATTGTATTTCTGAACGGGAAGGGAGTTCCGTTCGTGAGGGTTAGGGGAAGCGCAAGAGCAGCTGCGAGTGAAACAACACCCCGCATACCACTCCATCCGCCCAGTGCAACAGATTTCCAGTTTGGCAAGGGTTCATTTTCCCGAACACCCTTGAATAGATAAGGGAGATAAGTTCCTGGAAATATCCAAAGGATCCGTATGACCATGATCAAAAGACTGATCGTTACACCAAAGAAGATCGCTTGAGATAGCGTGAATCCATCAAGGTTATTAATAATCAGAGGAAGTTGAAGGCCGATGAGAATAAATACAATTCCATTTAAAATGAAGATCAATGCTTCCCAAACGCTGTATGCCTGAATGCGCGAGTCAAACTTGAATATCTCGTCAGAACGCCAGGAGAGAAACAGTCCGGCGCTGACAACTGATAAAACTCCTGAGAAGTGATAATACTCAGCTGCTAAATAGCAGAGGTAAGGTGAGATCAATGTAATGGCCGTATCAATGCTGGGTGTTGTTGGAAGGTACCTGTGTATGAAGTAAAGAATATTTGCAATAGCGATTCCTATCACTACTCCCATGATGGACACTAAAACAAATTGACTGGAAGCATGGCCAAAGGAAAATGTGCCGGTCAGGATCGCGGCAATAGCGAAGCGATAAATGATTAAGCTGGAGGCATCATTGATCAAACTTTCTCCTTCCAATATGGTAGAGAGTCGTTTAGGAACTTTTAATCCTTCCATAACTGAAGTGGCAGCCACTGCATCGGGTGGTGAGATAATTCCACCCAAAAGAAATCCCAACGCCAATGTAAATCCAGGAATTAAAAAGACTGAAAAATATGCGACCACGGTAGAAGTGGCGATCACAAGTCCGAAGGCAAGAAGCATGATCGCTCGACGCCATTTCCAGAAATCATTCCAGGATGTCTGCCATGCGGCGGCATAAAGAAGTGGAGGCAGAAAAATAAAGAATACGATGTCAGGATTTAATTCAATCTGCGGCATTCCTGGAATCATCCAGATTACAAGACCAGCCAATACGAGAAGAATGGGATAGGGAACTTTGATTTTTTCAGCGACAATCGCCAGAAGGGAAACGCAGAAAAGGAGAAATACAAAAACTATGAGTTGCTCGGTCATGCGATAAAGATAGAATACAGTCCATCATTTTTAAAGCCCGATCGCCAAATTGAAGATGATCACTTTGATCAATGAGAGGGTAATAATTCAAGAATAGCATCCCGAATGAGCTCTGGATTTGACCACGGCACAAAATGCGTCATACCTTCCACCATTTCCACTTTTACTTCAGTTCCAGTGAGCATTTTTTTTGCAAAGGCGGCATTTTCTTTTGGAACCAGTGTGTCCTTCGTTCCCTGAATGACAATCGTTTTCGCTTTTACTTTAGGCCAAAGCGGGATCATTTCTTCCAACTCAGGTTTTAATTTATATATCTCATCGTTTGAAGCCCGAATAGAGCGTGGGAGAAGCCATTTAAGGAACGGCGTTGCAAGAGGTCCTCTGAACCACTCATAGGGTTCTAACTCAGGATCAATGCTTGGGGCAACCATCACCAATCCATCAATGAGATCCGGATAATCCATTGCCATGCGTGCGATCAGGGGGCCACCCAGTGAATGACCCACCAGGATAATGGGGCGTTGCGATTTATGTTTCTCAAGAATTGGTTTTAGTAATGCTGCCTGCTTTTCAAGAGAAGGCTCAGCATATCCAAAATTGGAAGCACCAAATCCCGGACGATCCACTGTGATGAGTTGAGCTTTTGAAAGCAGTGAAGTGTCTGCCATGAAATCGATGAAAGCGCTGAGCGAACCGGGTGAGCCGTGAACAAAAACAACCAAGGGTAGGGTAGAGTCGCCAACCTCAAGATAGTTCATGACCCGCTTGTCGACGTCATATCGATGCAGTGTGCCTTTATTTTGTTTGCCGGAAAAATACTGATTGATTTCAGATTTACTCATCCGGAATTGCATGCAGCTATCCATGAGCATCATCAGGCAGGAAAAAATGAAAAGTGGAATAATTAGCTTCCACCATTTCTTCCAGGAATTCTTCATGGCTTAAAGATGAAGAATCTTTTTGTATTGTGTGGGGTTGTTTAACAGATCAATGGCAGACTTAATTCCTGCGTCTTGTTTGAATGATACTTCGATCCGTCCTCGTTCAAGGTAATACCTGATAACGATATCTTCTTCCAGCATGAGCTTGATCTGATCTTTAAAAGTGATCAGGTCGTTCTTTCTGCTTTCTGTGAGGCGCGCCTGTATCTGATCGATCTGTGGTTTCAGATCATCATAGAAACGTTCAGTCTTTGCTTCCTCAGCAAGTTGACTCAATCGTATTTCGATGGGTGAACGATAGTTGTATTCTTTTGTTTTTACCCAGCTGACAAATTCGTTATACTCAGCGTCGGTCAGACTGAAATTCTTTGCGTCCGGAATCGTCGGATGCTTTGCTGCATAGATGGTTCCGTAATCAAAAACTAATCCGTTTGTGTATAAGACTTGTGTCAGCGTACTTGGAGCTTCTTCCGGTAATAATACATCGGGATCAATTCCACCACCATCATAGACGGTTCTTCCTCTTGTTGTTTTAAATGCTTTCTTACTGGAGTCAGGAACAGAGGCAACACTACCGTCATCTCTGCGATGCGTGTAATCCAATACCTGAATGCAGCGACCGGTAGGAGTGTAGTATTTTGCTGTGGTAATTTTTATTTGGGCATTGTATGACAAAGGACGGCTCAGCTGAACCAGACCTTTTCCGTAAGACTTTTCTCCGATAATTACTGCACGATCATAATCCTGTAAAGTTCCTGCAACAATTTCAGATGCGGATGCACTACCGCGATTGATGAGAACGGCAACCGGAATATCGAGATCCAAAGATGGATTAAGAGTTTCGTAATTGATGTTGTTCTCCTGAATCTTTCCTTTCGTAGTAACAACTTGTTTTCCTTTTGCAATGAAGATATTACAGATGTTTACGGCTTCGAACAATAGACCTCCTGGATTGCCACGAAGATCAAGGATGATTGATTTCGCACCTTTTTCTTTCAAAGCCACGATAGCATTCTTGACTTCTTTACCTGCATCAGCCGTAAAGTCTATCAACTGGACGTAACCAACATTGCTGGAGACCATTCCAAAATAAGGAACGTTGCTGATCTTGATCTTTTCCCTTTTGAATTCAAGTGTAATGGGTGCACTTTCTCCATAACGCAAAACCGTTAATGAAACAGGTGTTCCAACCTGACCACGCATCAAGTGATTTGATTCTTCTATAGTGATCTTGGATAATTCCACTTTATCCATTTTGATAACCTGATCACCGATCTTGAGGCCACCCTTATATGCAGGATACCCCTCATACATCATCGTCACAATTGTTCTGTTTCCGGCAAACTCCTGGGTTACGGCTCCAATTCCTCCATAGTGTCCATTATACATCGTTCGGAAATCTTCAACTTCATCTTCAGGAATGTAATTCGTGTAAGGGTCGAGTGAATTCAACATTGCATCAATTCCCGTGCGCACCAGCTTATTGGGATTGACATCATCAACATAAAGAGCATTGACTTCTTTAAAGAGAGTGGCGAAAATGTCGAGGTTCTTGGCAATCTCGAAGTAGCGGTCAGCGGGAGGCGTGAACGCAAAAAGGGTGAGTGCAAAGGCAACTCCAACAAACGCAATCCATTTTTTCATCCTATGCAAAGTTATCTTCTATATCTACGGAAACGTCTGAAGCTAAGTTTTCATTGTTCCGTGAAAGGTTTCCTTAAAATTTATCCGGTATCTGGATGATCCTGACGACAATTTCGTGCGGATCTCCATCCTTGTCCAGGAGGCTGAATTTGACCATGGGGTTGTCGCGGTTGATGTTGCTCTCAACATTGACAATTTTATTATCCTGAAGGTGCTTTTCTATATCCTTTTGCAAAATAAACAGAGCGTTGGCAAAGTCCACTTCCAGGGGACTTGGATTATAGGCAGCAGTCTTCATACAGATCAGTAGGTTGGGAGAAATTACCAGCGGATAATTGCAGAAGCCCAGGTAAAGCCACTGCCAAAAGCCGCTAAACAAATTAAGTCATTTTCCTTGACTCTTCCGTCGGCCCAGGCCTCACTTAGAGCAATTGGAATCGAAGCGGCTGTAGTATTTCCGTACTTCATGATATTATTATAAACCTGATCTTCGCGCAGAGCCAGCTTTTCCTGAATGAACTGACTGATGCGGAGATTCGCCTGGTGAGGAATCAGCAAATTAATGTCCTCTTTTTTAAGATTGTTGGCAGTCAGCGCTTCATTGATGACTTCCATAAATCTTACTACAGCATGCTTGAAAACCATGCTGCCATTCATATAGACTTTGTATCCAGAGGTGTCTAATATCTGATCTGCCTGACGCTCTTTTGGCGGGCGACTGCTGCCGGGATCTTTAACATAAAGCTCTTCAGCAAATTTTCCGTCGGAGTGAAGGTGAGTTGAAAGAATACCTGGTTTATCTGATGCCTGAACGATGGCAGCACCGGCACCATCACCGAAGATTACTGCAGTATTTCGGCCGCGATCGGTAACATCCAATGCAGTCGACTGAATTTCTGCACCCACTACCAGAATGGTTTTGTACATCCCTGACTTTATAAATTGATCGGCAGTCGACAAAGCATAAATAAATCCTGAGCATGCATTCCGTATATCAAGAGCTCCAATACTTTCAAGCCCAAGCTCGCGTTGCAACAATACTCCCGAGCCAGGGAAGAAGTAATCCGGAGTGATCGTTGCAAAGACAATAAACTCAATATCTTTTTCGGTGAGATTGGCACGCTTCAATGCCATGCGTGTGGCTTTGGCCGCCATATTAGCTACCGTATCTTTTGCGGGATCCAACCATCGGCGCTCTTTAATGCCTGTACGCTCTATGATCCACTCATCAGAAGTATCCATGACCGTAGAGAGATATTGATTGGTGATGACCGTTTCCGGAACGTGGTGACCGAGGGCGACAATCTTAGAGTAAGGCATAGTCGATTTTTATAAAAACGTGAGGGCAAATGTAATTTAATTTGGTGATTTGAAAATCCACAGTGAGTATTCCCATTTGCTTAAAAAGAGGTTTCTGAATCAGGTTGGCTTAAACTTCTTTCATTTTCCGATGGCTGAAATTTTAGCTATCTTCAAAAAATGAAATGGTTATTGCTTTCACTTTTCATTGGAGCAGCACTATTCACGGAAGGACAAGTAGTCTTCCGCAACGACTTTATAATCGGTCGTCATCAAAAAATAAAGAACAAGGGCCTTACTTTCATTACGATCAACCTTGATCGTCATCCCAATCTGAACATGCTGATCAACGGAAGAGGAGGCAGAAGCCTTGTGATTGATGTAGCTGCATTGAAGAATCCAATGAAGACCTATTCGTATTCAGAACTCGCAGAACGGATTTATACACCAGGACCTGTTTATCAACCGAGTGTAGCACCTGTACCAATGCACCTACTAATGGAACCACCTCCAAGAATTAAAATGCCTGCTTATAGCAGCAGGATTTTTGAAAGCAGACTGTAATAATCTGCTGATAGTGATTACAATACTACGTTTACAATTCTTCCTGGCACTACGATCACCTTCTTAGGAGCTTTTCCTTCTGTCCACTTCATGACAATCTCTGAAGCAAGAACAACTTTCTCAATATCCTCCTTTGGCATGTCAAGGGCAAATCTCATTTCAGCGCGCACCTTTCCATTGATAGAGATCGGATAATTGAAATCACTTTCCTTTAAATAACTTTCATCAAAGGGAGGGAACGTTGCTTTCACAACGCTATCTGTATGTCCAAGCTTTTCCCACAACTCCTCTGTCATGTGAGGGGCAAAAGGAGAGAGGGCGATTACCAAAGGCTCAATGATCGCACGCTTGTTGCATTTTAATGCGGTCAATTCATTAGAGCAGATCATGAACTCACTTACAGAAGTGTTGAATGAAAAATTCTCTACATCCTGTTCTACCTTCTTCAGTGTTTTATGAAGAATTTTTAACTCCTCGCGGTTAGGGGCTTCATCGCTGACTTTGAAATTTGCGTTTGAGTCGTGAGCCAGATTCCAGAATCTTCTCAGGAATTTATAAACGCCATCGATGCCATTGGTGTTCCAGGGTTTCGATTGCTCCAAAGGTCCAAGGAACATCTCGTAAAGACGTAATGTGTCGGCACCGTAACTGTCGATGATCTGATCCGGATTGACAACATTGAAATATGACTTGCTCATCTTTTCAATTGCTGAGCCTGTGATGTAGCTTCCGTCTTCCTCGAGAATGAATTCAGCATTAGTAAAATCAGGCTTCCATTTCTTAAATGCTTCGGTGTTCAGAACTAATCCATCAACAATATTGATGTCAACATGAAGTGGAGAAAAAGACTCGAATGAAATATTAAATTCACCACTCTGCAGTTTGCCATCCTTTCTGTATTTCTCGTTTATAATCTCTAATTGACGAGTGATTTGTTTACCAGCTGATAAGCGGCTTAATGATTGCTTTTCAGCCAGATCCTGATTCTTCACTTCTGGATAAAGGGCTTCCCGTACTCCATTGGAAATAAAAATGGTTGGATGAGCAGAAGCCTCCCCATTGCAAGTAACGAACGCACGATATACAAATCTTGAATCTCCTGTAATCTTACCCTGATTGATCAGCTTCTTAAAAGGCTCATCAAAATTCAAATACCCAAGATCTGCCAGAACCTTAGTCCATAATCTTGCATACAATAAGTGTGCTACAGCATGTTCGGAACCTCCTACATACACGTCCACCTGGTTCCAATACTCAAGCGATTTCTTTCCCGCAAACTCTTTATCATTATGCGGATCCATATAACGCAAAAAATACCATGCAGCACCCGCATGTGTCGGCATAGTGTTGGAATCTCTCTTTTCGTTCGGTCCAATGTTGATCCAGTCTTTAAGATTCGCTAATGGTCCCTCACCGGAACCTGATGATTTAAAGTTGTCTGATTCAGGCAATGTGAGCGGAAGATCTTTTTCAGCCATAGCGTATGGCATGTCATCACGGAAGATTACCGGGAATGGCTCTCCCCAATAGCGCTGACGACTCCATCCTGCATCACGCATCTTGTAATTTACCTGTCGTGTGCCAATACCTTTCTCTACAAGCTTTGCAACGATCACATCGATAGCAGCTTTCATTGTCATGCCGTTCAGAAAATCAGAATTTTCTAAAATTGCATCGTATGTTGGATTTGCCTCCATGTAATCATAATACTTGCCGATGATGTTGGTAATCGGAAGCTTAAAATGCTTGGCAAACTTGTGATCACGTTCATCACCGCAAGGCACACCCATAATCGCACCCGTTCCATAACCCGCTAAAACATATTCACTGATCCAGATCGGAATCTGTTTATTATTAAACGGATTGATTGCATATGCTCCTGTGAAAGCCCCAGTGATCTTTTTCACTTCGGCCATACGCTCAATTTCAGAACGGCTTTCAACATATTTCAAATAGCCATCAACATCTGCCTGCTGTGCTTTGCTGGTAATATCTTTCACCATTTCGTGCTCAGGAGCAACCACCATGAAGTCAACACCAAAGATGGTTTCAGGACGAGTTGTAAAGACGGTCATGTTAGGAACTACCGATTTCTCACTCTTTACATTGAATATAACTTTCGCCCCAACACTCTTTCCAATCCAGTTGCGCTGGATCTCTTTCATGGAGTCACTAAAGTCAATCTCATCAAGACCTTTTAATAGACGCTCTGCATATTCAGTAATACGCAAGCTCCATTGACGCATCTGTCGTTTAACTACCGGAAATCCACCTCGATAGCTGACTCCGTTAATCACCTCATCATTCGCCAGTACGGTTCCCAATGCTTCACACCAATTCACGTCAGTGTAGGCCAGATACGCAAGACGATATTGCATTAATACTTCCTGCTGCGTCTTTTCATTAAATGATTTCCATTCAGCGGAAGTAAAAATTTCTTTTCCATTCGCTAACCGGAACTTTGTATTTGGAAATGCATGATGCGTGTTTCCTTCGACTTCAAAAATCCTGATCAGCTCAGCAATGCGTTCTGCTTTTTCTTTCTTGCGGTTGAACCAGCTGTCAAAGATTTGCAGGAAGATCCATTGCGTCCACTTGTAATATTTCGGATCGCAGGTCTGCACTTCGCGATCCCAGTCATAACAGAAACCGATCTTGCCAAGCTGTCGCTTGAAGTTCAGAATATTTTCCTGGGTGGAGATTGCAGGATGGATGCCATGTTCAATTGCATATTGTTCGGCAGGTAAGCCAAAGGCATCAAAGCCCATGGGATGCAGTACATTAAATCCTTTTACCTTTTTAAAACGGGCAACAATATCGGATGCAATATATCCTAGCGGGTGACCAACGTGCAGGCCAGCACCGGACGGATATGGGAACATGTCGAGGACGTAGTACTTTGGTTTGACCGTATCCAATTCAGTCTTGTAGACCTTATTGTCAATCCAACGTTTTCGCCACTTTTCCTCAATTTTCCTGATCTCGTCCTTCGAATATTCGGCCATGCTTGCTGTTATTTATTAATGGACTGCAAAAATAACCTAATCGGTGAAAAGTAGGAGTGTTTTTCTTATCGCCACCGTGAATTAAAGTGCATTGATAAGGTGTCGCAATTTGCGACACCTCTTTTAAAGCATGCCAATATTCTTCCTGAGATGAATCTTATAAAGATGTCAGGAATTCAGGATTGCTTGCCTTGAAGGGATTTAACATTTGAAGCTTCAAAAACTTGAAAGAAGATCCTTAAAGCAAGATGAAGAAGTGAAACTGATCTTTAAATATTTGAATGAGTTGCTAAATCCTAAAGCTGAGCCGATGCGACGGATTGGCTTCAAAGTCTAAAGCCTGTACTTCTAAGGTGTCGCATTTTGCGACACCCCTTATCCCCAAAAAGAAATCATTTAATACAGTTCATCCTAACCATCCAACAGTTCAGTAGGTCTTATTAAGTAATCATGTCCCGAAAGGACAGATTTGTCGTGTAATCAGCCAAAAAAGGCCATATGAAAACGACACTACTAACTCTTTCATTCCTTCATTTTTTCCTCCTTTCATTCTCCCAGTCTGTTATTTCTGGTAAGATCCTGGATGAAAAAGGAGAAGGTATTCCAGGTGCCAACATTTCTATCCGTGATACATACGATGGGGCAAGTTCAGCGGTGGATGGTTCCTTTTCATTCAAGACAAATGAAACAGGTACTCAAACGATAGTCTCCACTTTTGTTGGCTATAAAAGTTTTGAGCAAATCATTGAGATAACGGGTAAGCCAATTGAATTGATCATTGTTCTTAAGGAAGAGATCAATCAACTGGAAGCTGTGACCATTTCTGCAGGTTCATTCACTGCAGGTGAAGAAAAGAGAAGGACCATTTTAAAAGCTGTAGATATTGCAACCACTGCAGGTGCTACTGCTGATATCGCTGGCGCATTGAATACACTTCCAGGAACTACAAAAGTAGGAGAGAGCGGCAGATTGTTTGTGCGGGGTGGAGGCAGTAATGAGACAAGGACATTCATTGATGGACTTGTTGTGCTGGATGCATACGGTCCATCTGCTCCCAATACTCCTTCCCGCGGAAGATTCCTTCCATTCATGTTTAAAGGAACAAGCTTCAGCACCGGTGGATATTCTGCTGAGTATGGGCAAGCTTTGTCGTCCGCTCTTGTGCTTAGTTCAAAGGATAAGGCTGAGATGAATCAGACCGACATTGGATTTTTATCGGTGGGAACTGACCTCGCTCACACGCAGGTTTGGGATCGTGCATCGGCGTCAGCGAAAATTCAATACACCAACATCCGTCCTTATTACAGTATCCTCAGTCAGCGTGTTGACTGGATTGATCCTCTTGTTTCTTTTCAGGGGAGCTCTGCCTATCGCCAGCAGATTGGAAAAGATGGACTGCTTAAAGTATTTGGAAACTTCAATCATTCAACCTTTGCGCTTAACAATCATGACATTGATCAGCCGGAACTTAAGCAGAGGATGGATCTCACCAACCGGTATGGTTATGGAAACGTTGCGTATCAAAAACCTCTGAATGAAAACTGGTCATTGCGAAGTGGTTTCGCTTACAGTTACAATGAGAATGCAGCGCAATTCAATTTTCATCCTGCTACAGAAGTTGAAAAAGGAATTCATACAAAGCTGGTGCTGGAGAATTCTGTTTCTGATAAGATCGAATTAAGATTTGGCGGAGAATTAATTGCCAGAAGCTATTCTGCCTCAAAGCAGGACGAGATTTCTCTGCAAACATTTTCATCATCTTTTAATGAAAGCATCGCTGCTTCATTTGTTGAAATGGAAGCATATGCCAGTAATCATTTTGTTGTGAAGGGTGGAATGCGGACCGAATACAATTCATTGTTGCGTCAGGCTTCACTTGACCCAAGAGTATCACTTGCCTATCGTCCAGGCAAGCAAGGACAATTTTCATTCGCCTACGGAACTTTTCGCCAATCGGCCCAGAATCAATACCTGAGAGTCAATAACAACCTTAACAGCGAAAGAGCGGAACACTTCATCCTGAATTATCAGATCATTAATAACAAGAGAACTTTCAGGGTTGAGACTTACTACAAAAAATACAAGGACCTCGTCAAGTTCATGGATGCAGATGGATTTGTATTAAATAACAATGGTAATGGATATGCAAAGGGAGTGGAGTTCTTCTGGAGGGACAGTCAAACCCTGCGCAATGTTGATTACTGGATTTCATATTCCTTCCTGGACACTCAGCGTGATTATCTGAATTTCCCTTCTTCAGCAACACCAACCTTTGCATCCAAACATAATTTTTCATTTGTGTATAAGCACTTTGTGACAAAATTGAAATCACAGTTAGGATTCACATACTCCTACAGCAGTGGAAGACCATATTATAATCCTAACAATGAGAACTTCAATTCTGATCAGACACCTGACTATCATGATGTCAGTGCGAACGTCGCCTATTTACCAAAAAACTGGTTGATAATTTATCTGTCCTGCACCAATCTCCTGGCACGCGACAACATTTTTGGTTACACGTATAGCAGCACACCTGATGCAAATGGGGTATATGCCAGTCGTGCTGTTACTCAACCTGCACCACATTTCCTGATGGCAGGAGTATTCATCACGATCACTAAAAACAAGTCAATTAATCAACTACCAAATTTATAATTAACTCATAACCTTTAAATCCAATTATTATGAAAACGATCATCTTATCCCTCATTATCGCATGCTCCTCTGCCTGTGCATTCTCAAATGATGCCAAGTACTTTGAAACCATGGGCAAAAGCATAGAACAGGTTTATAGAGCTCAAACCATTGAAGAGATCCAGCAGGCAGTGAATGTTCTTGACAGGGTCGGAAATTCAGAAAAGACCAAATGGGAACCATTCTATTATGCATCTTTTGGATATGTATTGATGGCTACCAAAGAAGGCGACGGAACAAAGAAAGATTCCTATCTCGATCAGGCGCAGTTGGAAATAGATAAAGCAATAGCCATTAATGCAAATGAATCGGAGATTGTAACGCTGCAAGGATTCATTCATACCATTCGTGTCACTGTAGATCCAAGGTCAAGGGGTCAGAAGTATTCAAGCCTTGCCATGCAGTCGTATGGAAAAGCTAACAAGTTGAATCCTGAGAATCCACGTGCACTTGGATTAATGGCTCAGATGCAGTTTGGAACAGCCCGTTTTTTGAATGCATCAACAGCAGAAGCTTGTGCTACCGCAAAAATTGCTCTTGAAAAATTCGCCAGCTATAAGTCTGAAAATGTTCTGGCGCCGGTATGGGGAAAAGAAACAACGGCAGAACTGTTAAATCAGTGTAAGTAATTTTTACCTGATCAATAAAACTTATATTAGCTTTTGCTTTCAGATTTAACTTTCAGCATTCATGGTAATGGGTTCGTCATTGTGGTCAAAATCTCTCAGGGTTTTTCTGATCTCCATCGTGGGGTCGGGTATCATGACCTACTTTACGTGCACAAGCTGCCACACGAATGCTGAAAGTTATCTTTGGGTTACTGGATTTGGTTTCAGTGTATGGTTCTTTTTGTGGATGGGCAATGACGTCCTCACTCATTATGCAAATGACAAAATCTCCTGGGTAGAATTTCCTATTAAAAGATTGGTCGTTGGCATTATTATCACAACGATCTATACAACAGGCATTGTTTTGCTGATTGATTTTGCCTGGTCACAATTGGTGCCATTCAAAATTGGAAATAATAGATGGATCGTCGGATTTTCCCTGATCCTTACTTTTTTAGTGTCACTGTTTCTCCATGGGAGAGAATTTCTGATCCGTTGGAAGCAATCTGCTGTACGGGAAGAGCAGTTGCAAAAGGAAAATGTCCGTTCACAATATGAGAGTCTGAAGAATCAGGTTAATCCACATTTTCTTTTCAATAGCTTAAATGCCTTGACCAATCTTGTGTATGAAGATCAGGATAAAGCGGCTCGGTTCATTAAACAACTCTCTGAAGTTTATCGATATGTCCTTGATACCCGGGAAAAAGAAGTCGTGCCACTGGAAGACGAGTTGAAATTCATTGATGCTTACCTGTTCCTTCAGAAAATAAGATTCGGTGAGAAGCTTAAAGTAGAAATCAATTTATCGGGTGTACAATCTTCTGTCGCTCCGCTGGCAATGCAGATGCTTCTGGAAAATGCGATCAAGCACAATGTAGTGTCAGAAGACAATCCATTGACCCTTAAACTTTATTCGGAAGAAAATTTTATTGTGATTGAAAATTCAATCCTGAAGAAGAATTCTTTACCGGAACCTACTTCAGGGCTTGGATTACAGAATATTAAGAGGAGGTATGAATTTCTCAGCAATACGAAAGTTGAAATCTCCGATAGCGGTGATAAGTTCATTGTCAGATTGCCAATCATTTCAACATTAGTATGAAGATATTGATCATTGAAGATGAAATACAGGCAGCGGATCGGTTGGAGAACCTCATCCTGAAAATATCCTCTGGTTCTGTCATTGTTGGTAAGCTTGATTCTGTAAAACGTTCTGTGGAATGGTTTTCAAAAAACCTTCCGGTGGATCTGATCTTTATGGATATCCAGCTCGCGGATGGTCTTAGCTTTGAAATATTTGATAAGGTAGAAGTAAGATCGCCGGTTATATTTACAACTGCTTATAATGAATATGCTTTAAAGGCATTTAAAGTAAATAGCATTGATTATATTCTGAAGCCTGTTGATCATGAAGAGCTTTCCAATGCATTTAAAAAATATGAGCGCCTTGTGGGAAGCAGTCAGCCGCAGGAAAAAATGATTGAAAGCATCGGCTTTGCCATGCAAATGCTTACCAAAAAATATAAGGAGCGCTTCGTTTTAAAAGTAGGAGAGCACCTCAAGTCGGTCGAAGTAAAAGATATCCTTTTTTTCTATAGCCTCGAGAAAGCCACATTCGCCCAGACTTCCGACGACCGCAAGCATATTCTGGATTTCACATTGGATCAACTGGAAGGGATAATCGATCCTTCGCGATTCTTTAGAGTAAACAGAAAATACTTTGTTGGTGTCGATTCAATTCAGGACATGATCAGCTTTACCAATAGCCGACTGAAACTTCTGCTAAAGACCAGCGATGATATGGATATTATTGTGGCCCGCGAACGTGTACAGGAGTTTAAAGAATGGCTGGATCGATAAACTTTGCGTTTTCCGCTTTGGGTTTTATATTTAGTTTATGAATTGCATCAACTGCGGCGCTGAAGTTCAGGGTAAATTCTGCTCCCAATGCGCCCAACCTTCGCCTCCCAAAAAGCTTTCTTTTGGAAATTTGTATCATGACTTTCAGGCCAGGATATATGGCTTTGATGGAATGTTTCCCAGAACTCTGAAAGACCTGACGATTCATCCAGGTCCTGCATCCAGATGTTTTATTGAGGGAAACCGGGTATTGTATTATGGGCCTGTAGGCTACTTCTTTTTGATGATCACGCTCATGCTGCTGATTGCAGAAATACTGAGTGTTGATTTGGTGGCATTCATGAAATCAGCCAGCGAAACTTTTCAGACAGTCAAGCCAGGCAAAGGGCAGGCGCAGTTCCAGAAAATGGTCCTGCAGTTTAGCTCCGACAACATAAAATTGTTTTCGTTTGCCATCATACCTATTCAGGCTTTTGTTTCCAGGTACATTTTCTTTCGTAAGAGCGGACTGACTTTTCTGGAGCAATCTGTCCTTCCATTTTACCTTCAGGGACATATGTATTGGCTAAGTATTTTCGCGCTCATTTATTTCAAGATTTCAGGAGTGTATTTTCCTAACGACATCATGGTGGTGATGATGATCTTGTACTTCAGCTATGGTCAAATGAGTTTTTTCACCCACCAGTCAAAGGTCAAAGCATTCCTCAAGGGTTTTGGAGTATATGCGGTTTCAATGATTTTCTTTACAATTATTGTAGCCATTGTAACAATCATAATCGTCATAAATAATAAGGAAGTCTATGATTTGGTTAAGCCTTCCAATAACAAGTAGATCAATGATGCGCTGCTTTGTCTTAAACAATTAGTCAGGTTTTATCAATCAATTGTCTTTTGACGGACACATCCTCTGGTCATAAGATGCGTTTCATTTCTGACCTTTGACAAAATTTTAAACCTATGAAATTTACCACCCTTCTTTACTGGGCAACCCGCATTCTTGCAGCTGTGATCATGCTTCAAACTCTGTATTTCAAATTCTCAGCATCACCTGAATCTGTTTACATTTTTACTACAATAGGAATGGAACCGTGGGGACGCATCGGAGTGGGGGTCATGGAGTTGATTGCTTCTGTACTTATTCTGGTTCCGGCAACAACATGGCTGGGTGCAGGACTCTCCCTCGGTTTGATGGCGGGTGCCATTGGCATGCACTTAACCATTCTTGGAATTACAATTCCATCGGAGAATGGAGGGAACGACGGAGGTCAGTTGTTCCTGTATGCTGTCATCGTTACAGTATGCTCTCTCTATGTTCTCTGGTATGATCGCGAGAAAGTAAAATCAGTAATTCAGAAATTTATTAAGAAGTAATTACGGTTTCCTGATCAAAGCCACCAGCTGATCAGTTTCTTCTTTAAACTCAGGAGCGTCTTTAACAGTTTCTTTCAAACCCTCTAATAAATAGTTAGGAATGGGTTGATTCGCAGCTGTCTTTTGTGCAAGATCTTTTAATATGTCTGAGGCATCTTTCTTCGTTGAAAGCGAACTTACTTCAATACGATCCTGTAATTTTTTAATTGCCTCAAGCGTTGGGTTGGTAGTTATCACAGTAACTACTGGCTCAGTAATTTTTGGAGCCTGAAGACATTTATTGTACTCCTCGACGACCTTATCAATATCCTTTCTTTTTAATTCCTCGCTCTTGATCTTATCACTCACAGACTGACAATCGCCGAGATAAGTCATTAACACCTTCTTGAAATACAATCCCGGTACTTCCATTGCCGTACCATCTTTTTTAACGAGGTAGTCATTTTCGTAGACATAGCTGTTGGGACGCCGTGCCTTATACAGACTTAAAAACCCTGACCGGATTAGCTTCATCATCCGGTACGCACCCTCTACTGACTTGACAGGGGTGTATGTTTCACCTTTAATGAATACGCTTTTAAGTTGAATGCAGGTGAAATGACTTTTCTTGTCGGGTTGTACAACATCCACGCGATCGATAATGTCATAACCCTGGATCTGGACTTTCCCGCGAAGGGTATCATTCTTTTGTGTCACAGCATAATCCTGTGCATGGGTTAATCCTGAAATAAGGATCAGCAAAAAGAAAACGACTGCTTTCATTTAGAGGTATATTTTAACCACAAGTTTAACGTTATTTGAAAATACTTTATTGGATTTTTTTTAATAAACCCTGTAAATTCGGGCGAATTCTTAAATATGGTAGATTATAATCCCAAGGCTTGGTTTTCTCTGATCACACATTCATACAGTCGTCACGTGATGCGGACGCTGCAGCCCGTTTTGATCTTTATGGCTGCATACTCGGCAATTACATGTTATCTTATCCTCGACGTTTTCAGATTGCATGAGAAGGATTTTCACAGCACCATTTCCATGCATTCCCTGCTTGGAATCGTGCTCGGCTTGTTCCTTGTCTTTCGTACCAATTCTGCCTACGACCGCTGGTGGGAGGGGAGAAGGCATTGGGGAAGCATGGTCAACAATACCCGCAACCTTGCTCAGAAGATGAATGCTTTTCTGCCATTGGATGATATGGAGAACCGTAAATTCTTCAGCGCCATGATCATCAATTTTGCCAGATCTGTCAAGGATCATTTAAGAATGGGTGTCAACGTTGCTGAACTTGAACCGGTAGGAGACAACTTCCTGGACAATTTTAAAAACGTGAAGCACGTTCCCAATCGTGTCTCCTCCATGATGTATCAGCGTATGAATGAATTGTATCAGAAAAAAGCTATTTCCGGAGATCAATTATTCCTTGTAGACAAAGAATTAAAAGAGTTTTCTGATATCCTGGGTGCCTGTGAGCGCATTAAGAATACTCCTATTCCATATTCCTATTCGATGTATATTAAGAAATTTATTTTCATCTACATCATCACTCTGCCCTTTGGTTTTGTGACAACAACAGAGTACATCACTATTCCGATTGTTGTCCTGATCTCTTTTGTGATCTTCAGTGTTGAATTGATTGCAGAGGAAATTGAGGATCCTTTCGGAAAAGATGTGAACGATCTTCCTACAGATGAGCTGACCTCAAAGATCCGCGATAACGTGAAAGAGATCTTGTTGCCTCAACCTGCCAGCAAGGTATAGATCCCGTACAGGATAATTAGCAATATCATTACGCCATACATCACCAGGTCTACTCTGAAGTAAGCTTTGTATTCGCTGTAGAATTCACGGAGCTTTCTGAACATAACCGGATATATTTTTTGGTATTCGTAAAACAATTGACTCTTTTTGACGTCTTATTAAGTATTAGGCCAAATTACTATTATGCAGAGATTGTTTTGGGTAGGAGCATTTCTTTTTTTATGCTCAACAACCTTTGCTCAGGAGAAATTTACGATCAATGGTTATATCAAGGACGCTTCCAACGGTGAAGCACTGATCGGAGCAACCGTCTACATTAAGGAGATCAAAAGCGGTGCTACAACGAATGAGTATGGCTTTTACTCCATCACCCTGCCAACAGCTTCTTACTCCATAAATTACACTTACATCGGATTTCAATCGGTTGCCAGAGAGATCGTTCTCGACAAGAACACCGAGATCAACATCGAACTCCAGGGGGAAGCCGAACAGCTTCAGGAGGTAGTAGTGAAAGGTGAGATTGAACAGGCCAACGTTCAAAACACCGAAATGAGCACCAATAAGCTCGAAATGAAAACCATCCTGAGAATCCCTACACTCTTTGGTGAATCGGATGTGTTACGAAGCATTCTCCTCCTGCCGGGTGTAAGCACAGTCGGCGAGGGCGCTTCAGGATTCAATGTCCGTGGTGGAAGTGTTGGACAAAATCTCATCCTTCTGGACGAAGCTCCTGTCTACAACTCTTCACATTTGTTTGGATTCTTCTCCGTATTTAATCCTGATGCTGTGAAAGACACCAAGCTCTACAAAGGTGCGGTCCCTGCCCGATATGGCGGCCGTCTCGCATCCATCCTTGACGTGCGCATGAAAGAAGGGAACAGTAAAAAACTGGAAGCATCTGGAGGAATCGGATCGATCTTCAGCCGGTTGGCGATCGAAGGACCGATCATTAAAGATAAAGCATCCTTCATCATCGCCGCCCGACGTTCCTATATCGATGTTCTCGCGCGTCCTTTTGTTCAGCTTTTAAAGGATGGTGGTGCTCTGAACTTCTACGATCTGACCATGAAGGCCAACTATAACATCAACAGGAAAAACAGGTTATATCTTTCCGGATACTTTGGAAGGGATAATTTCAAGTTTGATAAAACCCAGGGCTTTGATTGGGGAAATGCAACTTCAACGCTCCGCTGGAATCATCTCTTCAATGAAAGACTTTTCTCAAATCTCACACTCGTTTACAGTAAGTATGATTACTCACTGCAATTCGGAAAGGACGACCGGAATACTTTCAGCTGGAATTCTTCCATCTCTAATTTCATCTTCAAACCTCAATTCACCTACTTCATTGATAAGAACAATGAATTGAATTTCGGTGGCGATCTGACATACTACACCTTTGAACCTGCCAATGCAGTTGGTGTTACCAATGGCAGACCCGTCGACATCAGTCTCGATAAGAAATATAATCTTGAATCAGCACTTCATCTGGGCAACAGCCAGAGAATCAATGACCTCTTCTCAATCGAATATGGATTGAGATTCTCTTACTTTCAATACATGGGACCCGGTACTGCCTATACCTATCGAGACACCATACCCGGGATCCGAAAGCCTGTTGCATCCACAAGGAAATACAACAGCGGTGAGAATATTGCAGTCTATAATAACCTTGAGCCACGACTTTCTTTTAAGGTCCAATCCAGTCCCACCAGTTCTGTAAAAGGTAGCTACAACAGAATGGTGCAGTATCTTCATTTGATTTCCAACACAACTGCATCCAATCCACTCGATGTATGGAATCCAAGCTCTAACAATGTAAAACCTCAGCTTTCAGATCAGTTTACACTGGGATATTTTAAAGACATTGGTAAGGAGAGAGCTTATGAGCTTTCTGTTGAAGGCTATTTAAGATATACCCAGAACCAGCTTGACTACATTGACGGCGCAGATCTTTTGATCAATCGTTTCCTTGAAGGTGATCTGTTAAGCGGACAGGGGAGAGCGTATGGTATTGAAACCTATCTTCAGAAGAAGACCGGCCGTCTTACTGGATGGATAAGCTATACGTTGGGAAGATCAGAACTCAAAGTTGATGGCATCAATAAAGGTGAATGGTATGAAACCCGTTTTAATCAGACACACAACCTCAAGATAGCAGGATTCTATGATCTGAATCAACGATGGTCTGTATCCGGTAATTTTGTATTTAACTCAGGAACGCCCACCACGTTTCCAACCTCCCGATATAATCAGCAGGGCCTCCTGGTTCCTTACAATGCAAATGAATCCCGCAATAATGTTCATTTACCAAGCTACCATCGCCTCGATATTTCTTTCAGATTGGAAGGAGTGAAAGTGAGAAATGGCAAGCCAAGAAAGAATACGGACTATTGGGTATTCTCTCTTTATAATGTGTACTCCAGACGGAATCCCTTTTCAATTTATTTTTCACAGAATGATCAGAGAGTTCCGCAAGGCCAGCCTTTGCAGTCGCAGGCGACACAGCTGTCAATCATTGGTTCAATCGTTCCATCAGTTTCCTACAATTTTAAATTCTGATCGCGATGAGATTTACTAAAAACTATATCATTTTATTTTTCTCATTACTGCTTCTCTCATGTGAGGACAAGATCAATCCTGCTCTTGAGAGTGCTGCTCCGTTACTGGTAGTGGACGCGTGGCTCAACAACAAACCAGGAAGTCAGGTGATCATCCTCACCCAGTCCCAACCTTATTTTGAAAGCACAAATCCTCCGGGAGTATCTGGTGCGGATGTTACCGTAACTGATGACAAAGGAAAAGTATTCACATTCGTTGAAGATGGTAGCAATGCCGGCTATTACCGATGGACACCTCCCGTCAATGAAGTTTTTGGAACCGTTGGCAACAAGTATTCTCTCTCCATCAAAGTGAACGGAGAAATCTTTGAAGCATCCTCTGCAATGGGTCGGGTGCCGGTCATTGACAGCCTTACCTATGATACTGAAAAAAGAACAGGCTCAACAGATTCATTAACAAGAGGGCAATTCTGGGCAACAGATCCGGAGGGAAGCGGAGATACATATTGGATACGCACTTATAAAAATGGAGTTTATCTTACAAAGCCATCCGAAATCAATGTTGCCTATGATGCAGGATTCTCCGGTGGAGGAGTAGCAGATGGTGTTGTATTCATCACACCGATCCGCAGAGGAATTAATTCACGTGATGAGGATGCCGATGGCCGCAATGTTTCTCCAATTGTTTCAGGTGATTCACTGAATGTCCAGATACACTCCGTTACACTCAGTGCATTTAATTATCTCAACCAGGTCGCTATCCAAACCGACAGGCCGGGGGGCTTTCAGGAATTGTTCTCAACACCTTTGGCAAATGTGTCGACCAATATCACGAACACCAATGCCAACGGAAGCAAAGCACTCGGATTCTTCAATGTCTCTGCGGTTTCTTCTGCTGGAAAAAGATATAAGAAAAAATAATCCACCCGACCCTCACCCAGGCCTGTGGATTTAGCTGAGTCCAGGTTTTTATTTTGCGTTTGAAGGTGTAGTTTTCACCTTCTAAACAAAGCCTTTCATGTCTTTACGTCGGGGTGGAATCTTCATAGTTCTCAGCTTACTTTATTTCCATTCCGCTGCCCAGGAGTCTGCCACTCAGGATACCAATGTGCCTGGCATAAAATGGTATCAGATCAATACACCCAACTTCAGAGTTCTCTATCCAAAAGGTTTTGAAGATCAGGCTCAGCGTGTTGCCAATAATCTTGAGACCATACGGGAGCCTGAAGCAAAGTCAATGGGCACGCTGCCTAAAAAGATGTCTATCATCTTGCAGAGCAACTCTTCTGTATCCAATGGCTTCGTAACCTTTGCACCTAAGCGTTCAGAGTTCTATACGATGCCTTCTCAGAATTATAATTTTGCGGGAACAAATGACTGGCTCAACTTACTCTCTTCTCATGAGTACCGTCACATGGTTCAGTTCCAGCGAAGTATCACCGGCTTTAACAAGTTGCTGTATTTTGTCTTCGGACAACAGGCAACCGCGGGTATGGCTTTCGCTGCCGTCCCTCAATGGTTTTGGGAAGGTGATGCCGTTGCTACTGAGACTGCCTTTACACCCAGTGGGAGAGGTCGCATTCCAAACTTCGACCTGCTTTTCAAGACCAACATCATGGAGGGGCGGACCTTTAACTATCACAAGCAGTATCTGAGATCTTACAAGAATGCAATTCCAGACCATTATGTCCTGGGATATAATATGGTTTCATATCTCCGTAAGAAAACAAATGATCCACTCATCTGGGAAAAGGTGGTGGGTCGCTCCTGGGATGTTCCCTTTATACCCTTTGCTTTTTCCAACTCATTAAAGAAGGAGACGGGTTCGTATGTCAAGGATCTGTACCTGGAAATGGCGCAGCAACGGAAGAAAGAATATGAAGCAGCGATTAATGCGTTCCAGCCAACCGCGTTTGAATCAGTTAATAAAAGAAAATCGGAAGCTTATACAGATTATTCTTTCCCGCAGTTGCTGGATGACGGAACCATTCTGGTGACAAAATCCGGTATCGGGGATATTGATCAGTTGGTAAAGCTTGACGCGAATGGCAATGAACTGAAAAAATATGTTCAGGGTCAGATCAATGCCTCAGGAATGCTCTCTGCTGCCAATCAAAGAGTCGTATGGAATGAGTTTCGCTATGACCCACGCTGGAGTGTTCATACTTATTCTGTCATAAAGGGATATGACTTTGGTGATAAGGATGCGAATGTTATTTCAGATCACTCACGATATTCTTCTGCCGCTCTCTCACCGGATGGATACCAGGTGGCAACGGTGCAGACAACGGAAGAGTATAAGATCACCATCGTGGTGTTGGATTACTATAGTGGTAAAGTATTGAAAGAGTTTGCAAATCCCACCAATGATCTTCTTTCCATGCCCCGATGGACTCCCGATGGTAAATCCATCATCGCTTTGCGTGCCAATACAAATGGAAAGACCATCACCAGATTTAAAATAGAAGACGGAAGCTCCTCAGATCTTATTCCTTTCTCACAGGAAAATGTTGGATATCCGATTGCGTTTGGAAACTATATCTTGTTCAACTCTCCTTTAAGTGGGATTGATAACATCTATGCCATTAATCCGGACACTCAGGAAAAATTCCAGATCACTGCCAGCAAGTATGGAGCCTACAATCCATTTGTTTCCAAAGACGGCAAAACAATCTATTATAATGATCAGACCCGCAATGGGCTTGATGTAGTAAAAATTCCTTTCGATCCTGCATCGTGGAAAAAAGTAGAAGCCACACAACCTGCACCTAATTCCTATCAGCATCTGGTGGATCAGGAAGGACGCCCCGACCTCTTCAAATCTATAACACAGACAAAGTTTGAATCAAAGCGCTATCATCGTGCTTCCGGTATGATCAATCCTCATAGCTGGGGACCTTACTTTTTAAATTCATTGACCAACATTCGCCTTGGCATCCTTTCGCAGGATATCCTGAGTACCACACGCATCGACGCAGGTTATATTTTTGATCTTAATGAACGCACCGGAACATGGAAGGCGGGAGTCAGTTATCAGGGAAAGTTTCCCATTCTTGATCTCTCAGTTTCCCAATCGACGCGCTCTGTTGATGAAGGCACTGCAGAGACCTGGGTCATCAACGGAACTGATACTTCTTTTGTAGACAGAAACGTAAAATTCACCTGGAAGGAAAAAAATGTTGAAGGCGGTTTCAGAATTCCATTGACTACTACCTCATCCAAATATTTTGGAAATGTTACGCTGGGCAACTCTGTGGGATATACCAACGTCACAGAATTCAGCAACTCGATCAATGATACTCGTGTTATTCCGGCGGTCACCATCAACGGAGCTGTGCTCGGTGCATATCAGTTTTACAGTTACATCGGAAATGGTAACCTGATCTATAATCACTTTACGTTGTCAGCTTACAGGCTGATGAAGCAAAGTCGTAGAGATATCAACAGCCGATGGGGGCAGACTTTCAATCTCGGATTCTATAACACACCTTTTGGCGGCGACTTTACTGGATCTCAGGCATCTTTCACAACGCAGCTTTATTTCCCGGGCTTCTTCAAGCATCATTCAATATGGGGCTACTGGGCATTTCAGAGAAATGAGCTTAATCCCCTTGCCCTGGATCGCAATGGAAAAGGCATCATCGACAATTCTGATTACTATTTCAGAAACCAGATACCCTTGCCTAGGGGCCAGTCGGTTGCAAGATTCCAGGATTTCTACAGCATGTCGGTCAACTATACCATGCCTGTCTGGTATCCGGATATTGCTATTGGACCGTTGCTGAATATTCAGCGTGTGCGAGCCACCGGCTTTCTTGACTATGGATATGGACGAAGTAAATTCGGAAATAATGACGCCGTTTCCAGAAGCTATACCAGCGTTGGAGGCGAAGTGAAATTTGACATCAACGTCCTTCGCTTTTTGCCACAGTTCAATATCGGTTTCCGGTATAGCTACGGACTGGATCCCCGGGTGACGAGATATGAAATCCTCGTCGGAACCTTTAATTTTTAGATTTCCTTAAAGTGATGGCAGGTGCTTGAAAATCGCCTCGTTACGCCTATTTTTGACTTTATATCCATTTTTAAATAAGAAACATGGCAGAAATTATCCGCATGCCGAAAATGAGCGATACGATGACCGAAGGGGTGATCGCGAAGTGGCATAAGAAGGTGGGAGATTCAGTGAAGTCGGGGGAACTAATGGCAGAAATTGAGACTGACAAGGCGACGATGGATTACGAATCGTTCAACAGCGGCACCGTACTCTACCTCGGTGCAAAGGAAGGTCAGCCCGTGCAGATCAACGGAGTGCTGGCAATCGTCGGCAAGCAGGGAGAAGATTATTCAGCATTGTTATCAGGCACAGCCGCTCAACCAGCAGCAAAAGCGGAAGGAGCATCAGCAGCACCTAAGGCAGAGACCGCTACCGCAGTGGCCGCCGCACCTGCAGAAAATATTGATACAACAGGAATCAAGGCAGAGATCGTTTTGATGCCCAAGATGAGCGATACCATGGCAGAAGGAGTCATCGCATCATGGCATAAAAAGGTTGGTGATGCTGTCAAGTCCGGCGAGCTTCTCGCTGAGATCGAGACAGATAAGGCAACCATGGAGTATGAATCTTACAACACTGGTACATTATTATACATCGGTGCAAAGGAAAAAGAACCGGTAGCCGTTAACGGTGTACTGGCGATCATTGGTGAAAAGAACGCAGACTGGCAGACGCTTTTGAAAGCTCATCAGTCAAAAGGTTCAGGTACGAAAGCCGCAACAACAACTACAGCTGCTGCCGCTCAACCTGCTTCTTCCTCTAATGGTGCTGCATCTGCAGAAGCTACCAAAGACACGCATAGCAACGGAAGACTCAAGGCATCTCCTTTGGCCAAGAAAATGGCAAAGGATCTTGGTTATGATATCGCAAAAGTTCAGGGGTCCGGAGAACATGGACGTATTACCAAACGTGATGTTGAAAACTTCAAGCCAGGTGCTGCACCAGCATCCGGTGGATCAAAAACTTCAGCTCCTGTGGTTTTACCATCGGTAGTAGGACAGGAAGGCTTTGAAGAAGTTCCTGTGTCCCAGATGCGCAAAACTATCGCCAGAAGACTTGCAGAAAGTAAGTTCAGCGCTCCGCATTTCTATCTCACGATGGAGATCAATATGGACAAGGCCATCGAAGCCCGCAAGAGTATCAATGAAATTGCTCCTGTTAAGATATCTTTCAATGACATGGTGATCAAGGCAGTCGCTGCCGCCCTTCGTCAGCATCCTGACGTGAATGTCAGCTGGCTGGGAGACAAAATGAGAAAGAATCATCATATCCATATCGGGGTGGCAGTAGCTGTTCAGGATGGATTACTGGTTCCTGTCATTCGCTTTGCCGACAATAAATCATTATCCCATATCGCAGTAGAAGTTAAAGACCTTGCCAAGAAAGCTCACGATAAAAAGCTTCAGCCAAGTGACTGGGAGGGTAGCACATTTACCATTTCCAATCTTGGAATGTTTGGTATCGAAGAATTTACCGCAATCATCAATCCACCGGATGCATGTATCCTCGCAGTCGGAGGTATTAAAGAAACAGCGATCGTGAAGAACGGTCAGCTGGTGCCGGGAAGCGTGATGAAGGTAACGATGTCATGCGACCACCGTGCAGTGGACGGAGCAGTGGGCTCTGCATTCCTTAAAACGCTGAAAGGCCTGCTCGAAGACCCGGTCAGAATTCTTATTTAGTTTCTAAAATAATCACTCCGAAATCTTGAGTCAGGAATCCAACACCATACATGCCACAACCATTCTGGCTGTTCAACACAATGGACAAGTTGCTATCGGTGGTGATGGTCAGGCTACTCTGGGTAATACCGTTGCGAAGAGCAATGTAAAGAAGATCCGTAAGCTTCAGGACGGGAAGATACTGGTGGGTTTTGCCGGCTCTACGGCCGATGCTTTCACGCTGCTGGATCGTTTTGATGAGAAGCTCAATGCCTATGGTGGCAATATGAAACGTGCTGCCATTGAGCTTGCGAAAGACTGGCGGATGGATCGCATCCTTCGTCGTCTGGAGGCAATGCTGATCACGATCAACAAGGATGAGATATTGATGATCTCTGGTACCGGAGATGTGATTGAGCCAGACCAGCAGGTAGCAGCAATCGGTTCAGGATCAATGTATGCACAATCTGCGGCGTTGGCTTTGAAGAAGTTTGCTCCGCATCTGACAGCAGAAGAAATGGTTCGTGAAAGCCTTCACATCGCAGCAGACATCTGCATCTATACAAATCATAATCTGATTGTTGAGAAGATAGGATAGGCATTACTATTCAATCAATGAGACTGGAAGTTCAACACATAGTTGGTGCTTCTTCCGCCGGCAGGATCTTTCATTAAAACATTTTTAGTTACAAGATCCTGAAGATCACGCAATGCAGTATCGTGGGAGGACTTTGTCAACTTGGCCCATTTCGATGAAGTCAAGGCTCCTTCAAAATGATCCAGCAGTTTATTCAGCATCAATTTCTGTCGTGTGCTTATTCTATCCATAGACTACTGTTTTGACGATATTCTACGCAGAATTTGCGTTGAATAGGCTCGTTAATCTACGCAAGGTGAATAGCAATTGGGAGGAAAGAACTTCTGATTCAACCTTCTCTTAACTCTTCTCAATCGCTCTCCTGATCACCCCACATGCCTCATCGATCTCCTGATCTGTTATCGTAAGTGGAGGTGCAATTCTGAAACTGTAGGGATGGGATAAGAACCAATAGCAGATAACGCCATGCTGCTTGGCGTATTCCACAATTCTGTTCACGCGTTCCTCTGAATCAAAGTCGATGGCGAACATCAGTCCGATCCTTCTGATCTCTTTTACCTTTGGATGTTGAAGCCTGGATTCAATTCTTTTGCCTTTAGCTTCTACCTGACTGAGAAGCTTTTCCTCTTCAATGACTTCGAGGGTTGCCAAAGCAGAGGCACAGCATACCGGATTTCCTCCAAAGGTGGTGATGTGCCCCAGCATTGGATCGAAGGTAAAAGCTTTCATTTTCTCTTCCGATGAAATGAAAGCACCAATGGGTAATCCACCGCCAAAAGCCTTCGCAATGGTGAGGATGTCGGGCGTGATGCCATAGTGTTCAAAGGCAAATAGCTTACCCGTGCGACCCATGCCGCACTGGATCTCATCAAGGATCAGTAATGCTCCCGTTTCATCACATCGTTTCCTGAGTGCGAGCATGTATTCCTTTGCAGTGATTCGCACACCAGCATCCCCTTGAATCGTTTCGACGATCACGCAGGCGGTCTGATCAGTGATCTGGGATAGCTGTTCTGAAATGTTAAAATCTATAAAGCGAACTTCCGGAAGGAGAGGCCGGAATGCATTCTTCTTCTTTTCGTTTCCGGAAACGCTGAGCGAACCATGCGTGCTTCCATGATACGACTTGTTAAAAGAAATGATCTCCATTCGACCGGTCCAGCGCTTGGCAAGCTTAAGGGCACCTTCGTTGGCTTCTGTTCCCGAGTTGACGAAGTAGGAACAGTTCAGGGATTTGGGCAGCAGACTCGCAAGCTTTGCAGCGAGGAGGTTAGGGGTGGACTGAATATATTCTCCATAGACCATAACATGAAGATGCTTGTCCACCTGGTCCTTGATGGCCTTTACCACCTTTGGATGACGATGCCCGACATTGCTGACGGAGATCCCTGAGATCATATCCATGTAGCGCTTTCCATCAGGCGAATAGAGATAGATACCCTCGGCATGATCGATTGCTATGCCAAAGGCCAGGGGAGAGGTCTGCGCTATGTTGTGGTAGAAGACTTCGGGATCGAAATTCATCCTGCAAAGATTCGCAGAAATAGCATACAAAAGAAAAACCTCTGCGGTTTCCCACAGAGGCTTTTCACCAAAACACTTTCTTTATCTATTCAACTGAAGCGGTCGTGAATCTTCCTGGTTGATCTGTCTCTGCCATTGGCTTGTATTTCGCACGGCGTGGAGCAGAAGCAAACAGGGAACGCTTAGGGTTGGAAGTTCTTTTCTTATAGAGGAGGTAGCATGCTTTATCAGACTTGCTTTTGAAAAGCGACACATGGTTTTTGCTCTTTGCTTTACGATTCGCACGTTGAGCATCTGCCGGCAATGAGAACAAAATGCAAGCGATGATGAGGATAACCAATACCAATAATTGAGTTACTCTCTGGCGGAAATTGACGGTGGAAAGTTGGTGTGCCATGTGCTTGTTGTTTTATGTTGAATCAAAGGTGCACTTGTAGTGAGAGAGAAATTGTCTAAAAGCGGGAGAAACACTACATCAGTAAATAAGAAGATGAAAGGTCAGGGATTAAAGATCAGGCTATCTTTCATCTGAAGCAGGCAAAAAAAATGCCCCCACAGGAACTGCGGAGGCTATCACTAAACACCCCTATTTGTGATCAATTGGAAGAAGCTACCCCTGGGTTTTCTGTTTCTGCAAGGACTGCTCTACTCTTTGATGAACGTCTCGCGGAGGCCATCATCGGATGCTTCGCCTGTGAGTTTCTCTTCTTCTTGAGAATGCTGCACGTCTTGTTGGAATCCTTGTGTACCTGGATGCGATACTTCGCTTTGTCGTAACGCATCGAACCTTGTGCTTTGGCTACCTGTGAAAATAACATAGTAGCCAGGATCACGACTACCAGAACAATGATCTGGGTAAGTCTGTGACGAACATTGATGTGTGATGTGCTTGACATAATCCCCCTCGTTTCGTTTATCAATGGTTCAAAGGTGCGGCAGGCAGCCGTAAGAAATTCTCCAAAAGCGGCCCAAATCCTACATCCGTAAACTAACCGGCAAAGTCAGAAGGGAGTGAAATAGAAACATTCTCAATTCATCATAACTGACTGATTTATAACAGAATAAAGCTGATTCAGGAGTATTCTGCAAAGGGGTAGACACGGGGATAATACCCCAGATTTCGGCTTCGGGGAGATGTGGCGGCAATCAGAACCTTACATGGACTCGCAAAAGGGGTGAATCCCCAAACTGCCGGAAGGGAGATCTGGAATACCTTTTTAAGGGAATCAGACCCAAAAAAAACGGTGTCTTTTTGGGACACCGTTCTCTATTGTATAAGGGAAGTGATTACAACTTTGCCAATGCCTGAACCAGGTCAATCAGTTTGTTGGAATATCCCCACTCGTTATCATACCATGCTACGACTTTTACAAAGCTGTCGTTCAGTGCGATACCAGCCTTTGCGTCGAAAATACAGGTGCGTGCGTCTCCGATGAAATCGGTAGAAACTACTTCGTCTTCAGTATATCCCATGATGCCTTTTAGGTCGCCGTCAGCGGCTTCCTTCATGGCAGCCTTGATGGCGTCATATGATGCAGGCTTTGCAAGACGAACTGTCAAATCCACAACAGATACGTCAGCAACCGGAACGCGGAATGACATACCGGTAAGCTTTCCTTTCAATTCCGGGATTACCAGAGCAACGGCTTTGGCAGCACCTGTGGAAGAAGGAATAATATTCTGATATCCGCCGCGGCCACCTCTCCAGTCTTTTGCTGAAGGACCATCGACAGTCTTTTGTGTTGCTGTTACGGCATGAACTGTGCTCATCAAACCTTCAACGATACCAAACTTGTCGTTAAGAACCTTGGCAAGAGGAGCAAGGCAGTTCGTTGTGCATGAGGCATTTGAAACGATGGTATGTTCAGCTTTTAAGCTCTTGTTGTTTACACCCATGACAAACGTAGGGGTGTCATCCTTTGCAGGGGCAGACATTACTACTTTTTTTGCTCCGGCGGTGATGTGCTTTTGGGCATCCGCTTTGGTGAGGAAAAGTCCGGTAGACTCTACAATGATTTCGGCACCTACATCTCCCCATTTGAGGTTGGAAGGGTCTTTTTCTGCTGTAACACGGATTTTCTTTCCGTTGACGATCAGCTGACCATCTTTTGCTTCCACCGTACCGCTGAAACGGCCATGAGTAGAATCATATTTCAGCATATAGGCCATGTATTCCGGATCTACGATATCGTTGATACCGACAATTTCAATGTCTTTGCGATCGACTGCTGCGCGAAATGCCAGGCGGCCGATGCGACCAAATCCGTTAATACCAATCTTTGTCATGTGTTTACTGGGTTAAATTTTCCGAGGCGTAAAAATATATCAGTATTAAGGTAAAACCAACCGATTATGTTCCCCGGGGCCGAAAAAAGAATGAACCATTTTTGTCAAATAGCGGGATGCTTCTATCTTTGCGGCTCTTAAAAAAGACGGTCTGTTCGTCTAGGGGTTAGGACACCAGATTTTCATTCTGGTAACACGGGTTCGATTCCCGTACAGACTACAAAATGCTAGAAATGGCATGATTTGAAAGGAATAATTGAATTTAGGTATTCAATTGTGTACTCACAAATCGATTCGGAAATTTTGGGAAATGAAAAGACCAGTCATAAGCTGGTCTTTTTTTATGTGTTATCTTTAGTAAACAATGCCCCAACCTCCAGAAGTATCCCCAAATTTCAATTTTGAATCTGCTTTCTTAGGTGCACTAATTGGTGCTTTTGTAACTGTTGTTTTTAGTTACATAAAGCACCGATATGATTTGAAGACTAAGAAAGACCTTATTGATACCGATCTACAGCATCAGATGGATGAACTTGATAAGTATGAAATTGAGGCTAAACAAATGATTATAGATTTTGAAAATGCCTTTGCGATAGGATTTAAAAATAAATTGCAGTTAGCTTTCGAGGCTTTTTACCCTGATGTTTATGATGCAATGAGTAAAGAAGATCTTTTTAGAATCTATAAAAAGAGACTTCCAAACATAATTCTTATCTACAAGACGATTGGTTTTTTGAAGGAAAAGCGACCTTCAACGTTTGCTTCTGAGTATTTTGAATTATGGAATACTCATAGGATTAGTCCTCTCCATTTAGCTCATAAAGAAAAACATGGACTAGAAGATGATTTTTGTGGCTATCAGCAAGGTCTTTGGGATAATTCTGTTATCGGCCTCAAAAAAAACTTAGAAAGTGTTGGCGAATTAAGAAGTTTAATCAACACCACCCTTACATACAGATTTCGTTGGTGAAAAGTTTTGTAAGATTTTTTGCAAACGCAACTTCAAGGCTAAATTTAATATTCATTACCCCAGTCTTTATGGTCTTCGATGTAAAAAAATTGCAAACAAGATTTGCGCAATTCAAAAAGGACAAAAAGGAAGGAAGAATTATTGATGCAGATGATAATTTTTTCGAATTCTTTTTAGCGGCTGCAGATTTATTAATTGGTGCTGTAACAATTTCGGATAAAGGTAAACCCCTATTTGCTTCTGATGCCCAAAAGGTAGCACGTGCAAATTTCTTCGTTAATATGAGTACTGCAATGGAAGTCTATCTCAAGACTTTAATTGTAGAAAGAGATGATTGGGATGAAAAGGGATATGATGCTTTGATGGATCAAAAAATAACTATTAATGATGCTTTTGAACTATTTAGCAAAAATAAAGTAACAAGGCCGTTTATCATCTTTCATAAAACTTCCTTTCAAAGTCTCGAAAAAATAGTGGATGTATTTTCGAAATTGATGGGTGGGAAAAATATTTTGGATGAAATTGAGAATGTTGAATTTGTGATTGGGGGAAAATCCAAGAATAAAGCAAAAACTACTTTAAAGAAATATCGACCACAATGGAGGAAATCATTGCAGGAAGTATTTGAAATACGAAACAAATTTGTTCATGAAGGTATTTCTCCTAATGAAGAAGATTCAGTTTTCAATTATTGGGATGACGTTTATTATTTTCAAAACTCTGTTAATTTGTATTTTCATAGAAAGAAAATGAAATCGACAAGGAAAGCAGAAGTACGAAACCAATGAAAAAGAAACAAGTATTTAGAGGTCGTGCACCCATTGATGATTATGAAGAGAAAAGCCCAACATCAATCTTCGATTATCAAAACCTTCCTAATAATTACTCTCGTCCTCAGGAGCCTAAGCCACCCTTAACCAGGATGTGGGAAGCATTTGAAGAAACCCAGTTGTTTACTGTTCTCAAAATTGCTGGAGTGTTTTAGGTGCAGTAGGAACAATCTGGACAGTCATTCAGATTTTTATTTAGAGAACAGCTTTAAACCGCGTAATTTTTGAACTCGGTGTCCTGCAAAAGTAAAAACACACAATTTACTCCCGTCCCCGCATTCATCAAATCTGGTATTGGTGAAAAGTATCCAGTTGCCTTGTGCTTTTCGATGTGTTCAATATACTCCATGTTTTCCCCAATCATTTCTGTTCTTATATATAATTTTAATTGAATTTTATCCGGATCATCAATCTCGAATTATTAATCTCTATAATCAGATTTTCAATTCGCACACATATTCAAAATACCCTACAAAAGTTGATGATGTGTAAAATGAAAGCCAACGGGCAATATCCAAATAGGAACTAGTGGTTACATCGTTCAATGGAATTACTTCACCATTTTTTAATTTTCTAGCATGAAGATTAAAGTCTTTATTAAAAGTATATAATTGAATTAATGTAAGACTTATTAACAGGGAAAGGTTATTGTGTTAAATTCAGTTTTTAATATTTGCTGTTCATAAGTAGAAGTTGAGGCTGCATCAACAGTTATTTTATGAACAGGCATTTTTCTATTTGACCTAAAACTCTTTCTATTCGCTTATTATACTCTGCTTTTGAATTCTGATTGAATATGATTCTATTCTGGTCTTCAAAAGTATTTGCCCAAGAATTCAAGCAATGGTTAAATGGGAAAGCTTAAATAATTTTTATATGTGATATAATTATTGTTTCAAATTGTATATAACCTTCAATAGAAATTTACGTATAGTAATTTGAATGCAACCAAATAGGAAAATCCTATACGGTTGCATTTATGGTTTAAAGGATAAATTAAAACTTAATTAAGTTATGAAGAAGTCAACAAAAGTAGAATCTATTCACAAAGATGTGTATGCTAACAATCCAAAGATGAGTGAAACACAATTACTAAAAGAGTTTGTGAGACAACTCACAAAATGCAGAAAGCAGGAACTTGCGGAAAGTGCGTTTACTCTTGTTATTAATCGAGAAAAATCCAAGTGTAGGGCTTGCAAGAAACCGTTTTCAACCACAGGGGGAAAGTGCTCTGAGACTGGGGGAAGATGCAGTTATTACCTGTAAATATTTTCACAAAAGCTGTATATAAGCGTGGCGGTATTCGTGTGTTGCTCAATCATTTATAAAGCTATTCCTTTGTAAAAATTAACATTATGACAAATCAAGAAATTGAAACAATTATGGAACCTGTAGGAAAGGTTTTAAAGGCTTTACAAATAGAGTTAGATGACATTCTCAAACAAAGGGATGATTGGGCAACTTCTCGTTCTGGTACCTCAGATGAGATTCAAATTAATGACAATTATGAAACTCGTTATAAATTAGTCCATCATATGAAGGATGGATTACAAAACTATGCTAAGAATGTGTCGCAAGGAATTGATCTAAATCCCGGATGGACAGTTGAGCAAGTAACAAAGGATGTAGCGATTGAGGCAAATAGAGTTAAGCTGAACTTTCATGATTACCAATGCAAAGAAGGTCAGTTAAAGATTTAGAACCTTCACTTGACCTTATTGCTCTTTTCCTTCAGTGCATTCTTCAGAATTCCATTTATAGAATCTTGAGAATGTATAGTTTTATTCCTTTCAAGAATCACAGAATTCAAATTCTTCTGGGCTAATTGCATAGTAGTTATTAAAGAGTCTTTAACTTCAATTGATCTTTTGGCAATGTCTAATTTATCGGAAATACTTTCCTTATCTAACTTCAATTGTTTTACCATATCGGTGGAAGATTCTCCGTTATCTTTGCCAAGGTTGTAAGCAATACCAATTGCGCTAACAATCAAAAGAAATAAAGTTGATAAAGTAGTCCTTACCACAGTGGTTGAGTATTCAAACGATCTCCCGGCCAATTTGAAATTAGTTTTCTTACTCTTTGAGAATCTTATTGAGGGTGGAGCATATATTGTTTTAAACTTAATAAGTGGTTGATTATTATCGTCCAAGAAAGCATTTATATTTCTTAGCCAATCTTGATAGATCAATTTTAATCTGTTTATATCCAAATTGGAAGTAAAGGGTTTCATTTCCAATGTTGGAAATCTAGTATACTCAGTATGAAAGTAAAAAGTATCTACATTCTCAACTACACAGCGTATACTGAAAATAAACTTAGTTTCTCTATATCGAATTTCGAACACAGCATCTTGCCTTTTTCCTGTAAGTGCAAAGTCCATAGGGTTAGTTGTTACTTCAGTTAAATAATCTATTAACTCCTTCCAAGCAGCTTTTGGTATCATTCAAGTTTTATTAGTTAGGGTCAATAAAGATACACGGGAATATTATTAAAGCTGATGATTTACTTATTGAAATTCCGTACTCAGTGAAGATTAATAATTTAATCAGTAAGTCCTTCAATGTTCCAATTACTTGCGGATGATGATGAGCAAACAAAAATGCAGATAGCGAAACAGGCAAGGGTTTACGACCTGAAAGTACTTATTGAATATGAAATAAATAACCTAAAGGAAGTAGGAAGAATTAAAGTAAAGAGTATGGTATTAGACGAAATAAATAAGTAGATACTGGAAGAAGGATGATCATAATGAAAGAGCAAATAAGACAACTGAAAGACCTGTGCGACCGACTGCACAATGAAAATATATGCAGTGTGCTATTATTACAATGGCTAATAATTGAAGGAAATCTTAATTAAAAGAGGAATCATTAAGGAAATGGGATATAGGGAGAAGTTTGAAAATCATTTTTATAAAAATGATCCTATGAATCATGAAAGGAAAAGATGAGTTGAAGAAGATACTGAACAATTGCCTATTCTATATAAACGCAGGTAGTCCTCTAAGTGCTTATCACTCGGAAAAATACCAGAAGCGGTTAAAGAATTTAATTTATCCTTGCAAGAGAGGATAAAGGATCAATATAATAATTTTGGAATGTTGTATAGGCTTACTTTTGAAGGGAATATTTCTTTACTAACTCAATATGGGAAGGAAAAAAGTATTCATTAATAAAAGTATCATCAAATACATTTAAGTCCTTTATTGGTGCATAATAAGTTGCGGGGTAAAAGTGATAGAAATGAAATAATATTTTTATGTCCCGTGCATATAGCTTTGACCGTGTTATATCAAAGTAAACGGCTTTGTTCTCGACCTTAGCAGAGTTTATAAAGTTCAATATCAAGCAAAACTGTTTGAATACATATTGTGAATTCTGATAAGATGGGATGTCAAAATGCCTTGTAAAATTGTCCATAAAAGTATCTAAATCAGCGTCCGTAACACCCTCTGTTTTCTTTAATACTTCTTCAATTAAAGTATTCATTACATTATTCATTGAACCGTCAAAGTTTCTTTTAGTTTCCTCGAAGCTATAAAGCATATTAAATAGCGTTGTTTCAAAGTTCTGTTTATCCATCAACTCACTTTGCTTTTTAAACTCTGCACTTTGTGTGCTCATTTCCTTTTGTTGTAATAGGATTGTATAGATAATACCTGCCAAAGCACCACCAGAAAATAAAGAGTTAACAACCCCAAACATATCTCCGAACGTTCCCCGTGTCGTATTATCCATATTAATAAAAGCAATCATATTCAAAAGCCAAAGGATAACAATCCCTTTAATGACAACTGGTAAAAAGTGTTTATTCTCATACCACGCCTTTGGTTTCTCTTGTTCAATACTCATACAGTTATATGGATTAGTTTACTAAGATAAGTAATAACGGAAAGTCTTATTAAAGAAATAATCAAGTAATTTTGGCTTTGACATTCAGCCAATGGAATATAAGCCTGTTCATAGTAGTTCTTATAAGTTACTTGATAATGTACTAATTGGGTTAATTAAGTAATGTGACTCTATCTGGTTTTCCGTACAATATCGAAAACGGAATATTAATAACCTTTCATAACTTTAGATTATGATTCTGAAAGACATTGTATCAGGTACAATAATCAGTTCAATCTATTTTCTCCGAAAGGATAAGGCCTATAAGAAAACTGTTGAACAGAAATTAAAGTATTTGGAAGATAATCCTTTGCCGTTGTCTGGTAATGATTATCAGAAAAGGATTAATTAAGGATTTATAACGGCTGAAACTATCTTTGGACTTAACATATCTAATGCTTTCTCTGTTTGTTTTAATGCAACATCCAATTTACTTTCCAAGGAGAGATCTTTACCTTCTGATTCAATGTACATTTCAAATTTATTGACGATGCTTACTAAATCCTTTTTATGATCGGGATAATTATTAATATAAATTTGTCTTCTTTCCCTTGTAAGAGTTCTTACTATCAACAATCCAAATGCGACAACAATTGATTCGTATTTTACATTGTGTGAAGAAGTCTTTTCTTTAAGTTCTTTTTCTACTTCATTAACCTTTGTCTGTAATTCTACCTTTTCTTTGTCAGTTTCCATTCTCATAGTTTGTTTGGATAGATCAACAAATTTTTTCAACTCTTCGACATCGATAAGACTGGAATAGGTTTTCATACTATTAATAATACCTTCCTGCACATTTATCTGAGTTTTGAAAAATCTATTCTGACGTTGAATTATAATAAATAGTGCAATAGACCCAGCAGCCTGTACACAAATTGCAATGGTTGAAATAAGGTCATTCATAATGTTACTTTTTTACTGGTATTAAATTCAAGTTAGCTTCTTTCCTGTGCTCAGCTAATTTCTCATTGATTTTCTTGAAGTAAGCTGCCTTTTCTTCTTCTGTTTTACCATCATTATGAACGGCTATTAATACATCCAAGCAGGTTGAAAGAAGTGCATTAGAATCTAAGCTATTCGCTAAGATTGAATTGATTGAATCGAAGCTTTTACCTTTTAAATCATCTGTATTTTCCATTTGTTAATTGTTTAGTTGTATGGCAAATATAAGTTCACTATGAGCCTTTTGGATGGATTGACGCACATCTTCTTAACAATCTATGCACATTCTTGAGTATTTATAGGAATGAAAAGAAAAGAGAAAGGACGACCAGTATTGCCAATTGAATCACTGGTAAAGGTCATTAAGTTGGAAGATTACAGCAGTACATCTGCATTAGAGATTGCATTAGATTCATTCGTTAGTAAGGGTTGGGTAATAACTCAATCATTCAGCACGAACATAATCTTAACCCGTTGCCATGTTAACCCGTGTACTTGCCAGACCAGACAGTAAACGGTGATGGTGAAGATCAACGCAAGAAGCACCAAATCTGGTTTTGATTCTACGTACTATTGGATAGTAGTTCATAAAGACAAACGACTTATCGGACCGCTAGGAAAGATTGAATTCCAAAAGGCTAAAGATTCCTTGAATATTCCTGCTTCAATTACATTAGAACCTATACTGTAATCACTTCCAAAATAAAGGACTGCGAATTGTTATCATTAACGAGGACAACAACCCGGTAGAAATTTCACTCAACAGGTCTCCGTCTGAAGCTACAAGCATATCACACATTGCCTGACCTTCACTGGTTTTCAGGTACTCAGATACCCGAATCTTACCAGTTCTTCCCGCTCCTTAATCAGATGCGTTGCTCCATTGCTTAATACATATACATTGTCAGCAATAGATCGCACCTGCTCATGAAGGTGATCCGTGATCAGAATTCCTTTATGGATACTGGCCGCTTTTATGAGTGTCTGAAGTTTTTCTATTTGCAGCGGCGCCATGCCGGAAAATGGTTCGTCCAGAATGCAGAAGGGGTGAGGTGAATACAACATAAGACACACCTCAAGAAGCCGTAGCTGACCGAAGGAAAGCTCCCCTGCCTTTTTTGTTGAAAGGTCCTGAATATCGGCAAAAGAATCCTGTATAACATCTGTCCTGACCTGAAACAACTCGAAAGCTTTTCTGATGCTTATAAAATCCGGAATAAAATGTCCTTGCGGAAGATAGGAGATCAATTGTTTACTTAGATGATTTCCAATCAATGGAACTCCGTTGATTCGTATGGATTTGTGCTCAGCACTCATGGAGCCGAATACAATTTTCATAAGACACGATTTCCCTGAGCCATTTCGACCAAGCAAAGCGGTGATCTTTCCTGTCTCGCATTTCATATAAATGGAAGAAAGTACGCGTCTCATTCCGAATTCAAGATGCAGGCTGTCAAATTCAAGGACGTTCATAAAATAATCATGCTTAGACTGAAAAATATAGCTGCAATGAATAAGTCAACGAGGACGATTGATCCGCAGATTAGATAAATGCTAAAGCCGGCGTTGTGAAAGAAGTAAAACCGGTCTGATCTGAAAATTAAAATGTATGAGACAAGAAGGGCTGTTGTCACTGCCTTTTCAACAATCGCGAAAAGAAGGAAGTAAGGATTTTGTGAATATAGAAGATGAAGCGAAATTATAAGAGAAGTAACAATGGAAGGCACCGCGATATAGCGATAGCATAATAATGCAATTTCAATTCTGCGCATATCCCTGTGAGGCAAGGATTGTACCATAATTCTATAAAGGAATAATTCTCAAAAAGTCTCTGTCTGTTAGGGATTGTATAAGTAACTTGTTGCAACTAAATAGAGCGGCCTGTTTTACTTATCTTTAGCTAGTATTGAAGTGAGCTACAATATGAAACGTGAAGATTCTTTACGGAGAGTAAGAGGCAATAATCTTCGAAAATTGCCTAAAGAATAAAATTAAAGCCCGGTAAAATTCACGTTGAGACAGGTATGAAAAAATTATTGCTATTGTCATTGATAATTTTTGCTGCTTGTGTTGACGTCTATCTGGGCTTTAGAAGAACTCCATATTCTATAGCGCGTCATTTTACGGATTTCGATATACCAAGTACATGTAAGGTTGTAACGTTTCAGGATCAGTGGGCTAATAATCCTGGAGGACCTGCTTACGGTAGATTAAACTATGAAAGTGCCAACTGAGAAATTGCCTCCTTCAGATTCTTGGTTGTAAGTCCCACCAACGAAGGAGTTTCAACCCAATGATTCTTAAGTGACTCAGGTAATGAATGCAACGACTTGTCGTCATCAAGAATGATAAATTCTTTAGGAATAGGGTGCGAGTTAAACCACCCTTGAATTTCATCTTTTCTTTTTGAAGGTGTAGCCGCAGATGCAAGTCGCCCCAGCCTTGTAATTCGAAGACCACGTTTCTCAAATATTTGTTTCCATTGAGTAACGGAATACCTGTACCGATGACTAGTGCTGAGAATAACCCGCGTTTCTGATGAAAGAAGACTCTTCAATGCAGTGGTAGACTCCTGGGTAAACACAGGAAATCCATCTTCCAGCAATTCTGGAGTTTTCCAGCCTTTAGCTGGAACCATAACACCATCGATGTCAAGAAAAACCAACATGTTAGCAAAGGTACGTAGAAATTTATTTTATTTTTTCAAGTAATGCCTCAACGCTTATGCTCAGATATTTTGCATCGTCATCATTCAAAATCTTGATTTTAGTATCTGTGTAATAGTCTTCTTCCAATAGTTGAACATTGCACCAATGTATATCCTGTTTTACTAATGGTCGTATTCCTTGCCCTCGTTCGACTTCACATTCTGCAAGAAGCGATGCAAGATAGCGATGATGACCTTCAATGATAGCATTTTCATGAATGCGTATGGTTGGAAACATTATTCCGAGTTTCATCTTCTTATACATCCGTTCGATCAAAGGAAAACTTACTTTTTCTTGCGTTGCAATCAGTGGAATGTTTCCACCATGCATTAGACGTACTAACTTTTCTTTGAGAGTAGCCATTTTGTAAACCGTTATAACACAAATTAATTCGTGAAGTCCCGAAAAATTGTATTTCCACGCTTCTGTTTTCCATACAATCAAATTGGTCTCGCACCCGAAGGACATGTTTGTGCAAAGCGTGTTCTCAATTTTCAGGGGTTTCTTTAAAAACAGATTGGGGGATTTTTCAAGTATCCAACACAATGGGGATAGCTTTTATTACTAAATCAATTTAGTATTGAAGTATGAGCGTGGGTTTTTTGTTCGATGGCAACCCGATGCATTAAAACAGGAGTAATGGATATAATCAAAACAGTTAAAATTTTATTCCCTGCATTGTTAATATCCGCTGGCTCTATTTCCCAGCCGACAGTACGAAAGGAATTGACGAAATCATTTGACAATTACATTCTTCAGCATGTAAAGAATAATGACTTTTCAGGCACAGTTCTGATAGCAAAAAAAGATTCCATTCTGTTTCAGAAAGCTTATGGAAATGCTTCTGCAAAGAAATTAAACACTATCGATACCCGTTTCAGGATATCATCGATAACTAAAACATTTACCGCCGCTATCATCACTCAATTGGTAGAGGAGGGGTTGCTGACGTTTAAGGATACCGTAACTAAATTTATTCCAGGGTACCCAAACGGTAATAAGATTACGATTGAACATTTATTGCGACACCGTTCTGGAATACCCGACTATGCTTCATTTCCTGATTTTGCGGAGAAGATGAAGGCACCCATGAAGTTGAGTGAAATGGTAAATTTGTTTAAAGACAAACCTTTGGATTTTCCGCCTGGTTCTGCAAATAGTTATTCTAATTCAGGCTATACCTTGCTGGCATATATTGCGGAACTAGTTAAAAATAAAAAATTTGAATTACTCCTTCAGGACCAAATACTAAAGCCCCAGGGTTTGCTTAATACCTCTATCGACCATTTTGCTGATTATGAAAAAGCGGGCAGCGCAGCAGGATATAAAATAATGCACAATCGTGAAACAGAGAAAGTAGCTCCCTACTTTATTGAGAATTTAATCGGCAGTGGTTTTCTAAGTTCCACGTCTCACGACATATATAAATGGACAAATCAGGTCTTTTCGTCAAGGGTATTCGACATTCGTAAAGCGCTATACGGATGGGCTTCAAGAAATTATTTTGGATATGATTTGATTGAACAGTCGGGCAGAACCGACGGCTTTATTGCCTATACTTCCTATTATCTAAAAGATGGGCTAATGATTATTTACCTGGGCAACATAGAAAGCTATGTTTTTAACAGGATGAAAAAGGATCTCGCAGCCATCTATTATGGCAAAGATTATGAAGAGCCCGAAATCAGAAATACCCAGAAAATTGGGAATTCCAGCAAACAGAAATGGGTGGGGAAATTCCAACTGGATGCTGCTACTGCCTTTTCGATTTATGAATCACAAAATACCTTATACTTCAAATATAACAATAGCAAAACTGCGCACGAGTTAATACCATTAAAAGAGAATGGTCTTTTCTTAAGATTGTATGGTGTTTCGCTTAAGTTGAAAGATAATCTCGTTTACTGGGTAGCGGATGGTGAAAGTAAAGAGTGCAAGAGGATTGAATAATAAATCACATCTTCGCTCAATTGAAGATCCTGAAGTGACTCTTAGGAACAGGGCGCTCCTAACGGAGCTTTTCACCAATCCCTCTCTTCAAATACCAGTACGTAATCAGCGGCAGCGCCAAAACCTGAAACAGAAAAATAAATAATGAAGTAACCCCCTGTGCCTTGTTCTCATTAGCCCGTACGAGAATTGATTGAACAGAAGACCCGCTTGAAAACAAAACCATATTGCACAGGTTCCATCCCAGGTGCAGACCCATCGGTAAATACATAGAACCTGTTTTGGCAAAAGCAAAAGCCCAGGCGAGTCCTGCAATACCTGTCATCAGAAAAGTAATCACCATCATCACCGGATTTCCCAACGTATTGAACGTAAACCAGTGGTAAATTCCAAAACAGCTTGCTGAGAGAAAGCACGCCTTCGTTACACCAAGTTTTTTTATAGCGATATACAGCAAAGCTCCCCTGAAGATCAGCTCTTCATATAAAACGGAGACCAGCGTGTATCTCGAGCCTTCCAGAATTGCAGACCCGGTTATCTCACTATTTAATATCCATTGATTGTTGCCAAATGCCGTTGTCATGATTTCATACGCCGCACAACACGCCGCTGCCACCAGCAACCCTCCAAAAAGATGAATCATTCTGAATCTTGTGGGCGTAATCCCCAACGCAGGCAGATGTTCTTTGCAGACAACCCAGAGTAATATCCAGGATACTATTACCTCAACTAAGATGCCGGCCATTGTGGCAAAGGTAGATTAAAGCAGCACAAATACTCCCGTAATGATCAACGTGCAAAGATCCACCACATATTCGAGCTTATTTAGAATTTGAAATTATAACCAGTCCGTATCACCTGCGTTTCATAAAAATCCGTGCTGGTATATCGGAAGCCATCACCCTGAACATCTCGTTTGACCCTCAACGTATTGGCAATGTCCGTTGCATTCAGGAATATTTCACCCTTGCCATTCTGTATCGTCTTCTTTACTCCGATGTCCAGATTGAATCGTGAATAGATCTTTCCCTGTGGTATCACGTCCGGTGCCAGGTATACGCCCGTCAACTGAAAATCAATACCTCCCTTGAAGTGTATCAACCCATTCAGCTTCACACTACCTGATAGTATCTGCTGTCTTGCCGCCGTGAATGTATTTTCCGACGGATATTTATTCGTAACCGTAAAACCTTCAATCTTATTCTGATAGCCATTCAGATTAAGATTGATCGTCGCCCATTTTTCTATGTTCTGTGAAAAGATGATCTCAACTCCTGCCATCGAACTGTTGCCTGCGTTTTGAAAGATATTATAGATGAGGTTGCTGCCAGGCACCACACTTCCTATTCGCGTGATGGTGGCTTCCATCTGCCGGTAATACAAAGCCGTGTATAAATATCCGTTGGTCCGGTTTGTTTTATAGCCCAGTTCAAATGAGTTGGTGAACATCGGCCGCAATCCCGGGTTACCGACTTTAATAATTCCCGCATCATCATACTTTGGAAAGATCCGGATGTCCACTTCATTCGGCCTGTCCACTCTGCGATTATAAAATACTGAAAGAATATTATTGGAGTTGATCTTGTAGGCAAACCTGAAATTCGGAAAGGGCTGAGTATAATTGTATCCGTCACTCTTATAAGTAGGGTGGGTGGGATTAACGGAATAGTAGATCTCCACATATTCCACACGAAGTCCCGCCTCCAGTTCTACCTTCTGACTTTCATAAACATACGTTCCATAGACTGCAGGAATGGTCTCGCTGTAATTCGCCCATCCACCCGCAGCTGAATCCAGTGGTGAGTTCAGTCCTGGAATGAACTGCATGTTGGTAGGAATGTATCTTCTGCGGAATTTCACACCTGTCTCGAAGCGTCCGTATCGCAATGGTTGTACATAGTCGAGATTAAAATCATAGACATGCTCGTCCGACAACAGCTTGAATGAATCCAGTCCGGTGTAAGTCGGGAGTATGTTTTCAAAGAAGTATTTTTCATCCTCACGATGAAAGGTATAGTTGAATCCTGTATTCAAAGTTCGGCCGGGCTGCTTGAACTTGTGCTGCCATGCCGCTGTAGCCGTCACCGTAGTCTTTAATTCATCTTCAAGAAAACGCCAGAGCCGTGTTCGTTCAGAAAGCCTTCCGTTAAAGAACGGTTCATCACCATGATCGAGAATCTTTTCACTGCTGAACAAACCGGATACGGTGATGGTATTATGATCGTCAACATACCAGTCGAAACCTGTTTTTCCGGTAATGATGTTGGTGTCGCGGTTGCGCACCGTTTGCTGTCGTACGGTATCGCCGTTATCATAATACCGGTCAACAAATTCATTCTTGTTCAGGGTGTGCGTGTAGAGATTATCAGCCTGCAGGAAAATATTGACTTTCTTCTTACGGTAGTTCAATGACAACGATGGATTGATCTTCGGTGTCATGGTGTACTGCGGCCTTATAGTAGGATAGTTCTCCTGCTTCACCCACCATGCGCCGGCACCAACGGCTAATCCCACCTTTCCATTGAATCCTTCTTTAACTTCTTTTTTATAAATGATGTTGATGATACCCGCGTTTCCATTGGCGTCATACTTCGAAGATGGATTGTTGATCACTTCAACTTTCTCAATGGACGAAGCAGGAATATTATCAAGTCCTCTTTGATTGCCAAAACCTGTCAACGCTGTTTGCTTGCCGTCGATCAGTACTGCTACACGATCGTTGCCGCGAAGACGTACAGTTCCGTCCTGTTCGATCGTAACGCCCGGAAGATTTTGCATAACCTGAAGCAAGGATCCACCGCTTTGATTGATATTATCGGCCACTGAAAAAGTTTTTTTATCCAGGCTTTCTGAAACTTCATCCGCCTTTCCGGTAACGATTACTTCATTCAGCGCTGTTGCACTCTCAGCCATTTCAATCATCCCCGCATCGAGGTACTCACTCAGCTTTCCAACCAGTACAGGTTGAATCACACGCGTGTAGCCTACAAAGGAAAAATCAAGGATGTAGTTCCCCGGTTTGGTAACGATCACAAAGCGACCTTCGCTGTCACTGATCGTTCCGGTAACGAAGGCACTGTCGGACTCATTCTTCAAAAGAACATTCACATAGGGAAGTACCACGCCTGAGCTCTTCTCTTTCACCACACCCGAAAGGGTCACTTTTGAAACCTGGCTGTAGCCAACCGTGACTACCGCTGCAAGTAATAATACCAGACTAATCTTTCTCATCATTAGCGTTCAGACCATAAAGGTGGTGTCAGATCTGTGAACATTTGAATTTGTGGAATGAAAGAGAGGAATTTTTTTTTGAGACCTGAATCAGAAACAGAGAACCGACTGGAATAGGGATAGACTCTGAATAGAGACTGGGTAGGATCTGAATAGAGTCTGGGTAAGGATGGGCAAGGATCAGTCTTGAATCAGAGAGGAGTAAGGCAGGCAACCGAGAGGAGTCAGAGATGAATCCGACATGAATCCGACATGAATCAGAGAAACAACAGAGAGTGATCAGAGGCGAATCAGAGAAGTATCAGAGACTGAAAGGTAAAATACAGGCATTTAACCGAGAGTGATCCGGGATGAATCAGAGATTTATCAGAGAATCCAGCGTTTTTATCAGAGAATCATCAGAGAGCGATCAGAGAAACATCAGAGAAAGCATGCAATGGTAGCTGAAAAGTCCGAGGAATGTCCGAGAAACGTTCGAGAAACACCCTCCAAAACCCTCAAATTGGGCTAAAAACGAAGAAAAGAGGGTATGAATTTGGAGGTGGGGGGTCAAAAATGGCGATTTTGGGTTGATTTGAAGGTTTTGGGGTAGAGTTTGGTATGGCCCAATATCAATCTACATCTGAAAAGCTAAAACGGAACCGTGTGTCCTGAAGCCTTAAAGTGCTACAGGGACACGGATTATCAGCTACGCTGATGGGCACTAAAATCCCTGCGTTTTTGGAGCGTTTGTCGCCCGCTTCCGGACGAGGCGGTCAGTTTCTTAACAGTTTCTAACAGATCGTGACAGTTCTTAACAGTTTGTAACAGATCGTGAGTGTTCGTGTAGTTTCGTAACAGTTCTTAACAGTTTCTAACAGTTCGTGACATTTTGGTTTTGCGGCGGTTTCATATTTGGGGCATGAAAAACAAACGGCATATGAAAACAAGGTCAGAAAAAACAAAGAGGGAACAATGGCCACCCTGTAGCCCTAGTGCTGCAGGGTAGCCTTAGTGCTACAGGGACACGGATGATCAGCTACGCTGATGAATTCTATAAGCCCACGGTTTTAACCGTGGGGTGATGATAGGGTATTATCACTCCAACCATTTTAATGGTTTCAAAATTAGTCTGCGTTTAGAAAACCATTAGAAATGGTTACCGGTATTGATATCAATTTATAGCCCATGGTTAAAACCGTGGGCTATCCAATTCATCGGTTGCAATGTCTTCATAAAAAAAAATGTTGCGTACCTACGGCACGCCGGTGTAAATTCTGATGATGTTGACTACAAATATTTGGTCCCTCCAGGACAGTTAACTAACGGCAATGAGAGATGTCATAGGTGATTTTGATACACGACCATTAATAACCCAATGTGAAATGTAGGTAGATACTGGTCCCAGCGGGACCCAATCTTTGTAGAAAGATTATGTTTAGTTCGACCAGCGTGCCGTAGGTACGCAACAATATGATGAACAATTTTATTTGAGTTTCAAAGCAAACGCACTTGGTTATGCTTCCGCAGCTTTAACCGCATCCGCCATCTAGCACTAAGGCTACATGGTCACGCCTGCATTCATTTCCAAAGCAAACGCTATTGTTAAGGAACTCACAACTTAAAATGAGGATTATAAATTATCCCCATCACATTTCCCCACGGATCTTTTACCGCCGCTACCACAATGTCACCTCCGACATTGGCTGGCTCCTCAAAAGGTGTTGCTCCGGCAGCCAGTAATCCATCATATACCTTCTGCACATCACCAACTCCCCAATATGTTGAGATCCGGTCGCCGGTCGGAATAATAATCCCGTCATCCATTGGCTGCAATCCGAATTCATATCCGCCGACATTAAATCCAACATAAAACGGCTCATCAAAATACGGCGGTGTTTCAAAGATCTTGGTGTACCACGACTTCGCCGCAGCAAGATCCGGTACTTTATAAATCAATGTGCGAAGTCCCAGGAATGATGGCATAAGATCTATGTTTCGTATAGGACCAAGATAATAAAAGAAAAACCATCCGGCATCGTAAACCCTGGCCTTCAGCCAGGCTAATAAATTTCGACCCGTTGGGCCTTAAGTTCAGAGCCATCGATTATACATATCTACAAATAAACCGTGCTCTCAAATCAAAGGCTTTTCTATCCGTAAATCCGTAGTCCTGTATTTTTTTCAAAGCAATAAGATATATTTAGGTCAACCTAAATGAAAACCTCAACACTTTTTCTGGCACTCACAATCCTGAGCCATGTTTGCTTTGCACAGAATTCTCGTGTTGATAGTCTCCGCCAGCTCATTGGAAAAAGTCATGATGCCGGCAGGGAAGCCAGAGTCCTCGAAGAACTATGCTTCCGCTTCTTCATCGCTTCACAACCGGATTCCATTGCACCGTATCAATCAAAGCTTCAGTCAGTATTAAAAAATAATAACGATCTCCAGCTTAGTGCTCTTTCTGATTTTTATAAAATACAGATCATCTCGTCAAAAGATTCAGCAGAATTTTTTCGTCTCAGCTCCATTGCTCTCAATGCCGCAGATGAAATTAAATGCAATCAGTGTATCGCTCTTCATTATCTCGCCAATGGCCTGGTGTATAGAAAGTTCCAGCAATTCTCTCTTGCCGTCGCCAGTCTCAAAGAAGGTATTGAATCCATCGCGACAATCGACGACAGGAGGGCCCGTGAAATAAAAAGTGCCCTGAATGCAGCATTGGCCAACACCTATCATCAGCTGGGAGATTTTTCCACCGCCCTTCGATATGGTCTCGATGCATTGCGCATTGCCGAAGCCTTGAACGACGTTACTCTTAAAAACAAAGTCTATACACCGCTCAGCACCATTTACGCCGACCTGTCATCACCCAACAATAATCTCGGTACCCAGAATGATCGTGATCGCTATCATTTACTTGCAAAAAAGTTCATGATAAAATCATACGAGACTACGTTGCTGCTCAACGATGAAAGAACTTCCGGCACATCTGCATACAACCTTGGGATATTCTATAATGACGAAAACCAACTGGACAGCTCTAACTGGTTTTTGAAAAAAGCCATTGCTCATGGTGTGAAATCTGACTACCCCGAACTGTTGAGCAGCGCTTACAACATCATGGCGATCAATTTTTCAGAGGTGAAGATCGATACCTCATTGATCCTGATCGGCAAGTCCATTGCGTATGCGAAAAGTGCCAATCTCATTCGTCACCAGGCATCTGCTATGTTGTCCAGGGCCAATTTATTGCAAATGTCGGGGAGGAGTCGGGAGGCGTTGACCCAGGCAGAAGAAGCATTGAAACTTTGTCTGCAATCCGAACGCAAAGTATCCATTCTCAATGCCTACAAAATATTATCAGAGCTGAACGAGGAAACAGGCAACACCGCAAAGGCTTATGATTATTATAAAAAACATATTGCCATTAAGGACAGTCTCGTCAGTGAAGAGAACTACTCCCGTATTGAAGAATTGAAAACGCAATACGATGTAGAATTAAAAGATAAGGAGATCAACAACCTCACTCAGCGAGGGATCATTCAATCATTGAAGTTGCGACAGGGGAACAGGCTTATCGCATCGCTGGCAATTTTTATGATCCTTGCCGGCGGCGGTGTCTGGCTTCTGCTCCGGCAACGAGCATTGCAACAAAAACAGGCCATGATGGAAGCGGAGCAACGCCTCAATCGTGCGCGCATGAACCCTCATTTCTTTTTCAATGCCCTGACATCATTGCAGCAGCACGCTATAAAAACCAACGATGGGTTAACCCTTGCCACTCATATCAGCCAGTTTGGTAATGTGATGCGCAAGACACTGGAGAGTACGTATCAAGAGTACATTACCATTGAAGAGGAGATCGAATACCTTCAGCAATATCTCCAGATACAGAAGAACCGGACTGCTGAATCATTTGATTTCACCATTGATGTTGCACCCTCTTTGGAGATCCATGAGCTGCTCATCCCGCCGATGATCATTCAGCCGTTTATTGAGAACAGCATCGAACATGGCTTTACCGGCACAGACATTAAGGGAAGGTTGATTGTCCGTTTCAGTGAAATAGCAGATGAGCTGTGCATTACGGTAACGGATAATGGCAAAGGCATGGAAAGTGTCGTCACGGATAATAACGAACATATTTCACGCGCTACCGGGATCATCAAAGACCGGCTCTACCTGCTGGGTATCAAAGTAAAATCCAATGCGAGGTTTAACATTTCAAAGAACCCGGAAGGACGCGGCGTACTCGTGACTATTTATCTTCCAAAGTTGTTTCGCTAATATTGGGCAACCTAACCGCCCAGGGTATCATGAAGATTTTATTGATCGATAATGAAACCGACGTCCGACAGACGCTCAGCGATCTGATCCATAAGATCAATCCGATGGGGTATGAAATAGAAGAAGCATCCGGTGTAGAGACAGGCATTCAGAAAATAACATCCTTCCAACCCGACATCGTTTTCCTCGATATTGAAATGAATGACGGCACAGGATTCGATCTTCTGAAGCGTATTAACGGCATTAATTTTCAACTGATCTTCACGACGGCTTTTAATCAATATGCGATCGAAGCATTTAAATTCAGTGCGATCGATTACCTGATGAAGCCCGTTGATCCGGCAGAGCTTGCCATCAGCCTCCATCGTGCATCGGAGAATATTCAGTCAAAGAATATTCAGAAACAGCTGGAGATAATGCTGAAGCACCTTTCCGGAAATGCAGCACCCGACCGGCAAATTGTTTTGAAAGACATGGATGCAACGTATTTCATCAAAGTGAGCGACATCCTCTATTGCATGGCAGAAGGAGCGTACACGCAATTCTTTTTTCAGCAAAGTGATCCTATCCTGGTCTCGCGCAATCTGCACAGTCATGAAGAGTTGCTCGCACCCATGGGCTTTATCCGCACACATCACTCATGTCTTGTGAATCCGATACACATCAAAATGTTTGATCGCAAGACCGACAGTCTCGTTCTCAGCAGCGGACATTCGGTGCCTGTTTCACAGCGCAAGAAAGATTCTGTCATTGAGATCCTGGAGAACAGGAAGTAGACCCTTGCACTTGTAAATCAGCAGCCATCACTTGTAAAGAGTTCACCTTATAGGGTAAATCACTCCGGTTTCGTAGTGTTCAATTGATTCTCTTTCGGAAAATCAATCTGACCTATGAAAAACATTCTGCTCATTTTCATTTTCATCAGCACGTGTGCGAAGGCTCAAACCGTCGGCGAGCTTTGGGGAGTTACGTATGGCGGCGGTACTCACGATATCGGTGTGATCTACAAGACCGCTGCCGATGGTACCGGATATGTAGTGAAGCACAACTTCACATATAGCATTCCTGCTTCACGACCTTACTATTCACATCTTATCCAGGCAACGAACGGTAAGCTGTATGGAATGACGCAGGAAGGTGGTAATACCAACAGCGGAGCGATGTTTGAATATGATCCTGTTACCGGTGCATTTGAAAACAAGATTGATTTCAATGGAACGAATGGAGCAAATCCTTTTGGCAGTCTTCTCCAGGCAGCGAACGGCAAGCTCTATGGGATGACTCGCTTTGGAGGTTCCGACAACAAGGGGATAATATTTGAATATGACATCACGACAAATGTATTCACAAAGAAGTTTGACTTCACTGGAGCCAATGATGGTGCGGGTCCCACGGGTAATCTGATCCAGACTGCCAATGGAAAGATCTATGGGATGGCCAATCTCGGAGGTCTGTTCAATAGCGGTTCAATGTTTGAGTTTGATATTACAACCAACACACTCACCAAGCGACATGACTTTACACCTTCCGGAGCTGATGGTACCGAACCCTTTGGAAGCTTAACGCTTGCATCTAACGGAAAACTTTACGGAATGACATTGAGAGGCGGAACAAATAACCTGGGTACTGTATTTGAATTCAATCCAACGGGTAATGTCTATACCAAGAGAGTTGATATGGCGAATGCAAATGGCGTTAGCCCTCAGGGTAGTCTCACAAGTGCAGCAAATGGAAAACTTTACGGAATGACTTTCAACGGTGGTGCCAACAGTGTTGGTGTCTTATTCGAATTTGATCCTGCTACAAATACTTATACCAAGAAGATTGATATGTCATCCGCAGAAGGAAGTCTTCCCTATGGTAGTCTGTTTCTGGCAGGCAGTGGAAAATTGTATGGTCTTACCTATGCCGGCGGTTCTGGCAATGGAGGAGTATTGTTTGAGTACGATGTCGCCGGTAACACATACACTAGAAAATACAACTTCGGAGTGAATCTCAACGGTGTGAATCCGCCCGGAAGTCCGATGATTGCTTCCAATGGAAAAGTGTATGGCATGACCATCAACGGAGGTTCACCCTCAACTAGTTCAGGCGTGCTGTTTGAGTATGACCTTGTAACAACCAATTATAAAAGAATTCATTTTAAGAATACTGAGAAAGGATATTACCCTGATGGTGGTGTGATCGTTGCCAATAACAAGATTTATGGAATGCTTACCCAGGGGGGAGTTGCCTTGAACAACGGCTCCGGTCTCTTGTATGAATTTGATCCTGTTACCAGTTTGTATTCTATAAAATTCAGCTTCGATGTTACGAATGGAGATGGCCCCGGAGGTAATAGCCTGATGCTGGCGAATAACAATAAGATCTATGGAACCACAAGTCTCGGTGGAACAAACGGAACGGGTGTTCTCTTCGAGTTTGATCCTGTTACAGGAGTGTACACAAAGAAGGTAGATTTCTTTGGAACCAAAGGATCACGCCCACGCGGACAACTTGTGCAGGCATTCAATGGTAAATTGTATGGAGTGACCAACACCGATGGTGCCAACAACAGAGGAACCATCTTTGAATATGATCTGTCCGGTGTGTACACTGTTAAATATAATTTCAGTGATGCACTGGGTTATAATCCCGGATTAAAACTGGAACTCGCAGCAAATGGTAAGCTCTATGGTACATTAAAAGAAGGAGGTGTTAACAATGTGGGGATACTCTTTGAGTATGACCCGGCGACGAACGTGTACACAAAGAAGTATGACTTTACTTTAGCTTCAGCATATCCTTCACGGGGCCTCACGATATCACGCAACCAGAAGTTATATGGCTTCACCGAAGAAGGTGGCTTAAATGATGGTGGGATATTGTATGAGTATGACCTGGCGACCAATGTATTCACCAAGAAATTTGATGTTGCCTCTGGAAATAATTTTGGCTTTTCTTTCGGCAGGATGGCAGTGGGATGTAATGGTAAGTTATATGGCAGTACCCAGGATGGTGGCTCCAGCAGTACCGGACAAATTTTTGAGTATGATCCTTCCACCAATGTAATCGTAACCAAAAAAGATCTCAGCGGACTCACCGGACAATATCCAAAGAATGGTGCAATTGTTTTTTGGCCGCCGCCTCAGCCTTCCATCACTGCCAACACGGCTAATATCATGGCACCCGTTCTTACGTCAAGTGCCTCTGCCGGAAATCAATGGTATTTAAATTTCACTGCAATTGGATCGGCGACCGCGCAGACATACACCGTTGCTCAGGAAGGTGTCTACAGAGTGATCGCATCAGTCAATGGTTGTCCGAGTACATTCTCAAATCCATTATCATTTATTGTCACGGGACTGGAGCCGCTGATAAAAACTCCTCTGGTGGTCTATCCGAATCCAACCCGCTCTGAATTGATGTTGGATCTTTCAGGATTTGAAACCGATGTTCCTGTAGCCATCTCAGTGATTGATATACTGGGAAGAAATATTCAGAGCGCACAGGGAAGCGGTGGTCAGCAGGTAGCGTTGGATGTTCGCCATTATACAGCGGGTCAATACAGGGTCATTGTTCAGCAGGGACAAAATCGTGTTGTGAAGGCATTTATTAAATCACTTTAAAATCAATTGAGATGAAGATCACAAAAGTTTATACTACTATATTAATCGCCATTGTTACTATTGGGATGTTATCGATATCCGGTTGCAAGGACAATGGTCCCTCTGCACTGGACGTCAGAACAAAAGCACTTACTGCAAGCGGCTGGAAAGTCAATGCGGTTACCATTGATGGCGTTGATCGTACAGCACAACACGCGAGTATGACATTAACATTCAGCGCAAGTGAATACACTACTACCAATGGCGGCTTTGTATGGCCGGCAAGCGGGACGTGGGCTTTTGCAGGAGCAGACGCAACCATCATTACAAGAAGCGATGGGGTAGAGATCACGGTCGTGGAATTGACAGATGCTTCATTGAAGTTGTCGTTTGCATGGACAGGTACTTATCAGCAGGGAAGGGTGTCGTCGCTAAGGGGTAATCATATCTTCAGCTTTGTGAAATAGCTGAAGAAAAATTCAGGGAATGATGGAGGTTTGGCCATGGAGAAGTTTCCACCGGTTACGCCGGATCAATACTCCCGTTTCGATAAGATGAAGATTGGTAACATTGCCCGCAGTATCAACCATTCTTGAGCGCACCTTTGCGGAATAAGAAGCAAGCTCGCGGCTTAGTGGAATGATGCGAAGGGTGTCGAAAGAGTTCTCTACTAAGGAATATTGGGGAGCTGCACTCCTTAATATATGTGCGACGGTGTCGTAGGAGATGGGATGGTCATATCCAGGCGGTGTCCAGAAGAACTCGGCTGAGCTGTCCAGATGTGCTAATTCTCCTGTTAATCCTGACTTTTTAATGTCCCGGTAATAGTCATCAAGCGCTTCGCGTGCCGAGCTGATAACTTCCTGCTTTTCTTTTTCTGATAACTCCCGTTGCGCACAGGAAGTCAGTGCAATCAGGATGGCAATGCATGGAATGAAGCGTGTCATAGCAAGACTAATTTAGGAATTTGCTTTTATTATCCCGCCCCGGATTACGTGATACGTTCTTTCTGTCCATGTAATTCTAAAATAATTTACTGACTTCAGGTACTGACGTTGCAAACACGGGTAATCCCGTATCAAAGCGGTTACGCCGCGATTTCATTGAGCATGAAGAATGTAAAATTGTAAAACAAAAAACATGAAGTCATCTATGAGAATCAGAAGAATGTTGAATGTAGTCACGGTCAGTCTGCTCTTTATTTCCCTGTTGCAGCTTACCTCTTGCAAGAAAAATGAAGCAGTGAGCCCGACACCCAAGATCGAAGCGTTGGCTGACGCCGATGGTGCTCCCGGAGTAACTACTGCCAGCGCAGGAGCGTCCCTTACCATCAAAGGATCCAATTTTAGTCCTGTTCCATCCGAGAACATTGTAAAATTCAATGGTACACTCGCAAACGTAACGGCTTCAACAACAACAGAACTCACAACGACGGTTCCTGAGGAAGCAACCACCGGAAAGATCTCCATAACCGTAAATGGTGTTACCTCTGTATCCGCTACTGACTTTGTTATCAATACATCGTCTCCGGTACCCATCATCAATTCATTCAATCCATCAACAGGGTTTGCACCACGTGATGGAGGTCAGGGAACAATGGTCTATATCAATGGAGCTGCATTTAATGCTCCGGAAGTAAAATTCAACGGCACACCCGCGCGTGTTGTTTCTTCTTCTGCTACCACAATTATCGTAACGGTACCTATTGGGGCAACTCCTGGAAAAATATCTGTTACGTCTGCAGGCACCACTGTGCTCTCAACAAGAGATTTCATGGTGAGGCCTATGAATGAATCTGTCATTTCAGGATGGAGATCCACGTGCGAGAATTTCATCATCCGTGGTGAGAATTTCCATATGATCCCTTCTATGAATGAGGTAAAGTTCAATGGTGTTCCGGCGATCGTAACCGCTTCATCTTTCTATGAACTTGTTACAACACTTCCTGCCAACGCAACATCTGGTCCGGTCACAGTGACGATCAATGGATTCACAGCTATGGGTCCACCCATTATCATACCGGAGATCAGATCATTCTCTCCGGCCGCTGCAACAGCAGGAGCACAGGTAACATTGCGTGGTGATAACATTGGCGGGTTTCAATACACCGATAAAAAATCAAATTGCCATGAAGTGAAATTCAATGGCATCCGTGCAGAGCTGACCTTTGTTTCTGAGAATGAAATTATTGCCATTGTTCCTGCAGGTGCTACTACCGGCAAGATCACAATCAGTGGCAATGGAAGAACATCTACTTCTTTAATTGACTTTATTGTATCGGTTGCTCCGTCGATCAGTTCATTTGCTCCGATGGCAGGTACTCCGGGATCACAGGTTACGATCTCCGGATCTGATTTTGTTCCAAATTTATTAGGCAACGCAGTGAAGTTTAATGGTGTAAGAGCCAACGTCATTTCTGCATCTTCTTCACAAGTGATCGTTACCGTTCCTACTGGTGCAACGTCAGGAAGGATATCTATTGATAACGTGGCAGGATCAGCAGTTTCTACTTCTGACTTTACCATTAACCCATTGCCGCCGCTTGAACAGATTACATTCGAGCCTTTTCAGGGCCATTCCGGAACAATGGTAACGATCAACGGAACCGGCTTTAACCCGGTGCGTGAAGAAAACAGAGTTTACTTTGGTAGTCCGATGGGAATGGCGCCCGTTATTACGGCATCATCAACACAACTAACCGTTATTGTTCCGGCCACTGCAACGTCAGGAAGAATATCAGTAATTGTGAACAATGTCACAATTATGTCGGGTATGGATTTTCATTTCATTGTTCCGCCGCCATTTGTAATAAATGTTCAGCCGACGAGCGGGGTTGCGCAAGCACCCAATGTACCCGGAACACGCGTGGTGATCAATGGAGTAAATTTCAGCGTGCTTCCATTTGAGAATGTTGTGCGATTCGGTAATGTGTTTGCTCCTGTAATTTCGAGTTCGCCAAACAGACTGGAAGTTATCGTTCCTCCCGGAGCAGTGTCAGGACCTATCACTGTCACGGTGAATGGTATGATCGCCCATAATCCGGAGATACAATTTACAGTTCTGCCATAAGCTAAGTCTTTGTCTAGGTATAAAGCTGCCCATAGTCCGGGCAGCTTTTTTTATGGATTAGTATTTTATTCTGAATTACCCCGTCACTTCCACGGATCGCTCTTCCAGCTGATCCATCTTCATCTTGTCCTTTGATTTTAATCCGCGGCTTCTCAGGAAAGGCATGAACGTAAGTGCGATCGTGATGGTGATCATTCCCTGGATGAACAGCGTGTTGGGTGTTCCAGCATTGTGTGACAACCACCCGATCATTAAACTTCCGATCGGCTGCATGCCAAAGAATGCCATTGCATAATAACTGATCACACGTCCGCGCATAGAAGGAGCAACAGCAAGTTGTATCAATGTGTTGCTGATCGTAGTCTGTGACATCATTCCAAAACCTGTCATGATCAGGAAGGGTATTGCCAGTGTGATGCTGGTAAGATGAGAGAATGCCGCCAGCCCGATGCCGAAGATAATTGTATTAACAAATAATACTTTCTTAAGATCTGTGCCGGGCTTCAGTGATGCCAGGAAAAGTGCACCGCTCAATGCACCTAATCCAATCAGGCTGTTGAGGAAACCAAACGTTGTGGCACTGCCAAGGAATATCTCCTTTGCATATACCGGAAGCAATGTTATGTAAGGCAATGATAACAAACTGATCAACGCCAGCATGAGCATGACTTTGCTGATGGAAGGAGTTTCTTTCAGGTAATTGAAGCCATTCTTCAGATCTGTGATCGCATTGCTGATCCGCTCCGGTTTTTTATAGACCGGCAATCTTAAAAACAGAAGGGAGGTGATGACGGCAATGAAGCTGAAAGAATTGATCATGAAACAAACAGGTGCTCCAAGATTTTCGAGCACAATTCCGGACAGAGCAGGACCCACCAATCGCGCAAGGTGGACCATCGATGAATTCAAAGCGATTGCATTGGGAACATTTTCCTTGCTGTCCACCATATCATATACCATTGATTGTCTTGCCGGTACATCAAATGCGTTGATAGCACCGAGGATAACACTCAATACCAGAATATGCCAGACTTCATAATGATTGGAAAGTACGAGTAGCGTGAGCGTGATCGCCTGAAGGAGGGAAGCGATCTGCGTGATTAATAAAACGCGGTAGCGATTGTAACGATCGGAGATAACGCCACCGAAGATGGAAAGAAGAAATGAAGGAAACTGTGCCGCGAATACAGCGATGCCCAGCATTACGGAAGAGCCGGTCTTTTCATAGATCAGCCAGTAAACTGCTGTTCGCTGCATCCACGTTCCAATAAGAGAAATGGATTGTCCTGAAAAGTATAGTCTGTAGTTTCTGCTTTGAAATGCCTTGAGGGCTGCAACTTTCATGAATACTGCAACTAAAATAATTGTGCCCTGATTGAAAGTAAATTAACCAAAGCAAGCAGTAGGCTCACCAGATACTTTATTATTTCTTAGGCTTCTTGCCTCCGACGGTCTTGGAATAATTCACCTTGGGAAGTGGAGCAGTATGCCGCTCTTTGAACTTGGCTTTGGTTTGGATGATCCTTGAAACCCCGAACGTTACAGAAAGAAAAACATCCCGGCGCTGACCATAGAGATCAGGAGCAGCGGTATTTCCATTGATATCAGGTCCACCGGAAGGAGTTGATAGCTGATCAAGATAGGCTTTGCTGCGAGGGTCAAACAATGAGAAGTTTGCGCGACCATCCACCATTACACTCCAGTTGTCACTGAGGTCGAGATCTGCACGCATGCCAATCGCACCGAACAGCTGGAAGGAATTGAACTTATCTTTTGAAACGTACACCTGATTGGAAATAGCAGGAACGAACACACCATCATATGCAACAGTATATCCATCCGGAACAGTAACGCCTGAAGGATATCTTAGTTTCGCTGCACTATTGTTGATTGTTTCTGTTCCATCCAGCAGGAAACAAAAATCCGCCGCTGCAAGAAGACTGAGTCGGAAGAAAGAAAGATCATTGAGGTGAAACTTCAGTGCGAGTGGCAGACTGAAATAATTCATAGAGATGTCGCGTGTGCCAACATCACCGCCGGTAGCATTAAGGATCGTATACGTTTGACCGATCTTGAGGAAGCTGGGAGAAATCACATAGCCAAATCCTGGCCGGTCGTAGCCATAGTGAAATCCTATGGGCGTTCCACGAATCTCGAATTTTGAACGATAACGGGGATCCTTTTCGAGGCCTTTATCAATTGTGATGGGGACGTTGAACCCGCCAAAAATCCCAAATGACTCAGTATTCTGAGAATAGAGATCTTGTATAGAAATCGCCAGGACAGCACAAAACACGAGTTTCCTCATGAACCAGGTTTAAGTCAAACGGACCAAAATACAACACACTGCTGTCTCCTCACAAAGGCCGTATCTACAAAACTAAGACAAAATCGCTATTGAGCGATATACTTAACAAGGCATGCAGTATTTTGCGCTTTTTCAAGGGATATCGCATGATAATGATGTTTAAGAGGCTGGCAGAAGGGTTCCGGTTAAAGGGAAACATTTATGTCGCTCTTGCCCTCTCTCTTTTGCTGATGATGAGCATATATATGTTATGCAGGGTCAGCTTTTACTTCTATAATGCTGAGTTCTTCCCAGACATGACCTTCAGCAGATTTGGAAAGATCATGCTGGGTGGATTGCGCTTTGATCTGTCAGCACTTCTTTATCTGAATTCACTTTTCTTCCTGTTGTTGATCATCCCATTTGATTTCCGTTTCCGGAAAGGCTATCAGAAAGTACTGAAATATCTTTTTCTCATTGTGAATTCCATCGGACTGGCGATGAACATTTCCGATACGCTGTATTATCAATACACACTGAGAAGAACAACGTTGAGTGTGCTTCGGCAATTCGAGAATGAGCAGAACATTGGAAGTCTCATCTTTCAGTTTCTTCTGGATTACTGGTACGCTTTGATTTTCTGGGCGGTGCTGGTCTTTATCATGACAAAGTTGTTTGGCCTGATCAGGATTGACGGGCCGCAGGTAAAGAACAGGACAGCATATTATTTTTCAGGAGTGGTGGCGATGCTGCTGATCGTTGGATTGGTGATCGCCGGGATGAGGGGAGGCTTTGGAGAAAGCACGCGTCCTATTACGTTGAGCAATGCTGCACAGTATGCAACGCATCCAAAGGATATCAACCTTGTGCTGAATACGCCGTTTGCAATTCTTCGCACTGCGAAGACTCCTGTGATACAGCGTGTGAACTATTATTCACAGGAGGAAGCCGATCAGTTATTTCCCACGCTTCATGTTAGGGAAGATAGTTCGTCCTTTCAACCGAAGAACGTTGTGGTGATCATTCTTGAAAGTTTCTCAAAAGAATTTTTTGGAATCTACAATCGCGACCTTAACAATGGAACGTATAAAGGGTATACACCTTTCCTGGATTCATTGATCGGACAATCGCAAGCCTATCAGTATTCGTTTGCCAATGGAAGGAAATCCATTGATGCAATGCCCTCTGTGATCTGCAGCATTCCCTCCATTGAAGTTCCGTATGTATTGTCTCATTATTCCGGCAATAAGATCAATAGTCTGCCAGGCCTGTTGAAAGAGAAGGGTTATTATACTTCATTTTTTCATGGTGCCCCGAATGGGTCCATGGGCTTTCAGGCGTTTGCCAACCTCTGCGGCTTTGATGATTATTTTGGAAAGGATGAATACAACAACAATGACGACTATGATGGCATCTGGGGAATCTGGGATCATAAGTTCCTGCAGTTCTATGCTGACAAGATGAATACATTTAAAGAGCCCTTTTATACAAACTTCTTTTCGGTGTCATCACATCATCCTTATAATCTTCCGGATGAATTCAAGGGAACGTTCAAAGAAGGGGATATGAGTATTTACAAGCTTATTGAGTACACAGATTATTCCTTAAAAAAGTTTTTCCAGAAGGCTTCTAAGATGCCGTGGTATAAAAACACGGTCTTTGTGATTTCTGCCGATCATGCCTCTGCTCAGATCAAAGTCCCCGAATACAATACGGCATGGGGTTATTTTTCAATTCCTATTTTCTTCTTCCAGCCTTCAGGTAATGATCACAGCTTCAAGCAGGAGATCATCCAGCAGGTGGACATCATGCCGACCGTGTTGGGAATGCTTCATTATGATAAATCGTACATAGCTTTTGGCAGGGATATTTTCCATGACAAGACAAAGCCCTTTGCTTTTAATTATCTTGATAATACCTATCAGGCCTTTCGTGGAAATTACCTGTTGCAGTTTGATGGGACAAAGACGATGAGTCTCTATGATTTCAGGAACGATAAGTTCCTAAAGGAGAACCTTCTTTCCAAACTTCCGGATACGGTAAGGGTGATGGAGGGTCAGCTCAAGGCATTCATCCAGCAATACAATAACCGGATGGTAGATGATAATCTCACCATCGAGGGACCGCAATCTCCGGGAATTAAGAAAATGGAATAGGGGTTAGTTCTCCTTTAGTTGTCATACGCATAACTAACCCCATGCGTATGAAAAAATTTACATTCTTACGAATTTCAGCCCTTTTTCTGACTTTGCTAATGATGCAGGTTTCCTGCGTTCATGAAGAAGATCCGGGACCTCTTCAAAGCGAAGAAAAGAATTATGTCCTCCAGGATTTTGATCGCCTTGATATCGGATACTCGTTTGTGATTACTGTTCAGCAGAGTCCGGTGTTTTCAATTCTTGTCAGGGGAGACAGACGAAATCTGGATGATCTCGGTGTTATAAAGGTTGGATCCACACTGAATATCCGGTACACGGATAATCGTTCGCATGAGCACACGACATACATTACGATCACGATGCCTGCATTGGCAGGTGCGAGCTTATCGGGAGCAAGCAACACCACGATGAGTGGTTTTAAGGATGCGGACAATATGGATATAATCCTGTCGGGTGCTGCGATTGCTCAATTGAATATAGAGTCTAAGAAATCAACCATTAATTTATCGGGTGCGTCAAAGCTTACGCTCTCTGGAAAGACAGATGCTATGGATGCAAAAATTTCAGGAGCTTCGGAACTGTCTGCCTATGCCATGAATGCGATGGTAGTGGATGCGGATGCTTCCGGTGCTGGGAAGATCAGCGTATTTGCATCGCAGTCACTAAAAGCAAACGCAAGCGGAGCAGGGATCATTTACTATAAAGGCAATCCTTTACTCAACGCAACAGTGAGTGGCGCAGGGATGGTAAAATCGGAGTAATGACTAAGATTACGCCAGATTGTGATATACAGTTTGTACATCATCATCTTCTTCAAGAGCCGTAACGCATTCCATCACCTCATCCTGCTCAGCTTCGCTTAGCTCTTTTGTTGTGTTGGGAATGAATTGCAATTCTGAGCTTTTAGGAATCAGGTTCCTTGACTCAAGGAATTTCTGCATGTGTCCAAACTCTGTGAATTTGGTATAGATGATGGTTTCTTCTTCATCCTTCTGAATGTCTTCTGCGCCGCCATCGATAAGATCCAGTTCGAGCTCGTCAAGATTAAGCTTTGCGGGATCAAATTTGAATACGCCCTTGCGTTCAAACATGAAGGCAACAGAACCGGAGTTTCCCATAGTGCCGCCATTCTTGGAGAATCGCACGCGCATGTTGGCTACTGTTCTGGTGGGATTGTCAGTGGCACACTCTACTACCACTGGTACACCGTGAGGTGCATATCCTTCATAGATTACTTCCTGGAAATCTTTTTCTTCTTTTGAAGAAGCGCGCTTGATAGCATTCTCAACGCGGTCCTTCGGCATGTTGATACCTTTGGCGTTTTGAATCGCCATCCGCAGACGAGGATTATTGTCAGGGTTAGCTCCTCCCAGCTTTACGGCAATGGCAATGTCTTTTCCAATGCGGGTAAATCCTTTAGCCATCCGGTCAAACCGGGCGAACATTTTGTGCTTACGTTTTTCAAATACGCGTCCCATAGTAGTAATCGATCAAGTCAATCAGGGTGTAAAAATAACGGCCTGTTTGGAATAAGAAAATAGCAGGGTGAAATGATGTAATCAGGCCAATCCGGAGTAATAAAGATTGAATTCGAGAGGACTGGCTTCTGTAAAAGCATCTTCTTTGAGGTCATCGAAAATCTGTTCATCAAATTCAAGATCGCGGCTTTCAATTTTTCCGTCGCTGAATATTGTGATTTCAGTGCCTTTTAGCTGAATGGGATTCACCTTTACGATGATTTTTGCACCTTCTATCTCTTTTTTGAAGTACTGATGAACGATATTTGAACCCATTAGAAAAAAATTAGTACGTGAAACTGTCCTTGCCGGAACGGATCGAAACAGATCGACTCATCTTAGCGCGCTTAAAATACGAAGAAGCCGAAGAAATTTTCTATACCTATGCAAGCAAGGCGGAGGCAACGAAATTCATGTCGTGGCCAACCCATAACAATCTCGAAGATACACGGACTTTTTTAAAGTATGCGGTGAGTGGATGGAGCGCTGGTACAGACTATTCTTATGGTATCCGGTTGAAGAAGAACCACAGGTTCATTGGAAGCTGCGGCATTCTTAATGATGAGGGCAAAGTCCAGTTTGGTTATATCCTCAGTCCGACGCACTGGGGGATGGGTTTTGCCACAGAGGTTTGTAGAAAATTAATGCAGGTCGTGCGCACTGTGCCGGAGGTTTACAGGATCAGCACTTTTGTGGATGTTGAAAATGTGGCATCTTCAAAAGTCCTTTTAAAGTCAGGCCTTGTAGAAGAGGCACGGCTTGAGAAATGGTTTAAGTTTATTAATCAGAATAGTGAGCCCAAGGATTGCTTTTTATATAAGTTGCCACTGTAACACCCCAACAGATGACTGGATTTTTTAAAGTTGCTATTTGCTCAGGATTAAGACTCTCGGCTCTTTTTATACTGATGATCTATAGCGAATCGGTATTTGCTCAGAAAGCAAAGGACTTTACAGTGGTTATCAAAGATCTGGCAACAAGACTTGAGAATGCCCATGCGTCAAGTCAGCCTCTGCGATTGGCCATTGTTCCATTGGGAAACACACGATCAAAAAGCTCTCATCTTTTTGGAGACTACGTTACTGAATCGATTACAGCAAAGCTGAGTGAGAACCCCAGCAAGTATAAGATATTCGAACGCAAGAGACTGGATGCCATACTAAAAGAGGATGAGTTAATGTTATCCGACCTGATGTTGCCGGAAGCGGCACAAAAGATTGGTAAGCTTGTGCCCATTGATGCATTGTTTTCTGGAACCTACACAAAGCTGAAGACCTATGTAGACATCAGTGCACGATTGATCGATGTAACGACAGGGGAGATATTGGTAAGCTTTTCAGGAAGAATAAAGATCACCCGGAATCTCAAGATGTTATTTCCCCTGAATGAGCAGGATGAAACTCCCGAGGATCTCACTATTAGTATTAAGCCAGCACCTGTAAAGGCAGAACCAGTGAATCAAAAATCGATGGATGAGATATGTGCCTCCAGGATGAAGGAATTTCAGGTCAAGCTGAATGACTTGTCAACGGATGAAAAAGTGTCTCACATTGCTCATGAGGCGATGAAGATCCCATTCATTAATAAATGCGGCGAGATTCATTTTGAAGTGATGTATTATTTTAACCGGTATAAGATCATTCATCCTGAGTATGAAACTTTCCTGCTCTCAACATTGGATACTATTGCGTTTCCGTCGCTGGATGACCGCGCATTCAATATAATAAAGTTCGCAGCCAGAGACAGTGTTATTGATGCCCGTGATTGGAAGGTTGGACTTCATACCATGATGAAGACCAGCAGCTATCTTTCAACGTACGTCGGATACTTGTTGGGTAAGTCGAAATCTTCTGCAGATGAATCTCAGGAAAGAATTGATACTTACTTCAAGCTGGTGTCAGACGGTAAGATGGGTTTGCCCAAAGCAATCAGTATGAATCAGGCATTTCTGAATATGATGTCAGGCCTGAGGTATGGCACTTCATTGCGGGAATATGTATATCCTAAATATGCTCCCTTCCTGACGCTCGATACTTATACCGCAGGCAAGGTTTATCATGAGCTGGCGGATCTTTATCTCGATGAGGATGATCCGGCTAAAAAGACGATGATCATGGAATGGATCGCGGATTTCTTCAACAAGCACTCTGATGAAAAATCGCATGAGCATCTTTATGATTTTGCCCGGTCGTTCGAATTGACAGATGATGAGGACAGAAATAAAAAGATTGTAAAAGAATATCCCGCAAGAGACCTGAAGCTTCTGGTGAATCGGTGTAAGGATAAGTTCTCAGAGTATGCTATGAAAACTCCTTATAAAAATCAGCAGGAGGACAGGATCAGATTTTGTGTAGCCAACAATATCCCTGTTCCGGGGGTGATCACTTCAATCAGTCAGGCGGATCAGATATTGAAGGGAAGTGATCTGAAAGAGCAATTAAGAGTAATGAAACTTCTTTTTCAGATGGGGGACAGACCTAAGCCAATTGAGTCGACGATCATTTCATTGCTTTCGAAGCGCAGTATCAATGACAAGGAGACGATGACGGAGATCCAGGTTCTTGCGATGGCTATCTTAGGTCATATTAAATCGCAACAGCCAGCGGCGATTGACTATATGACTTCAAAATTGATGAGTTATAATTATGATGAATCGGAGCATGCCACGGCGGCATTGCTCGAGATTGGAAAACCGTCGGTGGCTCCTTTGATAAAGCTCCTCAACAAAACGACGATTCATGACGGCGGACTTCGGTATAAAATTGTTGTGATTCTCGGCAAGTTGGGGCCGTTAGCCAGGTCAGCAGAGCCTTCGTTGCTTAAGTTGAAATCAGAGAACTCAAATTCGGATATTCAATATGCAATCGAAGCTGCCCTTCAGTCAATCAACTGATTGATTTCTTTGTAAGAAGGAATTCTGATATTTCTTACCAGATCCTCATCAAGGAGGTTTGCCCATGTTCTCATATATTTTACAACATCGCTTTTAATGTTGAATTGAAGATTTCGCTCTTCAAAGGGGAGTGTGATGAGAATATTCTGATCAGAAAGTCTTTCAAGATGCTTGAGGTCATCGGATTCAAATCCAAATGCGATCAATTCAGATATGACATCATCCATTGGCAGTCCGCTGGTAGGGCAATAGTCATTGAGTTGCTCACTCCAGTCCCCGTGACGCTGCATTGCGCGTCCATGAATTTCTTCTTTCGTAAGCTTCGTCACTTCCTGGGCAAGGAATCCGCAGTTGCAGACTCCCATATGTCCCCACTGATAGTTTGAACTAACCTCAAGTTTTTGAGCGACGGTCCGGATTGCCTGGATGATTTGGAGTGAAGGAGTTGCCATATTGAAAGGTGAATCGTTACCGGGTTCCAAATTAACAGATAGACCGATAAGCATCAATTAGTTATGAATGACGATTTGGAGGCTATTTGAGCTATTTCTGTCATTAATGAAAACAATGATTTTGTTAATTTGTTCCCTCTGACTATACTTGCCGGAATATTAATAATTTTAAAACAATGGGTAGGGGAGACAGAAAATCAAAGAAAGGTAAAGTCTGGAACGGTTCATACGGTGTATCCAGAAACAAGAAGGCTATCAAGGCAAGATTGAAAAGAGTTACTTCTACCAAGCCAGCAAGTGCTGCAGCAGTAGAAGAAAAGCCTAAGGCAAAACGTGCTCCTCGCAAGAAAGAAGCGGCAGAATAATCATGAAGAATATCAATACAACAGCATGGTGGTGGCATCGTTCGAATTTCGATCGGTGTATGGCTGTGGTATAAACTTTCTATAAAGAAATTTTCTAACTAAGACCCGCTCCGATATAATCGGGGCGGGTTTTTTATTTATTGACATTGAATTGAGAAACATGAAGTATAAACTGACAACACAATCAAAGAAACTTTTGGCGGACACGCTCACGCCTGTAAATATCTATCTCAAATTACGTGATGTGTTTGCGGGAAGCATTCTTCTGGAAAGCTCGGATTACCATGGTCATGAGAACAGTCTCTCTTTCATTTGCTGTGACCCGATTGCCTCATTCCAGGTGAGGGATGAAATGATTGAAATGAAATTCCCGGATCACACTATTACAAAGATTAAAATTGATTCGCGCGATCAGGTATTGAGCAGTCTGGATCAATTCAGACTTTCCTTTGATGCAGATCAATCACAACAAAAGTATGCGTCTGCTGGATTGTTTGGTTATATGGTGTACGATGCAGTTCGGTATTTTGAAGATGTGAACCTGGAAATTTCGGAAAGACTTGTGCCTGATATTCTTTACAAGGTTTATCGCTACGTCATCATTGTTGATCATTTTTCAAATGAGCTGACACTTTTCGAACATACTCCTGAAGTAGAAAATGATTCTGACGGCAAGAAAGATGGATTGGAAAAACTGGAGAAGATCATTTACAGTAATCGCTTTTCAACATTTCCATTTGAATCAACAAAAAAAGAAACTTCCAATGTTACAGATGAGGAGTTTCTTCAAATGATTGGAGAAGGGAGAAAGCACTGTTTTCGTGGAGATGTATTTCAGATAGTTCTTTCCAGGAGATTTGTGACAGAATTTAAGGGAGATGAGTTCAATGTGTATCGTGCTTTACGTTCGATCAATCCATCACCTTATCTTTTTTATTTTGATTACGGAAGCTTCAAGATATTTGGATCTTCACCGGAGGCCCAGATTCAGATCAAAGGCGGTGTAGCGAATATCTTCCCCATCGCTGGGACTTTCAGAAGATCTGGAAATGACAAGGAAGATTCTGAACTGGCAGCAAGACTATCAAAGGATGAAAAAGAAAATGCTGAACATGTGATGTTAGTGGATCTTGCGAGAAATGATCTAGCAAGAGATTCAGATGAAGTGACGGTAGAAGTATTTAAGGAGATACAGTATTATTCACACGTTATTCATTTGGTGTCAAAGGTATCGGGCACTTTAAGAAGAGGGAAATCGCCTTTAAAGCTTGCGGCTGATACTTTTCCGGCAGGAACGTTGTCAGGCGCACCTAAGCATCAGGCAATGACGCTCATTAACAAGTATGAGAATATTAATCGCAGCTTTTATGGTGGTGCGATAGGGTTCCTGGGATTCAACGGCGATTTCAATCACGCGATCATGATCAGAACATTTTTGAGTAAGGATAACAAGCTTATATGCCAGGCAGGAGCAGGGGTTGTGGCCAAATCAATTCCGGCAAGTGAACTGCAGGAAGTTAATAATAAACTAGAGGCATTGAGAAGAGCCATCACCATGGCTGAAGGAATTTAAGGAATAGAGAAGAGAAATATAATGGGACTTATGAAAATACTGGTATTGGATAATTATGATTCATTCACCTATAACCTGGTACATATTATCCGGGAGTTTGGTTTTGAAATGGATATTTTCAGAAATGATAAGATCAGCATTGAGGATGTTGGTAAGTATGATAAGATACTGTTATCCCCTGGCCCTGGTATTCCGGACGAAGCTGGAATTCTTAAGCAGGTCATTAAAACGTATGGACCTACTAAGAGCATTCTTGGGGTTTGTCTGGGGCATCAGGCGATTGCAGAAGTTTATGGGGCAACGCTTTTTAATCTTCCCAATGTTCTTCATGGAGTTACTTCAAAGATGCAGGTAACAAAAGGTTCGGAGAAGTTGTTTCAAAACATCCCGGAGAAATTTGACGCGACACATTATCATTCCTGGGCGGTTGTTCCTGAGAGCATCAAAGGTGATCTTGAAATTACTGCTGTCAGTGTTATTGGATTGGTCATGGCTATTGCCCATAAGAAGTATGATGTAAGGGGGGTCCAGTTTCACCCTGAATCAATAATGACAGAGCATGGAAAGAAGCTGATTGAAAACTGGCTGAACAATTGATTATGAAAGAGATATTAAATGAATTGATTGAGCATCGCTCACTTAGTAAAGACGCAGCAAGACAGGTCTTGGTAGAGTTGGCATCGGGGAAGTATAACCCCAGCCAGATGAGTGCATTCATGACTGTTTACATGATGAGAGGCATCACGATTGAGGAACTTCAGGGGTTCAGAGATGCCATGCTGGAATTGTGTGTTCCTGTAAATTTTGATTTGCCTGTAATGGATGTCTGTGGAACCGGCGGTGATGGAAAGAATACTTTTAATATTTCAACATTGTCTTCATTTGTAGTTGCTGCCGCGGGTCAGCCTGTTGCCAAGCATGGTAATTATGGAGTATCTTCTGTCAGTGGGTCTTCGAATGTATTGGAGTATTTTGGTTACAAGTTCACGAATGATATTTCAGAACTTGAGCGAAGTCTGGAACGTGCAAACATCTTCTTCATGCATGCACCGCTCTTTCATCCGGCGATGAAAAATGTTGCTCCCATCAGGAAGGAACTGGGTGTAAAGACCTTTTTCAATATGCTAGGGCCGATGGTAAATCCGGCTTTTCCAAGAAGGCAATTGGTGGGGGTTTTTAGTCTTGAACTCGCCAGACAGTATGGATATCTCTATCAGAATTCTAAGAAAGAATTCGTCATCCTGCATGATCTGAAAGGCTTTGATGAGATTTCGCTCACAGGGCCAATTAAAGTTTTTAGCAATGAAGGTGAAAAAGTTTATGAGCCCGAAGATCTGGGGATGAGTGAGATCAAATTTGAAGAGATCAAAGGTGGATCAACAGTTGAGGAGTCAGCAAAGATCTTTTTGAAAATTCTGAAAGGAGAGGGAACTCAGGCTCAGAATAATGTAGTGATTGCAAATGCTGGTATGGCATTATATTGCGCGGATCGTAAGTCTGGCATGGAAAACGCTTTCGGCAAAGCAAAGGAATCTCTTGAATCAGGAATGGCTCATCTTGCATTTAAAAAGCTTATTGAAAAATGAACATACTTGATAAGATCGTTGAGTATAAACTTAAGGAAATCGCTGAGCGTAAGCTGGCTTCTCCGGAGGTCATGTTGGAGAAGATGAAGTATTGGACGCGGCCAACGATCTCACTTAAAAAGGAATTGCTGAGAGAAGATCGTCATGGCATAATAGCAGAATTCAAGCGTAGGTCACCTTCAAAGGGAATTATAAATGCTGAAGTTTTAGTCGAAGAAGTCACTCAGGGATATATAGCGGCAGGGGCATCAGCGCTTTCTATTCTTACAGATTCAGAATTCTTTGGAGGAAATAGTCAGGATCTGATCAATGGAAGAGAAGTGAATGCATGTCCCATCCTGCGAAAGGATTTTATTCTGGATGAGTACCAAATTATTGAAGCTAAAGCGATGGGGGCAGATGTTATATTGCTCATTGCAGCAATGCTATCGCCGGATCAATTGAAAAGTCTTTGCTCGCTGGCGCATTCTCTTCACCTGGAAGTTTTAATGGAAGTTCATAATGAGGAAGAGCTAATAAATAATCTAAATGCTAATGTTGATATCATTGGTGTGAACAATCGGAATCTGAAGACTTTTGAAGTAAGTATTGAAGCGAGCAAACAGCTGGCGAGAATCATTCCGGAAGAAGTAATAAAAATTTCTGAAAGTGGGATTGATTCTGTGCAGGCAATTGTTGAACTGAAAAGTTATGGATTCCGGGGTTTTTTAATGGGACAAACTTTTATGGAGCAAAAGGATCCTGGAGCGGGAGCCTTGAAGTTTATTAATGAGTTAGGGGGGAAAATCGGGTAATGAATTCATTAGAAAAGATAAAGCTAAAGGTCTGTGGAATGCGGGACGCTGGAAATATTCTGGATGTTGCTGCGTTACATCCTGACTATATGGGCTTTATTTTTTATCAAGGTTCGAAGCGCTTTGTTGGAAAAGATTTTGCAATCCCTGATTCGCTATCAAGGGATATTAAAAGAGTGGGTGTATTTGTTAATCAGTCAACGGAAGAGATTGCTGACACAGCCACAGAACATTCTCTTAATCTGATTCAACTTCATGGAGATGAATCACCTCAGCAATGTGATGAGTTAAAGGAAAAAGGATTTGAGATCATAAAAGCGTTTGCTGTAGGAAACGAATTTGATTTTCAAACAACCCTCAACTACAAAAAAAGCGTTAACTATTTCTTATTTGATACGAAGGGTAAGGATTTCGGCGGTAATGGAATTACATTTCAGTGGGATTTGCTAAAGAATTATGATCAGGAGATTCCGTTTTTTTTAAGTGGTGGAATTTCTCCCTTGAATATTATGAATATAAAAAACCTTTCGGATATGAATCTTTATGCGATTGATGTTAATAGTGGAGTGGAAAAGGCGGTTGGAGTAAAAGATGTTGGCTTGATTAAAAAACTAGTGCAGATATGAGTTACGCAGTAAATGAAAGAGGGTACTATGGTCAGTTCGGGGGAGCATTCATTCCTGAAATGCTTTATCCGAACGTTGAAGAGCTCCGTCAGAGTTACTTAAGCATCATCTATTCACCCGAATTTCAGAAGAAATTCCATAAACTGCTGAAGGATTATGTCGGACGACCTACGCCTTTGTATTTCGCCTCAAGATTATCAGAGCAGTACAAAACAAAAATCTATTTAAAGAGGGAGGACCTTTGTCATACCGGTGCTCATAAGATTAACAATACAATTGGTCAGATACTTTTGGCCAGGCGATTGGGTAAGAAAAAAATCATCGCGGAGACTGGTGCAGGTCAGCACGGTGTAGCAACGGCAACGGTATGTGCACTGATGGGCATGGAGTGCATTGTGTACATGGGTAAGCACGATATGGAGCGCCAACGTCCGAATGTTGAGAGGATGCGCATACTCGGAACAACGGTTGTCCCTGCCTTAAGTGGCAGCATGACGTTGAAAGACGCAACGAATGAAGCAATGAGACATTGGATCAATCATCCTGTCGACACTCATTATATAATAGGTTCAGTAGTGGGGCCTCATCCTTATCCTGACATGGTTACGAGATTTCAATCCGTGATCAGTGAAGAAATGAAAACTCAGTTGACAGAAGCGGAAGGAAATCCATTTCCGGATTATGTAATTGCGTGTGTTGGTGGGGGAAGCAATGCTGCAGGAGCATTTTATCACTACCTCGATGCAGATCATGTTAATCTTATTGGTGTAGAGGCTGCAGGAAAGGGAGTTGACTCAGGTGAGTCGGCGGCAACCACTGCGTTAGGTAGGCCTGGAGTATTACATGGAAGTAAGACATTGTTGATGCAAACTGAAGATGGTCAGGTGGTGGAGCCCTATTCTATTTCTGCCGGACTTGATTATCCCGGTATTGGTCCTTTACATGCACACTTGTTTGATGTTGGTCGTGTTCAGTTTTTAAGTGTGACCGACACCGAAGCAATGGAGGCTGGAATTGAATTGAGCAGAAACGAAGGGATTATTCCTGCGATTGAGAGTGCACATGCTGTTGGAGTTCTCAAAAAACTTCAATTCGATAGCGACGATGTTGTGGTTATTAACTTATCAGGAAGAGGAGATAAGGACCTGGAGACATACATCAAGTGGGGAAAGTATTGAGTAAGAAAGATTAAAAAATGAAATTGAAAAATCTGACGCATATGAGAATTGTCTATTTATTGATAAGCCTATTTTTTGTGACGGCTTGCGGATCGAAGCAGTCTAAAGAAATGCCCCTTGATGTTGAGGCGTATAAAACGGAGATAGAAGCCTGGCACAAGAAACGCGTTGAAGATCTGAAGGGTCCAAAAGGCTGGCTGAACCTTGTTGGTTTGTATTGGCTGAACGATGGGATCAATACTTTTGGAAGTGGTTCACAGAATAATATTGTTTTTCCACAGGGTAAAATACCGGACCGCGCCGGATTCTTTCTTCTGAAGCAAAATAGTGTGACAATTGAAACACTACCCGGTGTGGATATTATGAGTAATGGCAAGCCGATTAAATCATTAGTAGTTTATCATCCTGATTCTGCAAAGGCTGTCGTTCAGGATTATGGATCATTGCAATGGTTCATCATTAAACGCGACAATAAATTCGGAGTTCGCATACGTGATTTTGAAAGTTCTGGAATTCAAAACTTCACTGGTATTGAAAGATTTCCGGTCGACCCTCTCTGGAGATTGCAAGCCACTTTTGAAAGAGCTTTGGATTCAACAAAGACCATTCCTATTACTAATGTGTTAGGACAAACCACCAATCAGCCATCACCTGGTACGTTAATTTTTAGCATTGACGGGAGTGAATATCGTCTTGATGTCCTGGACGAAGGTGGTGATGAGTATTTTGTTATTGTCGGAGACAACACCAATACTCATGAAACTTACGGTGCAGGAAGATATATGTATGTGAAGCCGCCGGATTCGAATGGAAAGACTATTATTGATTTCAATAAAATATACAATCCACCCTGTGCATTCACTTCTTTTGCTACCTGTCCATTACCGCCAAAGCAGAATGTATTAAATATTTCAATTACCGCCGGAGAAAAGAACTACGGCATGAATCACTAAAGATGAAGAACAGAATAACTACTCTTCTTGAAAAAAAGAGCAAGGATCTATTGTCAGTTTTTTATACCGCCGGGTTCCCCTCTCTGGAAGATACAGGTGCCATTGCCATAGAACTTGAAAAAGCAGGCGCAGATTTTATTGAAATAGGAATTCCTTTCTCTGATCCTGTGGCGGATGGGCCCGTCATTCAGGAAAGTAACAAGATTGCACTCGACAACGGAATGACATTGATCAAATTGCTTCAGCAGGTGCGTGATATCCGCAAAGAGGTGAAGTTCCCTATCATTCTTATGGGTTATCTCAATCCCGTTCTGCAATATGGTGTAGAAAAATTCTGCAAAGATGCATCTGAAGCAGGAGTGGATGGATTGATCATCCCGGATATGCCGATGGATGAGTACCAACAAGAGTACAAGAAGACCATGGATGCTTATGGTTTGTGTAATACCTTTCTGATCTCTCCAACAACTTCAGAGGAAAGGATACGGAAGATTGATGATTCAACGCATGGATTTATTTATGCAGTCTCCTCTTCCAGTACAACGGGTGCCAGAGATTCCTTTTCTTCTGATCAAGAGGAATACTTTAGGAAAATAAGCCAGATGAAATTGAAGAATCCATTCCTGATCGGATTTGGAATCTCCAACCACAAAACATTTTCTACCGCGTGTGCTTATGGATCAGGCGCCATTGTAGGTAGTTCTTTTATTTCTTTGCTGAAGAACCGATCTGGTTCAGGAGGAGAGATTGGGGAGTTTGTTAAAAATTTAAAATCTAATTGATATGATCGTATATGGCATCAAGAATTGTAATACCGTAAAATCGGCGCTCGACTGGTTGAAGAAGAATAAGATTGAGTTTGAATTTCATGATTATAAATCAAAAGGAATATCTGCTGCTAAGCTGAAAGAGTGGAGCGGTCAGGTGGGATGGGAATCACTCGTCAATAAACGAGGAACTACATGGAGGCAATTGGATGAAGCTACTCAGGCGAAGGTTAAAAATGAATCGAGTGCTATTGCATTGATGATGGAAAAGACCAGTGTGATCAAGCGTCCTTTGATTGAAGAAGGGAAGAAAGTAATTACACTGGGCTTTGACGAGGCAGAGTTTAAGACAAAGTACAAATAGGATTTTTATTGAACTTCCTGAAAAGCTTTCTCTGGACGCTTGTGAACCATTGGAAGCTTGTTCATGCGTGATACTTCGATCGTATAAACTCCAAACTCTTCTACCACCTTTCCCCAGATTTCATAAAATCCTCTTCCACGGAAGGGATACCTGCTCGCAACATCTGGAAAATGAACTGTATCAAATACATCTCCGTTCGCATCATAGAACGTTCCAAAATTCATCGTCTCTTTATTTTTCGTTCTGGTGTCTTTGGTGGTGACCACATAACCGATGATGTGAACTTGCTTGTTAATTCTGGATTTGAGTTCACAACTGACTGTATCACTGGAATGATCAGATTTTAGTAACCTGAACGGACTGCAAAGTGGAAAACCAATCAACTCAAGTTCATCGAAAGCATCTTCGAGCGTATGGCGATGGAGGGGTGGTAATGGATAATCTCTCGGTTCCGTATCAAACAGATCAACAGTGGTAGTAGGCTTTGCTTTTGCATTACTGAAATAAAGCATGGCTTCCCATAATAACTTCTGTTTTGTTTTTCCTGTAAATCTCAAAGCTCCCACACGTATGAGTATCCTAAGCTGCTCAAGACCCACGCCGGGTGTTCTTCTAAGAAAATTGTCCATGCTTTTATAGGATCCGTTTTTCTTTCGTTCCAATGGAATATTCTGAGCGAGCTTATTCTCGAGGCTCTTCAGATGGATAAATCCCATATAAATTTTATCTCCATAGATCGTAGTGAGGTGATCACTAAGATTTACGCATGGCGCTTCGATGCTGGCGCCATTCATACGTGCTTCATGAAAATAAAATTCTGTTCTGTAAAAACCCCCAAAATTATTGATGACACCCACCATGAACTCCAAAGGATAATGAGCTTTCAGAAACAGACTTTGATAGCTTTCCACAGCATAGCTCGCAGAATGTCCCTTGGCAAAGGAATACCCTGAGAAGCTTTCGATCTCCAGCCAAACTCTATCAGTGACACGTTGCTCGTATTTTTTTTCCCGACAGGATTCAAAAAAGCGATCACGTATCCGTTGAAATTCTTCTCTCGACCGGTATTTCCCTGACATCCCTCTGCGTAAAACATCGGCCTCAGTCAGCGTGAGTCCTGCAAAATGATGCGCCACTTTAATAACATCTTCCTGATAGACCATCACTCCGTAAGTTTCCTTCATTAATTCATCCATCAACGGATGAATAACCTCATAACTTCCACCGTTTCGTACGGCATGGAATCTTCTGATATATTCCTGCATCATACCTGAGCTTGCCACTCCCGGACGTATGATCGAGCTGGCGGCCACCAATGTCAGATAATCTTCGCATCGCAGTTTCCCCAGAAGCATCCGCATGGCAGGTGATTCCACATAAAAACATCCGATGGCCCTGCTATTGCGCATGAGATCTTTGATCTTATCATCTTTCTTGAAGTCGTCAAACCGATGGACATCTACATCGATGCCCTTATTTCTTTTTACATGCTTTACAGTTTCCTTAATATGCCCAAGTCCGCGCTGGCTGAGAATATCGAATTTGTAAATACCAAAATCCTCAGCGTTATGCATTTCAAAATGCGATACGGGATATCCCTTCGGTGGCATCTCCGTAGCAGTATAGGCATAGATTGGCTTTTCAGTAAGCAATACCCCGCCGGCATGAATGGAGAAATTCGCAGGCAATTCTTTTTTAACAATCAACTCTGCATAACCATATACCATTTTTGCGATATGATCACGCTCCATGCTGATTTTTCTGGTTTCGACGAGATCATCAATTTCATGCTTGGGTAAACCAAAAACTTTCCCCAGCTCACGAATGATGGACTTGCCCTGATAGGTGACATGAGTTCCCAGCAGGCAGACATGATGATGATTATACCTTTGAAAAATGTAATTATAGATTTCATCCCGGTTATCCCATGAGAAATCAATATCAAAATCCGGAGGAGTAGTACGCTCTTCATTCAGAAAGCGCTCAAAATACAGATCAAGTTCAATAGGATTAACATTGGTAATGCCCAGGCAATAGGCCACAGTGCTGTTGGCACCGCTTCCTCTTCCTACGAAATCATAACCTTTGCGTTTGGCAAAATTGATGAGATCATAAGTGATGAGATAGTACGCGGTAAATTCTTTCTTCTCAATGATGGATAATTCGATTTCGATCCTGTCTCTCCAGACATTTTTGTATTTCTCATCTGCAAAAATTCTTTTATAACCTTTCTCAGTTTCTTTCCTGAGAAATGCAAGATCTTCTTCTTTGCTGTTTGTAAAGAATTTCTTGTTCTTGTCAACCTGCTGCGGACAATCAATTGAACATTGATCCAGTATAAATTTTGTGGCGGAAATGATCTCAGGATAATCGGCAAAATGCTTTTCAAGCTTTTCTTCCGGAACCATGAATTCATTTTTTAGCGCTTGCTGATGTTCCGGTAGCTTGCTCAGTAAAGTGTTGTTAGCAATCGATCGAAGCAGCCTATGTGTATTAAAGTCTGTATAAATAAGCTTGTTGTCTTTTCTCTGGGGTGGGAGAAAGGTGACCGGATGAAGCACCACGTAATACGATGAATGCAGTACATTGACATGATGTGGTCTTACACAATCTTTGCTAAGCTGACTCAGCCGGAATGCACTCAACTCATGTGGACGTATCCCGATAAATTCATGTGGACGCAGTTGAGAGGGTTCACGTTTCCCCAATGGATAGATAACGAAGACATTTTCAAATTCCGGTGCACGGGATGGTAATGATATAGCCTCCCGATTATGATGTGAGAGGAACTTGTTGATCGCTTCAAATCCATCATTATTTTTGGCGATGGCGATATAAAGGAGCTCGTGTTCTCTTTTAAATTCAATTCCTACAGCGATGTCTAACTGATAAGGTTCCTTTTCGAATTTGGTAAGATTGTTTTTATCGGGCTTGTTTGCATCACACACCCTCAGCATTTCCATATAGGCCGCTGTATTATTAATGTCAGTAAGAACGATTTTATGTACCCCGCACCGTTTCGCTTCACTGAATAATTCTTTTGTGTGAAGTGTTCCGTATTTGAAACTAAATCCTGTGTGACAGTTGAGATACATAAGATTTAAGTTTTATCAGATCTAGGCGGCGAATGGCAGATCGATATAATGCATCCATTTCTTTGGGGCTTTCTTCAACACAGTAATATGATCGCATTTAAAGTATTCACTGTAGGAAAGATTCTTCAGGCTATTCCATGCGATAAGAAAGTCGCTGGTGTCCAGATTCTTTGCAATGGTAATGTGCGGCAGGAAGCCTGTTTCTTGTCCCGTGATCCCCTGAAAGACATCACAGATCGGATTTTTGTAAACGATCTCCAGGTAGATCGTTCTTTTGTTAGGACCATGAGTGAAGAAATTCAGATTTTTGATATAAACATGAAAGGGATTGAACATCGACACTTTGGTATCCATCTGATACAGCACCCGCTCCGGATGTGCGTCGCGGTATTTGAATAACGATATATGCGCTTTTGAAAATTCATCTTCGAAGGTGTGACCAATAGCACTTTTGACGTGATTCTTAAGGGCTGCCACGTAATCAACCACGCTTTTGGAAGGCGAGATGATAAAAAATAATTCATTGGATGAACCTGAATTTGAACGGAGAGAACCTGCTTGCTTTTTCATATATGATCTGTTATAATTTCAAAACTTTTCCTTTGAACATATTCATTTCCATGCGCACTCTTTTGTTTACGTCCATAGTGGTGGCGCGAATGAGTTTCTCAGCTCCATGTTTGTGCTTGATGAAATCCATCGCTTCGTAGAGATTGATGTCTTCTTCTGTATCATCAAACAGACTAATCTGATGATTACCCTGTACTAACTGGCTGAGTCGTACGCCCACCAGCCGGATCAGCATACGCCTGTTATAGAGTTTGTCAAAAAGCTCTTGCACTACATGCAACAGGATATGATCGGAAGAGGTGTATGGAATATGTATCTGTTTGGTTTCTGTATCGAAGTTGGAATAGCGCACCTTGACCGTAATGCACGATGCGAGTTTCTTTTGCTCACGAAGCTGGAATGCGACTTTCTCTACCATCGCGATGAGAATGGATTTCAATTTTTTCACATCAATAGTGTCCTCTTCAAACGTTGATTCGGTAGAGATAGACTTTTGCTCACTATAGGGAACTACCGGTGATTCATCAATCCCATGTGCTTTGTTCCAGAGCGATAGTCCATTCTTTCCGAAAGCACTGATCAGAAATTTGACTGGCATCTCACGGAGTGTTGCGACGGTATGCACACCCATGTCGTACAGAAAAGAAGATGTCTGCTTTCCGATCATCGGGATCTTCTCAACAGAAAGAGGTGCGAGAAAATCTTTTTCTTCTCCTGCCGGAATGTTTCGTTGCGCCCGTGGCTTGAATTCTCCTGTCACAACTTTTGAAACAAGCTTGTTTACAGACATGCCCATGGAAATAGGAAGCTTACTTTCTTTTTGAATGCTGTTCTGTAATTCTATTGCCCACTTAAAAGCACCGAAGAATTTGTCCATGCCGCTCGCATCAATATAAAATTCATCCACAGACGCTTTTTCAAAGAGGGGAGCCTTATCGGCAATGATCTCCGTTACAAGATGTGAGTTGAGACTGTATGCTTCCATGTCTCCGGAGATAACGGTCGCATCAGGACAAAGCTGAAGAGCCAGATACATGGGCATCGCAGAATGAACCCCGAACCGACGCGCTTCATAACTACACGCAGCCACTACTCCGCGACGACTTTGTCCCCCAACGATCAAAGGCTTGCCCCGAAGCTTCGGTTCTTTCTTACATTCTACCGCTACGAAGAATGCATCCAGGTCCATATGAATGATATTCCGATCCACAGCCGCTAAACTACAAAAATTAGTATTAAATACTAAAAATATTAGTATTTCTCTTTAGAATGTCCTTATTTTGCATAGAAAGCAGGATTTATCCTTCATTAGAAAAGGCTATAGACGCTGTAAAACATTTAAGGCATGAGTAAGAAGGAGACTAAAAAATCAGAAGTAATGCTGCTGGAGAGCAAACTTTATTCTCACATTCATCAGATTCGAAAGCACAAGGTTATGCTCAGTTTTGACCTGGCTTCTTTATATCAGGTAGAGCCAAAGATCCTTAACCAGGCAGTAAAAAGAAACATGAGCCGGTTTCCGGATGACTTTATGTTTCGATTGACAAACAAGGAATGGGATTTTATAAGGTCACAATCTGTGACCTTAAACGGAAGAGGAAACTTTCCTAAATATCTTCCTTATGCCTTTACAGAACAGGGTGTGGCAATGTTATCAAGTGTACTGAATAGTCAATGTGCGATTGCGGTAAACATTCAGATTATGAGAATGTTTGTGAAGATGCGGCAAATGGTTGTTGAATATGCTGAGCTCACCAAAAAAATCGAAAAGCTTGAGCAGGGACACATGGATCACCAGTTAGATATTGCCTCAATCTTTAAACTGATCAAGGAACTACTGGAGCCATCTATAAAAAACCGTGAGCCTGTAGGATTTAAAATGAAAAAATAGAACGACGGCTTTAATTCCGAACGATTCTCATGCAGTATTTTTGGATACTGTTTATTTTCCCATAAAAAAATCTTTCTCCGCAATCGGATTTCCTGATGCTCTTCGGAATGCAACGATCTGTCCGGCGTGCCATACACAATCTTCTATCGGGCCATTAATTAAATTCCAGAAAGGATATTCATATAGTTTCCTGCCGTCCGAATAAAGAACTTTAAAGTCTTTCATATCCTGATCGGTAGCTTTTCGTAATAAGTCGCTTGCTGCTTTTAAGTTCTCCAAAGTCTTTTTTCTCATTTCTGCAAAGGGGAGCTTTACATCCTGACCATTCACATTTACTTTTTTCAAGGGAGCATTCATGGCCATAAACGACATCTCATAAATGTGTTCGATTGTTTCCTGACATGAGCGTGCATCAGAACTTGGCTTGTAGGCAAGATCTTTTTCATTTAATCCTTCGGTTGCCCAGTAAAACCTAAACCCCAGGCCATCAATCATTCGTGCCGCTACACTACCTGCCGTGTAGGTATCCGGGTAAGTGGTGATGGAAGAAAAGGGAAGGGTTTGTGCAGGTAAAGAAACTGCATAACATAATATGAGAATACTGAGAACTGATTTCATCGCATTAATTTTTTGGTAAATGAAAATTAATCAATTGCCATTACTCTTCATTTTTAATTATGGGTATTCTTTCACTCTTTCATTCCTTAATTCTTTAATTTATCTTCCCGAACCCATAATCCTGATCCATGAAATACATTCTCCTGTTATTAGCTTCGGCTGCTTTGTTTGCCTGTACTTCTAATAAATCATCCGAACCCGTCACGGAAGTAATACCCATCGACAGCCTCTTCAAAGACTACTACGCATTTAAGAAGCGCATCAATCCTCTCGAAGCGACGAAAGCAGGTTTCTCTGAATACAATTCTCAGCTGGCCAATTATATCTCTGATCCCTACAAGAAAGATCTGCTCACCAACTATAATATGTTCCTGGAGGAACTGGCAAAATATGATTCTGCTAAAGTTTCCCCATCACAGTGGTTAAGCATGGGTGTGATGGAGTGGGATTGCAGGATCAAGATCGAAGGCCTGAATAATAAGATTGTGACGATCGCCTCACCGATGTACGACATGCCCACATTTGAATTATTCCCCTTATTACAAATACAATCGCTTCACCTGTACTTTTCACAACTCGCAGGTGGCACAAGTCTACAACCTTTCAAGACAGTTGAGGATTATGACAACTGGCTGAAGAGAATCGATGCTTACTTTCCTTTTCTAGACACCTGCATGGTGAAGATGAATAAAGGAATTGCAACAGGAGTGGTATTGCCAAAAGTGCTGATCAAAAAAATGATTCCTCAACTGGATGGATTCATTAACACGCCGGTTCCGAAACATCTTTTTTATGCTCCCATAACGATGATGCCTGCTGATTTCTCCACTGCTGATAAAGAACGGTTGACGACGGCTTATACAGCGATGGTCAGCAATAAACTGATTCCAAAGTATAAAGAGTTGCAGGATTTTCTCATCAATACCTATTTGCCAGCAGGCAGAGAAACAGCGGGATTAAGCGCATTGCCGGGAGGAGCAGAGACATTCCAGTATCTGATCCGGTATCACACGACTACAAACATGACTGCTGAACAAATTCATGCATTGGGAAAAAACGAAGTAGCACGCATCCGGGGTGAAATGGAAAAGATAAAAGAATCCATTGGCTTCAAGGGTGATCTGAAAGCGTTCTTCGAACATGTCAGAAAGGACAAAAAGCAAATGCCTTTTAAGAAGCCTGAGGAAGTGATCGCAGGCTTTAATGCAATTCATGAACGAATCAAGGTAAAGCTTGGAGATGTATTTGATCTCAAACCTAAAGGTGGTTTTGAAGTTCGAAGGACTGAATCATTCCGTGAAGGTTCTGCCAGTGCCGAGTTTCTTCCCGGAAACAAGGATGGTTCCCGTCCCGGTGTTTTCTATGTTCCCATTCCGGATGTGAAGAGCTATAATAAATTTACCGACGAGGCATTGTTCCTGCATGAAGCGATTCCCGGACATTATTACCAGCTGACCCTGCAGCAGGAGAATGAAGAGCTTCCTGAATTTTTACATCCTGAAAGTATCTCCGTGTTTGTGGAAGGATGGGCATTGTATGCTGAGTCACTGGGCACGGAACTTGGAATCTATGAAGATCCCTATCAGCATTTTGGAATGCTCAGCATGGAAATACATCGGGCAATTCGCCTTGTGCTGGAGACAGGCATTCATACCATGGGATGGACCCGCGAGCAGGCCATTCAATATTCATTGGAGAATGAGGCGGAGTCAGAAGACAAGATCATTGTTGAAGTGGAGCGATATATGGCAACGCCTGGTGCTGCATTGTGTTATAAAGTCGGGCAGATCAAGATCCGTGAGCTAAGAACAAGGGCAGAAAAAGAACTCGGTGATAAATTCTCTATCAAAGAATTCCACAATCAGGTGCTGAACTCCGGAAGTCTACCATTGGTGTTGCTGGAGGAGAAAATCAACAGATGGATTTTGAAAGTGAAGGGTTAGTGAAAGCAATATTGACATTCAAGTTTTAATTTTCATTTCATCGTATGAGACTTTCCCTGATCATTCTTCTTTTCATTTCCGGAACTCTTTATTCCCAATCCACAATAGAGAACATTCCTAATCAGAAGCTCATCAACAATAGTTATGTCTCAAATCCGGATGGAATACTGGATCAGTCTACAATAGCGGGGATCGACACAATTTTAAGTTCATTGGAGAAGAGAACAACCGTGCAGGTGGCGGTAGTAATTCTTAATTCAATTGGAAGTTCGGATGTGACAGACTTTGCACAAAAACTCTTTGATGCATGGAAGATCGGACAGGCAGGCAATGATAATGGACTCTTGTTGCTTTTGGTGAAAGATCAGCGTACTGTAAGATTTCATACCGGCTATGGATTGGAAGGAGTCTTGCCAGATGTCACCTGCAAGCACATCGAAATGAATTCCATGGTCCCCGAATTTAAAAATGGTAATTATAACGGTGGCGTCCTGGCAGGTATTCAGGAGGTTGATAAAATACTTACCAATCCTTCCTATGCTGAAGAGCTCACAGCACCCCCTGTAGAAGTAAGCGGCTGGGAAACTTTTATTGCCTTCATCTTAATGTTTGTGGCACCGATTGTCGGTATCGCTTACTGGATCAAAGCTGCCAATGGTCATTTTTATAATTCGAAATATCCAGGCGAAACATTGTATTTCGAAATGAGATTGAAGCGATGGGTGTGGCTTCTTGAGTTCTTATTTCTTCCTGCCCTTATTATTCTCTTGTTCAATTTCAGGAACAATGAAGATGCGGCAGGCTTGTGTTTTCTTTCTCTCTATCTCTATTTCATGCTTACCCTGTTTCACCGGTTGGCGCGGGTAAAGAATGTGATCAAACGACTTCAGGAGAAGGAGAAGTACTATGAGATCGTGGAGTTTCTCAGGAAGGGACAGATCTATTGGTTTTTCATGGGATTACTGTTTCCCCTTCCATTCTTTCTATACTTCTTTTATCATATCGCCCGGAAGCGATCATACCGTAACCATCCCCGCACGTGTACCAAGTGCCAGGGCGCTATGAAGAAACTATCGGAATTAAATGAAGATGAGTTTCTGTCAAAGGCACAACAAATGGAGGAGACGCTCAAATCTGCCGACTATGATGTCTGGCAATGTGGTTCATGTCAGAATATTCAGATGAATATCTATCCGAACAGAAGATCAAAGTATACGGCATGTCCCAAATGCAAGACCCTTGCGTATTATCTTTCCGGAAGCCGCACCATAAAGTCTCCAAGCTATTCATCATCAGGTCAGGGCGAGGAAATTCATCTTTGTAATTATTGCAATCATAGAGTAAGGTCTACCTTTTCTATTGCACGACTCACCCGTAGCAGTTCGTCGGATAGTTCTTCCAGCAGCTCTTCATCCTCTTCCTCCAGCGGGGGAAGCTGGGGTGGAGGTAGTTCAGGTGGAGGTGGAGCCAGCAGTTCATGGTAGTTGGAATTATCCAATCTAAAATTAAACCCAATGAGAGAAAATAATTGCAGATGCTTTTATTGAAAAACTCAAAGTATTTGATGAGTTTGGCTACTTAAATAGGAACTCTATCAGAATATTCTATAACAGGAAAGAAGAGTTGATATTGAATTCGACGGTAAGTGGCATTATTACAATAAATAAAATATTCTTCATGAGAATACTTCTCTTTTTCCTCGTTCTGATATCGGTTGTTGGTTATTCTCAAAAGATAACGATTGTAAAAGGTCCTGTCATCGACCAAAAACAGCTGCGTGAGCAATTGGACATCAAGAGATTCTCTTTCATACGGAAGAATACCTCCGTTTCTTCAACGGTATTCTTTGACACCCGCGAGCGTAAGGCTTATACAGGTTATGGACTGAATGGCGGAGCTTTCTGGTTCATGAGCTTCAATGATTATGTCAATCCCTCAGGAATGAAAAAACTGTCCGCTGAATTTGTCTCCACAGGCGATAAAGAAACGGTTCAGATGGTGGGATTCGTCAGGAACACAACAAAGCTTTTTATTCTATACACCATTGATTTTCCGGATCAGGATCAATTCTCTCTCTATGTCAATGAAGTGAATGGTGACATGCAATTAATGGGAACACCCATACTCGTGAGTTCTTTTTCAGGACTTAAGCAATCCGGAAGCGGACTGGGTCTTGAGAAATCCAAAGATGAGCAGTCATTTCTTGTCTTCAGACTATTCAATACAAAGGCCAAGGAGAAGCAGAAGTTTGAATGCAGGTTGCTGGATGCCTCTTTCGGGGAGGTCTGGCAAAAAGTCTTTGAACCCGGTAATCTTGATAAAGAACTTTCAATACAATCTTTCCAGGTTGATAACTCCGGTAACTGCTACATCCTCGCAGAGAGGACATTGAAAGGCGACAAGCGTCCGATCTTAATGAGCTATTTGTATAAAACAAAGTCTTTCACAATTTCAGAGCTGGGACTGGATGTTGGTGATAATTATGGTGCCAACCTTGAATTGCTGGGAGGCGTGAAGCCTTATGTCGTTGGAATCAATAAGCAGAAAAAGAACTTTGTCTACTTCGTCAATCGCTTCAATGTTTCGTCGGGTACCATGGAACTTCTTGGATCGTCCATGATCGATAAAGACTTTAACCGATTCGCCAACATCGGCGGGTTTGATGATTCTCACTGGGGCGTCGTAAACCTTGTTTCACTTGAGAACAATGATCTTGTGGCAACCTTTGAAGCCAGTCTCGTAATGACCAAGAATGGAGTAATCTATGGATATTCCAATTACTACACATACGTCGTGAGCTTTACAGAAGATGGAAAGTCCAAATGGACGCACGTGGTAAGAAAAAAGCAGATGGGCATCATGGGTAGTTTCCTGAGTCATTATGTTTTTCCCTACAAGAACAAGGTACTTATCGTCTATAATGACCGACCTGAAAACATGAAGCGTGCGCTTAACTATGTTGAGCTGGAAGTTTTCTCCGGCAAGGACGCTATGATGACGGTTCAGGAGATTGATGATCAGGGTAAAGCCACCAAGTATCCGTTGACCAAAGACCCTCAGCTTGCTAACTACAGTCTCAACCTGGAGACGCTGTCAAAGATTCAGGACAATCTTTATCACTCTGGTGTCATCACCTTTAAGAGCAGAACCACTGTCGATTCCAGGGCCGTTACCATTAAAATCGAGTAATTAGCTTCCTCATCAGGGGATTAAAATTTCTATATTTGAAGCCGCTTTCAAACGATAGATGCCATCTTCATCCACAACGGTAAAGACTCCTAAAAATCCTGTTGATAAAAAAACGCTTGTACGCGCGTATGAGCTTATGTGTACGGCCAAACGCATGGGGGAGACGTATGAAGAAAACCGGGAGATCTGCAGCAAGTATGTTCACAGCACTTCCCGGGGTCATGAAGCCATTCAGCTGGCGGCAGGTCTTCAGCTGAAAGCGTTTGATTTTGCTTCGCTCTATTATCGTGATGAATCGATGCTGCTCGCGATGGGACTTGAGCCCTATGAGTTGATGCTTCAATTGATGGCCAAGCGCGATGATCCCTTTTCGGGAGGTCGTTCGTATTATGGTCATCCGTCATTAAGGCGTGAAGGCTTTCCGGTTATTCCCCATCAGAGTTCGGCCACTGGCATGCAGGCAATCCCGGCAACGGGTATGGCGCATGGACTGGCCTATCTTGAATCACAGAATTTATTAAAGGGTAAGAATAAGCCCGTTGTTATTTGTTCTCTTGGTGATGGCTCTGTTACCGAAGGTGAAGTGGCAGAAGCTTTTCAAATGGCGGCTCTTAAAAAACTTCCCATCATCTATCTCATTCAGGATAACGGTTGGGGAATTTCTGCTACCGGTGCTGAGATGAGAACTACCGACGCGTATGAATATGCTGCCGGGTTTAAAGGTATTGAACGAATGCGCGTGGATGGTTCTGATTTTAGCGACAGCTATCTTGGAATGGAGAAAGCCATTGCCTTCGTCCGTGAAAACAGATCTCCGATTCTCGTACATGCAAAGTGCCCACTGTTGGGACATCATACTTCCGGTGTAAGAAAGGAATGGTATCGTGAAGATCTTGAGCTTCATGGTAAAAGTGATCCGATCATCATCCTGGAGAAACAAATGCTGGAAGCTGGTTATGGAAAGGATGACCTTGAAGAAATACGTCAGCGTGCTGCAGATAAAGTAAAACAGGATTATGAGCGCGCCGTTGCATCGCCGGATCCTGATGTGAATGATTTCAACTCACATGAATTTGCGGAAACGACTATCCTTGAAGAGAAGGGACAGCGCACTCCGAAGAAAGGTGAGAAGGTTGTGATGGTAGACGCTGCCCTGCATGCTGTTGAAGAACTGTTGAAGAAACATCCTGAAGCTTTGTTCTATGGTCAGGATGTTGGAAGAAGGTTGGGTGGTGTATTCCGTGAAGCAGCAACGCTTGCGCAGAAGTATGGTGATGAACGTGTTTTTAATACTCCGATTCAGGAAGCGTATATCGTTGGTTCTACTGCCGGTATGTCTGCCGTGGGATGCAAGCCAATCGTTGAGATACAATTCGCCGATTACATTTGGCCGGGAATCAATCAGCTTGTGGAGGAACTTTCCAAAAGCTGTTATCTCTCAAAAGGAAAGTTCCCTGTTCAGTCATTGATACGGGTTCCGATTGGTGCATATGGCGGCGGTGGCCCCTATCATTCCGGAAGCATTGAATCGACATTGCTTACCATCAGAGGTATCAAGGTTGTTTATCCTTCCTGTGCAGCGGATATGAAAGGATTATTAAAAGCATCTTTCTATGATCCTAATCCTGTTGTTCTTCTGGAGCACAAGGGATTATACTGGAGCAAAGTTCCTGGTACTTCTGAGGCAAAGATGACGGAGCCTGATGAAGAATACATGATACCCCTCGGCAAAGCCAATAAAGTTTTACAGGCGGATGAGAAGCATATCCATGAAGGAGATTCTGCTGTGATCATTACCTATGGAATGGGAGTTTACTGGAGCAAGGAAACTGCCAAAAGTTTTAAAGGCCGTCTCGAGATCATTGATCTGCGAACATTGAATCCTATCGACTGGAACATGATCACTGATTCCGTGAAAACTCATGGTCGCGCGCTGGTGCTCACCGAAGAGCCATTGCTGAATTCATTTGCTGAATCACTGGCGGGAAGAATTTCCAAGGAATGTTTTAAATACCTGGATGCACCGGTCAGCACGTTAGGTGCCGTTGATCTGCCCGCAGTTCCCCTCAATGTAGATCTTGAGAAAATGATGCTTCCCAATTCTGCAAAGCTGATATCTGCACTGGAAGATCTGTTTGGCTTTTAAGCTGATGATCTATCAGGTCATAAACCTGTGACTTCATCAGAACGGATATCCGATCCCCACATTCCAGATCACCGGCTCTTTATAATTTGAATACGATCCATCTGCATTCCTTACCGCGTATGGTTGGGAGAAGCTGATCCTGTCAAGCACAAAGCGTTCACCTTCAGGTCTGGATGGATCCCACGCTTTCATCCCTACATCCACTCTGAGTACAAGGAAATTAAAATCAAAGCGAAGTCCGAAGCCGGTGCCGACAGCAATTTCATTGTAGAACTTATCGAAATAGAATTTTGTATTACCCTGGCTTGACCAGCTCGCAGTTGTTTCGCTGGTGGCAGGCGTTGTTGCCTGTTGGAATGACCATACATTTCCGGCATCAATGAAGATGGCTCCGTTGACGAATCCAAAAAGATGCTTGCGCCATTCGATACTTCCCTCCAATAGAATTTCTCCCGGCTTCTCATATCGGTAGTCAAACAGTCCATTGCTTATAGGATCGGTGCTGAGGTTCGGAGGGAAGGAACCTATCCCCAACCTTCGTGGACGCCATGCACGAACGCTGTTACTTCCTCCGATGAAGAAATACTTTTCATATGGAAGGGCATTGTTGCCTCCATAAGAGTAGGAGACTCCTGTATTCAGGCGGAAGGCAACGGAAGTATTGCGGTCAATGATCTTCTTTCTTCTGTAATCGAGTCCCAGTCGCAAGTATTTGTAAGTCTGAAGTCCGCGATCGGTAGCATAGGTAGGTGTGTAGAAGTTAAAGAGCGTGCCGCCGCTTTCTGCTTTCACCTGCATAAAGTAAGAGCTCCTGTCATTATTACCATAGTTATTCGGATTCCAGGTCATGGCAAAGATGGTACTGCTGACCAGCGATGGTTTGAATGAGTTGATCAGGTTATTGCCCTGTGTGGCCTGCAGATTCAAAAGAGTAGCGTTGAATGCACTGTCTGTTGTCGACTGGATGATCTGCAGATTTACCAGTGTCAGTGAATACTGGCGCGTCCTGTTCTTACTCTCCCATGTATAGGTTCCAGATATCGTTACGTTGGATCGCTGATACTCGGGCCGGTCAGTATACGTATATCCTGCCAGCAGTCGCGTCTTGGGATTGTACTTACCAAAACCTTCAGCAGCTTTCCCCAATGGAAAAAGGAACTGTGGAAAGGTTACGGAAGTATTGATGTTGGCCTCCGTGCTTTTATAAACGTTTCCAATCTCTGTTGCAGAAGCAACACCTTCAAATCCGAATCTTCCATTCAGTTCAAATATTTCAAGACCATGAAAGATATTTCTCTTCTTAAAGCTGAGACTATAATACGGACCCGGGAATCCCTGTGTCACAGTCACACCCGCTTCATTCGTCCAGGAGTAGCGATCCAGCGGACTGGTAAAAATATTGGCGATGAATTTTCCTCCAGAGGTGTCATAATTGATATTGACAAACTTGAAGATATCAAGATTGGCAAGCTGACGTTGTGTTGAAAAAGTATTTGTACGACTATAAAGACTGTCGCGGTGAATGAAAACACGATTGGTTAATATTTTCTTGTTATACTGGTCCAGGAAATAATTGTATTTGATATCATGATAGTATGTGGAGGTTCTTTTGACACCCGATTTGTTCTTCACACTGGCATCGGTGGTAAAGTTGACAGAGTCTATCCTGAATACTTTGTGATGTGCGTGATTGACAGGATCTGAGATGGCCATTTGAAGGGCAATAGCATTTCGCCTTCTGAATGCGGTGTCGATCTGGAAGTCAATGTACTGCTTGCTGAAATCGTAATAGCCATGATCTTTAAGCATGAGATCAATACGGTCCCGCTCTTCACTGATCTTCTTTTGTTCGTACCGATCGCCGATCTTTAGCTTGCTCAACGGCTCATAACGTCTCACCAGCTGCATTACCGCTGTGTCGGCAATTCTATAGAAAATAGTGTCATACAGGAATGGCTGTCCCGGCGTGACGATATATTTCACTTTTACCTTCCGTTTCTTTTCGATGATCTCCGGTTTTGTGGATCCCAGGAAATAGCCTTCGTTGAAGAGATAGATGTTGATCTTGTCGACGGTAGCGGTAACATTGGCGGAATCATAGACTGAAACCTTTTCACCCCATTGCATGGGAAGATTTCCGTTTTCGATTTTGAAATTGAGGGCTTCGATCTTTTGCTGCTTGCGGAACTGAAGATTTATTTTCTTCTGATCGTTGTCTGTTGCCGCGATCTTTCTGTCAAACTTCTTCTCTTTCTTTTCCTTTTTCCGGACGAAATCATTCTTGCTTTGAATGAACCACGAAGTCTCTTTATTGAAGCGCCTTAATCCCAGATAATACATCCAGGTAAGGGTGTTGATCGGCAACCCCAGGAACCGGCGGTTTGCTTTCTGAACATAGAAATCGTCGTTGAGTCCTTCCTTGTCAAAACCTTTGGGAACTTTGATCGACTGCTTGTCAAGGAGCTTCTGATCTTTCTCGAGATACTTGGTGCCAACACATCCGCTGATCACAAGACCCATACACAGCCCAATCGAAATTTTGGTAACTTTCAGTTTTGCCCCGCGTATGCTTTCGAAATCCAAGATCAGCTTCATTAAGTCCCTGCAAGTAAAGAAATACCGCCAAGCGGAGCAATGCTTTCTCATTCAGGGTGCTAAGACGGTGAATGAAACACTGACTTCCGACTTCGAGATATTGACGCTTCTGGGCACACAGGAGTTTCTGAGTTCTGTTGACGACACAATATTAGGTAAAGTCAAAGAGATCATCCGGGTGTCAGAAACAGAACTTACTACCGTCGGCTCTGTTGAGACAAATAATTCTGCTCTGGCTGTCGTCAGGATGAAGGCCCAGGTAAAACCTTCGATCAAGTCCACCGATTTTGTGCTCGTCCTCGACGACATCCGCGATCCCGGAAACCTTGGAACCATCATCCGCACAGCAGAATGGTATGGTATCAGGGCGATCATTGCTTCACCGGAGACGACCGATTTCTATAATCCGAAAGTCATCAGCGCCACCATGGGTTCTTTCCTGAGAACGAATGTATTCTACACCGCCTTGCCTGAATTTCTGTCAGGCGTATCGATGCCAGTCTATGGTACTTTCCTGAAAGGAGAGAATATCCACACCATGAAATTTGGCAAAGGTGGATTGATCGTGATTGGCAATGAGTCCAAAGGAATATCAGAACCCGTTCAGAAATTTGTGACGAATCGGATTACCATCCCAAGGTTCGGAGAAGCAGAGTCTTTGAATGCTTCAACAGCAACGGCGATTGTTCTCGACAATCTACGCCGAAGTCTATAGAAACTTTTTGCTTTGATGAGACGCCTCTTCTGAAAGGCGGTGTGCCTGCTCTTTCCCAAGATACTTGTCGATGATCGAATGCCCCGCATAAACTGCCGGCGTCAGTAAGATGGCTACTACAAATTTGTAGATGTAGTTGGTGATACCGATGGCAATGATCTGCTTGGTTGTAAATACTCCGTAGAATGCAATGAACAATACTACGAAGCTGTCGATCAGCTGTGACACCAATGTAGAACCGGTTGCTCTCAGCCATAACTTTTTAGATCCTGTCATCAGTCGCAGCTTGTGAAAGATGTAAACATCGGCAAGCTGCCCGATCAGGAATGCCGACAATGAACCAATGATGATCCGTTGTCCCTGACCGAAGATCTTGTTGAACGCAAAGTCCATGTTGAAATAGTTTCCTGCTGAGTCAACATTGTTGGCATCGAGCCACCATCCTGCGGGAGGCAACTTCATCGTGAGGAAGATGACGATAAAAGAGTAGGCGATGAGTCCTGCGGTAAGATAGCTGAGTCGCTTTACACCTGGCTGACCGAAGTACTCATTGATGAGATCGGAAGTGATGAACACTACTGGCCAGATGACAGCACCCGCAGTAAGATTGAAGTCCATGGTAAATCCAAGGATATCAAGATTGGCAGGAGCGAGGCCGAGGGTATTCTCTCCTGAGAAGATCTTTACGCCGATCATTTCAGCGATGAGCGCATTGGTCAGGAAGATCCCGCTCAATACGATCAGCAGTCTGTTCTTCTTCTGATCAAGTTCCTGTTCCATCAATCTGTAAGTTCAAAAGTTTCTCCTTCGATACCCAGAGAAGTGTTGGGAAATATTTGCATGGCCTCTTGCAGCACCAGGTCCAGGTCTTTGTAGCGGGCGGAGAAATGTCCGATGATCAGCTTTTTTGCTCCTGCCTGAAGCGCAACCGTTGCTGCTTCCGCCGCCGTGCTGTGAAAGGTCTCTCTTGCCTTTTGTTTTTCTTCTTCCAGAAAGGTAGCCTCATGATAAAGGATATCAACGTCTTTGATCTGTGCTGTTATCCGTTCTGATGGTTGTGTGTCTGAACAATAGGCGTACGAGTAGGAGGTCTTTGCCGGCAAGGTGAAATCGCTTGCGCGCAGCAACACGTTACCATTATCATCCAGCACATCGTGTCCTTCTTTTAATTTAACGATGTGTTGAAGTAAGATGCCTTCATTGAGTTTCGTCTTATCGAGACGCAGGCTCTTCGTTTTCTCACGAAACAGAAATCCGGAAGTCTTTATCCTGTGATCCAGTGGTATTGATTCTATTGTCACGGTGTCATCTTCGTAAAGTATCTCAGCAATGCCTTCGTTGAGCGGATGAAAGATGATCTTATAATGTAATGAGGAAGATGAATGTTTGAACTGTGCCCTTAGTATTTCGTCAAGACCTCTGAATGCATAAAGATGCAGATCGCTTTCACGCCTTTGAAGATGCATGGAGAATAGTAATCCGGTGAGTCCGAGATAATGGTCTCCATGAAGATGACTGATAAAGATGTGATTGATCTTATGAATGCCAAGCGAGTATCGCATCAGCTGCGATTGTGCACCTTCACCACAGTCGATAAGAAAGTGACGATTCTGAACGATAAGATATTGAGAGGTAGTAAACCTGCCGTATGCTGGTAGTGCGCCGCTGGAACCGAGAATGGTCAGTTTAAGAGACACGCTTAAGCACTTAGCTTACTCTCCGTCCTTCATGTCTTTTTCAATCTCATGCATAAAAACTGCATCCACTGCTTCTTCAATGGTAGGAACAATATTCAAAACACTGTCCAGTTGTGAGATCTTGATAAGCTTGAGAGTATGTTCGGAGAGGCGGGCGAGAATAAATACGCCACCATCTTCCTGAAGGATACGATTTCCAACCAGCAAGGCGCTGAGGCCGGAGCTATCGGTATATTTTATTTCTGATAGATCGAGGATGATATTTCTGATGCCTTCCGCATGAAGGGTGATCAATTCAGACTTCAGTGACGGTGCCACGCTGGAATCCAATTTCTCTTCGTGCAGTGCTAGTAAGCTGTATTTTTCTTGCTTATCGATCGTGTATTTCATCCTTCTTTATTTCCAGGTAGTTTCAGGCCTCAAAAGTAATTCAATTTAGGTAATTAACGATGCTCCCTTCAATTCGTTCCAAAATAGAACCTGAATTAAGCGTAGTTAATTTTTCTCCCGTCATTTGCTCGTATAATTCGCGGTATCGGTCAGCAATGGAGAGCACAATGGCGTCTGTCATCTCCGGTACTTTCTGACCATCCTTCCCCTGAAAGCCGTTTTCAATCAACCACTGTCTTACAAATTCCTTTGAAAGCTGTTTCTGAGTTTCACCCGCAGCCTGACGTTTCTCATACCCTTCTTTATAGAAATACCGGGATGAATCAGGTGTATGAACTTCATCAATCAGATAGATCTTGCCAGCGTGCCGGCCGAACTCATACTTGGTATCCACCAGAATAAGCCCGCGTTGTGCTGCCAGTTCAGTGCCCTTGGCAAACAATGCCAATGCATACTTTTCCAGCGTCTTGTATTCACTCTCTGATACCAGATTTCTTTTAAGTATTTCTTCTCTTGAAATGTCTTCATCATGCCCCACATGTGCTTTGGTAGTTGGTGTGATGATGGGATGGGGAAGCGGATCGTTTTCTTTAAGACCTTCCGGTAACGGCACTCCGCACAATAATCTTTTTCCTGCCTTATACTCACGGGCAGCATGACCTGCGAGATATCCTCTCACCACCATTTCCACAGGATAGGTTTCGCATTTGAATCCGATGGTAACATTGGGATCAGGAGAAGCCTCCACCCAGTTGGGAACGATATCCTTTGTTGCTTTCAGGTTAATGGCCGCAATCTGGTTTAACACTCTTCCTTTATCAGGAATCGCTTTGGGTAATACCACATCAAAAGCAGAGATCCTGTCGGTGGCAACCATGGCCATGCGGTCGCCGAAGTAGTACACATCACGGACTTTGCCACGATAAAATCCTGTTTGTCCTTTGAGTGTGAAGTTGGTTTCTTTTATGGCGGTCATCGGCCTCAAAGTAAAAGTAAACTACTTGGTTAGCCTAGACTTTTGTGAAAAATGTCGGTCGGATCAGTTCTTCTTTTCTTCTGCCAGGATCCCGGCCTTGAAGACCAACGTTCTCTGGAGCGCGCCGGATGCATCAAACTCTTTCCATTCCTTGTGCTTCTTGCCAGCGACATATTCTCCCTGCTCTTTCATCTTTCCGTTCTCATGGTAGGATGTAAATAATCCATGCGGCCTGCTGGAGCGATATTCCCAAACGGATTCAACTTTTCCGCTTTCGTAATAATTCTTTACCGTGCCTGTGATCAGATTGAACTGCCAGGTCTCTTCTGCCTTTTGCTCTCCGTTGGGATAGTAGGTTGTGCGCAAGCCATGCAGCTGACCATTCAGATAGGTCTCTTTCAACGTAAGTGTCTTTCCATCTTCTCCATAAAATTTCCACACACCAAAAGGTTTTGACTTCCGGAAATTCTTTTCATAGGTGGCCTTACCCTGATCATTATATCCTTCTTCCATTACATCGATCCCGCTGAGCGACACCGTCTCTTTGATCTTTGTCTTTCCGTTGGGATGATATTCATAATTACTTCCGGTCTTCGCTCCATCTTTATACTGGAATTTATGACGGACCGTTCCATCCGCATAGTAAGCAGTGTTGACATCGGTCAGTCTGCCGTTGGTGAAGAATCCTTCCAGCATCAGGTGACCCTGCTCATCATAGTTTTTAAAGTTGCCGGTCTTCTCTCCATCCTTCATGGTAGAAACTGTTTCCAGCTGACTGTTCCGGTAATAGGTCTTGTAAAAGCCATTGATGATACCGTCTTTGAAATTCGCTTCTTCCGCAAGGACGCCTGTTTCATAGAAGCTTCTTGTCGGACCGTTGGGCTTACGATTCTTATACGTGATCTCTTTCTTGACCTTTCCGGAAGAATAGTACTCAACCATCAGACCATCGGGCTTACCCTTCACGAACATCGTCTCATGTTTGGTAACACCTGACTCGTAATACGATTTAATGCTGTCTACCAGTTGATTGTTGCGATAGGAAGCTTTCTGTATCTGTGCACCGGTCTCATCATACACTTCCACGGGACCATGACGCATGCCGTCGAGGTAGGATATCTTTCTCTGAAGCTTTCCATTGATAAAATATTCCATGAATGCTCCGGAGCGGTAACCGTTTTTGTAGGCGCCTTCCATCTCAAGTTTCCCGTTGGGATAAAATCTTTTGTAAGGTCCGTCGAGTAGCTGGTCGTTCTCAGCGCTGACAAAATAATCTTCCATGACATGCCGCTTGGCTCCATCATAGTAGACCTTGATCTGCTTTTGGGCAAACAGTGTAGAAGACGACAGTAAAATGAGAAACAGTATACGAAGCATGCTGTAGTATCTGAAGGTTAGGTGTGTTTCGAACGCTCCGGTTCCTTCGTTATTTCAAAATGATCTGCTAATAATTCTGACGGCGTCATTCTTATCAGCACATCATTGGATTAACCGAGATTTTCAATAACAATTGCCGACGCCCCGCCACCTCCGTTACAGATCCCGGCAACCCCGATCTTTGCATTGTTTTGCTTCAGGATGTTGGCAAGTGAAAGGGTGATGCGTGCACCGGATGCTCCCAGGGGATGTCCCAATGAAACGGCTCCGCCATTGATGTTTACTTTTTCAGGATCAAGTCCGAGAAGCATGTTGTTGGCAATGGCCACTGCCGAGAATGCTTCATTGATCTCATAATATCCAACATCTTTCTTGTCGACACCTGCAGCTTTCAGTGCTTTCGGAATGGCAAGGGATGGTGTTGTTGTAAACCACATCGGATCCTGTGCTGCATCTGCGAAGCCAAGGATCTTTGCAATTGGCTTGATGCCTAATTCTATTGCTTTCTCTTTGCTCATGAGGATCACGGCAGCGGCTCCATCATTCAATGTGGATGCATTAGCTGCGGTTACCGTTCCTTCTTTTGTAAAGACCGGTTTCAATCCCGGGATCTTATCGAAGTTCACATTCTTGTATTCTTCATCTTCAGCAAAGAGTGTGACGTCGCCTTTCTTGCCCACCATCTCTACCGGGATGATCTCATCCTTAAATTTTCCTGCGGCCCATGCTGCTGCTGATCGCTTGTAGGAGTTGATGGCATAAGTGTCCTGATCCTGGCGACTGATCTTCATTTCTTTTGCTGTGTTGTCGGCGCAGACACCCATCGCGCAATGATTGTAAACATCGGTCAGGCCATCATAAGTAAGTCCGTCGAGAAGTTCGCCGTTACCAAACTTGTATCCTGTACGGGCTTTCATGAGATAGTAAGGAATGTTGGACATGCTTTCCGCACCTGCCGCTACAACAATATCATTTTGTCCCAGCATGATGGATTGAGCACCCACCATAATTGCTTTCATTCCGGATGCACATACTTTATTAATAAGTGTGCATGGGATTTCATAACCAAGTCCAGCACCTACTGCTACCTGAGTGGCAGGAGCTTGTCCGAGTCCTGAGGAGATGACATTTCCGAAGAAGACTTCCTGGATCAGCTTGGGATCAAGGTTGATCTTTTGAATCGCTCCCTTCACGGCAACGGATCCCAGCTTTACAGCAGTGTGACCGGCCAGTGAACCTCCAAAGCTTCCGATAGGAGTTCGAACGGAAGAAACGATGTAGACTTCTTTCATATGATAATGTCTTTAAACCTCTGTGTTAAATTACCAATCGGGCTTGCCCTTGCTCTTTGGCTTGGTTGCCTTGCGTTTATTCTGCTGAAGATACTGCACTTCCTGATTCTTCATGGCTTCAAGCACCATCTTTGCTTTCTCTTCGCTGATCTTCATGTCTTTCAGCTTCTTGGAAGTGGAAGGAGGCTTTTCTTTTTCGTCCTTGGGATCTTTATTTTCCTTCTCCTCTTTTTCTTTCTGCTCTTTCTCCTTCTGTTCCTTTTCTTCCTGGTCCTTCTTGTCCTGATCTTTTTTCTCCTGGTCCTTCTTCTTCTGGTCGTCTTTCTTTTGCTGATCGTGCTTCTTCTGATCTTTATTATCCTTGTTGTCCTTATCGTCTTTTTTCTCGTCGTCTTTCTTCTGATCCTTGTCCTGCTGTTTCTGCTTCTCTTCCTCTTTCTTTTTTTCTTCCAGCTTCTTCTTCAGCATCTCATAATTGTACCGTGCTTCCTCGTTGGCAGGATCTGCCTTCAATGCACTCTTGAAATAATTCAATGCCTCTTCAAACTTTCCATTGCGGTTGTTTAACACGCCGAGCTGTTGATTGGCAACGGAACGGAATTTGGGATTGGCACTGGTGGTAAGGGACTGATAACTATTCTGTGCGTTCGTTGTATCCTTGAGCTGGAAATAGGAGTGAGCCAGGTTCATGCTGACCTCATCTTCTTTCACGCCCAGTGAATCGAGTAATTTATATTGAGCAACTGCCGCTTTGTAGTCGCCCGCGAGATAAGCCTTCTTCGCTTCTGCCTTTGCACTGTTGACCTTAGTGATCTTGCCGGGAGGATCAATGAAGAGCAGCATCAAAAGAAAAATACAGTACTTGATCATATGCTTACCGTTTTAATGCTAAGGACTATATCCAGCAGGAGCAATATCAGTGCCGCTAACAGAAAGTAGAAGTACCGGTTGGCGGAAACGTCCACCATTCGGGCGTCACGGGTTTCTCCTTCGATCTTGCTGATGGTGTTGATCATTCTGTTCACGTCGTTGCTGGACTCATTGATCTCATAATACTGACCGCTGGTCTGGTTCGCCAGCTTCTTTAACGATGCGGAGTTCAATTTTGATATAACTGTTTTTCCCTGCTGATCCAGCTTGTATCCACCGCGACCGGCGTTGATCTGACTACCTTTCTCCGTGCCGATGCCGAGGGTGAAAACTTTGATCTCTTTCTCTTCAACTTCTTTGGCGATCTGATCGGTTTCTTCACCGAAGTCTTCACCGTCGCTGATGAGGATGATCACTTTTGATTTCTGATTGGTTCTTGCGCCTTCCTGATCTTCCAGTTTCTGCAGGGCCATTTTCATCGGCGGTCCGAAGTCGGTGCCGGAAGCAGGGACCAGGTTGGTGTTCATGGTCTCGATGAAGAGGTCGAGAGCATTCTGATCGTAGGTGAGAGGACATTGCATGAAAGCCTCTGACGAGAAGATGATGACGCCGATCCTGTCGGATGTGAAAGAGTTGACGACCTTCTTAAGTTCGAATTTTATTTTCTCCAGTCGGGTAGGTTGGATGTCGAATGCATCCATGGACTTGGAGAGATCGACACAGATCATGATGTCTTTGCCGACGGATTTGATCTCTTTTTTGGAGTCGCCGAAGGAGGGACCGAGGAAGGCGACGATGATGAGGATAAAGAAAAGCGTGCGGATGGCGAGCTTTACGAATACGGTATAAAAAGGAGTGGAGAGGACCCTGCTGATGCGGATGATGCGGACGAGGTAGAGGCCATAAAAAACGGCGAATGCTCCAACGAGCACCATTTCAACCCAGGTAAAATCACGGAACCAGACCATGGGGTAAAATTAGTATAGTTCCCGGAGATTTTCGAGTGATTTGGGGTGGGGAACGACCGTTGGTAAGATTATTTGAGGGAAAGTTGGAGGCTAGAGTAAAACCATAGCTGCAGAGAAAAAATACAGAAACACGGATGCACGGATAGTAATAAAACCACCTTTGCTTTCGTAAAATGGATTTACACCGAAGCAGCTAAAGCTGCGGGGCATAACTGACGGTGTTTGCTTTGGAGCTCAACCCATGATTACAATGAATATTTCAAATGCAATCGTTCATCATTGTTGCGTACCTACGGCATGCTGGTCCAACTAAATCATCTTTTTCTACAAAGATTGGGTCCCTCCGGGACCACGAACTACATGTCACATTGGGTTACCTCATAACAGTCTTTTTAGCGCTCCCCTCTGACAACCCTCATTGCGATAGTTAAAGGTCCCAGCGGGACCTGATCTTTGTAGTCGATGTAGTGCATAATTTGCACCGGCGTGCCGTAGGTATGTAACATTTTTGTCTAAGGAACCGACCTTATCACCGACCTATCACCCATCAGAAAAGCTTTTCTCCCGGAGGTGTAATTCCTTTCAATCTCAGATAAACTGTTGTTTGTCCGCGGTGGTGAGTCTGGTGTTCAAATGCTTTGCTGATTCCTGTGCCACGGGTATAGGTTTGACCGTTAAAGAACTTGACCGGTTCATCAAGCTTCTGGTCGTCCAGGGTTTTTAAGATACCAATAACAAAGTCGTATGATTCCATCACCACTTTGGTGAGTGCTTCCTTGTTTTTGTATTGTTCCATCTTCTCAATGTTGGCTTTGAATAAAATGTCTTTGCCAGTGGACGTTGCAACAATGCCCTGACTTCCCATGGCAAGGTGAAGCATCTGTTCTGCGAAGCTTCTCATTTCAGGAGAAGGTTTAAAATTAACGGCTTCTTCAGAAGCGGCATCGAGGTATTCTTTTGTGTATGCTTTTGCCCGTTCCCAGTCAGCGATCATCTGATCGACTCTTGGGGATGCGGCGGGAGTTGGTCCTTTTGGAAATGCTGACAAACTGAAACAGGAGATGATAAGCAGGAGGAGGATCTTTTTCATGGTGGTGTGTTTATACATTAAAGATGGGGAGGAGAATTTCTCTATTTGTAACCCGGGCGGTGGTAATTAAGTAATTGTCCGATATCGGGAATACGGATGTAATAAGGATAAGAGGAGCTTTTGCTTTAGAAATGAATGCAGGACCACCGTTTGCTTTGGAAAATGAATACAGGACGACGGATACACGGATAAGAAATAAAACACTTTTGATTTCGTAAAAAATGGATTGACACAGATGCAGTTAATTTTGAGTTTGCGGATCAGCAAAGCTGATATTGGTAAGCACGGTTTATTTGAACCATGCGTCATCGATAGCCACAAGCTTAAGGCCCAACGGGTCAAGATTTATTAGCCCTGGCCGCAGGCCAGGGTTTCCGATGCAAACGTGCATTTAAGCCCTGAAGGGGCGAGATTGTTAGTTGCGTATTAACAATTGGAATCGACGCTTATGATGATGAATGTTTCATGGTGAATTATCAAACCATAATCTCGCCCTTAATCCTGCGCTGAAGCTTCAGTGTAGGAGCTTCAGGCCTTTGATGCTCTTTCTTAAGCAAAAGCTGTATTGCTTTTTATCCATGAATCCGTGATCACTTTTTCTTTTGGGTTTGATCCTTTTAATCCGTGGCCACTGTTTTTTCTTCAACTTTTTTCAAACGAAGGTTCTCCACCATCGACAACAAAAATCGCTGATATCTCTTTATCCTTTTACGGCCGTAATAAAATGTAGCCATTGAACAAAGCGTTTTGGCAAGTCCGACGGGAATGGTATTGGTGAGGTCGTAGAAGGCGAGCCAGAACAAGCTATACTTTTTTGAGAGCAGGCCCAGCTTATTTTCTTTTGCCAATGCGGCGAGGATAAGATTTGAATCTTCACAACCCTGGTGGCCGGGTTCCAGAATTATATCGACGATGACTTCATGGTCTGACTTGTTCTTGTAGGTATGAATTTCGGTAAACTCAATTTCGGGCGACAGTTGGCCGATGTTCAATTTAAATTCCTTGCCGCTTTTGATGAGGATCAATTGACCTTCTATTACCCTGAACGATTCATTGTATTGGGTATGGTAATGCATGACCGCGCTGGCACCGGGAGGGAAGACGGCACGGGTCACAGTTCGTGCGCCGCCGTTGGAGTGTAAGGATTCGATGGTGATGGGTAATTGCTCCATTCGGAATCCTCAACAAAAATTATTCCCAGAGGTGGGGATGGCTTTTGATGAATGCAGGACCACCGTTTGCTTTGGAAAGAAATGCAGAGAACACCCTATAGCACTAAGGCTATATGGCATGGCGGATGCACGGATAAGAAATAAATACACTTTTGCTTCTGTAAAATTGTCCCGATAGATATCGGGAGACACGGAAGCAGGTAAATTGAAGAGTACTCATCAGCAAGCTGATATTGGGTAGCACGGTTCATTTGAAGTATGCTTGATGGCTACAAGCTTAAGGTCTGAAGGACCGAGATTTATTAGCCAGGGTTTCGGATGCAAAAGTGCATTAAGCCCTGAAGGGGCGAGATTGTTAGTTGCGTATTACCACATATTGGAATCGACGCTTATGATAGTGAGTGTTTCATGGTGAATTATAAACCATAATCTCGCCCCTTCAGGGCTTAAGCTTATCTCCACATTCTAATACGGCACGCTTCGCATGCCGCTAATAAATCTCGGCCCTTCAGGCCTTACCATATTCCTTTACTACAAGGAGACGCTTTTGGTTAGCTTCGCAGGGTCCCACTGCATCCGTGTCCCTGTAGCACCAAAGCGGGCGCTCATCAGGCCACGCCGTATGGCCTTTTTTAGTGCTATATGGTTCCGTTTTAGGCTTGTTTTGAGGCTTGGACTAAACTGTGACTCTACCAGGCACAACTCAAAACCTCCAAATCACCCCAAAATCGCCACTTTTAACATTCACCTCCAGATTTACACTCCATTTTCTTCGTTTTTAGCCCAATTTGAGGGTTTTTGGGGGTGTTTCTCGAACGTTTCTCGGACATTCCTCGTACTTTTCAGCTACCATTGCATGCTTTCTCTGATGTTTCTCTGATCGCTCTCTGATGATTCTCGGATAAAAACGCTGCATTCTCTGATAAATCTCTGATGCGTCTCTGATCGCTTCCCAATAAAACCGTGCTTTTCTCTGTCTCTTGCCTGATTGTTCTCTGATTCGCCTCTGATTACTCTCTGATGTTTCTCTGATTCATGTCGGATCGGTCTCTGATTCACCTCGGTTGCCTCTCTGATTCATGCCTGATCCTTTCCCATGCTTACGCGGAGTCTATTCGGATCCTATTCAGAGTGTAGTCGGTTGATATTCGGATTCAAGACCTATCTCACCCTAATGGTTGTCGGTATAAGGTGCAGGAAGGAGAGTGGTAACATTCTATCTTTTGTAAGTGTCTGAAACAAATGAGCAAGCTGGACTTTTGAAAATCTCTGACTCCTTTATGGAAATTGAAATACTCCAGCATCTTAAGAGTTAAAGAAATAAAATGAGGACATTTTTATCATTAGTGGTGACAATAATGGCGGGTATTTCAACTCTTGGCTCAGCACAGCATGAATTGATCTTAACTGAAGAAGATAAGGTTGCCTGGATTAAAAAAATGAATGAAGAACGTGATTTAGCAAAGCGATTGGAAATACTTCGAATCAGAATACTCGTAGATACAATGTTTATGTAAGAGAATCGAATCACCTCTTGATCCCAATATGGGGTGGGTATCTTGATATTTTCGAAAACCAGGTTGGGATATTCAAATAGAATTTGGCTTCGATAGAATTCTTTATCTCTCCAGGCATTAAAGCGTGTGGATTGAGGTCGGGTCGCACCCGACGTAGCCCGCATGCCAATATTTCTTCGAAGAATGTATAAAAAAAACGCCCGCTGAAACGATAAGTTTCAGCGGGCGAAGTCGGGGCGGCAGGATTCGAACCTACGACCTCCTGGTCCCAAACCAGGCGCGATACCGGACTACGCTACGCCCCGAACTACTATCCAAATTCAGCGTAGAATAAATTTGGAGGCGCGAAGATATTAATAGTTATCGTAAGCGCAAGAAATAAAATGTGATCCGGCAGGGAATCGAACCCCGAACCGTCAGCTTAGAAGGCTGATGCTCTATCCAATTGAGCTACCGGACCGAAGGTAGAGCGGAGAGGGGGGGATTCGAACCCCCGGTACGGTTTAACCCGTACGACAGTTTAGCAAACTGTTAGTTTAAGCCACTCACCCACCTCTCCTTAAACAGTCGGCAAATATAGGCGTTACCAGTAATTTTCCCATAACTGCCCCCAAATAACCATCCTTTCTTATAATTGATGCTATTGCTCACCCATAGATCTGTGATCAACAGCATCTATCCACAATGCTTCTAGCAGTTCTATATGCTCATCGTCCGCCTGCGAACGACCTAAGACATTAGCGTACACATCTTTAGGAATCATCTTTCAATTCATGCCGGAATCGCAATGGCGCGAATTTGGCATATCATGGTCGTCACCTGAAACCGACAAGCCGCATGCTCAAAAATATTCTGATCACTTCCCTGAGAAATTTCTTCCGCAACAGGGTCTTTTCGCTCATCAATATCATCGGCCTCTCCGTCAGCATGTCCCTCGGTATGCTCATCATCATGATCATCAAAGAGCAGCTCTCGTTCGACAACTTCCATCACGACAGCGACCGGATCTATCGCGTTAATACCCGCCTCCTTCATCCCGAGTGGGGAAGCATCGAATTCGCCTCAGCTCCGTTGCCATTAGGACAGGCTATCAACGACTATACTTTCAGTGAACAGGTCGTGAGTGTCAGCCGGCATCTGAACGGCGATGCCACTTTCCATAATGTCAGCGTTCCTGTTAAAGGTCTCATCGTGGATCCTTCTTTTTTAAAGGTGTTCAACTTCCCTTTTGTAAAAGGAAACTCCAACACAGCGCTCGCGACTGCCAACAGTCTCGTGCTCACTCAGCGCGCAGCGGAGAAAATATTCGGTACCGCGGAACCCATCGGACAAACGATCTCACTGGCCGGGTATGGCGACTTCATCATCACCGGTGTCTTGCAAGAGTTGAAAGGTAAAACACATTTTGATTTTGAAATGCTTTGCTCTCTTTCCAATCTTCCTGCCTTTGAAAAGAATGGTAAGATGAATCCTTCCATGAGCGACTGGAGTGCGTATGATAACAACTATCTGTACGTTAAACTAAAAGATGGTCACAAGGCAGAAGAGATTGAGCAGGCTCTCGATGAAGTCAATAAGAAATACTGTGTTGGTCTGAAATCAGACGGTCGCGATATCGCATATTCATTTTACCTGCAGCCTTTAAATAAAATTACTCCCGGTCCTGAGTTGTCAGGACAAATGGGAAAGGGGATGCCTGCTTTCTTCCTGATCTTTCTTGGTGTCCTTGCCGGCATCGTCATACTAATGTCTGTGTTTAACTTCACGAGTCTCACCATTGCAAAGTCGTTGTCGCGCGCAAGAGAAATAGGTGTACGCAAAGTTGTGGGAGCGAAGCGCTATCAGGTGTTCCTTCAGTTCATTGGTGAAGCTGTCGTGTTCTCGATGGCATCGCTGGTGTGTTCATACCTTCTGCTGCAGTTTCTGAAAGATATATTTCTGCAACTGTCATTCAATCAGAATTTCCTGCTTGAATTCAACGAAGATATTTCACTGTATATCATTTTCATTTTGTTCGCGATGGTGGTGGGCATTCTGGCGGGAACGTTACCAGCCGCGTATCTCTCTGCGTTCAAACCATCACAGGTGTTGAAGGATGTTCAGAATCTCAGGATCTATTCAGGACTCACCCTGCGAAAGATCCTGATGGTTACGCAGTTCACACTTTCGGTGATCTTTGTGATCATCGCGTCGGTGGTAACACGTCAGGTGGATTACATGCTGACGGCAGATTATGGAATCAGTCAGGAAGATAATCTCAACATGGACCTGCAGGGTATTGCCTTTGAAAAGATTGCAAATGAAGTCAGGAGTGTGCCGGGTGTGATAGCAGTTGGCGGAGCATCGCATAAGCTCGGAACATTTGAGGGAGGTTCAGGTGATTATAAAAAGAACAAGGATGATCAGTCGGTGAACATGCATGATTTTGCTGTAGATGATCACTACATTGAAAACCTGTCGCTTGTTTTCCTTGCCGGAAGGAACTTCAATCCAGAGGAGCAGGTGGGAAGAGAGAAAGATGTTATCCTCAATGAAACTGCGGTTACGCATTTCGGATTTCTGAATCCGAACGATGCATTAGGTCAGACCATTTATGCAAATGATTCTATGATGCTAAGGATCATCGGAGTTGTTAAAGACTTTCACTTTCGTCCGTTGACGAATAAGATCGGTGCGCTGGCACTACGATACAATAACAGCAAGCTTCAGTATTTAAGTGCGAAGATCCACCCGGCACAAAAAGAGTCGGTGATAGTATCTCTTAATGTGATCTGGAAAAAGCATGATGCTGTTCATGCGATGGATTATAAGATGATGGACGAGGAGATTGACGCGGCGTATCATCAGGCGGGCATGAAGGATATTCCGGTCATCATAGGATACATTACGTTCCTGATCATCACGCTTGCGTGTCTGGGGATGCTGGGCATGGCGATGTATGCTTCGCAGATCAGGGCGAAAGAGATTGGTATCCGTAAAGTAATGGGGGCATCGGTGGCAGATGTGTTGCTGCTGCTGAGCAAATCATTTATGATGCTGGTAGGTATAGCCCTTATGATTGGAGTTCCGGTGAGTGTGATCCTGGGTCAGGGATTTCTGGAAGACTTCGCCTACAAGATCAGTATCACGCCACTTCTTGTTTTAGTGAGTGTAGTGATCATTGCCGGAGTGGCATTAGTGACGGTATGGTCTCAAACGATCAGGGTTGCTACTTCGAATCCGGTAAGGTGGTTGAGGCAGGAGTGATGACCTTCTTGTATTGGACATCAAACTCAAGTTTATCTTTGCAGAGTGAAAAAATTCCACTCCTTACTCAATCTTTCCCTACTTCGTATAGATCAAACTTAACCTATTTGTTGAATTACCATTTAATTGAAATATTTCAAAAGGTTTCTTAGTCGCCAGAAAAGTTAAATAATATTTTTGTTCTTCTATTAAGTCATAACGATATAAATTGAATGAATGAAATTCGAGATTATCAATCACGATAATTCCATCATACATTACTTTAAATTTTAGTTCTTCCTTGTCGTGATAATATGATGCAACTCTTTCCTTCTCATCTTTAACTATTTGTAAAGTATCTACAATTTCGATCACTCTGTTTTGAAAAGTCAATTCAAGCTCACTCAATCGAACAATCGTATCTACTACAACACAGTAATAGTTGCTATCAAAATCCCGAATACAGCTGTTGTTAATAATTTTGAGTCGAGTTTTTAATGCTTCATCAAGAGCATAAAAGTCTGTACTTGGATTGAGGAGTATTAAACTATCGCCAACAAAATAAAATCCGGAATCCTCGACATTTCCGTAATGTCCTTCGGACTTGAAAATGAACCGTCCGTTCTTTTTGAACTCATATGTCCAGTAAGTACCTGCCCAAAAGCCTTCATACTTCTTGTCAAGAAATTGACCTTTCTCCTTGCAAGAGCTCAGAAGGATAAGTATCAATCCGATTGATATATGTTTCAAGTAACCCAAATTATGCAGTTCAATTATTTACAAATACTTATCCCCATCATCTCCTCTTCATCATCGTCCCCGTCAACGCGGCAAACCCTGCCGGTAATCCTCCTATAAAGGAGGTAAGCACAAAAAGCAATGCCGGTGTCTTGGTCGGGAAGATACGCGCGACTTTCTCCGTCAGCACCGATTGGGTCTGAAGATCAATCATTGTAGCCGTGGCAAACCACAGCAAGCCTACGGCTACCAATCCCGACAGAAAAGAGATCCATCCACTCTTACCAAACACATATCCTCCCGCCATCGCGCCAATGATCAGCGTCCACCATGGAAGGAAATACTGAAGTATAAAGCAAAGTGCAATCGTAAAGAGTGTTTGTTTCAGGAAGTTCATTTCGAGGGAGATAATTGAGTGTTAGAATATTGAAAGCCTTTAAGTTGTTCCGGTGAAGAGACAAAGTGCATCGTAAAATATTTCGCCTTTGTCCACGGTTCGATCATGTTGTTGTAAAACGGACTGCCGGGATTGCCGCTTTGTCCTCCCGGATAAACTCCCCAGGCCTTTAGTCCCGCTTTCTCAAGACTCACCACCATTCTCCAGGATGGTCCGTGATTCTTTGAATGCGCATTGACGATATCATGATTGCCACCATGAATAATATGGTAGCTCAAGGCTTCCTGTCGCAGGAGATGTGTGATCACTCCATCTTTAAATACTCCCCACTGTGGATCTTTTTTATTCTTTTCTTTCCACGCTTCTATATCATTCACACCCTTAACAAAAGCTTTTCTCAGAAGTTCGGTTGCCGTTTCTTTTTCAGGTGTGGAGATAATATCAAAGAAGGAGAGTGTTGGCTTATTCTTTATCAGCCAGAGTGTATTGAACGTCGTTGGCTTCCGCATGGCAACATGAGCGCTATCCATTTCATCCCAGATCATCGGGGACAAAGCATCCCACCATGCTTCATAGTATGAAGCACCTTCTGATTCAAGATTGTTATAGTAGTCCCACGACTGTAGAATCTGCAATGCTTTCTTTTCGTTTTCTTTCAGACTGCTTTGATCCAGTGAACTGATGAAAAGCGGAAGACTTTCTGCTGCTTTCAGATTGTAATTGTCATTCTGAAGCCTCATCAGGTCGGCAGGAGTGATGCCCTTCAGTTCTGACAGCACTTTATTGATCCTTCTGTTGCGATACGCTTCGTAAGAAGAAGCTCCTACATAATAGGGATAAGTAGAATCGGCCGGATACTGATTCGCAGAGCTGACAAAGGCACGTTCCGGATTTTTATACATCACATTCTGATCGTTGGGAATGAATGCTTTCCATTCTTGTGAAGTCAGTGTTCCATCAAGAATGAATTTTCCTTCTTCCTTTCTTCTGACAGGATATTTCCCCTGTATTCTCATCGCGATGTCGCCGGAGACAGAAGCAAAGACAAAGTTCTGGGCAGGACTTGAATAAAGATCCAGCGCTGCCATGTAATCACCATGATTCTTTGCGCGATTCATTCTATGAAACGTCATCATCTCGTTGGATGGATCGTGTGCAATCCACCGGAAGGCGAAATGTGCTGATTCACTTTCCTGGTGAAAGCTTTCATCAAAGACCACCGGACCATGATGCGTATAGGTTACAGTATCATAGAATGGCTCTGCATTCTTGCGAAGGAATTTTTCAATGACTTTCTGAGTAGGCTTCCAGTCGCCGTCACTTCTGTAGGAGTTCTTTGCATTATCCCTGAACTGAATTTTATACCAGTCGACCAGATCACGTTGTGCATTGGTAACGCCCCATGCAATGGAATCATTGAACCCGCTGATCACGTTAGGCGAACCAGGAAGAGAAGCTCCCATGGTGTTGACCGTAGGAGAGTTCAGATGAATAATATACCAGATGGATGGAAGGTTTAACAGAAGGTGAGGATCATTGCATAGTATCGGCGAACCGGATGCAGTCTTTGAACCGCTCACTGCCCAGTTGTTGCTTCCCACATCGGGTGGCGACTGATCCAATGGCTTTTGTGAGATCAGCTCGGAAGGTAATGCCATTGGCAATGTGTCCATGACAATTGGTTTGAATTTCCATTTGCCGGTGTTGTCAACGATGGGATCACCGACAGGCTCACGGTCAGGATAAAGAAGATCCAGTGTTTCTTTTCCGAAGAGAGACAATGCGTTGGTCATCTCCAGATCTTTTTCACCCATGTTAAGAGTCTGCGCCATGTTCTTGAGAAGCAATGCACACTTGATATTGGTCCAGGGTTCAGGTGCGTAATCGAGCAGCTTATATTCGAATGGATAATCTTCGTAGTCAAGAGATTGAACATAGGCATTGATACCAGCCGTGTAGTGGTCAACGATTGATTTGCTGATGGGATCAGTCTCCATGACTTCCACAGCACGCTTGGCGGCGAAGACCATTCCAAGTCTTCTCTGACGACGATCATAGTCAAGTGCGGCACTCCCTACAATTTCAGAGACTCTTCCTGCGGCGGCATGTGTCTGGAATTCCATCTGCCATAAGCGATCGGATGCTGTTACAAATCCCTGTGCGGTATAAAGGTCATTGTCATCTTTAGCGAAGATGTGTGGTATGCGCACGCTGTCATATAAAACAGAAACAGGTGCGGTAAGTCCGGTGATAGAAAGATTCCGGTCAACGGGTTTGGAAGGTTCAGCATTCTGCCAGAAACCATGGAAGGGATCGAGGAACTTTCCAAGGGGAGGAATGGGAGATCCGAAATTCCAGCTGCGATTCAGAGCGTAGGCCAATGCTAACGTGATGATGAGCGGAACAGCGACTTTTACAATTTTCATAGGGAAGGCTGGGGGGCGGAAAGTTTAAAAGCTGGACTCTTAAATATTATCTAATTTTCGGCATAATTTGTTTCCATTACAAGTCACTGATGACCACCTCTTCCAATCCCTGGTTTGTTTTCTACACAAAGAGTCGTCAGGAGAAAAAGGTCCGTGATGTGCTGAGCAAGAAAGGCTTTGAGGTATTCCTTCCCATGCAGAAGGTAATGCGTCAGTGGAGTGACCGCAAGAAGAAAGTCGAAGTACCGCTTTTCAATTCCTACATATTCGTGTCGGTTCCTGAATTCAGGATCAGCTCTGTACTGGAGATCCCGGGTGTGGCGTGGGCGATCCGGCAGGAGGGCAAGCCGGCGTCTTTACATCCAAAGGAGTTCGAGGCCATCATCCGTTTTATTGAAACCGGACTACTGATAGAGGCGTTGCCGGCAGATGATATTGAGAAGGGAGAGGAAGTGGAAGTCATGGACGGACCGATGAAGGGGTTGAAGGGATTTGTGTCGGGAAAGGGGAAGGAGAAGTTCGTTGTGATTTTGGAAGCACTGGGGCAGGCTATCAGGGTGGAAGTGAGCGGGTTATTGTTGAGGAAGGTTTGAAAACCAAGGACGGAAAAGCCTGGAGGAAACAGGGATCACGGATTTACGGATAAAGAAATAAATACACTGTTACTTCTGATGGTGCTTTCAAATAAACCGTACTACCCAATATTAGCTTTGCTGATGAATGCTTTTCAATTTATCTGCATCCGTGTCAATCCATTTTCCAGCGCAAAAGCCATTTATATCCGTGAGTGTTCATGTTCCTGTATTCTTCTAAGTAAAAGCCATCGTAATGGGGGGTTACTTTAGCCTCAGATTATATATAGAGTAGTTTTATTACTCATCCAATTTTCTCTAATTTCGCGCCGTGCTGGACTCGCTAATTACCTCAAAAACGCGTGTTAAGATGCTGCTCAAGTTCTTTTCGAACAGCAGTGCATCGGCTTATTTGCGTGAAATGGCAAAAGAGTTCGGTGAATCAACTAATTCTATCAGGCTAGAACTCAACAACTTATCCAAGGCTGGTTATCTTGTTACGGAGGAGAAAGGCCGTTCTATCTACTACCGGGCGAACATTCAGCACCCCTTATATAATGAGTTGAAGACCCTTGTCCACAAGTACCTGGGCATCGACAAGATCATAGACGACGTCATCCAGAAACTGCTGAAAAGGCTGGGCAAGCTGCAAATGGCTCTGATCACGGGCGACTATGCGGAGGGCCGGGATAGCGGAATCATTGATCTGATCATTGTGGGCGACATCGACCAGGAGTATCTGAAGCAGTGTGTAGATAAGGTAGAGAAGCTGATCAGCAGAAAAGTGCGTACGCTGGTGCTTACGTGCGATGAATTTGAGAAGAATAAAGGCCATTTGAATGCTGACAAGGCACTGTGGCTATGGAATATAGATAAGCCGGAGTAGTTCCGGGAAAAATCACTTATTGAGCCTGCTCATCCTGTTACCTGGGACTGAGGAGGCGAAGCTGTAAGAAAATGGATAGGTTACCGAATGACGCTGGTTTGAATTACTTCATGTTCATTTGGTCTGCCAAAAGTGTCAATGGATTTGTCTAATTTTCGCCCCTTTTATAAGCAAAAAAACCTAATGCCTGATTTAATCCCCCCAAGATTGAGCCGTTTTAAAAGAGTGTCTGATCTTCGAATTTTTGCTGCCGTTGTAATTTTGCTTGCAGCCTCTTCCTGTGTTACGAATCGTAAGTACCAGATGATGCAGAAGAACGACGTTAATGTTTCGAATCTGCCATCCGATTCAGTTATGCGAGAGTATTCTGTGAAAGGCTTCGAGTATAAAATTCAAACAAATGACATCCTCTCAGTGAGGTTCGAGAGTTTGACACCTAAGGAGTTTGATTTCTTTTCGAGTGGTAACAATGCACAGCTACCCGGTGGAGGTTTTGTTGGAGGAGCACTGTTGCTGGGAGATATCGTCGATGATGAGGGGTTGATACCATTTCCGGTGGTTGGAAAAGTCAAGGTATCTGGTCTTACGGTATTCGAGGCTCAGGACAGTCTTCAGGTGATTGCCAATAGGTATCTTGAATCACCTATTGTGAAAGTAAGATTGTTAAATTATCGTGCTACTTTTTTAGGAGAGGTAAACAGGGAGGGAGTGATACCTATCAATAACAATCGGATCAGTATGCTTGAGGCGATTGGTTTGGCAGGAGGATTAACGGATATTGCTGACAAGAGCGATGTTAAATTGATTCGACAAAAGGGGGACAAGACGGAGGTAGTGTACTTAAACTTGCTGGATGAGAATTTCATTAACTCACCTTATTACTATGTCTATCAGAATGACGTGCTGGTAGTTCCTGCGTTAAAGCAACGCGCCTACAGAAAATACTCGGCACAAAATATTTCTCTAGTGCTTTCAGCTGTATCTCTTCTGCTTCTTGTGTTTACCCTGAACAAATAACTCTCCAACCAGTGGCTGCAATTCAAAACAATAAAGAGATTCTGAGCATTAAAGACTCAGATCACAAAAGTCTTATTGATTATAAGCGTATTGCTTTTCACGCTCTTCAATATTGGTACATTACTGTGATATGTCTTGGTGTTACTTTGGCCATTGCATTTTATAACAATCGATATACACAACGGATTTATCCGGTCACGGCATCCATCATTATTCGTGAGCGGGAAGAGACCAGCGGTGCGGAATTGCTTTATAAGAATGCTCTGATCGATCAATACAGAAATTATTTAAATGAGCCATACATTATCAAATCTTATCCACTCATTCAAAATGTGGTGCAGGAATTGAATTTTATGGTTTCATTTTACAGGGAGGGTTATGTGCTGACGACAGAATCCTACCATCTCCTTCCGACAGATCTTACAGTAGACCCTGCTCATTCTCATCCAGCCAGCTATATTTTTAAGTTAGTTGATGAAAATACTTTTTCCCTGGGTTATATGGGTTCATTGGAATCTCAGAAATTCAGTATTGGGAAGCCTATCGTGTTTGATGATAACACAATTCTTGTAGCAAAAATACCAGAACGATCTTTTGATGGGTATCTGAATGTAACCTATCAGCTTGTTATCAACGATCCTTTTTCTGTTGCCTCTGAGTATGTAGGTAAGTTGAATGTTGGATGGGCGGAAGAAAGGTCGGGAGTTATCAACCTCGATGTTAACGGGCCAACGATCGCAAAGGAGATTGATTTTATAAGTGGCCTGATCCGAAGCTATCAGCAATATGATCTGGACAAGAAAAACCAGACAGCCGACAGAACGGTAAAGTTTATCAAGAGTCAGTTGGTTAATATATCGGATTCACTAAAGCTCTTTGAAGGTCAGTTGCAGCAATTCAAGAGAAATAACAGAACCTCCACCGGGGGAAAGGAGCTGGGTGTTGAAGCTCAAAGCATTTATAATAAAGTGGAGGCTTTGGAAGTTCAGAAGGCAGAATTAATGATCAAGGATAAGTATTATGCTTACCTGAAGAAATATATTTCAGAGAGTAAAGATCTGGATCAGATCATATTGCCATCTTCGATGGGAATTTCGGATCCTGTCATTTCGGCTCTTGTAATGAAGATCGTTGATCTTCAGTTAGAGATCAAGTTATACATTGATCGTGAGAAGTCGGTCAACCCCCTTGTTACCAGTAAGCTCAATCGACTGGCGGAACTTAAAAGGGAACTTGTTGAATCTTCCGAGAGTCTGAAGTCGACTGACAAGATAAAGATGGATTTTCTGAATCAACAGATCGCGAATGCTGAAAAGCAAATCGGGTATCTTCCATTGGCAGAACGACAGTTGATCTCTATTCAGAGAAATTATTCGTTGCTGGAGAATCTATATGTGTTCTTGATGCAAAAGAAATCGGAGGCTGAAATATCCAAGGCTTCCAATACATCGGATATTATTGTTGTGAATCCTCCCATGCTGGCGGGTGGTTCCATTACTCCAAAAGTTTCACGCAATTATCTATATGCAATTATTGTGGGGCTTGGCATTCCTGTTTTGATATTTGTTCTCATGGAGTTGTTCAATACCAGGGTGCAATCAAGGGAAGACATTGAGAAGATCACTGCCATTCCTTTTATTGGTGGAATTGGTCACAAGAAGGGAAGCTTGAATCTTGAAGTTCTTAAATTCCCTAAGTCATCGATCTCCGAATCCTTCAGAGCGCTGCGATCCAACCTGGTTTACTTTACAGGTAAGAATGACAAGGCTGTATTTCTGATCACCAGTTCTATTAGTGGTGAAGGGAAGACGTTCACATCTATCAATCTTGCTTCGATCTTCTCGTTGTCAGGAAGAAGAACCTTAATCGTGGGAGCGGATATGAGAAAGCCGAAATTGTTTATGGATTTTGGTTTGAGCAATGATGTAGGGTTAAGCAGCTATCTTGCAGGAATCGCTGAATTCGATGCGGTGGTTCAAAAAACTGATTATCCTAATCTGGACATGGTTAGTGGAGGACCTGTGCCCCCCAATCCATCTGAGCTTTTGTTAAGCAAGCGCATGGTAGAATTTATGAAAATCGTAAAGGAGAATTATGATTATGTTATCATTGATACTCCTCCTATGGGTATCGTAACGGATGCCTTTGCGATTTCCGATTATGTAGATCATACCATTTTCCTTGTCAGACAGGATCATACTCCGAAGGATCTTCTATGGTCTGCTCAGGACCACTATGGTTCTGGTAAAGTAAAGAACATCAGTATTGTCTTTAATGATATTTATCGTTCTGGTCCTGGTTACGGATATGGTTACGGATATGGATACGGTTATGGTTACGGATATGGCTATGGTATCAGATCGAAAAAAGGAAAGAAGAATGATGGTGATGGCTATTATACAGAAAGCTAAGATCTGTTGCAGAGATTTTTCTAAAACGCAGATATTACATTGAGTGTAAAGGTCATTATAGAGCCGGGGCGAGCTGAAAAAAACTATTGGCGTGATCTCTGGGTCTTCAGAGAATTATTCTATATTCTATCCTGGCGCGACATTAAGGTTCGTTATAAGCAAACGGTTATCGGAGCAGCGTGGAGCATACTTCGTCCGTTGCTTACAACTTTGATATTTACTGTAGTGTTCAATAAAGTTGCCAAGCTTGGGGCTCCTCCTCAATATCCTTACATCATACTTGTTTTCACTGGAATGCTTCCATGGAATTTCTTTTCCACTGCATTGTCGGAGGCCAGCAATAGTCTGATTGGTAATACTAACCTTATCTCGAAAGTATATTTTCCACGCATGATCATACCGGCCAGCTCGATCATTACCAGCCTTGTTGATTTTGCCGTCTCGTTTGGTATTCTTGTTGTAATGATGATCTATTATCAGGTTATTCCGTCTGGCAATGTCTGGATGCTGCCTTTTTTCATTGTTTTGTCTTTGCTTGCATCTCTGGGTATTGGTTTATACATAACCGCATTGAATGTCAAGTATCGGGACTTCAGATATATTATTCCATTCGTTGTTCAGATAGGGTTGTATGTTACCCCAGTTGGTTTTTCAAGCAGTATTGTTCCTGAGAAATGGCGCATCTGGTACTCTATCAATCCGATGGTTGGAGTTGTTGACGGATTTCGCTGGTGTATAATTGGCGATCCATTATACATACCCGGATTTATACTTTCCATTTCCGTCACAGCATTTTTTCTTGTACTTGGTATCTGGTATTTCAGGAAGACTGAAAAGAGTTTTGCGGATAATATTTAACTATGCCCGAGCCAGCCATAACACTCAGTAATGTATCGAAGAGTTTTTTCATAACACATGAAAAGGCTGAACGATATACTTCGTTAAGAGATGTTATTGCTCAAAGGGCAAAGAGCTTATTTTCTTTTTCATCTAATAAGAAGGAACCCTCTACAACAAAGGAGGAATTTTGGGCTTTAAGAGATTTGAATTTCGAGATTCAGCAGGGAGATCGTATTGGAATTATCGGCAGAAATGGAGCGGGAAAGTCGACCTTGTTGAAAGTTTTAAGTCGTATAACAGAACCAAGCAAAGGCAGAATTGAAATAACCGGTAGAGTAGCAAGTTTGCTTGAAGTTGGAACAGGTTTTCATCCCGAATTGACGGGTCGTGAAAATATCTTTCTTAATGGCGCCATTCTCGGTATGAGCAGAGTTGAGATTAGAAAAAAATTCGACGAGATCGTTGCTTTTGCCGAGGTTGAACAATTTCTAGATACTCCGGTAAAGCGATACAGTAGTGGTATGTACGTTCGATTGGCATTTGCTGTGGCTGCACATTTGGAACCTGAAATATTGATTGTTGATGAGGTGTTGGCGGTAGGGGATTCTGCATTCCAAAAAAAATGCTTAGGGAAGATGGAGGATGTTAGTAAGAACCAGGGAAGAACTGTTTTGTTTGTAAGTCATAATATGGGTGTTATTAACCAATTGTGTCAGAAGGCGATTTTATTAGAGAAGGGCAGGCTTGTGCAATTTGATCAAACACGTAAAGTGATCGATCAATACATGTTGAATAGCAACGGAATGTCGAATGTCTATTTAGCAGATGAGAAAAGTCAATCTAAGTCTATCTTCTTTGAGCGAATCGAAACAGTTTCGGGAAGCGGCAAGAATTCTGAAAATTTTCAGTTTGATGAAAGTATTTTCATTAAGGCATTGCTTTCAGTGGAGGCATTTGATCAGTCGGCAAAAATTTCGTTTACCCTTCAAAATACAAACGGTGAGAATCTTTCTACATTCGTCGAGAGTCTTGAAGATTTTTATGATGGCGCAAAGAATGTTAGTATACTAGTTAAACTTCCTGCAAGTGTCATTGCTCCCAATACATATGCTTTTAGATTAGCAATATTTACACCAAGTAACGTTTATGATTTGGTTGAAATGATATGCCCGGTTACCATAGAAGAGACTGGATCAAAAATGGCAATGTATCATGGGAATTCATATGGAAACTTTTTCATGAATCATGAGATTGTAAAATGAATCTGATTAGGAATATTTATTTGAGAATTTGCGAAAGAATTTTTTCCGTTGGCAAAGCGGAGTACGAGAAAAAAGTTAATTTAAGAATCAGGGAGAATTCAACGGTTAAGAGTAGTACTGTTTTTTATTCAGGATCATCTCTCAATAATTTTTCGAACGATAAATCAAGAATTACACTCGGTGAAAATTGTCATATTTATGGAGCACTTACTGTATTGCCTTTCGGTGGAAAGATCACTTTCGGAGACAATTGCAGCTTTGGTGAGTTCTCAAGAATAACATCTACAAAAGGTATTTATATTGGAAGCAGGGTCATGATTGCTCACAATGTTAATATTCTGGATAACAATTCTCATCCGACCGATGATAAACTCAGGCACGAGGATTTCATAAATTCTTACAATGGACATATGAAAGAGTACGATCTCAAAGCGAAAGAGATTGTTATTGAGGATGATGTGTGGATTGGCTTCAATTCTATAATATTAAAGGGGGTTCATATAGGAAAGAGTGCAATCATTGGTGCTGGATCGATAGTAACAAAAGATGTGCCCGAGTATTCTGTCGTAGCGGGTAATCCACTTCGAGCTATACATAATTCTAACTAATTTTAAATGGCTAGTATTTCGAGGAGAATTAAGAATCAACTTTGGAGGATCTCTTGGTTCTTTAATAACATCAAAAAGATCCAACCTGGTGTTGAGTTTCTCCCGCGTGTTTTTCAGGGACCGGTAACTTTTCAGGCCGATGGAGTCATTACAAGTAACAACAGTGATTTTGTTAATTATCCAAAATTCAAAGCGGCATATAAAACTGCAGAGGCGACCAACCCATGGGAAGGATTCAATATGCCCTGGCGAGTTTACATTGTGTGTACACTTGCAGAAATGGTGAAAAAGCTTGAGGGAGACTTTGTTGAATGCGGAGTAAATACTGGCGCATACTCTAGAGCAGTGATTGAGTACACTCAATTCGAGAAATTAGAAAAGACCTTTTTCCTGTTAGATACTTATCAGGGCCTGGTTCCTGAGCAGGTGACGGCAGAAGAACACAAGTCTGGAGTAGGCGGTTATCTCGGAAGCTACAAGAATGTTTACGATCAAGTGGTTGAAACATTCAAACCATTCCCTGTTAAAGTGATCAAAGGTGCCGTTCCCGGCACGTTGTCTCAATGTACAGCTGAAAAAATATGTTATTTATCAATCGATATGAATGTTGTAGAGCCGGAGATCGCTGCAGCAAATTATTTTTGGGATAAGATCGTACCAGGTGGAGTCATGATTCTCGATGATTATGGCTTTCCGTCACATATTGTGCAGAAGAGGGCATTTGATGCCTTTGCATTGGAGAAAGGTGTTAACATTTTATACATCCCTACAGGACAGGGAATAATCTTCAAACCTTGAGGATATTAATTTTAGGTTCGGAAGGTTTTATAGGAAGCCATTGCGTTAGATTTTTCCTTTCCTATAATCATAATGTTGCAGGAGCGGATTTGTTTGAACAACCACTTCAGCAGTATGCCTATACTAAAGTTTCAAGATTATCCCCGGAGCTTGATGAGATTTTTACGGCAGAAATTTTTGATGCTGTAATCAATGCCTCCGGCAGCGGAAACGTTCCGTATTCAATGACTCATCCGGTGCTTGACTTTGAAGCAAACAGTCTCGACACTATTAGAGTACTGGATGCGATCCGAAAGCACCAGCCTGGTTGTAAATACATTCATATTTCAAGTGCTGCGGTCTATGGTAATCCTGTAAGATTGCCAATACAGGAGGACGATGAGAAGATTCCTTTATCACCATACGGATGGCACAAGCTTATTTCTGAGCAGTTGTGTAAAGAGTATACGAAGATATTTACCCTGAACACCGCAGTGGTTCGTCCATTTTCAGTTTATGGACCAGGCCTTAAGAAGCAGATGTTTTGGGATATCTATCAAAAGACGCTTGGTAATAAGGGATCAATAGAATTGCATGGAACCGGAAATGAAAGCAGGGATTATATTTATATCAATGATATGATTCATGCCCTCGATTGCATCTTGCGAAATGCACCAATGCAAGGGGAGGTTTATAATCTTGCGACGGGAGAGGAGACAACAATCAAAAAAGCTGTCGAGCTTTTTCTTCATGCTCTTGACGGTACCAGAGAATACTATTTTAATAATACTGTCAGGCCAGGAGATCCACTAAACTGGCGTGCTGACATTTCGAAATTAAAGGTGCTTGGATTCAATTCACAGGTGAGCGTTTCAAAGGGATTACAGGAATTGGCTGAGTGGCTGATAAAGATTAGAGAATGAAAAAGGTAAGAAAGATCGCACTGATGGCGGTGGGTGATTCAGCCTGGCAAGGAGGTATTCAATATGTAACGAATATTTTGCATGCTATAAATACTATTTCAGATCAAAATGAATTTGAGATTCATCTTTTCAAGAGACAACACCAACATTTTCAGAATCTTGAGAATTTTACAAAGATTAGTTTGACCATCCATTCGTTGGAAAAAGTCCTTCCTGCGTTTACACTCCCGAATCGTATCTATTGGTTTTTGCAACGTAAGTTGTTTGGTAGAATTAATCCGCAATCTGAGAACTATTTCCTGTCACAAGGATTTGATTTTATTTATCCTGCAACGCTTTCTTCTTGTGGTAAACAATTAAATAGCGGATCATGGATCGCTGATTTTCAATATTACAATTATCCTGAAGGGCATAACCGGGAAACTACCATTGCTGCTGAAAGAGTAATAGGCCTTATTGCAAAGGAAACAGATAAAGTTATTCTAAGCAGCAAGTATTGCGAAAAGCAAGGCTTTGAATTGTTTCCTGTAATAAAAGGGAAGTCTCATGTGATGCCATTCACCGTTTATATTAACAGGGCACATCTCAATGATGAAAACCTTCAGGAGGTGAGAGATACTTACGGTCTTGGGGGGCAATATATCATGGTCTCGAATCTGTTTGGGGCCACTAAGAATCATAAAACTTTATTTGAAGCGCTGGGGATACTTAGGAAAAAGGGTATAGTGATTATCTGCGTATGCACGGGCAATCTTGTCAATCACACTCAAATGGAGTTTACCAATGAAATACTTCAAATTATAACCCGTACCGGAATCCGGAGCCAGCTTTTTCTTTTGGGTCTTATCCCACGTGAGCATCAGGTTGCACTGTACAGGATGGCGATGTTATTGGTACAGCCTTCCATGCATGAGGGATGGAGTACATGTGTGGAAGAAGCTAAGGCATTAGGTAAGGCACTTGTGCTTTCTGATATTGATGTTCATAAAGAGCAGGATCCGAATAATCCATATTTCTTTCAGACTATGAATGCGGAAGATCTTGCTGTTGTATTGCAGCGAGCATATGAAAAGAATGTTGACAGGCAGTTTCCAGAACTCGAAATTGAACAAAACGCCCTGCGACAGTATGAATCAAATGTCAGGGCTTTTGGAGAGAACTTTATGAGCATAGCCAATTATTCAGCCTAAGTACTCTGACTTATAATAACAGGATTTATGAATATTAATATAGTAAAACCTTTCCTACCGTCACTGGACGAGATTTCTGAAGAGCTAAAAGTCGTGCTGCAAACGGGTATGGTAACGAACAATTCTCCTCATGTGAGGAAATTCGAAGAAAAGCTTCAGGATTTTTTTGGTGCATCGTTGCGGCCTACTCTTTACTGTAATGGTGAAATGGGTTTGTATCACCTGATACAGGCATGGAAGCATAAGCTTGGAGTTGGTCCACATGAGACATTCGAAGTGCTGGTGCCTTCATTTACTTTTTCTGGGACAATCAATGCCATTGTACAAAATAATCTCAAGCCAGTTTTTTGCGATGTTGATGAGACATTTACCCTTGCAGTAAAGAAACTTAAAGTCGACTCATCCCAGATCAAAATGATCATCGCCGTAGGTGCGTATGGTAATCTACCTGACCTTGAGGTGCTGGGAAAGTTTGCTAATGATAATAAACTTGTTTTAATTCTGGATAATGCCCCTGCTTTTGGATCTAAATTCAAGGACAAGTTCCCATGTGCATACGGCTATAGTGAGATGATCAGTCTGCACGCTACGAAGATATTCACATCCATGGAGGGCGGTCTCAATATTGTGAATGACCAGACCATCCAGGATTATCTGATTCGTTTGCGTGATTATGGTCAGTATGAAAAAATAAGAGGAAATATTGACGTACCCGGACTCAATTCAAAAATGCAGGAGATCTCTGCGCTGGTTGGATTGAAGAACCTTGAGAAGGTTGACTTTATCCTCAATAGCAGGTTTGAGAATGTTAAGAGGTACCGGTCATTCTTTGGCGGCCTGGAAGAAAAGGGTAAGCTGAAATGCATGCATGTCGCGGAGAATGTTGTGTGTACTTATCTCTATTACCCGATCGTGCTTCAGGAAGAGGCAACAGCGTTTGTGGAATACATGCAGAAAAATAACATTGCTGTTCGCCGCTACTACACGTCTAATCATACATTGGATTTTTATAAGGGAAAGTATCGCGAGCAGGATCTTTCACTCACCAATAGTATTAAAGACAGGATCGTATCGCTTCCGCTTCACACTGTGATGAGTGAAGAGGAGTTAGTATATTTATTTACCACTGTAGAAAATTATTTTAAAAAATAGAAATGAAAAAGATCATTGTAACAGGTGCAGGCGGTTATGTTGGTATTCCTTTGTGCCAGGTTCTGTTGAGCAAAAACTTTCAGGTGATAGCACTCGACCGTTTTTTCTTTGGCTTGGATAAGTTGGGGGAAATGGCGAAGCATCCCAATCTAACTATACTGAAAGAGGATATACGGTACTGCAGCACTTCCATCTTTAAAGATGTGTATGCAGTGATTGATCTGGCAGGGTTGAGCAATGATGCTTCGGCCGAAATTGATCCTGAGTTGACGATATCCATCAACTATAAAGGGTCTGAGCGTTTTGCGCGTGAGGCGAAGAAGAACGGAGTAGCAAGATATATCTACGCCAGCTCGGCAAGTGTGTATGGTGCGGGTTCTAAAGGAGCTCTTAAGGAGACGGATCCTTTGTCACCACAAACTGAATATGCCAAGAGCAAAGTAGCAATCGAAAAAGTGCTGGCGGAGCTTTTCTCAAAAGACTTCTGTACAGTTATTCTGCGAAATGCAACAATCTTTGGTCTGGCTCCGCGCATGCGATTTGATTTGGCGATCAATATTATGACCCTTCGTGCGTGGCGGGAGCGTGTGATTTATGTGATGGGAGGAGGAGAGCAATGGCGCCCGTTCGTGCATGTGAACGATGTGGTAGCTGCTTTTGCACTGATGTTGGAATCTCCGGCAGATAAAGTGGGCGGTGAAACATTTAATATCGGAAGCTCTGAACTGAATTATCAGATCAAGCAACTCGCTCAGTTTGTACTGGATGTGATCCCGAATGTAAAGATCCATGTGATCCCGGATGATGTTGACAAGCGGACGTACAACGTAAGTTTTGATAAAGTAGAGAAAGCATTGGGTTTCAAACCGAAGATCCAGGTGCATGAAGGTATCGTTGAGATTAAGCAAGCGTTGGAGAGAGGAATACTCGATCCGGATGATCCGACATGTTATACACTGCAGTGGTATAAGTCATTACTGCTTTGGGATAATAAGATCAAGGGATTATCCTATGATGGAAAAATCATGTAACAATTAATTATTTATTATCATGACAACCTTCAGAAAAAAGATATGCATCCTGGGCTTTGGTGGCTTTGGCCGCGAAACGTTATGTTGTTTAATGGACACGCTTCCTTCAGAAACGAAGATCGAAGATGTGGCTTGCTTTATGGGGCCTGACGAACATATAAAGGAGAAAAAAATTCTGGGTGCTGATGTCATTCCGCTTTCACAATTCGATCCTGCCAAATATGATGTTGTGATAGCCATTGGTGATCCTCAAATCAGAAAGAAGATGGTGGAAGCATTGCCTGCCAACACAACCTTTGCAACCATTATCCATCCCACAGTTGTGAAATCAAAATGGGTAGAGATCGGAGAGGGAAGTATTATCACGGCGGGGGTAATCCTTACCTGTAATATAAAAATTGGAAAGCATGCTCATTTAAATCTTCATACAACGATCGGGCATGATTGCAACATAGGGGATTTTTTTACAACCACCCCTGCGGTCAATATCAGCGGCAACTGTACGTTTGGAGATTTTGTTTATTTCGGCACGAATGCATCTGTAAGAGAGAAGATCACCATCTGCAGCAATGTCACCATTGGAATGGGGGGTGTTGTCGTAAAGAGCATCGACACAGAAGGTGTTTATGTGGGCAATCCATTGAAGAGAATGGAGAAGAAAGCGTAAAGCAAGGTGATAGAAACAACATCGTGTTTTTGAGTTTAAGAAAATTGCTTCCTCATTGGATGAAGGAGCTCTTTCGTCTGATTAAATATCCTGAAGCGAGGACAAACTTTTTCCGGGAAAAGACGATCCGTAAGGAACAGGGAAGGAATATTGCGCGGTATGACAAGACTGCAGATAGTCTTATCATTTTTTTTGTACCCGGTGCTGACAGAAGTACATTAAAGGAAACTATTTCTGGAGGCGTGATCTCTCTGGTATCACTTTGTGAAGAGACTGCAAAGCTTTATGACGTTCACCGCGCCCAAACAGTGATGTGCACGTTTCCACGTGAGTTTCTTTTGCTGAAGCATGTGAATTTTGCAAATGATACAGAACTCTACAGTTTCGAACAGGTGGTAGGTTATTTTAAAAGTGTTAAGCACATTATCATTCACCTGCCGGATGATCTGGCTAAACCCTTTCTGGATAGACTTTTTACAAATGAAAAAGAATGGTTGTCAGAGATGGAGAGTGTTCACATTAACATTGTGAATGCGAATATTCTTCTGATGCCAACACTGGAGGTGCTGAGTCAGATCAAAGGCATCGCAACGAAAATGACTATGACAGCGGCACACGTGAAGTACTGTAATCTTTTTTACAGGAAACATTTTGGCATGCCACTGCACCTCTTTTCTACTTGGGTAAGTCCAGAGCAGTACATCTACAAGGATTATTCAGAGAAGAAGGAGATTATCGTTGTTTCTCCAGATGGCAATTCCGACAAGGAAAGAGTATTGACGACGTTAAGGCAAAATACGAATCTTGAAGTGATCACTTTGCAAGGGTTGACTCACGATGTGTTCAAACAAACTATTGCAAATGCAAAATGGGCATTGACTTTTGGAGAAGGACTTGATGGTTACCTTGTGGAGCCTGTTTTCAGCGGCTCTTTTGGATTCGCTGTTTATAATGAGGATTTTTTTACCGAGGATTTTAAAAATCTTAATGGGATATTTTCAAGTTATGATGATCTCAATGCCCGTATTGTTGAAGTAATAAAAGGGCTTGATAACTCTGTTGCTTATACTTCGGCGCATAAAAATCAATTTGACATGTGTGCAAAGTACTATAGCTTTTCAGCATACAGAGATAATATCAGAAAGTTTTATCTGAATCAGTATACTTATCAATAATCATTGAGCACTCCGCTTGTTTCGGTAATTACTGTAACATATAATTCGGCAAGGTATGTTGTAGAGTCAATTGAAAGCGTGCTCGCTTCCAGTTATACCAATTTTGAATTAATTATTGGTGATGATGCTTCGACGGATAGCACATGGGAATTGATAGAGAGTTTTGAGGATTCAAGAATTGTTCGCTATAGAAACGAAATTAATCTTGGAGAATATCCAAACAGGAACAAGGCAATATCCCTGGCAAAAGGATCATACATCATTTTCATCGATGGTGATGATCTGATATATCCACATGGCCTGGAGTTTCTGGTGAGGATGCTTCATGCTTTTCCGTCGTGCGCAATGGCACTAATGACCTGGTTCAGGAATGATATTTTCTTTCCAGTCATACTCACGCCGAAGCAATTTTATCTGGGGGAGTATTTCGGACATGGTTTTTTGGGCACAGCCTTCTCAAATGTATTATTCAGGGCCAGCGTTTTGAAAGCAGAGGGAGGACTTTCTGCCACTCATAAGATAGGTGATGATTTTATTCGCTATAAGATCGCAGCAAAATATCCAAGTCTCCTGGTAAATGATGGCGCAACCTGGTGGAGGGAAACACCGGGCCAGGCATCACAGGTATGGGGAAATTCCGTGATGGGAGTGATCGAGAGCTTTCAATTGAAATTTGAATTTCTCCGACTTGAAACTTGCCCCCTCACGAAGGAAGAGAAAGATTTGGCCGCAGGTAATCTCTTTCTTTCGCTTACCAAGATCATAATAAAGTCGACTCTCAAAGGTTACTTTAAGCGTGCCTATCGATTGCATTCTGAATTTCATATTCCTCTTAAGTACTATTTCCTGGTTCGGAGAAAGCCATTGAAAATAAATCCGCTTGGTGGATATTCGCCTGTAAATCCATATCGCTTGCCGTTAAGCGAGAATCCTTTCGTAAGTAAATAGGTAATCATGAGTTTGTTAAAAAACTTGCAGCGTTCACTAACAGTCTACAGCGATAACCAGGCATTTTGTATCGGTGATAAATTTTATACCTACGGTGAGCTCGCGGAAGAAGTTAAAGTGATTCTCAATGGAATTCATGATCAGGGAATCACTGACAGCACCATAGCAGTTGTTGGAACAGATGAACTAAGTACGTACGCGTCTTTACTTGCAATTTGGTTTTCGGGCAATGCCTATATACCGCTGGGCCTTCACAACCCGTTGGAACGTAATAAATCGATATTAAAAGAAGCCGGTACTAATCTCATCATAGCTTCAAATCTGAGTAATGCAGGTGAGTATGCTGATTTTAAAATTCTGAATCCTGCTATCCTGGATCGTAGCAAGTCAGGTGAGTTTTCAGTCGATGACAAGAACGAAAGGCTGGCCTACATGCTTTTTACCTCAGGGAGTACGGGTGTTCCAAAGGGTGTGCCGATCACAGTAGGAAATCTGGAAGAATTCGTAAAAAACTTTGAGGAGGCCGGGATCCACGTTAGGGCCGATGACCGATGTCTTCAGATGTTTGAGCTCACATTTGATGTATCGATCTCTTCCTTCCTTGTTCCTCTTCTCCACGGTGCCTGTGTCTACACTGTTTCAAGTGAAGGGATTAGGAGTCTTCAGGTATTGAGAATTATAAATCAATACAAATTGACCATCATTCAAATGGTGCCGTCAGTGATTAATCTTGGTAAGGGTTATTTGAAATCATTGCGCTTTGATCATGTGAGAATTTCTATTCTCACTGGTGAAGCCACTATGATAACATTGCTGAATCTCTGGAGGCCATGTGTTCGCAATGCTGATTTGTATAATTTTTATGGTCCTACTGAAACCACTATTTATTGTAGCTACTATAAATGTGATTTGAATAACCCTAAGGAGTATAACGGAATGCTGGCGATTGGCAAACCAATGGGCGCCGTTTCACTGGTTCTTCTGAATGAGAAGGGCGAAATAGCAGCATTAAATGAAAAGGCTGAGTTGATGATCGGAGGCAGTCAGTTGACGCGAGGCTATTTGAATAACAAGGAAAAAAATGACCAGTCTTTTGTAAAGTTCGCCTCAGGTAACCAGACGGAAATATTTTACAAATCCGGTGACATGGCTTACAAGGATGAGGATGGTGATATCTTCTATTGCGGAAGGTTTGACAATCAGGTGAAGATACAGGGGTTCAGGGTGGAGTTAAGCGAGATTGAAAGTGTTGTACGCATAAAATTCAACATCGTTTCCTTTGCTATCGCTTGTGCAAATAAGAATGGCTTGATTGAGCTATTCGTAGTTACCGATCAGAAATTGGATGGTCATGATGTTATTGGATCATTAAAGGCTTCTTTGCCTGCATATATGATTCCAAGTCGTGTAATTGAAATTGAAAATTTACCGATCACCACGAGTGGGAAAGTAGATCGTTCGAAACTTAAGGCAATGATCGAGAATGGACATATCTAAGCCTGAGTTCGAAAACCTGACATCTTTTTACACGCTTATTGGTCAGAATTCTGAGATCGGTGAATATTTAAAAAATGAATTTATTACCCATTGCAAAGGAAGAAACTCAATCTGGCCGAATGCGATGTGGATCGATGATTATTTTGGACTTTCCAATGAAAGGCTAACGACTTTTCTCGGTCAGTATAGAAAAAGTGATAAACGTGCGATGTTGCTACTTCCTTCTGATCCGGATTTTCAGGCAAACGCGGCTGGGAATGGATGGATAAAATTGTACCAGTGGCAGGGAATGACCATCGGTATTTCATCCTTGCAACGTTATGAGACCGATCCTATTCTGAAATTTTCGTTGGTGAATGACGAACAAACGGCGACGCAATGGTTGAATTTTGTAAGCACTCATTTATTCAACCGTGGGCAGTTGAATATTAAAATGTTTGACTTTTTAAGAGATAACGGATGTCAACTGATTTCACTTATTCTCAATGAACAGATTATCGGAAGTACGTTGATTTACTATGATCCCAATGGTGTTGCAGGGGTCTTCATGGTGTGCGTAGATAAAGAATTTCAGGGCAAAGGATTTGGGAAGCAACTCATGAATTTCTCATTCAGGTTGATGCAAAATAAGGGAATACGTAACTGTGTTCTTCAGTCAACCAAAGAAGGGCAAAACCTGTACCGCTCAATTGGGTTTCAGGATACGATGATACACGAACTATACATTAAATATAAATGATGATGTTATGAAAACTAAACAGGAAATGTTACAGCAGATTCAAAAAATTTTCGAGAAAGAGTTTGAGAATGAATCGTTGGTGATAACCCTTGAATCAAGTCCGAATAATGTTGAGAATTGGGATTCTATCAATAATTTATCCCTGATGGCTGCAATTGAGGAGGAATTTGGTGTAGAATTTCCGATTGATGCGATGTTCAAAATAAAAAACGTTAATGATATAATCGATCACCTTCAATCTGTATCCAAATAGTATGCTGGTTTTTTTGTTACGTATTCCTCTAAGAATTTATATCTTTTTGTTTTACGGCCGGTTTTATCAGTGGATAATCAGGACATTTCCACTTTTCAAACCTGTATATGAAACGTCGACGAACGAAAGTCCGATATTCTTCCGTCAATGGTTCAGAAACAGAATTCTGGGACCAGAAAGTGGTCCGTACTGGCCAATTCATAAAACGTCCACGGTGATCGGAAGCTGGAGAAATGTTCACGTAGGCATAGATGCGGCGCCTGGAATATCTCCAGGATGTTATATTCTCGCCCTTGGAAAAGTATACATCGACGATTATGTCCAGATAGCATCTAATGTTGGAATACTGAGTGCAAATCACTTTATGCTTGATATAAGAGACCATATTTTAAGTGAGATTCGGATTGGAAAATATTCACGAATTGGCATGGGCTCAATTATTCATCCGGGAGTTGTTCTCGGTGATTTTACAACGGTAGCAGCCGGGTCCGTTGTCACAAAATCATTTCCGGAAGGTTATTGTGTAATATCCGGAAACCCTGCCGAACTGGTAAAGGAATTTAAAGATGAAAGGGTGCGAAAGAAGTTTTTATTGTATCAAAACAAGTTTGAGTACAATGGATTCATTCCACATGAAATGTTTGAGTCTTTTAAAGCTAAATATCTTAATCCTTGATGAATGTGTGGTATTAGCGTCATTGTAGGTGGGTCGGAAAATAACGTACGCCAGAAGCTAGTAAAGGATATGAATGACCGGGTTAACCATCGCGGTCCCGACGACGAAGGTTTCTTTCTGGGTGAAAATTTCGCTTTTGGTCACCGACGGCTCTCCATTCTGGATCTGAGCGCTGCAGGGCACCAGCCTATGACCAGACGGGATCTCACGTTGACATACAATGGTGAGATATACAACTACATTGAGTTACGCGAAGAGTTAAAAGCATTCGGACACTCATTTAGTTCAGGATCGGATACAGAAGTGATTCTCTCGGCCTATGCGCAGTGGGGAGTTGATTGCTTTTCGAGATTCAACGGAATGTGGGCATTTGCTATCGCTGATGCGTCCAGGAATGAACTTATCCTGAGCAGGGATCATTTCGGAATAAAGCCACTCTACTTTACTCAGACAGAAAGTTATTTTCTTGCGGGATCCGAGATCAAGCAATTCACGGCAGTGTCAGAGTTCAAAGCAGTTTTAAACAGACCAGTTGCTGTAAATTTTTTGACGCGCGGATTATTGAACTATTCTGAGGAAACTTTTTTCAAGGGAGTAAATGAACTCAGACCAGGCCACTACCTGAAATATGATCTTTCAACAAGCAAAATTGAAATTCAACAATGGTATAATCTCAATGCGGCATCGAAAAAAGTCAACGACAATTTTGAAACGGCTGTCGGAAAAGTGCGTGAGCTTTTCATAGATAGTGTGAAGATCCGAATGAGGTCAGACGTCACAGTTGGAAGTTGTTTGTCTGGCGGTATTGACAGTTCATCTATTGTCGGTATCATACACGGAGACAAAATGGCAAACGCCGACTTTTCCACCATCACATCATGTTATAGCGACAAGCGCTATGATGAGCAACGCTTTAGTGATGAAATAACGTTATCAACGGGCTTCAAATCATTAAAGGTGTATCCCGACCTGAACCACCTGATAGATGAAGGCGATATGGACAAAATGCTGTATCACCAGGATCAGCCCTTTGGATCTGCATCTCACTATTCTGAATTCAAAGTTTTTCAGAAAGCACGGGAGAATCGCATGATTGTAATGCAGGATGGGCAGGGTTCCGACGAGTACCTGTGCGGATACGGAGAGTTTTTTATTGTACGGATGAAGGAACTGATACGGTCAGTGCACTGGGGTGAAGCATATAGTCTGTTGAAAAATAAAGCTGCTCACAAACAGACTACGGTGACGGCGGAATTGAAATCCTTTATTAAAACAGCATACTTTTTCCGGGCCTTGAATTTTCTGAAAAGAATATCTGGCCGGTCGCAATACCCGTGGTTGAGCAATGAATGGCGGACGATAGCTCGCTCGGCAAAAGTGGAACTAAAAGAGAACGACATTCGAAATCTGAGCATTACGGAGATAGAGCAATCCAGTATACCATATCAATTGCATTCGGAAGACAGGAACTCCATGTTGTTTTCGATCGAGTCAAGACTTCCGTTCCTGGACCATCGTCTTGTGGAATATGTTATTGGTTTGCCTTCGTCATATAAGATCCGGGACGGATATACAAAAGCGGTATTGCGTGACGCAATCTATGAACTGCCGGAATCAATCAGGACACGCAAAGACAAAATGGGATTCGTCGCTCCGGATGAAGTTTGGATAAAGGAGAACAAAGAGAAGGTGCGCCAGGATTTATTAAACATTGTAAAAACCACTGGCATCTTCTCCGACGAACTATTAAAACGGTTTGACCGGTTTATTGACGGAACGCTTGGATACGAACCGATCTACTTCAGGGCGATGACCTTGAGCAGATTTTGTAAAATTTTTGGTATCGCATAATGCTGACGATCATTGATTATGGTGTAGGGAACCTTGCTTCGATGCAGAACATGCTGAAGAAAATAGGAGTGCCGTCGGTCATAAGTTCAGATGAAACTGTTATTGGTAAGGCAAGTAAGATCATTCTTCCAGGAGTAGGTGCCTTTGATACATGTGTGGCAAAACTCACCAGCTCAGGATTGCTTCCTGTTCTCAATGATAAAGCGATTCAGGAGAAAGTTCCGGTACTGGGTGTGTGTGTTGGAATGCAGTTGTTGATGGAAGGCAGTGATGAAGGTCAACTTCCCGGACTGGGTTGGATCAAGGGAAGGATCATTAAGTTTAATCAGAAACTAATTCCAGCGGGATTAAAGATCCCTCATATGGGCTGGACAGATGTAGTGCCTGCCAAGGAATCAAAGCTTTTCAAAGAGATGTATGATCATCCAAGATTCTATTTTGTGCATTCTTATCATCCGTCATTAGCAGATTCTTCTGATGCGTTGGTTCATGCCGAGTATGGATATCAGTTTGTTGCAGGAATGGAGCGCGGCAATATTGCCGGGGTACAATTCCACCCTGAAAAAAGTCATAAGTTTGGAATGAAACTTCTGGCAAATTTTGCTGCCGTCAATTCATGAAGAGGATCAGAGTTATACCAGCTTTGCTCATTCAGGATGGTGGTCTTGTGAAGTCGGTAAAATTTAAAGACCACAAGTATGTCGGCGATCCGATCAATGCTGTGAAGATCTTTAATGAAAAAGAAGTTGATGAGATCGTGGTACTGGATATCTCAGCTTCACTGGAGAAACGAGGTCCGAGAATAGCAGAAATAAAAGAGATCGCCAGTGAGGCGTTCATGCCACTAGGATATGGGGGCGGGATTACCAGACTGAGTGAGATTGAAGAATTGATCACAGCCGGAGTGGAGAAAGTCATACTGAACAGCAGTGCTTTTGAAAATCCGACGCTGATAAATGATGCCGCTAAGTATGTGGGAAGTCAGAGTATTGTCGCATCAGTAGATGTGAAAAAGAATATGTGGGGAAAGTATAGGGTTTTCATAAAGAACGGTGCAAAAAATACGGACATCGACCCGGTTGAATTCGCAAGGAAAATGGAAGATGCAGGAGCAGGTGAGTTGTTGTTGAATGCGATTGACCGGGATGGAACATTTGGCGGATATGATGAAACATTGATCCGATCAGTGAGCTCTGCGGTTAATATCCCTGTGGTGGCAATAGGTGGAGCAGCAACCATCAACGATTTTGTGAAGGCAGTGGGTGCAGGAGCTTCTGCAGTATCTGCCGGCAGCATGTTTGTATTTCAACTTCCGCATCGTGCGGTCCTTATCAGCTATCCCCGGCAACAGGAGCTGGAAGAAAAATTGTTTTCATATATTAATTAAGCCTTGTATGGTATTGGATAAAACGGATCCTTCATATCGTCGATGCACCATAACGGTGATGGACAATATCGCTGATCCGGATATTACCTTTGATGAGAAGGGAATTTGTAATTACTACTACGACTATAAAGAGGCGGAGAAACGCGTGCTGACAGGTGCAGCAGGTGAACAAAAGCTGGCGGAACTATCCGCTGCAATCAGGAAACAGGGGCAAGGCAAAAAGTATGATTGTCTTATTGGTTTAAGTGGCGGAGTTGATAGTACGTATGTAGCGTATCTTGTTAAGCAACTTGGCTTGCGTCCTCTTGCCGTCCATCTTGACAATGGTTGGAATTCAGAACTTGCAGTAAAGAACATTGAGAATATCATCAATAAGCTGAACATTGATTTGTATACGCTGGTAGTCAACTGGCAGGAGTTCAGGGATATTCAGCTTTCATACATAAAAGCATCGGTCGTGGATATAGAGGTGGTGTCGGACCATGCAATCTTTGCCACCATGTATAAACTGGCGAAGGAGCAGGATATAGGATATATCATCAGCGGGACGAACATTGTTACGGAGCATATCATGCCGTCGAACTGGTTGTATAAGAAAATGGACTTTGCCAATCTAGAGGATATTCATGATAAGTATGGTAAAGTCAAGCTAAAGACTTACCCGATCTTTGATTTTAAAAGATACGTGTACTACTCAGCTGTACTTAAGCTGACGCCAATATCGATTCTGGACTATGTTCCATACATTAAAAAAGATGTCAAGGAATTTATTAAGAGGGAGCTCGACTGGCGCGATTACGGCGGCAAGCATTATGAGTCCATCTTTACAAAGTTTTACCAAGCGTATATTTTACCGGAGAAATTCAAGATCGATAAAAGAAAAGCACACTTATCAACGCTGATATGTTCAGGACAAATTTCCCGGGAGGAAGCGCTGAATGAGCTTGAGCTTCCGCTTTATAGCGAACAGGATTTGCGACAGGACAAAGAATATGTTTTGAAAAAACTCGGATTAAGTGTCACAGAGTTTGATTCCATCATGAGAGCCTCACCGCGACGACATGAGGAGTTTAAATCAGATACAAAACTTAAAAGGAACTATATGACCCTTCTGCAGAAAACGCAAGGGCTTCGGAAGATTTTCAAATGAAATGCAGATCATGACAAAGAAAGTAAAATTCGGAATTGTTGGTTGTGGACGAATCGCCCAGCGTCACGCTGAACACATTCACGCAAAAGGAGAATTGATTGCTGTATGCGACAATGTGCCGGACAAGGCCGATCAGATGGCCAAGCAATACAATGCGAAAGCTTATTATTCACTGGAAGAGATGACATCCTCTGAAAAAGAAATTGAGGTGATTGCAATATGCTCACCGAACGGACTACATGCCAATCATTCGATCAGCGTGCTTCAGGCAGGTTTCCATGCATTGTGTGAAAAGCCGATGGCCATTACAGTGAATGATTGCGGAAGAATGATCCAGGCCGCTGAGAAATCCAACAGGAGATTGTTTGCGATCAAACAGAATCGCTATAATCCTCCCGTAGCTGCAGTGAAAAGAGTAATTGATGAAGGCAGACTGGGAAAGATCAACAGCGTCCAATTAACCTGCTTCTGGAACAGAAACGAAGACTATTATAAAAACTCATGGAAGGGGACATTGGATATGGATGGAGGTACGCTGTTTACCCAGTTCAGTCATTTTGTTGATCTTCTTTATTGGTTGCTCGGCGATGTGAAAAGCGTTCAGGCATATCTTGGAAATTTCAATCATAAGGGAATTATCGAGTTTGAGGATACGGGAGCCGTGATCATGGAGTTTCAGAGTGGAGCCATTGGTACCATCAACTACACAGTAAATAGCTATAAGAAGAATATGGAAGGTTCACTTACACTCTTTGGCGATAAGGGAACGGTGAAGATTGGTGGCCAATACCTCAACGAACTTGAGTATCAAAGTATAGAGGGATACACGATTGAAAACCTGCCGGAAGGAAATAAGCCCAATAACTACGGAAATTATGTCGGCTCGATGAGTAATCACGACAAAGTATATGACAATGTGATCGATGTATTGACAAACAATGCGTCTATCACCACCAATTCGTTTGAAGGACTGAAGACGGTGGAGATTATTGAAAAGATATATAAAGCGGCAGTGCGGGTATGAGTAATCCAACGATTTTGAAAAGTCAGATCAGGAATGTCTCGTTCGGCGAAGATGTGAAGGTAGCGGAGCCTGTGAATTTATATGGTTGTGCGGTTGGATCAGAATGCTTCATCGGTCCGTTTGTAGAGATTCAGAACAATGTTACCATTGGCAGCAGGACGAAAGTTCAATCACATTCTTTTATTTGCTCGTTGGTTACGATCGGTAATGATTGCTTTGTAGGCCACGGGGTGATGTTTGTCAACGATCTATTTTCTGAGGGTGGGCCGGCAAGAGGAGATATGTCAAAGTGGAAGTCGACAACAATCGGTAATGACGTATCGATTGGATCCAATTCCACCATACTACCTGTATCAATTTGTAATAGTGTTGTTATTGGGGCAGGGTCAGTCGTGACAAAAGACATCTTGAAATCAGGTGTTTACGCTGGCAATCCTGCCCGCTTCTTAAGATCCTTGTAAGTCATAATTTATTCAATAATGAAAATTCCCTTTGTAAATCTTACTGCGCAATATGAAAGCATTAAGAAGGATATTGATAAGGCAATTGAAAATGTGATTACGGAGACTGCCTTCATTGGAGGTAAGTACGTAAATAATTTTGAAAAAGAATTCGCTGATGCATATGGTTGTAAGAATGTTGTAGCATGCGCTAATGGTACAGATTCCTTATATATCATTATGAAGATGTTGGGAATTAAGGAAGGCGATGAAGTAATCACGGTAGCAAATAGCTGGATATCCAGTTCTGAAACCATAACCCAAACAGGAGCAAAGCCCGTGTTCATCGATATCCATCCTGAGTACTATAGCATGGATGAGTCATTGTTAATATCAAAGATTACTTCCAAAACCAAAGCTGTTATTGCGGTTCATTTGCAAGGGCAGGCTTGCGATATTGAGACTATCAAGAATATTTGTGATGAACGCAATATTCATTTGATTGAAGACTGCGCGCAATCTCATTTTTCAGAATACAAGGGTAAGAGGGTTGGGCTTTATGGGATCGCTTCCTCTTTTAGTTTTTATCCGGGAAAAAATCTTGGGGCTTATGGAGATGCGGGATGTATCACAAGCAATGATGATGCATTCGCAGAGAAATGTAAGATGTTTGCCAGACATGGTGCATTAAAAAAACATCATCATCAGATGGAAGGGATCAATAGCCGGATGGATGGCTTACAGGCTGCAATTCTATCAGCAAAGCTTCCGCATATCATTGATTGGACGAATAAGAGAATTGCAAATGCGGCAATTTATAACAAATGCCTGAATGGCATTTCACAGATAAAAATTCCAACCGTTCGTCCGGAAAGCAAACACACTTTTCACCTGTATGTTATTGTTGCTGAAAAGAGAGATGAGCTTATGAAACATCTTGCGGATGGTGGTATAGAAACATTTATTCATTATCCTTCTATTCTTCCAAACTTGCAGGCCTATAAATATCTTGGGCATACACCTTCGGATTTTCCGGTAGCATCCGATCTTCAACCAAAAATACTATCGCTGCCTATGTATCCTGAGTTGTCGGAAAAGGAAATTCAGAATGTATCAAATTCAATAAGGGCATTTTACGGGAAGTGAGCGACTATCAGTGCTGACCGGTAAAACTATTTTAATCCTCTCACCTCAATCATGGGGTACCATGTTTCTGTCGAAGCATCATTATGCTATAGAGATGGCAAAAAAGAATAATACTGTGTTCTTCTTAAATCCTCCCGTTCAGCGTACTTCGACGGGTAAGTCGATCTCTATTGGTCCTTCTAATGTGCATCCAAATCTATTTTTTATAGATCATGCACTTTCGTTTCCATACATTTTAAGATTCAGGGTTTTGTGGCTGTTTCATTTTTTAATGAAATATCATGTGAGGCGAATAGAGAAAGAAATAGGGCGACCGATTGATATTGTTTGGTCTTTTGATATTGGTAATTTATATCCTCTCTCATATTTTAGAAAAAGCGCGCTAAAGGTCTTTCATCCTGTGGATGAGCCACTGAACAAACACGCCTTTGATGCGGCTGAGGGTGCAGAGATTATTTTTTCAGTGACGAAAGAAATTCTTAACAAGTATTCCGCCATCGACGTTTCCCGGCATCTGATCAGTCATGGCGTATCGGAATATTTTATTGCAAATGATCCGGATGTGGTTAAAGACAATGATCAAATACATATTGGGTTTTCAGGGAATCTATTGCGTCAGGATATTGACAGGAAAATTCTTCTTGACATTATAACCCAAAATCATGAATGTGTTTTTGAATTCTGGGGAAGTTTCTCAGTAGCACAGTCAAATGTTGGCGGTTCTATGGATACTGATACGGCTGATTTTATTGATAAACTTAAGAATCTTCCAAATTGCAAATTGCACGGTGTAGTGAGTTCGAGTGAATTAGCGACACATATCAGAAGTATGGATGCTTTTTTGATCTGTTATGATGTTCAAAAGGATCAAAGCAAAGGGACGAACTATCACAAGGTAATGGAGTACCTGGGAACCGGGAAAGTTATTGTTTCCAATAATATTACTTCGTATTCAAAACACGCCAACCTTGTTCAGATGGTGGAAGAACGGACAAATAACAGTGATCTTCCTTCGCTGTTCAGAAATGTTATTGAGAATTTGAACTATCATAACTCTGTTCTTCTTCAGAAGGAACGGATAGCTTATGCTGAAAATAATACTTATGAAAAGCAGATGGCAAGGATAGAAGGTTTTATTGCGAAGATGTAAATTTTATAATTGAAAGTATGGATACTAACAGGATTAAGCTTAATCTGGGGTGTGGTTCGGTAAGGCCTGAGGGCTGGATTAATACAGACTCATCCTTAAACGCAAGCATTCAGAAAATACCTTTGGTTGGAAAGAAGATATCCAGGCTTTTCAATCCCGTTGAATATGAAAGTGGTAATTTTCAATATATGAATTTGAATAAGCCATGGTCATTCAAGAGTAATTCAGTGGATGTTGTGTATGCGTCGCATTTATTTGAACATCTTACGTTGAAATCTGCTGAATTATTTGTTAATGAGGCTTACCGTTGTTTGAAGCCGGGAGGGGTGGTTCGGATTGTTGTTCCTGATCTCTATCAAATTGCCAGGAAATATATTGCTGAGTATGATTCGGATGACACCTCATTTGAAACGACTAAATTTATTATGTGGGCCATCAACATGCATCGTGAAGGACAGTATGGGAATATTGGCCTCTTCAAAAAGATTATTCTTGAGGAGCAAGGATATCCACATCAGCATAAGTTTATGTATGACCCGAAAAGTCTTCGCCAGCGATTCTCCAGGTTTGAAGAGCCACTCAATCTTAGTTATGGAGTAAGTACCTACATTCCTGAAATCAATGATGTTGAAGGAAAAGAGGAATCGTATTTGTCAGTGTATTTTGAAGCGAAAAAACCAAGCTAGTGCAAAATCTCAAAATTTCTATTTGTATTCCTCAGTATAATCGCATCAATTATTTATTGAGAAGTCTTGCGATGATTGAGAAGCAAACCTATCCGAACATTGAGATTTCAATCAGTGACGATTGCTCATCGGATAATACAGTTGAAGAAATAGCTAATCTCATACCCAAATATAAGTACCCGATTATTTTCGACAAGAACGAAAAAAACATGGGATACGACAGAAACTATAGAAAATGTATTGAAATGTCATCCGGAGATTATTCATTGGTAATCGGGAACGATGATTCAATAGTGAATGAAGGTGATATAGAGTTTTTGGTTGATTTCTTAAATAAGAATAATCTTCCTGACATAGGATTCTGTAATTTAATAGAAGAGCGCACAGGAGGAACATTTATCAAAAGAGCAATGAGCACAGGTGTCATTGGTTCAGGACCTGACATCGCTCTGAAAAATTATTCCTGTTTTAGTTTCGTTGGCGGACTTATCTACAAGCGGTCTACATTTCTAAAATATAATACTGCAAAGTATGATGGAAGTATTTATGCTCAAATGTATTTGGGTGTAAATATGATAGCACAAGGCGCAATCTTATTTAGCATCGAAGAAGCGCTGGTTCTCAAAGACATGCTTCTCGATGGTGTTTTTCGGAAATCATACAGAGACAGAATTGCAAAGAAATGGAGTGATTACAAGGTTGTGGATGGCGGACTTCCATCCGTAATAAATGTATTGATCAATGCCTTGAAAGATGCAGGTCAACTAACCCAGGATCGGGCATATCATATTTTCAAACGAATTTATTTAGTTACTTATCCTCATTGGATTCTGGACTATAAGGAAAATGGAGCTCTTCCAGAAGCAGTAGGTTTGGTTTCGGGGCTGAACCCAAGACGCAATCAGAACTATAAAGAGTTAACCGCCTCCAATAGAATGCTTTTATTTCTGATGTATCTCAGTTCATCAACAATTGCATTGCTGACCCCTGTCTTCATTTTCAAGACATTCAAGCAACGTCTATATACTTTTTTCAAAAAGTAGAATGCATATTCTGGTCATAGGAGCAGATAGTAATTATGCTATCGAAAGGCCTTATGTAAGATACCTGAGAGAGGTTAAAGGTATATCTCGTGTTGATTTTTTTACCGCTCAGAATCGTTTTCTGGAGTATTACAAAAAGAGCATTTTGCATAAAGTTCTTTTCCGATTGGGTTTGAGTTCCATTCTTAGAAAAATAAACCAAGATCTCAGGGATGAGATTAGTCGGAATATTCCGGATGCAATCTTAGTCTTCAAGGGAATGGAGATATTTCCGGATACACTTCAGTGGATTCGTGCGAAGGGAATAAAAATCGCAAACTACAACCCCGATAATCCATTTATTTTTTCAGGGAAGGGTAGTGGAAACAAAAATATCAGTGAGTCAATAAGTTTGTATGATCTACACTTCACTTATAATCTGGAGACAAAGAAACGATTAGAGGATGAGTACGGTGCCGCGACATCATGGCTCCCCTTTGGATACGACATCGAAAAGACTCTCTACGACGAATGTGAAAAGTTAGGGGAAATCAATGAACTGTGTTTTGTTGGAAATCCAGACCCCGATCGCGCGTCTTTCATTCTTGAACTTACAAGCTTTGATATTCCTATTACTGTGTATGGCCACGGCTGGAATAATTTCATTAACAATTCAAAAGTGAAGATAGGGGGGTTTGTGGCGGGTAATGATCTCTGGAAAATCCTAAGAAAATATCGCGGGCAGATCAATCTGATGCGCAGACATAACCTGGACTCTCATAATATGAGGACTTTCGAAGTGCCTGCTATTGGTGGAATTATGATTGCGCCGAACACAACGGAACATCGGATGTTTTTTGAGGATGGGAAGGAAGTTCTTTTATTTAATGATGCAGAGTCGTGCGCCGAAAAAGCAAGAAAATTGATCAGTTTATCACAAGAAGATTCAAAAAGAATACGGGATGCTGCCAGAGAAAGATCTCTTGCATCTCACTATAGTTATCAGCATAGGGCAGAGCTGGTGGCAAGTGAATTGAAGAAGCTCTGATTTTTTGATTTAGTGATTAATTTCATAACAATAAATACTTTCTCGACAATTCCGGTAACGCGGTACATTATTGAAGCTTTGAGCGAAATAGATGAGGTATCTATTTTTCATTACAATATTTCTTCTCAACCGCTTAATGTTTCTGTAAAGTATGAAAAGAAGATCTTCGGAGATTTTAAGACCATCGCCGAATTTAATAGACAATCCGTTTTTTTTAAGATTAAAAAGTATGTAAAGATCTATTCACAAATAGTATCAATTTGCCTGAAAAAGAATCAGATTATTATTACTCCTGATTTTCAGATTGTAAGCTTTATTTTGTCAAATCGATATTTGCTTGGAATTTTTAAGACGAGATTGATCTATCATCAGTTCGAATTGATTGAAGACAATCTTATTTCAGAAAGAGATACGAAAAAGTTGCAATCGATAAAGAAGTATTCTGAACACATTGACCTGGCAATTTTTCCAGAAGAGAACAGATTGCATTTTTTCTGTAAGCAAACTCGACTTAGTGTTAACAATACTTTCTTATTTCCCAATACATGTCGGCTTTCAGTTGATGACGAAGTTTCTGATTTACTCAAGGTTATTCCACGAGGCTCTATTGTATTTGGGCATGTCGGTAATGTTGGATCTGATCATTACATACGTGAATTCCTGGATGCAATTGAGCGATGCAATGACAAGAATGTATTTTTTGTTATGATTGGAAGGCAATCGAAAGCAGTTGAGGAATTGACCAGAGGCGTGAGAAATCCAAATTTTATTGTAATTCGTGAACTTCCTCATGCTGAATTGAAAAAAATTTACCCCTTGATTCACTACGGCCTGATCTTATATAAAGGGGTAGATCGCAATTACGAATACTGCGCTCCCAATAAACTTTATGAGTATTGGTCCTATGGAATTCCGGTTATCGCTCATCGATTGACTGGCTTAATAAATGTAGTGAGCAACGATATTTTAGGTAAGCTCCTGGATTTTGATAAAAACGAGCTAACCGATGTAGTTCATTCATTAGGGGAGACACCGATCCCGGATCGCAGAGGTCTTAGATATTATTTTAAGGAGAATCTGGATATCGATCTTCATTTGGAAAAACTAAGAAATAGAATTCAATCACTTTAGTATGTTATTGTTTGTTATTGGTACAAGGCCAGAGCTTATTAAAGTAGCGCCATTAATTCTTGAATTGAAAAGGAGAAACTCTGAATCATTTATCCTTGTCAATACTGGACAGCACAAGCAATTATTAGAAAAATATTGGAAGGCTTTTGGAATAGAGCCCGATTATAACCTTGAGGTGATATTGTCCAATCAGGATCTAAGTAGTCTTACGACCCGGGCAATCGATCAGCTCAATAATTTAATAAAAAGAATAGTTGTTGAGAGAGGAAAACCCAACTTTATCATTAGCCAGGGAGATACGACCACTGTATTAGCTGCTTCGATGGTGGCATTTTATCATAAGATTCCATTCGCGCACATTGAAGCTGGATTGAGAAGCTTTGATCTCATGCAACCCTATCCTGAGGAATTCAACAGAAGGGTTGCATCGATAGGAGCAGCGGCGCATTTTGCCCCAACTTCAATAGCGAGAGAGAATCTCCTCAAAGAGAATATTCCGAATGAGAAAATTTTTGTTGTTGGGAATAGTGGTATTGATGCTCTTCAGATAATTTCACGGTCGTCTGAATTGGAGAATTTGGTATTTACGGACGCGCGATTGAATGAAGCTTTAAAAGCTCAGTCTTCGAAAATTGTTCTAATCACTTGCCATAGAAGAGAAAATCATGAAAACAATCTATTGAATATCATTTCAGCGATAGCGGCAATCGCTGTCAAAAGAAAGGATTGTTTATTTGTTTGGCCAATTCATCCAAATCCTAATGTTAAGCAAGTTGTGCTATCGTCAGTGTTGGCTTCTATGTCTAATGTAATTCTAACAGATCCATTGGATTATACGGAAACAATAAAAATTCTGAGTAGATCATTCAAAGTGATTACAGACTCTGGTGGCCTTCAGGAGGAAGCACCGTCTTTCAAGTTGCCTGTATTGATATTGAGGGAACGGACGGAAAGACCGGAAGCTGTAGATGCTGGCTATTCCATATTAGTAGGTTCAGATACTGAAAAGATCATTGAGAACTTTGAGCATTTCAATCCGGTATTCAGTGAGGATTTCAAGAATCCTTATGGTGATGGAATGACTTCCAAACGAATTATTGATCACCTGATTGAGCTCTCTGATAAACAGAACGTTGAGTAAGAAAGTTAATATTCCGATCAAAGTAGTTTTCTTTCATCGTAAAAGATACAAGGGAAATTATAGTATTGAGAATTTATTTTCGCAAATACGAAACGCAATGTCGTCCAATATTGAATGTTCCGTAGTAGTAGCGCGGTATTTAAGCAAAGGATTTTTTAGGCGCGTGTATATTTCTTTTCAGGCTGCTTTTAATCAGAAGGATGTTAATCATGTAACGGGTGATATACACTTCATAACTTTTTTTATGAGGAAAAGAACAACAGTTCTAACCATTCATGACGTGGGATTTATGGGTAATTCCAATACCATTAAGCGGAGTTTTTTAAAGTGGTTCTGGATCATACTGCCTGTAAAGAGATCAGGGATTGTAACCACTGTTTCAATTGCTACCCGTAATGAACTGTTAAAGTATGTTTCGATTGATGCCAACAAAATAAAAGTAATCTATAATCCTATTTCTCCTTTATTCGTATCGCATCCTAAGGTGTTCAATAAAGAGAAGCCGACGATCCTTCAAATTGGAACCAAGCATAATAAAAATATCCTTCGCCTTGTTCAGGCTCTAAATGGGATAAGCTGCCGACTTGAGATAATAGGAGAGGTTGATGGTTTACTATTGTCTGAATTAGTTAATAATAAAATCGATTTTGTTCTTTCGAGTGAACTTTCAAGTATGGAGGTAGTTGAGAAGTATAAGAATGCGGATATTCTTGCCTTCGTATCAACACAAGAAGGTTTTGGTTTGCCAATTATTGAGGCGAACGCAATTGGAAGAGTGGTGATAACGAGTAATATATTTTCGATGCCAGAAGTTGCTGGCGATGCAGCCCATTTTGTGGATCCATTTAATGTCGCTTCTATCAGGGAAGGATTTGTTAAGGTTATCAACGATGATCTGTATCGTGATGGGTTAATTTCCAGAGGGTTGTTAAATTGTGTTAGATTTGACGTAAGTGAAATTGCGTCGCAGTACGAAAAGGTGTATAAAGAGCTTGCTGGGTTTGAGTAAGGATAGGTAATAATGAGTATAGAACTAATTTTTGTTGCCCTGTTTATTATTTACTTCTTCTTGATCTGGAGAGCTGGAAAAACATTTCCTATCCTCGAGCTTTTTTTCTTCATATATTTTATTCAGTACATTTTTTCAACATATCTTATTTATAATAATTACCCCCAACTGGAGTCATGGATGCCTGTGAAGGAGGATGAGTACTTTGGGAATGCTATTCCTGCCATGGCGTTCTTATTTGGCGGTGCTTTTCTGTTTGGAAAAAACATCAACCTGCGTCCTTTATTAATGAATATTGAAACAGATAAAGCAGTTAAGTTAGGATATTTTTTACTTGCGATCTCTTATACAATGAGTATCCTTCCACTTATTGGAATCTCCTTATTTAATTCCATCTTATCATTTACTTCATTTCTAAAATACGTTGGTGCTTTTTGCTTTTTATTCAGCACTAACAGATTCAGATTTTTAATTATCACACTGGTCTATATTCAATCTCTGACGGAGGCTTTTGCGGGAGCTATTTTTGTTGATTTTTTCATCTGGACTACTTATCTATTTTTTATTTTAATTCTAAAATTCAGATTTCCATTCTGGTTAAGAGCATCTTTCATTGTATTAGCTGCACCTGTTTTGATCTTAATTCAGGGCTCCAAATCTGAGTATCGCAAAGCTACGTGGACAGGTAAGAAGGAAACGGGTTTAAATACGTTTTCGGAATTGGCAGCTGCCAAGAATCTTAAAAATGCTGATGCACCTTTCATTGAATCAGACGGTGTTGTCAAGACGGTGGGAAGATTGACTCAAGGTTGGCATTTCGGACTAACCATGAGATGGGTGCCAAGAAGAGAACCATGGTCTGACGGAAAGGAGATGGTCAGTGATATAGCTTCATCCCTTCTTCCACGAGTATTGTTTTCTGATAAGAAGCTTGCGGCTACCCAGGATAAGTTTCGAAAGTATACGGGTTATAAATTGAGAAACTCCACATCAATGACGATCGGGGTATTGGGTGATTTCTATGTCAACTTTGGTCCAGCGGGTTCGCTGATTATGCTTTTCATTTATGGAGTTGTCATTGCGAAATTTCTCCAGTTTTTCATTACCCGTTTTGTAATTCCAGATCCGATCAATATTATTTGGATACCCTTCATGTTCAATTATCTAGTACGGGCTAATAATGATTTTTATACTGGCCTCAATTGTATAGTAAAGGGTTTTTTAATATTTGTCTTGATAAATTGGCTTAAGAAGCGGCTTTGGAAAGAATCGCAAGCATAGAAATTGAGTAAGCAAAAAGTTCTATTACTTTATCCTTACTACTGGCCCAATTATAAAGCGGGCGGCCCTATTCAGTCATTGTATAATATCGTGGGGCTTTTTAAGGCAGATGTGGATTTCTATCTTTTTTCTTTGGATCATGATATTGATGGATCTAAATCAGAAGAAGTATTACCATTAGAGGTATGGTGCAAGGGGCCTCAGAATGAAAACATCTATTTTGCTGAGGAGTTATCAGTATTCAAAGTTTTTAAGCTTATTCAAAATCTTAAGCCGGATGTAATTTTAATCAATGGAATGTTTAATCTTAAGACAACCATTCCTGGTTTGATTTATAGTAAACTTTTCAAATCGAAAATAATTATTTCTCCAAGAGGGATGCTTCAGGAGTGGGCACTTCAAAGAAATTCAAAGAAAAAAAAGATATTCTTAACACTTTTAAAATTCTATTTGAAAAAGAATGAGATCTGGCATGCTACCGATCTCCAGGAAGAAGAGGACATTCATAAGATTTTTGGCAACAAGCAAAGAGTCTTTTTTGCATCCAACATACCCAGACAAGTCGGTCAATTAAAATCAATCGATTTTAATAGCACGCGGGATTCAATAAAATTAGTATTTCTATCTCTTATAAATCCAAATAAGAATCTTCATTTAATAATTGAAGCGATTTCGAAATCAAGTTCCCGATTTACTCTTGATGTCTACGGACCTATTATTGAGAAGGAGTACTGGAAGCGATGCCTGGCTATGGATTTTAACAAGGATCAAATTCAGTATAAAGGTCCGGTGCTTCCATGGAATGTTCCATCGGTTCTTATGAATTACCACTTCTTTGTTCTGCCAACGCAAGGAGAGAATTTCGGGCATGCAATTTTTGATTCTCTATCTGCAGGAGTGCCCGTCGTTATTTCCCGCAAAACTCCATGGAAAAACATTGACACTGCTAATGCCGGTTTCTATATAGAAATTGATGATCATACTTCCCTTTCTAATGTTTTAACAGAAATTTCACAATTGACACCAGACGAGTATTACGTTTATAAATCTGGAAGCATTGAGTACGCGAGGAATTACTGGAAGCAAAGTAGCTATCATCAGGATTATCGGTTCTTATTGTCTGCCGCAACAGAGCCAGTATGAGTAAGAAATTACTAATTGAGATTTTCATAGGCTTTGTTTTGTCCTGGTGGATCATTAAAACCTTTTTTTCAGGTGAGACAAAATTTGAGAACCTTGCCCTCGGCACAGAAACTGTAAGCTATCAGGCTGTTGATGAAAACAAAAAACTTATCCACATCAGTAAGATTGACGGAGCAGAGAGAAGTGAATTTATAGAGAATTGGGAAAAGCGTGGCAAGAAAAAAGTGATCCTATTCATGGGTAATTCCCAGATGCATAGTATTAATCAGATGAAAGCAGAAGAGGTCAATTTTTTGGAGCAGTTATACTTTAGAAATCGGAATGACTCTACCGAAATACTTGGCAACAGCTTGCCAAACGCGGGTCTGCAGGAATTTCTTCTTGCCTATGAATATTGGAAGGAGGTATTGCCATTAAAAGCAGTTGTCATTCCATTGTTTATGGATGATTTGCGTGAGGATGGAATCAGAAATGTGTTCTTTGAGGATTTAGTCATGACAAAGTTTCAAATAAAGGATTCGGGTGACATGATGATCGAAAAGATCAATGCAGATCTTCGGTCCTACTGGTCAGCGAACCCCAACAATAAAACAGCCGAGATTAATGCAGATATGGCTGCTTTGGATGAAACTTTTCAGGAGAAAACTGAAACGTATCTCAATGATAAGCTGAATCAAACTTCTGAGGCATGGCGAAATAGGCAAAATGTGAGAGGTGAATTCTTTAATTGGATCTATAAACTAAGAAATACTGTCTTTGGAATAAATGCAAATACTATCAGGCGAATGATTCCCCAACGACTGGAAGCCAATATGAATGCGCTGAATCTTATTATTGACGACTGTATAAAAAATAATCGGCAAGTAATTCTTTACATTCCTCCAATTCGCTCTGACGTCGTTCTTCCCTATGATCTGAACGATTATAGTGCTTTCAAAGCCAGAGTAGAGAAATTAGCATCGTCTCATGGAGATTTGGTGGTTTTTAAAAACTATGAATCTATTATCCCGGGAGAATTGTGGGGTTATAAGGCCGCAACGAATCTCAAGGCAGAGAAGGAAATTGATTTCATGCATTTTCAGTATAAGGGCCATCAAATATTAACTGATTCTCTACAGGTTATGTTAAAAAAGAATCGTTTAGCGAAATGATTTTTAACTCAGTAACGTTCATCATCTTTCTTGTTGTTGTAGTAACGCTCTATTGGACACTTTCAAGCAGTGTGAAAATGTGGATGCTTTTGATAGCAAGCTGCATTTTTTATGGATTCTGGAGATGGGAATACCTGAGTGTAATGTTTGTCTCGGCGATTACCGACTATTATACAGCAATTGCTATCGGCGACACACCAGTTGAAAATAAAAGAAGAAGAAAATGGCTGTTGGCTATTACGCTGGTAGTCAATCTTGGACTTCTTTTTTATTTTAAATATCTCTATTTCTTAACAGAAAATACCAACAGTCTTTTTCATACCCTCAATATCGATGCTCAATTACCCTTATGGCATATCCTTCTTCCTTTCGGAATAAGCTTTTATACATTTGAAACGATTAGTTATACCGTTGATGTTTATCGTGGCTTGATTAAGCCTGAAAGGAAATTTATCAACTATGCTTTGTTTGTAACATTTTTCCCAAAACTTGTAGCAGGACCAATTCAACGGGCATCTGAATTGTTAGTTCAGTTAAAAAACAGACCCGCATTTCAAATTGACTTTCTCAGTGAAGGATTGAAGAGGATTTTATATGGGTTGTTTTTGAAGGTTGCCCTTGCTGACAACATAAGCCCAATGGTGGATGAGGGATTTTCAATGAGTGCAGCTGAAATGTCTGCAATTGATGTGTGGATGTTAGCTTTTCTTTTTGGGTTTCAAATTTACTTTGATTTCTCAGCGTACTCTCATATCGCTGTCGGAGCAGCAAAAATGATGGGAATATCAATTCCTGAGAATTTTAATTATCCATATATCGCTTCATCATTCAAGGACTTTTGGAAACGATGGCATATTTCTCTTTCATCCTGGATCAGGGATTATTTATATCTCCCGCTTTCAGGCGTTAAAGTTGTAAAGACAACAGGAAGTGGTGGAATTGGGGAAGGCCTTGAAACAACCGGGAAGCAATCACGCAACAGTGCCTTATTCCTGACATGGGCAATTATGGGACTTTGGCATGGAGCCAACTGGACTTTTGTAGTTTGGGGAATTTACCATGCACTAATAATTTTTATTGAACGGCAGTTAAAGCCATTAAGAAGCAGATTCACTTTTCTGAACATAAAAATTATTGGGTGGGCTTTTACTTTGCCCTTGGCGATGCTTAGCTGGATTCCATTCCGTGCAACAAATCTCACAGATACTTTTGTGATGTTAAAGCATGTTCTCAATCCTGTAAAGTATACTTTTTATACTATGAGAGAGAATAACTATATCATTACAGCAGTTCTCCTTATTTCATTTTTATTATGCTATTATGCAAGTAACATCTTAGAAGAGAAGCTAAAAAATAGTCCAGCGCTTTACTTTTGTGTTAACTGTGTAAAGTTTACTGTGATCATAATTTTTGTTTTTACTTTCCTACGTCCAATTAGTCAATTTATCTACTTTCAATTTTAAAATACATGTATATTCTCGGCCTTAACGCCTACCACGCAGATTCTTCCGCAGCTATTTATAAAGATGGGATTCTCATTGCAGCAATTGAAGAAGAGAGATTCAGACGCATAAAGCATTGGGCTGGTTTCCCGTCTATGGCAATTGAGTTTTGTCTTAAAGAGGCGAACATCAATCTGGAACAAGTTGACTATATCACAATTGGAAGAGATCCTAAAGCAAAATTTGCAAAGAAGGCTATGTTCCTTGCAATGGATCCCTTTGGAGGAATTCAAACTATTAAAGAAAGACTGAAAAACAGAAGTAAGATCGCTTCTCTTGAAAAGGAATTTGAGAATCATTTTTCTGTAACAGCATCTGTCATAAAGCCAAAAATAAAAAACATTGAACATCACAGAAGCCACATGGCTTCCGCTTTTTTTCCAAGTCCTTTTGAGGAAGCGGCGATTCTTTCAATTGATGGCTCAGGAGATTTTACAACAACCATGATCGGTACAGGGAAGGGGACCCAGATTGAAGTTATCGATTCGGTTAATTTTCCCGTTTCCTGTGGACTTTTTTATACAGCCTTCACACAGTTCTTAGGATTTCCGCATTACGGAGATGAATATAAGGTGATGGGCCTTGCGCCTTATGGTGAACCAAAATATGTAGACAAGATCAAGCAGGTTCTGATCTTAAAAGATAACGGATTGTTTGATTGGGATCATCGCTTCTTCAAATCTGCGAGAGAGGTTGTTATTACCTATGGAAATGACCACATACCAAATGTTGGAAATTTGTATAGTGACTATTTTGAACAAATATTTGGAAAAGCCCGAACCAAAGATGAGCCTTTAACCCAGGATCATAAGGATTTAGCAGCATCAGTTCAGAGGGTTACGGAAGAACTTATCATTCATATTCTCTCACACCTTCATAAAAGAACAGGATTGAAGAATATCTGTATTGCCGGTGGTGTGGCACAAAATTCTGTAGCCAATGGAAAGATTATAGGACGGACAGGTTTTGAAAATCTTTACATACCGCCAGCAGGTCATGATGCAGGATTGTCAATGGGCTCTGCTTTGTTTCAAAATCATCACGTATTAAAGAATCCCAGAGTTGCTCCGACTTATTCGGCGTTTATGGGTAGTAAATTCAGTAACGAAGAAATAGAGAGTATTCTTCGAAATAAGGGTATTAAATACTCGCGATTGAGTGATGAGGAACTTTATGAAAAAGTTGTTGCTAAATTAATAGAGCCAGGCGTAGTGGGGTGGTTTAACGGTCGGGCAGAATTCGGGCCACGTGCTTTAGGAGGCAGATCAATCATTGCAGATCCTCGAAATAATAAAGCAAAGGACTTGCTGAATCTTAAGATCAAAAGAAGAGAAAGTTTTAGGCCATTTGCTCCTTCAATATTAAAAGAATATACAGCCGATTACTTTGAGAAAGTGGAAGACGTTCCTTTCATGGAGAAAGTTTTTGTCATTCGCCCTGAGAAAAGAGATTCTATTCCAGCGGTTACCCATGTTGATGGAACGGGTCGACTTCAAACTGTAACAAAGGATGTTTCTCCCAGATATCATGCTCTTATTGATAAATTCCGTGAAAAAACAGGCGTTCCTATTCTTTTAAATACTTCATTCAATGAGAATGAGCCGATAGTAAATACACCCGAAGAGGCTATCGATTGTTTTTTAAGAACACAAATGGATATGCTTGTATTGGAGAATTGTGTTGTTGAAAGATAGATGAGAATTTCTCTGATCACTGTTTCCTATAACTCTGAAGCAACTATTGCGGATACTATCATGTCCGTTCGTTCTCAAAATTATAAGGATATTGAATACATCATTGTTGATGGGAATTCGAAAGATGGAACGGTCAACATCATTCAGAGAGAGGGAAGTATCGTCACTAAATGGATCAGTGAGCCGGATAAGGGCCTCTATGATGCGATGAACAAGGGCATTCAAATGGCAACCGGCGAAGTTGTTGGTATCATTAACTCTGACGACTATTATTTCGACGACCAAATTATTTCTAAGGTTGCAGAAGCATTTTCTGATTCACAGATTGATGCAACTTTTGGAGACCTGATCTTCGTCGATCCCATGAATTTAAAGAAGATAGTTCGCACCTATTCATCAAAAAAATGGCACCCTGAAAAATTTGCATGGGGATTCATGCCGGCGCATCCTACATTCTTTGTGAGAAGAAAGTTTTATGATGTGGTGGGGCCTTTTAAAACGGATTATAAGATTGCTGCAGATTATGAAATGCTCATCAGGTTACTTTATGTTAACAAGCTGAAGTATAAATATCTCCCAATGACCATGGTGGTCATGAGAAAAGGTGGGGTAAGCTCACGTGGCCTTAATAGTAATATCGTTTTGAATCAGGAAATTCTTAGAGGTTGTAGAGAAAATGGGATCAGGACGAATTACCTAAAGATATACTCCAAATATTTCACAAAGCTGTCCGAGCTGTTAAATTGATGAAAGTTTTGATTACCGGTGTTTCCGGATTTGTTGGCTCAGGTTTGGTTTCCTATCTAGGAACATTTCCTGACATAACATTGATTGGTCATGGCAGAAACCTTCCAGAACTTCAGAATAAATTTAAAAATCACAAGATTCAATTTATAGATTCTTATTCTGCCAGTGTATTAGAAGAACAAGGAATCGACTTTATTATTCACCTGGCGGGGATTGCTCATGATCTGAGTAATAAATTTCAGACGGAAGATTATTACAAGGTAAATGCTGATGGGACGAAATTCATTTTCGATGAGTTTTTAAAATCAAGGGCGCGCGGATTTATTTTCCTGAGTTCAATAAAAGCCTGTGTTGATACATCTGAGAATCCTGCTGACGAAAACACAAATCCTGTTCCGGTTTCTGATTACGGAAAATCAAAACTGGCAGCAGAGCAGTATATAGTGGATCAGATTCTTCCACCTGATAAGAAAGCTTATGTGTTCAGACCTTGTATGATTCATGGGAAGGGAAATAAGGGTAATCTCAATCTCCTGTATAAGTATGTTAAATCGGGCTTGCCATACATTTTTGGATCGTATTCAAATAAAAGATCTTTCCTCACTTCAGATAATCTGAATTTTATTACCCTCCAGTTTTTGCAGAATAATTATCCGTCTGGGATTTATCATCTGGCAGATGAAGGATATCTTTCAACCAATGACCTTGTGAGAATTATTTCAGAAAGTATTTCGAGTAAGCCAAGAATATGGGATGTTAACGCTTCATTATTGAATTTCTTATCCTCAGCAGGTTCGGGGATAGGTTTGCCTTCAAAGAAGATGAAGCAAAAATTAACAGAAAGCCTTGTGGTATCCACAGAAAAATTAAAGAAAACATTGCAACAGCCTTTGCCAATTGATATTAAGGCAGGGCTCATGAACACTCTCAAATCTTTTAATGAATAGCTTTAGTTACTTAATTTTCGGTGTTGCCTTATTAGTAATAGAGCTGGTCTATTTTTGGATAGCTAGGTATTTTAAAATTCTGGATCATCCAAATAATAGAAGCCTGCATGAGAAGCCAACCATCAGGGGAGGGGGAATTATTTTTTACTTCTCAGTGCTCTTGTTTTACGCGATCACCTCAAGACCAGACGGAATTTTTATGCTGGCACTGACATTAGTTAGTATTATTGGATTCATAGACGATGTAAAAAGTCTAAGCAGTGCTATCAGATTTGCCGTTCAGGCTATTGCATTTGCACTTATCTTCTATCAATTGGAATTGTGGTCTGTTTTTTCCGACCCGGAAATTTCCCCAGTTCCGGCAGTGATCGTTCCAATTGTATTTATTGTCTGTGTTGGAGCCATTAACACATTCAATTTTATGGATGGAATTAATGGGATCACCGGTGGCTATGCACTCGTTGCGTTAGGAAGTCTGCTGGCTGTCAATATTCATTTTGTTCACTTTGTTGACAGTGATTTTGTTGAAGCTATCCTCATGGCAGTGATCATCTTTTGTTATTTTAACTTCCGAACCAAAGCTATTTGTTTTGCAGGAGACGTGGGTAGCCTGTCAATAGGATTCATTATTCTGTACTTAATTGTTAAGCTGATTGTAACAACCGGAAATTTTGCATTTGCATTTATGCTTTCTGTTTACGGTGTAGATAGCGTATTGACTATTATTCACAGGATTTTCCGTAGGGAGAATATTTTCAAAGCCCATAAGCTGCATCTCTTCCAGGTACTTGTTCATCATTATAAAATTCCTCATATCCGAATGAGCATTGCATATGCTTTGCTTCAACTTATTATTAATTGCATCATAATATATGCATTGGATATGCCCCAGTCTTATCAGTATATCATAGGGCTTGGTATTCTCATTACCTTGGCGATACTCTATGCTTCAATGAAGAGGACGATTCTTAAAGCAGAGTGATTTAATTCTTTAAAGCTACTCCCTGTATCTCATTATCAAATCATTCCTTGACAGATTAGCAGCACTGGTTTTACTGGTGATCTTAATTCCTTTTTTTATTTTAATCATTCTTTTACTGATAGTGTTCCAGGGAGGTAATATTTTCTTTACTCAACTTAGGACCGGATATCGGGAGAAACCCTTTTATATTATTAAGTTCAAGACGATGAATGATCTTCGTGATGAAAGTGGACAACTACTTTCTGAGCATCAGCGTCTTACCGGTATTGGAGGTTTCTTACGTCGTTCTTCTATTGATGAACTGCCACAACTTCTCAATATTCTGAAAGGGGAGATGTCGATGATAGGACCCAGACCATTACCCATCAGCTATCTTCCATTGTTCAACGACTTACAGCGTATGAGGTATTCTGTTCTTCCAGGTATTACGGGATTGACTCAAGTGAACGGTCGTCATGAGATCCCATGGAGGAGAAAACTGGAACTGGATATTCATTACGTCGCCAATATTTCTCTTTTGCTTGATTTGAAAATTCTGGCGAAGACATTCTTATTGATTTTATCATTCAGGAAGGATAGCTCGCTAAGTGAAAAACCATTTGAAGGATAACTTCATACCCTAGCTTTCAGATTATATTTAATTTAGTATATGAAGGATATTGCAATTTATGGTGCTGGTGGTTTTGGTCGTGAGACTGCACTTCTGCTGCATCAGATAAATCTGCAATCCGCTCAATGGAACTTTATTGGGTTCTATGATGATAAGCTTAAAATTGGATTACAGGTTGACAAGCATAAAGTGCTGGGTGGAATCAAAGAATTGAATAAGGTATCTGATTCTATGAACATAGCTATTGCCATTTCAGATCCGTTGATCCGGAAGTCAATTGTGGAGAAGATAAACGGACCCTTTCAATTCCCAACCATTATTCATCCTGCATGCCAGACCGGAGATGAAAATAATAAATTTGGAAAGGGATGCATCCTGACGTCAGGTGTAATTTTTACAACAGGTATTGAACTGAAAGATTTTGTGATTGTAAATCTTCTATCAACCATTGGACATGATGTTGTGTTGGAAAATTATTCAACCATTATGCCGGGCTGTAGCATTTCAGGATACGTCCAAATAGGAGAGTGCTCTATGATGGGCACCGGAGCACGCATTCTTCAGAATCTTAAAATTGGATCTCACTGTAAAATTGGTGCGGGTGCGGTGGTGACGCAGAATTTTCCGGATCATAAAACAATCGTTGGAATTCCCGCTTATGAAAAATAATTCCTCCATTAAGGAATTCTGGCCTGCTTTAAGATTCGTTCTGATTTTTGCTGGTGTCTATTTTATTGGCAACATCCTTTATGGCTTATACATAGAGTACTACTATCCACTGGCAGATCCTATGACGATCTGGGTTACGCATCAGGTTGTGTTTATTGTTAATCTCTTTGGAGAATCTGCTTCCTCTGTTGTCAGCGAGTCAGAGCCAATAGTTTATTTCAGGAAGTTGGATGAAGCCACTGGCATGAGTAAAACAGTGTTGCGAGTCTTTGAAGGATGTAATGGATTGAATGTTGTTATTGTTTTTATTGCTTTCATTGTTGCGTTTGGAGGGAATGTTAAGCGAGTAATGATCTTCATTGCTTCCGGATGTTTGATACTCCATTTCTTCAACCTGCTTAGAATTATTCTTCTTTATTATACCGCTTTGAATCGTCCGCATTTTTTCTATTATTTCCATAAGTACATCTTCACAGCATTCTTGTACTTAGTAGTATTTGGTTTGTGGATTCTATGGACACGGATGAAATCCAAACAAGATGCAGCTATTTCTTGATAAGTGGCCCCGTTGGATCATTGGTATCATAGCAGTTATGATTCTTGGCTTTGCATACCTCTTTCAGAATTATGATTTCTCTTCCCTTGTAGGAAGTTATTCACCCAACGCGAAATTTATTATTAACAAGACGATACGTTTTTTACTGAATGACACTGCTTGTTTGTTGCTGATCATGGTCATTTTCAATAAATCAAGCTATCTTAGGGTCAGTACCTGGATTTTCTTAACGGAGCTGATCGTGTTTCTTCCTTTGTATTTTATTCTGAAACTTTCTCTGGAGGGCGATTCAGAAATTTCTTCTCCTCTATTATCCCAGTTGCATCGCATGATCGTTAACCCTTTATTAATGTTTGCCATGATCATGGGTTTCTTTTATCAGAAGTATTTTTGGAAAAAGCCATCGGCATAGCTCGTGTATAGAATTCCACTTTCTGCAACTCCCTTCGATGCTCCAGGAATTTCCGGCATACTTGATTCATATTCTGAAAAACCAGCGACCAAGCTGATCGAGGATTTTGAAGCCGCACTAAGAGCCTACACCGGAGCACGCTATGTATTGGCGGTGAATTCCGGGACCTCTGCGATTCACCTTGGGCTTATGGCACTTGGTGTAGGCTCGGGTGATGTAGTCATCGCACCCTCTTTTACATATGTAGCAACAGTAGCTCCGATCCTGTATCAGGGAGCAACTCCGATCTTGGTTGACAGTGAGTTGACCACCTGGAATATGAATCCAGAATTGCTTGAAACCGCCATTAAATCTCAGATTCAGCTCAAAAAGAAGCCTAAGTGTGCCATTATAGTGCATAATTATGGAATGCCGGCTCAAATGAGCGCCATCAATGCAATATGCGATCGATATGAGATTCCGATTTTGGAAGATGCTGCCGAAGCTCTTGGCTCTCAATACTTAGGAAAGCCTGCCGGAACATTGGGTAAAATTGGAATATTCTCGTTCAATAATAATAAGATCGTAACGGGATACGGTGGGGGGGCTTTGTTGACAGAAAGTGAGGAAATTTATCAAAAATCGCTGTTTTGGTCTACTCAGTCTCGCGAGCAAAAGCCATATTATGAGCATCGTGAGCTCGGTTATAATTACAGGATCAGTCCCTTAAGTTCTGCCTCAGGTTTACTGGGACTAAAACAAATTGAAGCAAAAATTGAGGAGCGTAGAGCCATTTTTGACTCATACAGAAATTCGCTTCATGCGGACAAGATCTCAGGCTGGTTAAAAGAACAAAATGAGAGCCTTTCTAACCGTTGGTTAAGCACTTTTTTACTTTCTAATTCACTGAAAACGAGCGACATAGTAGATAAAACCAGCCGATTGGGAATTGAATGCCGGAGGCTTTGGAATCCGATGCATTTACAGCCATTTTACCATAAATTTCCAGCTTTTGTCAGTGGTGCTGGGGAGCAATTATTCAAAGAGGGACTTAGTCTTCCTTCGAGCAATTTGGCCCTCGTTTCAGAGGTTACCAAAGTCCTGAATCAAACATCCTAAAAGGGGTTACTTATCGTAAATTCATTGGATTCAGTTCATTGGATTTGTATTAATTATCTCCGGTAAAGTACTATCTTTGAAACTTGCATAATTAGGTAGATATGAGAAAACTGCTACTACTATTTGGATTCCTTTCCTTAATGTCCGTAAGTGCTTTTGCACAGTTTAGTTCTGTTACTTCAGGAAACTGGAATGATGGCGCGACCTGGGGCATGACTTCTCCCGGAACTGCGGGAATAGATTATCCAAATGCAGGGTCCTCTGCCACCATTATTGCCGGGACGGCGGTAACTGTTCCAACAGGAAACTTTGCAGTTGGTGCACTCACGATAAATAATGCAAATAGTGCCATGCTCCTTATTACCGGAACACTTGAAGTGAACGGGGTCGTTAACATGTTCCCCACACGAGGTATTCTAACAGTTAACAGCGGTGGTATAATCCGTTACAGGACGGGCTCTTCAAATGCTACAACGGGAGGAATCGCAGGGTTTAGTATTGCAAGCGGGGGTGTTTATGAAATGAATTATGCTTCGGCTGGTCAAGTGCCTAATATCACTTTTGATCCAGGTTCAATTTTAAGATTTACCGGATATACTTCTGCTAGTGCAACAACTCCAACGTTTGAGCCAGGGGTTAGTTTGCAAAATGTTGAATGGAACTGCCCAAATCAACTTAATGATATATACTTGAATACAACTGTGAATTCAGCAATGCCAAATATTGGTGGCTATTTTTCAGTGACTTCAACAGGGGTTCTTCCCCAATATTTAGTAATGACAAGCGGATTAGTTGGTTCATTAAATGTTGCAAATGATTTCACCATTTCAAATGGCGCTTATGTTGTATTATCGGATGGAAGCGGGTCATTTGACTTAACTGTAAATGGAAATGTTCTTATTTCAGGAACAGGTTCAGAACTGGATTTAAAACAAAGCTCTGGAATTGGTTCACTCTACCCTAAGGCTAATTTAACAATTACTTCTGGAGGAATTGTGAGGACCTTTGGCGCTGCGGCAGGAAGAGTAATTTTTGATGGTTCAGCAACTCATCTTTTCTCAAAAGCGGGATCAATATTGGGCACAGTAGATTTTAGAGTTGATGCTCCATCTATTCTTGATTTAGGTACTAGTTCTTTAACGGGTACTGGCCAGTTTACTTTGAATAGCGGTGCAACTTTAAGAGTGGGTTCATTAGCAGCAGCTGGTGCAATACAAAATTCTCCTACGTCAACTGGTAATATCCAGGTTTCAGGAGCAAGAAATTTTAATGGGACTTGTACAGTAGAATATAATGGAGTGGGTGCTCAGACAATGGGTAATGGCCAGCCTACAGGATCAGGAATTACTACTATCATTTCAAATCCAAGTGGTGTTGCATTGTCAGCAAGCATTGTGTTTGTAGGAAATTTGACGTTAAATACTGGTAATTTAATTATTGGACCTAATACACTTACATTGAATGGTGTATTTAGTCCTGGTTCCAGATTTCTTGATGTTACAACCTCTTCTTTAATTTCAATTGGAGGAAGCGGAAATTTCGGAACACTTGCGTTAACGACTTCTCAAATTGGATATACTACTCCAACATTAAATACATTTACGTTAAATAGAATAAGTTCTGGTCAAGTTACACTTGGTACTGACTTGTCGATAATAACCGGAGGAGCTTTTAATCAGACGGCTGGTGATCTGATTCTAAATGGCCGAACTTTAACCATTAGCAGCGATTTTACTCAAGGTACAGGAACGATCACGGCGGATGCAGCGGCTTCACTTGTCATTGATGGAAGTGGAACTTTGCCAGCAAATATTTCTATTGGTGGCTTAACTTTGAATACTTTGTCAGTTGTTAGAACTAGTCCAACAGTAGCTGTGTCACCTGGTAATCTTACAGTATCAAATCTTAATCTTACTGATGGTACTTTAGCAAATTCTGGGAATATTTCGATGGCTAATAATGGAACGGTAACAGTTGTTTCTGGAGTGATGTCCGGCAATCCATTAGGAGGCTCATCCTATAATGTTACGTATTCAAATACTGGTACACTTTCTACTGGCGCTGAATTACCAGCATTTGGAACAGGAATACTTAATAATTTGATGAAGACTGGTGGAGGAACCCTTAATCTGAGTTCTGCAATTACCGTCAATGGAACAATGACGCTAAGTGGTGCCTTTAACTCTGGAAGTAATGCCATTGATTTAAAAGGAAATCTGGTGGTGAATACCAATCCGACCTTTACAGGAAGTATAGTTACATTCTCAGGTACAACAAGCATTACAGGATCAGCAAGTCCTACTTTCGGAGCGGTAACAATTACAGGTTTCGTTAATCCCAGCAATAATTATCAGATCAATGGCAATTTGATCAACAACGGTACATTGAATAATGGAACGCTGACAACAACCTTTGGTGGAACAACTCTTATTTCCGGCTCAAGCACTAATACTTTTTATGATGTGACTCTCGCCAACGGAAGCTCGTTGACAGGTCCTTCAGGTAATCTGAATGTATCTCATACATGGACCAACAATGGAGGAACGTTCAACGGAAGTGCTGGAACTGTCGTCTTTACCGGTACCAATACGATCGCTGGTAGTTCAGCAACTACATTCGGAGGAATCAACATTACAGGCACATTAACGGCTCCATCAGCATTTGCCTTGGGTGTAAGTGGAAACTTTGCTAACAACGGTGTTTTTGTTCATAACTCAGGTACAGTAACCTTTACGGGTACTACTTTCAATACAGTAAGCGGTTCAGCAACGACTTTCAATAACATCAATGCAAACAATCCTTTTGGTACAAATTTGAGTACGGCTGTACGTGTGAATGGTGTGTTGCAGCTTCTGGGAACTACCGGAGCGTTTACAACGAACGGTAATTTAACATTGAGTTCCACCAGTCAGGATAATGGCGGCTCTATTGGGAGACTGGATGATGTTAATAAGTTCACGGGTTCTGTAACGATCGAACGGTATATTCATAGTATATCAGGAGGAGATTACCGCTATCTCTCAATGCCTATCACCAATGGAAATCTTGGATTATGGAAGTCTTCTATCGGTGTAACAGGAGATTTTGCAGACCCGAGCACAGGACCAAACATTGGCAACAATGCAGCAGCTTCAGTTTATACATGGAATCCGTCAACTCAACTGTACGTGCCGGTGGCAAATACTGGGGTAACTTTAGCGTCGACCAGTGTTGATAGCAGAACAGGATACGTTGCTTATGACTTTAATGATGGAGCGGTGACTGCCTCTTACTCTGGTACGATTGAAAAGGGAGCTGTTCCTATCGCCATATCCAACACAAATAACAATTTTGACCTGATTCCGAATCCATACCCATCGGCTATTGATTGGGATCTTGTAACCAAGACAAACGTCCAGAACGCAATGTGGTTAAGGGCAGGAAATTCTATCTTCTCGAGTTATATAAGTGGGGTGGCGACGCAAGAACCTTTCACTGGATGGACTGGAGAAGTTTCCACAGGCCAGTCTTTCTGGGTTAGATCTAATGGAGGTGGCAGCACCTTTACATTAAATGAAGCAGACAAAACTTCAGCTTCGAATAGATTTATTCGTACTGAAACTGCTGACAATTACCTACGAGTAACATTGAATTCTTCTGATAAGCAGGATGATATGGTTCTTCGCTTCAAAGATGTGGCTACAGATGCAAATGATTCACAGTTTGATGCTTCCAAGAAAAGGAACGGAAACTATGTTTCCTCCCTCGGCAGATTTACATACATGAACATTTCAAGCTACACCACCACAGCAGCGGATGATTATTCAATCAACACCATCGGTCTGGTAAAGGCAGGTCTGGCAAAAGATGTTAAGTTAAGAGTAGCAGACGTTGTAGCCGGATCTCACACATTGAAATTCACCGAGCTCAGTACCATGAGCCTTGGTTATACCATCACACTGATTGATAAATATCTTAATAAGGAATTCGAAGTGGTTGATAACTCAACTTATACGTTCTCTGTCAACACAGATGCAGGATCATATGGTGACTCACGATTTGTCTTAAGAATCAATGGTGGCGCAGTGGTAACAGGACTTGAGCCTTTGTCAACCATTGGAGCAGGAGCAGCATATCCTAACCCGGTTGTGAATAAATTGAATATTGAATTATCAGCGTATGACGATTCAAGATTACAATCAATTGTTTTGATTGATATTCTCGGTAATGTTCTTGTCAGCAGCGATCAGAGAAAAGAATTGCTGAATCCTGGACCAAAAGTTATTGATATGACTGATTATTCAAGTGGAGTCTACATACTGAATATAAAGTCAGGAAATACTACTAAACCTATTAGAGTGATTAGAAAATGAAACGAATAAAGCTGGTTTTAACTCTGACTGTTTTTTTCTCTCTGGTTTCGGTTCTCGGCTTTGCCCAACCGGGTGGAGATCCAGGGGGTGGCGGTAACCCAACAGTTCCCATTACCGGGATTGAATTCCTTTTAGGAGGTGGCTTACTCATTGGATTGAGAGGTCTTATCGCGAAATTTAAATCACGGAAGGAATAGTGATCAAGTGGTGGATTAAGCTGGTTAAGAATCTTAGGATTTTACCGAGGTGGGTGATTATTTTCATCGACCTTTTTTTTATTTCATTCTCCGCATTCCTTGCATATCTATTAAGATTTAACTTCTCATCTGATGATCTGGTTAAATACCATTTCCAGGAAGGAATGATGATCTACGCAACCTGCGGACTCGTTTCTATCGTAATCACAGGAAGCTACAGGGGAATTATTCGATATACAGGCCTTCAGGACGGTGCCAGAATCTTTTACATGGTAGTCTTGAATATGATGCTTGTAATCTCTCTGGACATCTTCTTTGCATATAACCACCTTAGGAATATTGTACCTTATTCAGTCATCTTAATTTGTTTTCTCTCTTCTTTCCTGTTTCTGTTTAATTATCGCCTCTTAGTTAAATACATTTTTTCTTTTTACAGAGACCATCTTCTGAAACGCTCGAGGGTATTGATTTTTGGTGCAGGTCAGACAGGAATTATAACCCGTCACGTAATTGATTCATCCTCTAGGATGAGAATAATGGGTTTTCTGGAAGATAATCCTGACAAGATAGGAAAGGTATTGGATGGTGTAAGGATTTACAGTGCCAGAAAAGAAGACCTTGACTCGCTTTTAAAAGAACAAGCATTTGATGAGCTGGTAATTGCAGCGAAAGACATCACGTTGGAGAGAAGAAATGAAGTAGTAGACAGCTGCATTCAAAATCAGGTTAGAGTTCGTGTTATTCCGCCAATCGATAAGTGGGCGAAGGGTGAGTTGAGCTTTAATCAAATAAAGGAAATCAACATTGAAGATTTATTGGGTCGGGAATCTATCAGACTGAACAAGGAAAATGTTGAGCGTGATCTGAAAGGCAAAAGAATAATGATCACGGGTGCAGCAGGTTCCATCGGAAAGGAACTTGTCAAGCAGGTTATTCTTTACCACCCGGAGTGTATTATTGCTATTGATCAGGCCGAATCTGCGCTATATGAGCTTGAACGTGAGCTCATTACAATTGATACAAATGTTAAGGTCATAACCTTCCTCGCAGATATTACCAATCGTGATCGTATCGCTTCTATCTTCAGGGAACAAAAACCTGAAATGGTATTTCATGCCGCAGCTTACAAGCACGTTCCAATGATGGAAAGCAATCCTTCGGAAGCAGTGGTGTGTAATATCCTCGGAACAAAAAACCTCGCTGATCTTTCCGTAGAGAATCATGTGAAGAAATTTGTCATGATATCAACCGATAAGGCTGTTAATCCAACCAATGTCATGGGTTGCTCCAAGCGTATCGCTGAGATCTATGTTCAATCTCTTAATAATTATGTCGGAGAGCAGCCTTCAAGAACTTCTTTTGTAACGACTCGCTTTGGAAATGTTCTTGGATCCAATGGCTCTGTCATTCCGCTCTTTAAGAAACAAATAGAATACGGTGGCCCTATCACGGTTACTCATCCTGAAATTACACGCTTCTTTATGACCATCCCTGAAGCTTGCCAACTGGTTCTTGAAGCAGGAACCATGGGCAAAGGAGGGGAGATATTCATTTTTGATATGGGTAAGTCGGTTAAGATCCTAGATCTTGCTAAGAAAATGATTTGGTTATCGGGCCTTGAGCCAGATCGTGATATTGAAATTCATTTCACAGGACTTCGCGAAGGAGAGAAATTGTTTGAAGAACTCCTTTCCAATCAGGAGAATACAATTCCGACTCATCACGAGAAGATCCTAATTGCAAAGGTTCAGGAGTATTCCTATGAAGAGATCAATCGCTATGTAGAGTTGTTTGTAGATCTAGTCAATGACCGCAATGAACTGAAGATGGTAGCCTTGATGAAAGAGTTGGTTCCTGAGTACAAGAGCAATTACTCCCGATACGAAGTGCTTGATACCAAGCGAGTTACAGAGTTTTAAATTGAAGCTGTAATCCCGAGCTCCTTTATTGCAAGGAGCTTATTTTTTGTATTAAGCTTTAACTTTTGATGCTCTGCTTATTTCTTTAATCCGCCACGCTTATTGTAGCGATAGAAAGCTTTACGTTTTGTCTTAAACGTTTTCTGGCCACCACCGCCACCCTGGAAAAAGTTGATCGGCAGATAGTACTCAACCTTTACACTATAAAGGATATAAGCATCATTGTTATTAGGATTTCCTCGTAAAAAACCTTCTTCTTTCAGAGCTAAACCAATTTCTGGTCTTCTGTCGGAAAGAGCTGCAGCAAGTGCATTGGGAAATTTGGCAGCATCATGGTGAATAGTACTTACATCATCCAGATAATCGGTAAAAGTCTTGCGATAACCGGCCTCAATCGAAAGATTTGTAAAAGGTCCAAGTTTGAATCTCATTCCAATACCCATTGGAATTATAGGTGTTACAAGACTGTAGCTTACTAATTCAGTTTGTTGAGGTTGAAGCTGGTATTTAGCACCATTATATTCTGTTGTTGGATTAAAATACAATAATCCAACACCAGCGAATCCATAAAGATTGAAAGGCGGTCTCTGATAAAAGCTTCTTCCCTGAGGATATAAGCTTATCATCGCAACCCCATTGATCTCAAAATTATTGGACTGAAAATTAAGGTTTCTGTTTCTACGACCACTTTCAATAGTGCCTTTTGCATCATCCCCGTGAAGCTGGAACCATGATACTTCAGAGCGGATGGCAATTCTGTTGGATAAATAATACTGAAGTCCTGCGTGCAGGTTGAGATTAGCCTGAAGATAATCGCCTTCATTGGCCAAATCGCCTAAATAAGAGGAAGTTCCTGTTCCCACGGTCAGGATCAATGAACGATCCCTGCGCATTGCAAAGAAACTCTGAGCTAGCACAACATCCGACGCCAGAAATCCTGCTAGAAAGCCAACCAGTACAATTTTTTTCATTTAAAGCCCTTTAATTAAGCAATTTATAAAAATTAAGCCAAGAAGGAAACCGGCCCTTAGGCCAGAACTTCTTTGATTTTTTGCGCTGCATCCTTCAATAAGATGGCCGAAAACACCTTCAAACCTGATTGCTGGATGATTTTGGCCCCTTCCTCTGCATTTGTGCCCTGTAAACGCACAATAATTGGCACAGGGATGTTTCCCACCTTTTTATAGGCTTCCACCACACCGCTCGCAACGCGGTCACAACGCACAATTCCACCAAAAATATTGATCAAAATGGCCTTAACATTAGGATCTTTAAGGATAATCCTGAACCCTGCTTCAACAGTTTCAGCATTCGCGCCACCACCCACGTCCAGGAAATTTGCCGGCTCACCACCAGAGATCTTAATGATATCCATGGTCGCCATCGCTAGACCGGCACCATTCACCATACATCCAACGTTACCATCCAACTTGACATAGTTTAGACCCGATGCACCTGCTTCTACTTCTAACGGATCTTCTTCCGTTATATCACGCAGTTCAGCAAGATCCTTATGACGATATAAAGCATTGTCATCAAGATTTACTTTTCCATCTACTGCAATGATCTTATTATCGGAAGTTTTAAGAACAGGATTGATCTCAAACATCGATGCATCACTAGCCATGTAGGCAGTGTATAATGCCGTCAGAAACTTGATCATTTCCTTAAAGGCGTTTCCTTCCAATCCGAGTGCAAAAGCCACTTTTCTGGCCTGAAAAGGCTGAAGTCCGATGCCTGGCTCAATCCATTCCTTGATGATTTTTTCAGGAGTTTCAGCCGCAACATCTTCAATGTTCATACCGCCTTCTGTTGACGCCATAATCACAGGCTTGCTTTTGGAACGATCCAGCAGAATACTCACATAATATTCTTTCGGTTCTGATTCTCCCGGATAATAAACATCCTGAGCAATAAGAACTTTGTTTACTTTTTTACCTGCCGGGCCAGTCTGATGTGTTACCAACGTTCCTCCCAGAATAGCCTTTGACTTCTCAAATACTTCATCCACGCTCTTGGCCAGAACGACACCTTTGGAACCTGTCTCATTAACAGTACCTTTCCCACGACCGCCTGCATGTATCTGAGATTTCACCACGAACCATTTTGTACCAGTTTCAGCCTGGAGTTCCTTGGCGGCTGCAACAGCCCGGTCAGGGGTATCAGCGACGATGCCTCCCTGAACTGCTACTCCGTACTTTTTAAGAAGATCTTTTGCCTGGTATTCGTGGATATTCATAGAACTATATTTTGCAAGCAAGCTACTTTTTTTAAACCTTTATTTCAAGAACGATTGTATGCTCGAAGCAATAAGTATTGAGAAGTCTTATGGGACCTTGAAAGTCCTGAAAGGGGTAGACCTTTCCGTAAAGAAAGGAGAGGTAGTTTCTATTGTTGGGGCCTCCGGTGCAGGTAAAAGCACGTTGCTTCATATGCTGGGAACACTCGATACCCCGGACAAAGGAAGAATCACCGTAAAAGGTCAGGATGTCTTTTCCCAGTCGGCTAATGAATTAGCATCCTACAGGAACAAGCATATTGGATTCGTGTTTCAATTCCATAACCTTTTGCCGGAGTTTACTGCGTTGGAAAATGTAATGATACCTGGACTGCTTTCCGGTAGAAAGGATTCAGAAGTGAAATCAGAAGCTGAGCAACTACTTGAAGAGTTGGGACTAAAAGATCGCATCCACCACAAGCCTGCTGAAATGTCGGGAGGGGAGCAGCAGCGTACCGCGGTAGCACGAGCATTGATCAACTCACCGGATCTGATTCTTGCAGATGAGCCAAGTGGAAACCTTGATTCAAAAAATGCGAGAGAACTTCACGAACTTTTCTTCAAGCTTCGCGAAAAGAGAGGGCAGACATTTATTATCGTTACTCACAATCAGGAATTTGCGGATATGGCAGACCGGAAACTTGAGATGAGAGACGGGATTATTCAGGCATGAGCGGAGGCGAGAACCTCTTCACCCAACGCCACACCTTTTTCATTGATCGATGTGATCTTCACCCGCTGAATCTCGCGCACCATCATAGGATCATAAGGAATGGCAACACGAACATAATTTTCTGTAAAGCCATGCATCATGCCATCCTCAATATCATTTTCAAAGATGACCATGTGTTCTGAATTTACATTCTCTTCATAAAAGACTCTCTTTTTCTTTTCTGACAGAATGTGAAGCATTCGAGATCGTTCACTTCGATCCTTCATTGGAACAATTCCTGAAAGATTTACAGCCAAAGTTTTCTCCCGTTCGGAGTATGTAAAAACATGGAGATAAGAAATGTTCAGCTCGTTCAGAAAATTATAGGTCTCAAGAAAATCTTCATGCGTTTCTCCCGGAAAACCGACAATCACATCAACACCAATACAGGCATGAGGCATTACTGTCTTGATTTTATTCACACGTTCGGTATAAAGCTGCCTCTGATATCTCCTTCGCATCAGCTTAAGAATCTTATCAGAACCAGACTGCAGGGGAATATGGAAGTGAGGAGCAAACCGGTTGGAGGTTGCAACGAATTCTATGATATCATTTGAAAGGAGATTCGGCTCAATGGATGAAATTCGAAATCGTTCAATTCCACTCACTTTATCCAAAGCCTGCACTAATTGAATGAAACGCTCCACTCTTATTCCATTTTGAATTCCAAAGTCGCCCGTATTCACTCCTGTTAAGACGATCTCTTTAACTTCGGTCCTGGCAATTTCTTCAGCGGTCTTAAGAATGTTTTCTATTGAATCACTTCTGCTTCCTCCTCTCGCCAATGGAATGGTGCAAAAGCTGCAGGAATAATCACAACCATCCTGAACTTTAAGGAAAGTCCTGGTGCGATCATTCATTGAATATGAAGTTGTAAATGTTGAGGCTTCAGAGATATCAGAAGAAATGACGATGGGCTGGGGGGGACGAACAAATCCATCCAGTAATTCAACGAGTCTGAATTTTTCAGATGCACCCAGAACAGCATCCACTCCAGGGATTTCTGAAATCTCCTTTGGCTTTAGTTGTGAGTAACAACCGATGATGGCCACATAGGCATTTGGAGAAATAGCTCTTGCCTCGCGAACGATCTTGTGATATTTTTTATCGACATTCTCAGTAACCGAGCAAGTGTTAATAATGAAAATGTCGGGAGCGTCAGTAAAGTCTACCTTCCGGTAGCCATTCTCTTCAAATTTCCTTGAGATTGTGGAGGTCTCTGAGAAATTAAGTTTGCATCCCAACGTATAAAAAGCCACTTTTTTCATCTGTGGCCACAAAGATAAGGAGAATGAAACTTTTGAAGGGTCACTCCACCAGCCTTCGGTGATAATTCACCTGGCCGAGATGATAGCTGAGATGAGCCGAAAGATGGATCAGAAAAAACAATGTCTTGACTGGATATCCAAATACTTGCTCAGGATAGTCAGATTCCAATTGCTCTTTGGTGAGATGAGGAAGTGTGTTTTCAATTGCTTTCTTCGCACGCCCAATCTCTTCGACCAGCTGATTTAGGGGAATATTCTTAGCGGCAAATTCATTATCGCGATTTCGGATGTATCCACTCTTGCCAAGAATACCTCCAATATAGTTCTGAAGATTTCCACAGAGGTGAAGGCATAAATTTCCTGCAGAATTCTTTATATCACCCTTGATTTCCCAAAGGGATTTTTCAGAAGGATAGAGTTTAAGCTCTGCTTCAAGTTTACCAAGATCTCTGATAAAAACGCTCTGCAATGACTCAAGTACCAACTCTTTCATCGGATAATATCTTTCTCAATTTTTTTAATCTTCTCATCAAGATGCTTGGAGGCCAACTCAAAGTTCTTTGGGTTCTCCATTCTAAGGCTCACGCTGATATAGAATTTTATTTTAGGCTCCGTGCCGGAAGGTCTTACGGAAATTTTTGCGCCTTCCCATGTTACGAACTGAAGAACATCAGACTTTGGAAGGTTGATTGGTTTGATATGTCCATTCAGAAGATTTTTCTCTTCACTGGTCTTATAGTCAAATACTTTAATCACCTTCTGACCTGCAATTACATGAGGAGGGTTGTTGCGGAACTGCTCCATCATATATTTTATCTGTTGTTCGCCTTCAGCTCCTGTTTTCACAAGATTAACAAGCCCTTCTTTATAGAATCCATATTCTGTATAGAGCTGAATCAGCCATGAGTAAAGAGTCTTTCCTTCATCTTTTGCTGCCGCGGCCATGGCTGCAAAGAATGCACACGCGGAAACTGCATCCTTGTCACGGACAAAGTCTCCCACCATGTATCCATAGCTTTCCTCACCTGCAACAATAAACTTCTTTTTGCCTTCATTATCCCTAATCAATTCGGCTATGTATTTGAAACCAGTGAGGGTATTAACACATTCGATTTCCATTTGTTCCGCCATCTTGTCGATGAGGTCAGTGGTAACAATGGTTTTAGCGATGTATGAACTTTCTTTCGACTTAAGATTCTTAAGAATAAACCAGACCATTAATGCCAATGCCTGATTTCCATTCAATAGGAAAAATTCGCCTTTATCATTCTTGATTCCAATCCCAACGCGATCGGTGTCAGGGTCAGTTGCCATAACAAGGTCAGCGTTGATTTCTTTTGCTTTTTTCAAAGCCAGATCCATCGCGGATCGTTCTTCAGGATTTGGTGAAGAGATGGTTGGGAAGTTTCCATCCGGCACACGTTGTTCTTCAATGACGTTTACATTTTGGAATCCGAGTCTCCTCAGGCACTCGGGAACCATGGTGATTCCCGCACCGTGCAGACTTGAATAGACAAGAGAGATTGCGCTTTGTTTTTTAATGCTTTCCTGACGCGGAATTAGTTTCAGAACTTCCTGATAATAAGCTTCTTCCACCTCTGAGCCGATGGATTTTATCTTCGATTTATCAGGCGTGAATTTTATCTGATCAAAACTTGTAAGTGCATTCACTTCAGTCATGACGTTATGATCGTGCGGAGGTACTAGCTGAGCTCCATCATTCCAGTAAGCCTTGTATCCATTATACTCCTTTGGATTGTGTGAAGCTGTGATCACCACACCAGATTGGCATTTCAAATGCCGGATAGCATAGGATAGTAAGGGAGTGGGTCTTAGTTCGGGAAATAGATGAACTGTTATTCCATTTGCTGAAAAGATGTTTGCGGTCACCTCAGCGAAATACCGGCTATTGTTTCGGCAATCATGGGCAATGGCAACCTGTATGGTTTGATTTGGAAAGGATTTATTGAGATAGTTAGCCAATCCCTGGGTTGCAAATCCAAGGGTATATTGATTCATGCAATTGGATCCTACTCCCATAATTCCACGAAGTCCACCGGTTCCAAATTCAAGATTCTTATAAAAGCTGTTGATCAGAACTTTCTTATCAGAATTCTCCAGCAATGCTTTGATCTGTTTTTTTGATTCATCATCGATATTACTATTGAGCCATTTTTTGGCAGTATCGGTAGCAACTGAGAGTAAGTCAGACATATTTTTTTTAGAAAATTAAAAATGATAAATGAGATTAAAAATGATGGATCACAAGTTTCCCCTTAAAGCCTGTTCGCGTTCGATCGACTCAAAGAGTGCCTTGAAGTTTCCCTTGCCGAATGATTTTGCTCCATTGCGTTCAATGATCTCAAAGAACAGGGTAGGGCGGTCCTGAACGGGCTTGCTAAAGATCTGGAGCAGATATCCTTCCTCATCGCGATCGATCAGGATATTCTCTTTTTGTAATTCCTTCCAATCTTCATTGATATCGCCAACACGTTGTCTTACATCTTCATAATACACGTCCGGAACCCGGAGGAACTCAACACCTCTTTTGCGAAGTTCCGAAACAGTTTTAATAATATCATCCGTTGCGATTGCAATGTGCTGTACACCTGGACTCTTATAGAAGTCAAGATATTCTTCTATTTGTGATTTCTTTTTTCCTTCAGCAGGTTCATTGATTGGAAATTTAATGTAACCGTTGCCGTTAGAAACAACTTTCGACATCAATGAGCTGTATTCAGTTGATATATCACTGTCATCAAATGTGATTAACAGTTCGAAGCCCATTACTTTTTCATAGAAATCAACCCAATAATTCATTTTCCCCAATTCAACATTTCCTACGCAATGGTCAATGTATTTTAACCCTGTGCTCTCTGCTTTAAATGTTTGAGTGATGGGCTGATATCCCGGAAGGAACGCGCCCTTATAATTTTTCCGCTCTACAAAAGTGTGAATCGTTTCACCATAGGTATGAATGGCAGAGATCACAACTTCTCCGAATTGATCTTTAATCGTATGAGGTGCGAATGCTGGATGTGCCCCACGGACTACCGTTTCATTAAATGATTTTGTTGCGTCATCAACCCAGAGGGCAAGAACTTTGACGCCATCCCCATGCTTTTTTACATGTTCTTCGATCTCGGAATTTTCTGTAAGAGAGGTGGTGAGAACGAATCTGATCTTGTTTTGCTGAAGGACATAAGATGCCCTGTCCCGGACACCGGTTTCTGGCCCTGCATACGCTATGAGATTGAAGCCGAAGCAATGCTGATAGTATAAGGCGGCTTGTTTTGCGTTTCCGACATAAAATTCAATATGGTCGGTCCCATTGATGGGTAGAAAGTCCTGTTTCATCTCCGTTATCGTTTGAAACTCAAAATTAATCTATTCGGAGGTTTGTTTTATTATCTGCCGGCATTTCTCTAATCTTGGCAAAATTTTCCAAAATGGACGTTATAGCAGTTGATAAGGCACTTCAGGAGATCATTAAATGCCGGCTGGAATTGTTGAAATTGGATTACAGCAATCCCAAATATGATGACCTCGAGGAAAAGCTTCACGAACTAGAGGATGCTTTTCAGGATGAGTATGGAGACGAGCTGGAAGCAGCCATTCAGGATGTACATGATGAGTACTGTCCTGATACCGATGTACTGGTACCCGTTTCATATATAGCAAAGACTTATACCGTTAATAAGAAGAATGAGTATTCAGTACCTCCAACGGAAGGAGTGTTTGTAGAAATGGATGATTATCCTGATAAAGAAACTAAACTGGTATTACTTCCTAATCCGGTAAGAATTGTTTTGAATATCGGAACAGATAACCAGCAGGTGGTCTGGACAGCACAACAATAATTAGAATTAAATCAGAAATTGGAAATGACCTTGAGTCTTTCTGATTTCTGGTTTTTAATTGAATCCGACTTTTGCCCTAACTTTCGCCAATACTTCCCTGGCAATCACTCTTGCTCTCTCTTCGCCACTCTCGAGTATCTTATTGAGTTCATCTGTATGAGCCATCAGATATTGGAATGTCTCCCGTTCTTTCTTGTACTTTTCAATCAACACGGTAAGAAGTTCCTGCTTTGCATGTCCGTAGCCAAAATTGCCCGCTAAATATTTCTTACGAAGTTCATCAGTCTGTTCAGCTGTTGCAACAAGCTTATAGATTGCAAATACATTGTCTTTGTCAGGATCCTTTGGCGATTCCATCGGAGTGCTGTCAGTTACGATAGACATCACCTGTTTTTTTAAATCCTTTTCATTCAGAAAGATGTCAATGATGTTGTTATATGATTTACTCATCTTCTGACCATCGACCCCCGGAATAGTCATCACCTGTTCCTCAATCTGAGCTTCCGGGATAACAAACGTTTCACCATACTGATTGTTAAATGCAGAACCAATGTCGCGCGTCATTTCAACGTGCTGCTTCTGGTCCTTTCCAACTGGAACTATATTGGCATCATACAATAAGATATCAGATGCCATCAAAACGGGATATGTAAACAAACCTGCGTTGACGTCTGACAGCCGGTCTGATTTATCTTTAAAAGAATGAGCATTCGACAACATTGGAAAAGGTGTCAAACAACTTAAATACCAGGTCAATTCACATACTTCAGGAATACGGCTTTGACGATAGAGCATGTTCTTCTTTGTATCGAAACCAAAAGCAATCCATGCAGCGGCAACTGCCATTGTATTCCTTTTCCGTAACTCTCCATCTTTGATTGTGGTTAAAGAATGAAGGTCGGCAATGAAGAAGAGCGAATCGTTTCCGCTCTTGTTTGAGAGTTTGATGGCAGGAATGATCGCCCCCAAAAGATTCCCCAGGTGAGGAAGTCCACTGCTTTGAATACCTGTCAGAATTCTTGCCATAAATGTAAATGTAGGCAGCAAAAGTAAAGGTTTCGTGCATATTAATGCAAAAACCAATGCTTAGTCCATTAATAAACCCAAGCCTTGGGTGCACTGGCATATCTATTGTGTACGTTAACAAAATGGGTTAGTGATTCCCCAAATCTTTATAATAATTTTGCGCCATGAAGAAGTTGTTGATAATAGTCTTTGCGATAATATGCTTTGAGGGGAATACCCAACAAGTAGAGCAAATCATATTTCGTGAAAAGCTCTTTGATTTCGGGGATGTCGATGAAACCAAGGGAAGTGTCAATCACGAATTTGTGTTTACCAACAACAGTGGTAAATCAATAAAGATAATTTCCGTAGATGCTTCATGTGGATGCACAACTCCAGGCTGGTCACAAAACTCCATTGCACAAGGCGCAACAGGATTCATTAAGGCAAGCTTTGATCCAAAAGGACGACCAGGATATTTCAACAAAACATTATCAGTCAGAACAAGTTTGGATAACAATCCGGTTATACTTCAGATAAAAGGACAGGTGGTAGACGGGAAGCCTGAAACGGTAACCGATTTTCATGTGGATGATGGTAATCTGTATTTTAAAGCCAAGTCTTTCAGCTTTGGAACGGTTTACATCAACCGTCCTTCAGAGCAAAAACAGTTTCCTGTCATGAACGGAGGAACAGTTCCTATTAAATTCATTTCAGTTTCAGCACCTTCCTATATGAAAGTTGAAATGCCAGCAGAACTTGCTCCCCAGGAGAAAGGATTCATTAAGATTTCCTATGATGGAAAAAAGAAGAATCAGTTTGGTTTTGCTTCTGACAATATCCAGATCACAACAGATGACCATGGATATGAGGCGAAGTCATTTTCAGTTTTTGCTTCTCTTGAAGAGTATTACGTAAGTCCTGTAGGAGCGGAGGCGACTCAGGTTCCAACGTTGTTCATGAAGGAGCAGAGCATTGATCTTGGAAGCTTTCGTTCTGGTAGGCCTGTCAACACATCCATGGTTGTAATTAATACGGGAAAAAAAGATTTGACAATCAAGTCCCTGCAGGGAAATTGTTCTTGTATTACTGCTGAGACAGAGAAGAATGTTGTTAAGCCAGGAGATTCCACTACGCTTAAGATTTCATTTACTCCTCAAAAAAGAGGAGGTACTCAACAAAAAGCTATCACTGTCTATTCAGATGATCCGAGAAATCCGATCCAAAGACTTTTGGTTCAGGCTTTCATCGAAGAAGATTAAATCAGTTTTTTTAGTGACGCAACGATTTTTTCCGCAGCGTTGCCGTGGCCATAAAGAGGTTCTCCTTTGATTATTCTGTCCTTGTTTTTATTAAATATTGAGAGAATCTTTTGATCATCAGCTCCGGCAAGTTCATTAGCTCCGGCCTCGATTAATTCGACCCATTCCGTTTGATCGCGAAGGGTAATACAGAATTTATTAAAAAAATAAGCTTCCTTTTGAAGTCCGCCACTATCAGTTAACACTAAACGGCAATTGTCCAGAAGTGAAAGCATGTCGAAGTAACCTACTGGGTCAATGATCTTTACATCAAGATTTATATTTAAAGATTTGAGAAAACTTTTTGTTCGAGGATGAAGCGGCATTACTACTGGCACCGTCTTGTGAATTTCATTCAGAGCCCTGCAAATGCTTTTAAGTCTTTCAGGATCATTGGTGTTTTCTGCGCGATGCAGTGTTACCAATGCAAATCCATTTTCTTTTAATGATTCTTTCTTAACGACAGTAGAGTTTTCCTTTGCCTTTTGTTTATAAAACATAACGGCATCATACATAACATCTCCTGGCTGCTCAATGAGCGAACCGAAACCTTTATATCCTTCTTTAACCAGATTATTCACAGCTGTGGCAGTAGGGCAGAAGAGCCATCTGCTGATACGATCAGTGAGAATGCGATTAACTTCTTCTGGCATGTTCATATCAAAACTTCTAAGTCCCGCTTCCACGTGAGCGATGGGAATATGAATCTTTGAAGCTGCCAAAGCTCCGGCAAGAGTTGAATTGGTATCGCCGTAGACCAGCACTGCATTTGGTTTTTCAGAAATCAATACCTCTTCGATCTTTTCCAGCATCCGTCCAGTCATGGCACCATGCCCAAGGCTATTAATCTCAAGATGATAGTTGGGTGTTGGAATGTCCATTTCTTTAAAAAAGACATCAGACATATTAGCGTCGAAGTGCTGACCGGTGTGAACAATGATTTCGTTAACGGAAGATTTTTTGCACTCGCGTGAAACGGTAGCCGCCTTTATAAATTGAGGGCGCGCTCCAATGATGGTTACAATTTTCATTATTAACTAAATGCAGGTATCCCGGTTATCTCATTCCCCAAAATCAATAAATGAATGTCATGAGTTCCTTCATAGGTAACAACCGACTCAAGATTCATCATATGTCTCATAATTGAAAATTCCCCAGTAATTCCCATTCCACCATGGATCTGTCTTGCCTCCCGTGCAATCTCTAAAGCAATCTGAACATTATTTCTCTTTGCCATGGATATTTGAGGGGTCGTTCCTTTGCCCTCATTCATTAACACACCAAGTCTCCATGTTAGTAATTGTGCCATGGTTATTTTGGTAAGCATCTCCGACAATTTTTTCTGAACCAGTTGAAAGGATGCAATTGGTTTTCCAAACTGAATTCTTTCAATAGCATAACGTCTTGCTGAGTCATAACAATCCATTGCCGCACCTAACGCGCCCCATGCAATTCCATAACGGGCAGAATCAAGGCACATCAAGGGTGCTCCCAAACCATTTTTATTTGGTAATAGATTTTCTTTAGGAACTTTTACATTATCAAATACAAGTTCACCCGTAGTGCTTGCTCTTAGCGACCACTTGCCATGTGTTTCAGGAGTGCTGAAGCCTGGCATTCCTCTTTCCACTACCAGTCCATGAATTCTTCCTTTTTCATCTTTTGCCCAAACAACAGCAAGATCTGCCTTTGGTGAATTGGAGATCCACATCTTAGCGCCATTCAATAAATAATGATCGCCCATGTCTTTGAAATTGGTCACCATGCCACTGGGATTCGATCCATGATCCGGTTCAGTTAATCCAAAACATCCAAGCCATTCGCCTGAAGCAAGTTTTGGCAAATATTTTTTACGCTGAGCTTCGTTACCAAATTTATAAATAGGATACATCACCAGTGAACCTTGAACAGAAGCGGTAGACCTCATCCCTGAGTCACCTCGTTCAATTTCCTGCATGAGAATTCCATAAGAGATATAATCAAGACCACCGCCACCGTACTCTGTCGGAATGGTAGGACCAAAGGCACCGATCTCACCAAACTTCCTTACGATCTCGTACGGAAAGTGAGCCCTTTGTGCCCAGTCTTCAATGAAGGGAGATATTTCACGCTTAACGAAATCGCGTATAGAACTTCGTATCAGCTTATGTTCCTCCGTGAGCAAATCATCGATTTTGTAGAAGTCAGGATGTTCGTAAGCATCTTGCTTGAGCGATTTTTTGGCTTTGGATGAGGGCGCAGCGGAGGTTGACATACTATTTGTAATTTTGATCCAAATTTAAACCAATTGAATGGATTCTCCACTTGATCCGAAGCTTCAGGAACAGTTGTTAAAACTACAGCAGAAGTATGCTGTTATGGGTCAGGATCTGTCATCCTATCTTGACGGATTGCTCCATTCTGATTACCTCACCTATTGGGATTATATTCATCTCGATACATTGCTGAGCCTTCAGAATCCTAAAACGCAATTTCCTGATGAACGGGTTTTTATCACCTATCATCAGATCACTGAATTGTATTTCAATCTTGTCCTGTGGGAGATTGAACAAATTGTTTCCAGAGAAACGATCGATAATAAGTTCTTTGTCGAGCGACTTGGAAGGATGATTCGCTACTTCAGAAATCTTACAGACTCTTTTGATATTATGATCGATGGAATGGAACGTGATCAGTTTCTGAAATTCAGAATGTCATTGCTTCCTGCCAGCGGATTTCAATCAGCGCAATACCGATTGATCGAGATTTGCTCTACGGACCTTATCAATCTTGTTGATATTCAACATAGGGAAGCCCTGGGTGAATATGGAGACATTGGTCAGCAGGTCGAAAAACTTTATTGGAGAAGTGGTGCTACCGAGTTGTCTTCCGGGAAGAAAACACTTACCCTTCAGCAGTTCGAGGAAAAATACATGAAAGAATTCCGCGATACGGCTATGAAGCATCGTGATAAAAACCTTCGTAAGATATTTCATAAGAATTTTGAGACAGATCAGGAAGTAATTGCAAAGCTTCGGGAATTTGATCTCTTGGCAAATGTATTCTGGCCTTTATCTCATTTACGATCTGCTGGGCGTTACTTGCATAAAGACCCGGAGGATATCAAAGCAACAGGTGGTACGAACTGGCAAAAATACCTTCCCCCGCGTTTTCAAAAGATCATGTTCTTTCCAGAATTGTGGTCTGCTCAGGAAAAGGCCGAATGGGGTAAACCGGGGGTGGAGAAAGCATTGTTTCCTGCCTGAAATCCCATTTTTTTAGTAGATTTACTGCTCAAATCCCTTTTGTGAGAAAGTTTGGTTGGTTGGCGGCCGTAATCATTTTTCCCTTGCTGGGACAGGCTCAGTCTGTTACCCGGTATGTGTATTATGACGCTGCAAAAAAGAACATCAAAGAGATCTATCAGGTAAGAGATACTATTCAAAATATCTTACAAGGCCGATACATTTCCTATTTCCTTAATGGCAACATGGACTCAAAAGGCCAGTTCATGAATAACGAAACAACCGGCCTCTGGGAATTTTACTACGAGACTGGAAATCCAAGAATGAAAGGTATTCTTCGGCAAGGTTCCAATTATGGAACATGGGAATACTTTTTTGAGAATGGCGTAAAAAGTATGGAAGGAACTGTGAGCGGAAGGAACAGAGAAGGTGAATGGAAGATTTACTATGAAAGTGGTGAACTGAAAGAGAAGGGAGATTTCGTTGCGGATAAACGTTCAGGACTTTGGGATACTTATTTTGAAGATGGAACGCGAAGGGGAGAGATTGAATATGTCGATGACCATGGTCGATTTACAGAATACTATCATTCAGGGAAAATATTTGCTGAAGGTCCAAGATCGGGAGCAAAGAATGTTGGTCATTGGCGCTACTTTGCTGAAGATGGCACTTTACAAAGTGAAGGTGATTACGTCAATGGAAAGAAGAGCGGTGAGTGGAAACATTACTACGCCACCGGAAAGGTATCTTCAGCCGGATTTTATGAAAATGATGAATCGGTAGGTCAATGGAAATATTATTTTGAGGACGGAACTGTAAGTTCAACCGGGGAATTCATCAAGGGAATGAAGAATGGTTACTGGAGCACTTTCTCTCGTGATGGTTCTATTAAAAGTGAGATCACTTATCTGAATGGTACCGGAGATTATCGTGAATACTATCCCGACAAAAAATTAAAAGCAAAAGGTCAGATCGTTAAAGGAACCTATGATGGAAAATGGCAATACTTTTCTTCTGACGGAAAGCTCGAGGGTGAATGTGATTTTGTAAATGGCAAAGGTCTTTACAAAGGATATTATCCTAGCGGCACTCTTCAGACAAAGGGAATGATGGAAGATGATCTGAGAGTTGGTACATGGGAATTGTATGAGCAGGACGGAACGCTTTCAGGATATTATAAGCCATTTTACGAAAACAATCAGTTGGCTTCTGAAATCAATGCGTTAATCAATAAGACCAAAAATGCACCGCAGCCTATAAACCGTAACGCCAGAAAACAGGGTTTTTACTACTTCCAACCACGTTTTCCTGAGTATCACAGTGTAATCATTGCCGGCAACCCAATGCTTTCATTCATTGGAAGAATGCCGTTGGCAATTGAGTTTTACAACGAGCAGCGCCTGGGTCATGAATTTGAATTTGAAGGAATCAGGTCACCCTTCTTTACTTCTGATTCTGAAGTACCGGCTGGTAAGACTTTTCAACGAGGCTACTCTATTGCGCTAAAGCAAAAATTCTATAATACCATCAACACTGGAATGTGGTACTTCGGTCATGAAGTAAGGTTCACTAATATTGGATATTTTAACAATATGACCTTTTCAGGATCACCCAATAATATCATCACCGCCAGTGCATCGGAGCAACGTGCTGAGTATGGTGTGATGATCGGGACCCGACTCATGCAGAAGAATGATGGTGATGGCTTCACAATTGATGCGGTAGTGGGTTATAATATTGGCTATAGAATGTTTGATGTGGAGCCGGTATTTCAGGAGGTTTTTAGTGGATTAAATCACAATGCATTTTCTCAAAGTGTCCGGTTCGGTTTGAACTTTGGATACTCATTCTCTTTTGACGGCAGGCGATAGACCTGCTGTAGTTATTTATTGAATCGTTTAAAGGATAACACCTTTCATGATGCAGCAGCAAGTTGAGTTGATATTGTCCCCACAGGAGGCCTTCGATCCTGAACTTTTTCAGAAGACTATTCTTGATCGTCTGAAGCTTTCACCTGAAGGAGATAAATCATTTAAGCTTATCAGAAGATCCATTGACGCCCGTAGCAGAAATGCAGTGGTTAAAATTCTTGTGGAAGTAATTTCCAAAGAAGATGTTAGTAAGTCCATTGCTTATCAGAAGAATTATCCCGATGTATCAGGATCAAAACAGGTAATTATTGTAGGAGCGGGTCCTGCGGGTTTATTCGCTGCGCTAAGATTGATGGAATCAGGCATCAAGCCCATAGTGCTTGAAAGAGGGAAAGATGTTCAAACCAGAAGAAGAGACATTGCAGCGATTAATAAAGAGCATATTGTTAATCCGGAATCTAACTATTGTTTTGGTGAAGGAGGAGCAGGAACTTATTCTGACGGAAAACTTTATACCCGATCAACAAAGCGGGGTGATGTGAGAAAGGTTCTTGAGATGCTTGTGCTCCATGGAGCCACTGAAGAAATACTCTACGATGCTCATCCTCACATTGGTACAAATAAGCTGCCGCAGGTTGTAAAGGAACTTCGTAATACGATCCTTCAGGCAGGTGGTGAAATACGATTTGATACCAGAGTGACAGATCTTGTCATTTCCTCCAGCGAGATTAAAGGCATTGTTACCGCAGGTGGCGAAACGATTCCAGGTGAAGGAGTAATTCTTGCTACAGGTCATTCTTCTCGGGATATTTTTGAGCTGCTTCATCACCATAAAATTCTGATTGAAGCCAAACCTTTTGCATTGGGAGTGAGAGCCGAACACCCTCAGCAATTGATTGACAAAGTGCAATATCACTGTGATGTTGACAGAGGACCCTATCTTCCGGCATCTTCTTATTCATTGGTTCATCAGGTAAAGACAGGCAATCAACAGACAGGCGTATTTTCTTTTTGTATGTGTCCGGGAGGATTTATTGTTCCTGCTGCCACTGCCCCTGGCGAAATTGTTGTGAATGGAATGAGTCCATCGCGAAGGGATTCCAAATTTGCCAATTCAGGAATTGTGGTAGCTGTTGAAACTTCAAATTTTAAAGGCTTTGAAAAGTTTGGTCCGCTGGCCGGATTATATTTTCAAAAAGAGATTGAGCAGAAAGCCTGTACGATGGCAGGCAGCAAGCAATATGCTCCCGCTCAGAGATTGATCGATTTTGTGGAGAATAGATCCTCTTCAACATTACCTGAAACTTCCTATCAGCCAGGATTGGTGTCAGCACCAGTCGGAGAAATTTTTCCAAAGTTCATCACCGAAAGCTTACGCCAGGGATTCAAAAATTTTGGCGAAAAAATGAAGGGATATCTTACCAATGACGCTCAGGTAGTAGGAGTGGAAAGCAGAACATCATCACCGGTACGCATTCCACGCGATAGAGAAAGCCTTGAGCACCCACAGATCAAAAGATTGTTCCCGTGTGGTGAAGGAGCAGGGTATGCTGGTGGCATAGTTTCTGCAGCGCTGGATGGAGAGCGTTGTGCTGAAGCTATCAGTAAAATGATCCAATGATTTGGAACTTAATTAGGCCAATTTTTTTTTTAAACAGTAGATGAAGAAGACAGTAATCATAGGAGCAACCAGTAATCCATCACGCTATGCCTACATTGCCGCTGAAAACCTTAAGCGCTATGGACATACAATTGTTCCTCTAAGTATCAAGAAGGGTGAAGTTCTTGGTAATCAGATACTTGATCTGAGAGCAAAGCCTGAAATTAAGGATGTGGATACAATTACACTTTATATCGGTCCTCGCAACCAGCCAGAGTGGTACGACTACATTTTGAGTTTGAAACCGTCTCGCGTGATATTCAATCCTGGAACTGAGAACGATGAGTTCATTAAGAAAGTAAATGACTCTGGTGCTGAGGCGCTGGAGGCATGTACGCTGGTAATGTTGCGCACCGGACAATACTAGAGGGTTTCTTTTTCAATTAATACTTCACCACTGCGCTAAGAAATACAATCTTCCACTTTCCATCCTTATCTTTTTCAAGCACGCGGGTCTCAGAAGTTTGTTCTATGTCAATGCCATCAGTTGCCTTTTGAATGAAGCGTACATAAGCGCCTTTGTTATAGATCCTTACTTCAAGCCAGACTCTTTCTATTTTTGATTTTGATGGCTTTGCTGTTTTGAAGTACTCATTAAAATTCTCCATGATCTTTTCTGTGCCCTCAACGAAGCTTCCACTGGTGGAATCAGCATACGACCAATAAGCATAAGGAGCTTTGAGCCAGGTGCCCTCCCAGTTTTTCTTATCTACAGCAAAAAATGATGTTGTTTCTTTTTCGATAACTGCTTTAACAGCGGAAGATTCATCCTGAGCAAAGGAGTTGAAAGAAAAGCCCGCACAGGCAGTTAGTATTGTAAGGAGCAATTTTACCATAGCTTCAGATATTCAAGCAGATAATGAAATTTAGACCAAAATGGCCGAATAATTACTTTTTAGAAGTGATTTCTTCCGAAGATATTCTCAGGTAAAGTCAAAGGAAGTATCAATTGAAGAACTATTTTAGCAATCATTAAATCAATCCATCATGGCCAGCGATAAAAAACTCATTAGCATCAAGGATCTTTCTGTTAAACCTGAAACAAACATTCGGCTAAAGGACTATGACACCGGCTATACTGGAAAAAGTCTCAACAAGGAAGATGCTGAGAAACTTCTTGCCATCAGTCGCAGTGAGTTATCCAAGATTCAGGATGAACTTTATGCGCATAATCGTTATTCAGTATTGATCATTTTTCAAGCGATGGATGCTGCCGGCAAGGATGGAGCCGTAAAGCATATCATGTCAGGATTCAATCCATTGGGTGTGAAGGTTTACAGTTTCAAAGCACCTACATCTCACGAACTGGATCATAATTATTTCTGGAGACATGAGATGGCGCTGCCTGCCAGGGGAGAGATAGCGATTCACAATCGTTCACATTATGAAAATGTACTGGTGACGCGTGTTCATCCGGAGTTTGTTCTGAATGAAAATATACCAGGAATCGATTCCATAAAGAAGATCGATAAGCAATTCTGGAAACAACGCTTCAAACAGATCAGAAGATTTGAGAAGAATCTGACGGATAATGGTACCATCATTTTAAAGTTCTTCCTCAACGTTTCCAAGAAGGAGCAAAAGAAGAGATTCCTCGATCGCATTGATGATTCAAGCAAAAACTGGAAATTCTCTCTTGCGGATCTTAAAGAAAGAGGCTTCTGGGACGACTATCAGAAAGCATATGAGGAAGCGATCAGCGCGACATCAACAAAGGATGCTCCATGGTTTGTCATTCCTGCCGATGATAAGTGGTATGCCCGTCTGGCCATCGCTACCGTCATTCATGAACAGTTTGAAAAGCTTGAATTGAACTACCCGGTTGTGAGTGAAGCACAGCACGCCGAGCTTCAGAAAGCCAAGCAAAAACTTCTGAGTGAAGAGCCGGCAAAGAGTAAGAAAAAAGCTTCCAAAAAAACTAAAAAATAGGCCTCTTTAAAGGCTGGTTTAAGGCTTTCTAAACCAGCCTGAAAATTGAATTCATTTACCTGAATAATATTTTGATTTTTTAGGTATAAAATGCAGTTTTTGCCGTCAAAAAGCCTTATTTTTGCCTTTTGTAAAACATCCAAATGAGCGAACAAAAGGCAAAGAAGGCATCTGATTATTCAGCCAATAATATCCAGGTTTTAGAAGGTTTAGAAGCGGTTCGGAAAAGACCCGCTATGTACATCGGCGACGTGAGTGTAAAAGGCCTCCATCACCTTGTTTGGGAAGTCGTTGATAACTCCATTGATGAGGCCATGGCCGGGTATTGCGATGAGATCAAAGTCACAGTCAATACCGATAATTCCATTACAGTCGAGGATAACGGACGTGGAATTCCTACCGACATGATGGAAAAAGAGAAGCGCTCTGCTCTCGAAGTTGTAATGACTGTCCTTCACGCCGGCGGTAAATTTGATAAAGACACTTACAAAGTTTCAGGAGGATTGCATGGTGTTGGGGTTTCATGCGTGAATGCGCTATCTGAAACTCTGAAAGCCACGGTTTATCGCGATGGAAAAATTGCTGAACAGCATTTCAGAAGAGGAATCCCTCAAGCACCGGTTAAGTTTATCGGTGAATCCGAGAGAAGAGGAACAACCATTGATTTTAAGCCTGACTTCGAGATATTTCCTGTTCTTGAATACAACTACGTAACCATTTCCACTCGTCTCCGTGAGCTTTCCTTCCTTAATCCAGGGATCAAAATAACACTTTCTGATCTGCGTGAGTTAGACGAAAAGGGCGCTCCACGAAGTGATGTCTTCTTTTCAGAAGGCGGGCTGCGAGAAATGGTTCTCTACATGGATTCAACGCGTGAGAAACTTATTTCTGAACCAATCTATGTTGAAAGTAGCGAAGGATCGATTCCTGTTCAGGTAGCGATGAGCTATAATACTTCATTCAGCGAGAATCTGATGTCGTATGTTAACAATATCAATACACATGAAGGCGGAACACACGTTGCAGGTTTCAGAAGAGCTCTAACCAGAACGTTAAAAGCCTATGCCGACAAATCTGGATTGCTGGAGAAGGCAAAGATTGAAATTGCTGGTGATGACTTTCGTGAAGGCTTAACAGCAGTAGTATCTGTTAAAGTTGCGGAGCCTCAGTTTGAAGGACAAACCAAGACCAAGCTCGGTAACTCTGATGTAATGGGTGCAGTAGATCAGGCGGTGGGAGAGGCTTTGCAGAATTTTCTGGAAGAACATCCCAAGGAAGCCCGTCTGATTGTCAATAAGGTTATTCTGGCCGCTCAGGCTCGTCATGCTGCCCGTAAGGCGCGCGAAATGGTTCAGCGCAAGAACGTGCTCAGCGGAACCGGTTTGCCAGGTAAACTTGCAGATTGCGCCAGCGCTGATCCTGCGATTTGTGAATTGTATCTTGTTGAAGGTGATTCTGCCGGTGGTTCTGCCAAGCAGGGCAGGAACCGTCACTTCCAGGCCATTCTTCCTCTCCGTGGTAAGATTCTCAACGTAGAGAAAGCACAGGAGCACAGGATTTATGAGAATGAAGAAATCAAGAACATGATTACGGCAATGGGTGTCAGCTTTGGAACAGTTGACGATGCCAAGGCATTAAATCTGAACAAGCTACGTTATCATAAGATTATCATTATGACCGATGCGGATGTTGATGGAAGTCATATCCGTACCTTGATCCTCACATTCTTTTTCCGCTATATGAAGGATTTGATTGAACAGGGATACGTCTACATTGCTTTGCCGCCACTGTATCTGTTAAAGCGCGGAAAAGAAGAACGCTATTGCTGGACAGAGGAGGAGCGCGATGCTATCATCAAGGATCTCGCCCGTGATGGAAAAGAAGATGCGGTTAACATCCAACGTTATAAAGGATTAGGTGAAATGAATCCTGAACAATTGTGGACCACTACCATGGACCCGGACAAGCGCACGCTGAAGTTAGTTGGGATAGAGTCTGCTGCTGAGGCGGATCATTTATTCTCTATGCTAATGGGTGACGAAGTAGCGCCGCGTCGTGAGTTCATTGAGAAGAATGCCAAGTATGCAAAAATAGATATCTGATAGAGTTGTCAAATATGGAAGGCAAAGGAGAATCGCTGACCCTCCCGGTCAACGCTCCACAGCAAATTGAGGAGAGTAATTACATTAGTCGTGATCTTAGCTGGTTGCAATTCAACTATCGCGTGCTTGATCAGGCTCGTCATATTGATCGGAGTATATTCGATCGACTGAAGTTCTTTGCTATCACTGCCTCCAATCTGGATGAGTTTTGCACCATTCGTTTAGGAAGTCTTTACAATTATCTGGATTTCGGGAAAGAGCGATTTGATTACAGTGGACTTCGTGAAGCACCCTTCAGAACATTACTGTTACAGGAGATTCAGAAGTTCATCCATACTCAGCACGAATATTATTTACAAAAGCTGAAGCCCCAGTTTGAAAAGAATGGCTTCAAAATCTGTGATTACGAATCACTTGCCGCTCAGGATAAAAATCGTGTAGACCAGTATTTCCAGCGAACGATCTATCCGATGCTGACGCCGATGATGTTTGATAGCTATCACACATTCCCAACATTAAAAAACAACCGACTACTGATCGGAGTGGTTACAAAAGCAGTAGGTGATTCAGTTCAGCATCAGAAAGCTTCCTTTATACAGATCCCTAGTAATATCCAGCGATTCTTTGAGATATTACAGATGGATGAAACGATTGCCTTCATTCCTATTGAAGACATTATCAAGCATAATGTTCATCATCTCTTTAGAAATGTGGAGGTACTAAGTGTAAATCTTTTCCGCATTAACCGGAATGGTGATTTTACGCTTGAGGAAAGTGAAGATATTGAATCGAATTTCCTTGAAGAGTTAAAAAGAAAACTACAGACACGCCGTACGGGAAGAGTCGTGCGCCTGGACATGCTCGAAGGAGCTGATCCATGGATGATTCGCCTTCTTAAAATACAATGGGACCTTGAAGAGCTCAATATCTTCCCGGTGCCAAAAGAGAGTTTGCTGGATCTTTCCGGCCTCAACCAAATCATTGGACATAAGGCGTTTGCGGATAAGCGGGCAGCCTCAAAAGCAAGCACCCGTCCATCCATCAGGGCTGTTACCTATCCGGAGATGGGGCAACGTGACCTGTTCGAAGTGTTGAAAGACCGGGACATTCTTTTACATCATCCATATGATTCAATGGATCCTGTAATTGAGCTTCTGGAGAAAGCAGCAGACGATCCATGGGTACTTTCCATCAAGATCACCATCTACCGTTTGGCAAAGGAATCACGTGTGAGTGCAGCGCTATTGAAGGCCGCTGAAAATGGCAAGCACGTTTCTGTTCTCTTTGAAGTAAAAGCACGCTTTGACGAAGAGAACAATTTGCGTGAGGCGCAAAAGCTTCAAAAGTCGGGATGTTTTGTGATCTATGGATTTGGCGCTCTAAAAACTCATACGAAATTATTGCTGATCGTACGAAGAGAACCGGATGATCGCGTTTACAGATACGTTCACATCTCCAGCGGTAATTATAATGAAGCAACAGCACGTCTTTACACAGACATTGGTCTGCTGACAACACGTGAAACGTATGGCGTAGACGTCTCTGAATTTTTCAACGTAATCACAGGACATTCTCAACCGTCGCTTTACCGTAATCTGATTACTTCACCAAGGGATATGAGAAATCAACTCTGTGCTTTGGTAAGAAAGGAAGCGGAGAATTCCAGAAATGGATTGCCATCAGGAATTGTAATCAAGCTGAACTCCATTCAGGATAAGGAATTCATCGATGCATTATATGAAGCGAGTCAGGCGGGTGTAAAGATCAAGCTTATTGTTCGTGGAATGTGTTGCCTTCGTCCCGGAAGAAAAGGACTGAGCGACAATATTGAGGTTATTTCTATTGTTGGTGAATATCTTGAGCATTCACGTATTTATTATTTTCACAATGCAGGCAATCCGAATGTTTACTTCGGAAGTGCAGATGCAATGGTGAGAAGCTTTGATCGACGCATCGAGTCTTTGGTATTACTTGAACAAGAAATGCTGAAGAAGCAGGTGATGAATATCCTTCGATATAATTTACGTGACAACGTAAATTCATATTCAATGAAGGAGGATGGCAGCTACACAATTAAAGAACAGAATGGTGAAGCTCCGTTTAATATCCATGAAGAGTTCTACCACATCACGAAAGAGATCATCGAAGACGTTAAGCTCTTCTGATTTCTAATTAACTCTTGTTGTCTTGTTGCCTTTCGACTGATCTTCAGTATTGACGAACTGTACTTTCCTGTGCTTTTGATTCTTCTCATAGAGATCCAGGAGAATACCATCTTTTAATCCTACTTCCGGAACGAGTATATTTTTTGAATTGGCCCATTCCATCACTTTGATATAAATGTCGCTGGCTGGAACAATGACATCAGCACGATCCGGGTTCATCTGCAGTTTGTAAATGCGCTCGTCCATGGAATGGCGCTCAACCATCTTCTTGATCTCCTTTACTTTCTTAAGAGTCATGGTCTTTCCGGCTTTGATTCGCGCCAGTTCAAATATCTTACTGATGTTTCCTCCTGTACCAACAGCTGTAATGGCACCATATTCTTTCTTTGAATGCTCTTTGATCCATTTTTCCATATCCACCCACATGGTAGGAGAGTCGTGATGTTCTAATACACGTACCGAGCCGATTTTGAATGATTTCGTTTTGATTTTCTTGCCACCCGCAAAAAGATTGAGCTCTGTACTTCCGCCCCCTACATCAATGTGCAGATACGTCTTGTCGGACAGGTAAGATGAGATCGCTTTGTTGATCAGATCGGCTTCCACTTTGCCATCAATAATATTGATTGTAATGCCAAGGTCTTTCTTTATCTGTTTAACAAGCTCTGAACCATTCTCAGATTCACGCATCGCGGACGTAGCGCAGAACATGAAATCGTCAACCTCGTAAAGTTCCAGCATAAGCTTGTAAGTCTTCATCAGCTTACTGAACTTCTCAATGCTCTTATTGCTGATGCGATTGGTTCCAAATACATCATGCCCTAACCGAAGTGGAAATCGAATGTATTCCAGTTTCTTGAACATCACTTTATTGTCATGCTCAAGCACGCTGGATACCTGAAAACGAATCGCATTGGAACCTATATCAATCGCTGCTAGTTTCATATATGAGTAAGCTTGCAAAGTAAGGCCTTAATATCTTTAATAGATGAATGAATTGTTATAAAATCTCCGTTCATCCTTCATTTTTAGCTACTTATTGATTTTCTTTGCAGGGCTTATCCAGAAAGACCGAGGGACAGGGCCCTATGAAGTCTTAGCAACCTTGCCAATAACATGGTGCTAACTCCCTTTCTGCCACGTGGCGGATGAAGATAGGCGGCCCACCAACAAGGCTCTTTCTGGATAAGCATGGATTAAACCACGGAAAGAGTGAAAATTGAAGACATCTTAAAGGAACGTATCATGATCCTGGACGGGGCCATGGGTACGATGATTCAAAGGCATAAGCTTGAGGAAGAGGACTTTAGAGGCGAACGCTTTAAGGATCACAAGCATCCCCTTAAGGGCAATAATGATCTTTTATCCATTACAAGACCTGATATCATAAAGGATATTCACGCACAGTATTATGCTGCTGGTGCTGACATTGCCGAAACCAATACTTTCAGCGGAACAACCATTGCTCAGGCCGATTACTACCTGGAGCACATTATCTATGAGTTGAATTATCAATCGGCTAAAATCGCTAAAGAAGTTGCTGATGAATTCACCAAACGTGAACCCCACAAACCGCGCTTTGTAGCCGGTGCCGTTGGACCCACCAATCGTACTTTATCATTATCCCCAAATGTGAATGATCCTGGCTTTCGTGCAGTGACGTTCGATCAACTCAAAGTTGCCTACAAAGAGCAGGTGAAAGGTCTCATGGATGGTGGTGCGGATCTTATATTAGTGGAAACCATTTTCGATACCCTGAATGCTAAAGCAGCGCTCTTCGGAATTCAGGAATTGTTCGATGAACTCGGGAAATCTCTTCCAATCATGGTATCGGGAACGATCACAGACGCGAGTGGAAGAACTCTTTCCGGACAAACAACAGAGGCTTTTTTAATATCCGTTTCTCACGTTCCATTGCTTAGTGTTGGTCTTAACTGTGCCTTGGGAGCAAGACAGTTACGTCCTTACCTTCAAGTATTGAATGAGCATGCTCCTTTCTTTGTGAGCGCTTATCCCAATGCTGGTCTGCCAAATGAATTTGGACAATATGACGAAGGTCCTGATGAAATGGGTGAGCAGATTGAAGAATTCCTGAAAGAGGGATTAGTGAATATTCTTGGTGGATGCTGTGGCACAACCCCAGATCATATTAAAGCAATTGCAACGCTTGCTGCAAAGTATAAACCAAGGGAGGTAGCAGTTCATGCCTGATAATTTCTTAAAGCTTAGCGGACTTGAAGCAGTCACGGTTACGCCTGCGTCTAATTTTATCAATATTGGTGAAAGGACAAACGTAACAGGATCTGCAAAATTCCTGAAACTCATCAAAGAAGACAAGTATGATGAGGCATTGTCGGTCGCGCTGGATCAGGTGCGTGGTGGTGCTCAGGTCATTGATGTGAACATGGACGAGGGTATGCTCGACTCTGAGTTTGCCATGGTTAAGTTCCTGAATCTCATGGCATCAGAACCAGAGATATCAAGGATACCAGTAATGGTCGATTCATCCAAGTGGAATGTCATTGAAGCAGGACTTAAATGTCTGCAGGGAAAAAGTATTGTTAATTCCATCAGCTTAAAAGGAGGAGAGGAAGAGTTTATCCGTCAGGCGAAATTGGTGAAGCGCTACGGTGCTGCGTCTGTTGTCATGGCATTTGATGAACAAGGCCAGGCAGATACTTATCAAAGACGAATTGAAATCTGTAAAAGAGCCTATGATATCCTTACCCAAAAGGTAAATTTCCCCCCTCAGGATATAATCTTTGATCCCAATATCTTCCCCGTAGCAACCGGTATTGATGAACACCGTAACTACGCTCTTGATTTCTTCAAAGCAACCCGATGGATCAGGGAAAATCTCCCTCACGCACATGTAAGCGGTGGTGTAAGTAACGTCTCATTCAGCTTCCGCGGAAATCAGTTGGTTCGCGAGGCCATGCATTCCGTATTCCTTTATTATGCAATTAAGGATGGAATGGACATGGGAATTGTAAATCCATCCATGCTTGCGGTGTATGATGATATTCCAAAAGATCTTCTTGAACGTGTTGAAGACGTACTTTTAAATCGTCGTGAAGATTCAACAGAACGTTTGCTTGAATTTGCTGAGACAGTCAAAGGATCTGCCAAGAAGAAGGAGCAGGATGATGAGTGGAGGCAGGGAACCGTGGAAGAAAGAATAACACATTCCCTTGTAAGAGGAATCATTGAGCACATTGATACCGATATTGAAGAAGTGCGGCATAAGTTTGAAAAACCATTGCACGTGATCGAAGGTCCTTTAATGGTAGGAATGAATGTTGTCGGAGATTTGTTTGGCGCTGGAAAGATGTTCTTGCCACAGGTAGTAAAGAGTGCGCGTGTGATGAAAAAAGCCGTGGCTTACCTCACGCCTTATCTGGAAGAAGAAAAGATACGTAGCGGACAGGTTGGAAAACCTGCCGCCAAGATACTCATGGCCACTGTAAAGGGTGACGTTCATGATATTGGAAAGAACATTGTAGGGGTCGTGCTCTCCTGTAATAATTATGATGTAGTAGACCTGGGTGTTATGGTTCCTACAGAAAAGATCATTGAAGCAGCCAAGCGCGAGAAAGTAGATATCGTTGGGTTGAGCGGACTAATCACTCCGTCTTTGGATGAAATGGTGCATGTTGCCAAGGAAATGCAGCGTGAAGGATTAACACTTCCTTTATTGATTGGAGGAGCAACAACATCGAGAATACACACTGCGGTTAAGATTGATCCCGTGTACGATGGGCCTGTAGTCTATGTTCTGGATGCATCCCGTTCAGTACCGGTTGCCAGTGAATTTATCAATCCTGACACAAGAAAGAGCTTTAAGACCCGTATGAAAGCTGAGTATGATCAACTTCGCAAGGATCATGCAAGTCGCCAGCAGGACAAGAATTATATTTCATTGATTGAAGCACGCAGGAATAAAGTGAAGATTGATTGGAATGCCTTCCAGCCAACCGAACCTATTTTCATTGGTAGAAAGACATTCAATAATTATCCTTTGGAGGAAATCAGAAAGTATATTGACTGGACTCCGTTCTTTCAGACCTGGATGCTCTTTGGTCGCTATCCGGATATTTTTAAAGATGATAAGGTTGGGGTAGAAGCCAGGAAACTGTATGATGATGCGCAGATCATGCTTGACAAGATCGTTGCTGGCAGGAAATTACAATGCAATGGTGTGATTGCCTTTTATCCGGCGCAGGCAACAGATACGGACGATGTTACCCTCTATAAAGACAAGGAATTTAAATCAGAACTGACGACGTTACATTTCCTTCGCCAGCAAAATAAAAAGGCGGCAAATCTTCCGAATTTTTGCCTGTCGGATTTCGTCGCCCCTAAAGCATCAGGTAAGAAGGATTACATTGGGATGTTTGCTGTTACAGCGGGTGGTACCATTGAAAAATTGATTGCCGAGTACAAGGCAAAGCAGGATGACTACAATGAGATTCTTGTAAAGTCATTGGCAGATCGCCTGGCAGAAGCTTTCGCTGAACTAATGCATGAGAAAGTCCGCAAGGAATTCTGGGGATATGCCAAGCATGAGAGTCTGCCGATGGAAGATGTGATAAAAGAAAAATATGAGGGAATTCGTCCTGCGCCTGGTTATCCTGCATGTCCTGATCATACAGAGAAGCGCACGATATTCGATTTGCTCCAGGCAGAGAAGGAAGCAGGAATTACGTTAACAGAGTCTTTTGCCATGTATCCTGTTTCTGCCGTTAGCGGTTATTACTTTTCACATCCTGATTCGGTTTATTTTGGCTTGGGTAAGATCGAAAAAGATCAGGTGAAAGAATATGCAAGTCGCAAGAAAATGGACCTCGAAGTAGTGGAGAAATGGTTGTCGCCAAATCTTTCTTATAGTTAAGTGTAGACGTGTAGAGGTGTTGACGTGGAAAAGTGGAATGGGTGTTGATGTGTAGAAGTGTTGACGTGTAAAAGCGTAAGGGTGGCTGGTTAAGTCGTCAGGTATTCGGGAGTGATTTTATTTGAGAGGAATTTGTTGTTTTTAGATTTTAGCGGAAAAGCTGAAACTAGGAATGAGTAAAGTACAAAGGTTTGAAGATTTAATATGTTGGCAAGAGGCACGAGCGCTTGTTAAATTGGTTTATACCTATTCAAATAAAGGAGCGTTTACGAGGGATTTTGATATGAAGAGTCAGATTAGGAGAGCTTCAATTTCTATCATGAGCAATATCACCGAGGGGTTTGGTCGAGGTTCACAAAAGGATTTCAAAAGATTCTTAGAGTATTCATTTACATCCGCAAATGAAGTCAAAAGTATATGCTATGCTGCAGTCGATGTTAATTATTGGTCGGAAGGAGAAGCAAAAGAAATTCAGGATAAGTCAGAACATGTCAAAGCTCTGACTTTAGGCCTGATTCGCCATCTCAATCGTAACCTGTCACCTCATTCTTAATTCTTCCAAGCCTCTACACGTCTACACGTCAACACCTCTACACGTTCCCCAATGAAAGTCATAGATCATATAAAAAAGGCCAACGGCAAGACTCTCTTCAGCATCGAGATTCTTCCACCGTTAAAAGGTGAAAACATCAAGACCTTGTTTGATAACATGGATCCTTTAATGGAATTCAAACCGCCATTCATTGATGTTACATATCACCGCGAAGAATACGTTTATAAAAAAAAGGAGGGAGGACTGTTGGAAAAGAGTTCTACCCGTAAACGTCCGGGGACTGTTGGTATTTGCGCTGCCCTTCAAAATCACTATAAGGTTGATACAGTGCCCCACATAATCTGTGGTGGATTTACACGGGAAGAAACAGAAAATGCTCTCATCGACCTCCAATTCCTTGGGATCGATAACGTTCTTGCTTTGCAGGGAGATGCTATAAAAACGGAACCACGGTTTGTTCCCAATCCCGATGGGCATAAATATGCTTCTGATTTATTAGGGCAGATCGTCAATATGAATGGTGGGAAATTTCTGGATGAAGACCTTGAGAATGCATCTCCTACCAACTTCTGTATTGGTGTGGCTGGCTATCCCGAAAAACACTTTTCAGCACCCAACCTTAAAATGGATCTCAAGTATCTTAAGATGAAAGTAGACATGGGTGCAGAGTACATTGTCACCCAGATGTTTTTTGATAACAAGAAATACTTTGACTTTGTTGAAAAATGCCGTGAAGCTGGAATTATGGTGCCGATCATTCCAGGTATCAAGCCAATCACTACCAAAGCACAATCAAATATTCTCCCTACCATTTTCCATATTGACCTTCCGGAAGCATTATCAGAAGAAGTGGATAAGTGCAAGGATAATGCAGCGGTGAAGCAGGTAGGAATAGAGTGGACCGTTCAGCAGTCAAAGGAACTGATGAAGTTCGGCGTACCAACATTGCATTACTACTCAATGGGCAAATCCGACCCGATCTATAAAATAGCAAAGCAGTTATTCTGAATGTGTTGATAATAAAAAAAGCCATCCGGGTTTCGGATGGCTTTTTTGTTTAAGACAGTATCTGTTAAAGTGGGCTAACCGGAAGAGCTGTGCCGCTGTAAGCTGCAAGGCTTGCTTTTGGTATCACCGCTCCGAATCCTGCATTGATTGCATCGATGAAGATGTTTGCAGTGAATGCATATCCTCTTGAATTAGGATGAAGACCATCTTCAGAGAATGCACCTGTAGGAGGAGCGAAGCTTGGAGTGATCATCACGTTATCAGAAATGAAAGCTTTTGCCGCAACAAAGTTGTTGTAAGCAGTTCTTACATCTGCAATCACCAAACGACCACCGGTGGTCGCAACAGCAGCAGTGATGGATGCATTGAATTCTGCAGTTCTTGTAAGAATCGCACCAGTTTCAGCAGGAGTTAAGATATACTTGTCAGGCACAGGATAACTTACTCCGTTAATAGCTGTTGGACTTCCGCCAAAGCATGTTCCAAGAAACGAACCGGCTGCTAATGGTACAAGATCGGTAGCAGTTGCCTGGCGAGCTAGAGCAAATGGCACAAGACCAGCTGCAGGGCCTGTCATGTATGGAGTAAGATCTGTAAGACCTCCGGTTGAGAAGCCAACATCATCACTCAATAGAATACCATTCTTTCCAGCAACAAAATTCAACCTGCGTTTGTCCCGCTCAGCGGCTGTGATGATGGTATTCGTAACCATAGCATCAAGAAACCCATTGTAATTAGCTGCAAGATTACTATTAAGAGAAGTTGCAGTTGCAGCATCCAATGTGATATTATTCCAGGTTACGGTATAGAAATAAGGTAATGTAGTAAAGTCAGGAATGTTACCAACTACACCTTTGAAGGTTGTTCCGGTCATTAATCCAGAAGGTGCAGAAGGTCCATTGATCAGTGCATTGAACTGTCCCTGGAAAGTAGCTGCTGCTGTCATTGGATATGTACCTGCTGATACACCATCAGCTCCTGTTGCTGCATATAACAATACATCGTCAAAGCCCAGCCAGATAAGATAGAAAGTTCCCGCAGCTGCTTTTGCATCAATTAATATGGAAGATCCATTAGTACCATCAGGGCTAGGAGTTACTGCGAAGCGACTGAAGAAAGGGCTGTAAGCAGGGTTTGGAGCTGGCGGTGGTGGGCCACTCGTTGCTGCCGTTAATGCCTGAGCCAGATAGATCAATGGTACTCCGTAATTCTGAAGCGTTGTTTTTGATCCCGCAAATGCTGCAGGAAAATCTGCAGTATTGAAAGGAGCCGGTGCCGCAGGTGTTGTCACAGATGCAGGGCAGGTAGCAACTACCTGAGGGGTCTTTGCTGCTGCAGGACCTGCACTACGAGGGCCTGTGCCATCCGGATCAAATAAGAATAGACGACCGAGGACCAATCCAGGAAGAACTGAGTTAATAGGATTAAAACCGTTTACTGAATTGATGTCAGGTTGGTTAAAAGTTGCTGGTCCCTCAACGCTTTCAAACTGCTTGGCCATAATTCTTGGTAAAGAATTCTCCTGGCTTGTATTGAACAACGCACTGGCTTGCATGCCGGCAACATAAGAGTTACCAACAGCGACAAACTTGGTGAACGAAGCTGATCCTTTGGAAGGAGTGGCCGGTGCCGTTACTGTTGGATCCTGCTTAACAATTAATTCCTGCTTGCACGACCCAACAAAGAGGGCGGTGGCAAGAGCGACGTATATATAATTTTTCTTTTTCATGTCTTTTGTGTTTTTAATCCGTCAACGATTAGTTTAAGAATTCATCAAACGTTAATGAGATGTAATACTGTTGACCTACGAAAGGTGACCCTAAGTTGGTTCTGTAGTCAGCACCTCCAAGGTTTGTTCCGCCAATCTTAAACATCGTCTTGATGGATGGCACCTTGTAATTTACTTGTGCATCGATTACACCATACGCTGGTACAGTCCATCTTCCATAAGATGATTGCCATTGGAATGCATCCTGATAACGGAAGTTGACATTGAATCCAAGATTCTTGGCAAGCTTGCGGTTACCAATACCCACGCTCATTCTGTTCTTCGGTGTATTAAACCCTGCATTGAATTCTGCAGATTCGTTTGCTGTGAAATCTGACCAGTTATAGTTACCGTTCAATACGTAGGTCTTGTATACAGTGTAAGAAAGTCCTAGACCAACACCCATTGACTTAACGTCTTCAGTAGAGTTAGTGTAAGGAGAGAACAATGAACCTGCATTGATCTGCTTGCCCTGATGAGAAGTTGCAGCTTTGCTTGCTACAATTTGTCCACCAATGAAGTTGCTGTACTGAGTGTAGTAACCATTCAAGTCAACCAGTACGCTCGAAGCGATCAAACCTTTGTAACCTAATTCAACAGATTGAAGTGTTTCAGGCTGTACATATTTAACATTAGCTGTTGCCAGAAGTGATGCATTGCCACCTACTGGAGTTCCGGTTGTTGGATCAAGTGTTCCACCGGAAGCTATGAATGCATTGTAAGAAGTTTGTGTCCATGCTCCACCGTTGTGGATGCCATAACGCGCAGCATTCTTTTCAGTGCTTCCAAGCAATGTACCGCCGGAAGAAGGGAAGAAGATAAACTGAGCCTGTGTGTCAGGATTTCTGAAACCAGTCTGGAACGATGCACGGATGTTGTTGTCTTTATTCAACTCATAAACCGCAGAGAAGCGAGGCGTAACGCGTCCTTCAAAATTCTCGTTCTTATCGTAACGAATAGATCCGGTCAGCTTCAGCTTTTCAGCAAAAGTCTTCGCGATCTGTGTATAGATACCATACTCGTTGATGATGATACGATTGAAATTCACACCGTCATCAGGTCCTTCATTGAAGATCGTTCCGTTAGAGAACAAATCGTACTGTCTGAAGTTACCACCCACTTGAATTTCTGCAAATTGAATCTGATTAAGGAACTTGTAGTTCGCCTCTACGTGTCTGAGTTTTGAATTATCCTGGAAGGATGCACCACCGCCCACTGCATGAACGCCACCGTTCTTGTCAGTATAGCTATTAGTGGGTGTCTTCTGGAAGTAGTTAGCCTTAACAGCATCTACAAGTGAAGTGAAAGCAGCAGTTCCTGGCTCAGGACGGTTGCGGTCAGCATAAGCTCTTGCAGCATTAGGATTTCCAGCAGCAGTTCCGGGAATATATCCCTGCATTGCCAAAACGAAATCAGGAACCCATTGTGTTGCAGATGCAGAGTAAGACTCATTCATATAAGCTCCCAATGCAGAGAGGTTGTATGACTTAGCCGCGTCTGTTGCAGTCTGATAAGCTCTTACAAAAAAGTTATCTCCCTTCACTTCCAGTTTGTGGAACTGCTGGGTAAAATCTCTTAGAGCATATTTTTCAGCTCCCTGGTAGATTGAGCTTCCACCGCCGTAGCGATAGTTATAAAGGATTTCAATCTTGTCAGTAGGACGATAGTGAAGGGCACCATCAAACTTGATGCTCTTGGCTTCGCGGTCATCCACAATGTCTTGTTCTCTGAAACCGGTACGGGTAATAGTTCCAATGCTTGGAACCGGAACATTGATGCGGGTTTCATCTCCGTAAAGATTCAATCCGTCAAAGTCTCTGTTTCCGCTAAGGTTGGTTTTTGAATCAGCATTATTGCGATCCGTTGAGTAATCATTACCCAACCAGTCTTTTCCCTGAAGCAAAGATGCGTTCAGCTTGAAAGCGAATTTGTTATTGAAGGCTTTTGCATAACGAACGCTGTAAGTTCCAAGTGGATTGGTTCCGGCAGCAGTTGAGTTCGTGATACCATACTTTACCTGAGCACTTAAACCCTGATAGTCAAACGGGCTTTTGCTTTTCATAACCATAATACCGTTGAATGCATTCGGTCCATAGAGAGCCGATGCTGCTCCTGGAATCAACTCAACGCTTTCAGCATCAAGTTCTCCGATACCAATGATGTTACCAGTAGGGAAATTCAAAAGGGGAGCCTGTGTATCCATTCCATCCACCCACTGTACGAAACGTACGTTGGCGATAGTAGCAAAACCACGTGTGTTAATGGCTGTGAAGTTTAAGCTTCCTGAATTTGCCTGAACTCCTTTAAGATTGGCAAGACCATCATAGAAGTCTGGAGTTGGTGCTGAGCGGATTCCAAGGATATCCATTTTCTCAACAGTAACCGGAGACTTCAGAATGCTCTCTTCCATACGGGAAGCAGCCACAACCACTTCCTGTCCAAGAAGTGTTTGCTCTTCAAGAGCAATGTCAAGTGCAGTAGTGCTTGCATCTTTAACTTCAATCTCTTGTGTCTTGAACCCTATAAATGAAAAAACCAACGTTATCGGTGGTGCATCGCTTATTTTGAGATCATATTTTCCGTTTGTATCGGTGATTGTTCCAATCACTCTTCCTTTCACCACGATGTTAACACCTGCGAGGGTTTCACCGGCGGCATCTTTCACTGTACCAGAGACAGTGGTCTGAGCCATTAGATTCGCTGCACCCAAAAAAAGGAAGATGAGGGGGAGGAGCGACCGCATGTAGAGTTTATTCATAAAGGGTTTTTATGGTTTATTTTGATAAATCTACAAGAATTTGCCCGAAAACAAACGATTGTGGTGACCTTTTTTGAAACCAATTACCCAACGAAAAACCTACCCGTACTACAAAGAATATCAGTTATTTGGATTCTTTCAGATGCTTCGCAAGTCGCTCACAAAGCGCATTCATTTCGTTTGCGATGTATTCATCTCCGGTTGAACTGAGCACACTCTGACTTAAGCCTCCTACACAATCAATATAGAATCGTTTCATTTCATCTACCGGCATGTCCTTGGCCCACAGGTCAATACGCATCGTATTCTTCTGAACATGATCCCAGAGATTAATGCTGATCGCCTTGGTCTCAGAAAGACCTGAGTCCGGTTTTTCAGTCGCATCCCACTCGATTTTTTCTGGAACATTGCTGGAGTCGAGGTGTATCGTGAAGTTGATGCTGCTTTTTTTCATGAGTCAGGTAGAAGATTTGAGAGTTGAAAATTAAATGAGGCGTAAAGTTAAGATTTTGGAGTTGAATTTAATGGTTGAGTCGATCGTGAAAATGATCTTTTCGTCAAGAGCTGTGATGTGACTGCGATTTCTAAACTACCATTTCCCGGATGTCTCCTTCAATGAGAAGTTTTCCTTCCGTAGCGTCAACAATCTGCTCCACCGTCACACCCGGTGCACGTTCAAGTAATTTGAAACCACCGCCAGGTAATACATCCAGCACCGCAAGATCAGACACAATCTTCTTTACACAACCCAAACCGGTTATCGGCAGTGAACATTTCTTAAGAAGCTTCGACGCTCCCTCTTTGCTGCAATGCTGCATCGCAACGATAATATTTTTTGCAGAAGCAACCAGATCCATCGCACCGCCCATACCTTTCACCATCTTTCCCGGAACTTTCCAGTTGGCGATGTCTCCATTCTCTGAAACTTCCATCGCACCAAGAATGGTAAGATCTACTTTGCCGCTACGGATCATACCGAAACTTTCTGCTGAACTGAACAAAGCAGAGCCCGGCATCATGGTGATCGTCTGTTTGCCAGCGTTGATGAGATCAGGATCAACCTGGTCTTCCGTTGGGAAAGGTCCAATCCCCAGCAATCCATTTTCTGATTGAAGCACAACGTTCATATTCCTGGGAATATAATTCGCAACCAATGTTGGAATACCAATACCAAGATTGATATACATACCATCTCTTACTTCCTGTGCAATGCGTTTCGCAATTCCTACTTTGTCAAGCATATCAATGTCAGAGTTTTATTATCTGTTTGAGTATCGTCAATCTTCTATTTGGTCACCGTTCTCTGTTCAATTCTCTTCTCATAATCCTTACCCTGAAAAATGCGGTGAACAAAGATCCCTGGTGTGTGGATGTTATTGGGATCGAGCTCTCCAACCGGTACAAGTTCTTCAACTTCAGCAATGGTGATCACGCCAGCTGAAGCCATCATGGGGTTAAAATTCCGTGCTGTTCCCCGATAGACCAGATTGCCGGAAGTATCTCCTTTCCAGGCTTTTACGAGTGAAAAATCAGCCTTCAGCCACTTTTCCATTAGGTATACCTTTCCGTCAAACTCCCGCGTTTCCTTGCCCTCAGCCACTTCCGTTCCAACTCCGGCAGGTGTAAAGAAGGCGGGAATTCCTGCACCTCCTGCCCGGACGCGTTCTGCCAGCGTCCCCTGCGGGATCAGTTCCACTTCCAGTTCTCCTGAAAGAAGCTGACGTTCGAACTCAGCATTTTCTCCCACATAAGAGGAGATCATTTTCTTCACTTGTCTCTTCTTCAACATCAGGCCGATTCCGAAGTCATCTACTCCCGCATTGTTGGAGATGCACGTCAATCCTTTCACACCTTTGCGAAGGATAGCGGCAATACAATTTTCCGGAATTCCGCAAAGACCAAAGCCTCCGATCATCAGCGTATTGTTATCCGCCATGTCTTTGATAGCCTCGTCTGCGTTGGTCACTACCTTATTGATCATGACTTGTTCTTTTTTAATGGAAGGTTACAAGATTGCACTTAATCTTATATGAAATAGTAATAAATTATTTCAGCTCAATGCCAGCAGTGCTTCTTCTTTATCCTTGTGCATCTGATTCTTGAGCTCATCGAGATCATTGAACTTCAGATCAGCACGCAAAAGTTTTTCAAAGGTCACTGTCAGATTCTCACCGTAAATCTCCTTGTCAAAATTAAAAATATTTACCTCAATGGATCTTCTTGTTCCATTGATCGTCGGCCGGTTTCCGATGTAGAGCATTCCTCCATATTCAACACCTGCATATTGAATTTGAACGGCATAAATTCCTTCTGCGGGTATCAGCTTGTAATGAGTGTCAAGGTCAATGTTGGCAGTTGGGAACCCCAACACTCTCCCAAGACGATCTCCCTTTACAACTCTGCCCGTAATAGAATAAGATTGCCCTAAAAGTTGCCTTGCAGTTGTGACATCTCCTTCTTCAAGTCCTTTCCTGATCTTGGAAGAGCTCACACCCACATGATCAATGTCCTGCCTTGGTATCTCTTCAACCTCAAATCCATACTCCGGAGCATTCAGCTTAAGCTGATCAAAGCTTCCCTCACGATTTTTCCCAAAGCGATGGTCGTAGCCGATCACCAGCTTTCGTGTGCCGATCTTTTCAACAAGAATATTTCTTATGAAATCCAGGGAAGAGATCTGTGAGAATTCTTTCGTGAATGGAATTCTGATAAGATGCTGTATTCCCTGCTCTTTCAACAGTGCAGCTTTCTCTTCAAAGGTGTTTAATAATTTGAGGGAAGTGTCATCGGGTTTAAGAACAAGGCGCGGATGCGGCCAGAAAGTAATCACCACAGTTTCACCATTATTCTTTTCTGCAATCTCTTTCAACCTGCCAAGGATCTTCCGATGCCCCAGATGCACTCCATCAAACGTGCCGCTGGTTACAACTGCATATTCAAGTCGCGTGAAATCATCCAGTGTATGATAGATTTTCATTCAATGATCTGTGGTTGATTGATACTTCCGGGTCCTACGATTCGTGCTTTGATCGCTTCCAGAGTTTCTGCATCTTTTAATTTGTATTCACCTACTGCAGTGCGTGTCAATTCAGAAAGATGTGCACCAACACCCAACGCACTACCAAGATCGTTGGCCAGACTTCTGATGTAAGTTCCTTTTGAACAGACAATCCGGAAACTCACTTCCGGCTTTTCAATTTTAGTGATCTCAAACTCTTTTATTTCCACCTCTCTTGGCTGGAGAACAACTTCCTGTCCCTGCCGGGCAAATTTATAAGCGCGTCTTCCGTTTACCCAAATGGAAGAATGAATAGGAGGGATCTGTTGAATGTTTCCTACAAAGGTCTTTGCGACGGCCAGGATCTGTTCATCCGTCACATTGGAAATATCCACTGCAGGGGAAGTCTCTGTCTCCAGATCATACGAAGCAGTAGTCTGACCTAATGTGAATTTGCCGGTGTATTCTTTGCCAAGACCCTGAAAGCTTTCAATGCTCTTGGTCATCTTTCCTGTGCAGATGATCAGCAGTCCGGAGGCGAGGGGATCGAGTGTTCCGGCATGTCCGATCTTTTTCATCTTGAGAATGCGTCGCATGCGTGCCACGACGTCGAAGGAAGTCCAACGGACAGGCTTATTCACCAGAAAAATGCTTCCTTCTTCTTTTGTTGTCACAACACCTCTATTTCTGCACCAAAGTAATACAGAAGTAACAGGATTATGCCAACGATAATTCGGTAGTATCCGAAAATTTTGAATCCGTGACGGGTGAGAAAATCAATGAAATACCTGATCGCAACCATAGCGACTCCAAAGGCTACAATGTTTCCAACGGCCAGCAGCATGATTTCATTCTGACCAAAAGAGTTGCCTTCGAGATAAAATTTCAGAAGCTTATAGCCCGTTGCCGCCAGCATGGTAGGAACCGCAAGAAAGAAAGAGAATTCAGCAGCCGTCTTCTTTGTCAGACCTTGCGTCAGACCACCAATAATAGTGGCAGCTGATCGTGACACTCCTGGAACCATGGCAATGCATTGGAATAATCCAATCTTCAAAGCCTGCATGAAAGATACTTCTTCATTGTTCTTAATTTCTGAAGTGGGAGTGAACATCCTGTCAATGAAAAGCAGAACGATTCCGCCAATGATTAACATCCAGCCAACGACGTCAACACGTTCAAGCAACTGATCGATCTTATCATTGAATAAAAGACCTGCGATTGCGGCAGGAATGAATCCCACCAGGAGGACAAAATAGAATTTCCAGGTTTGAAAAAATCTTTTCCAGTAGAGAACTACAACGGAAGCAATCGCGCCCAGCTGAATAGCAATGGTAAATGTTTTAACGAAAGGATCAGAGGATATCTTCATGAAAGAAGATGCAATGATCATATGTCCGGTGGAAGATACCGGCAGAAATTCTGTTAAGCCTTCGATGATTGCCAGGACAATAGCCTGAAGGATCGACATTGGATAATATTATTTATCAACCGGCTTGTAAAGGATCGCATACAGCTCCAGGATAAATCCTCCCATCACAATGATAGGTCCGAGTGTAAGTCCAAGGAAACCAAAGCCATGGGGCTGATTGTCGAGACTCATGATGGTGAAGCCTACAGCCAGTACAATAAGGCCGATGACCATGAGCTGATAATTTTTCTTTCCGAAAGGAAGTTTGTTCATATCACTAAAATAATTCGTCCAATGAGAGCTTTAAATACTTGTGCACCGCTCTCCAGGTGCTGATAACAGCAACAAAAATACCCATTGCGAGGAGACTGCCAAGAAGGATCAAAAGCCTTTCCTGATTTTCAAGCATCCTCAGCTCTTCAATTCTACGGTGTCCAAATTGAATAACGCCCCAGATCAGTCCGCAGGCAATCAATCCAGCCAACGCTCCATGTAAAACTGCCCGGTAGATGAATGGCCATTGGATAAATCCACGGGTCGCACCCACCAGTTGCATGCTTCGTATTAAGAATCTTTGTGAGAACAGAGCAAGTCTCAGAGTGCTGTTGATCAGCATCACGACGATGATGATAAGCACTGACGCTAATCCCAATAGTACAAGTCCGATCTTTGCAATATTCTTATTGATCGATTCAATAAGACTCTCAACATAATACACCTGAAATACGCCATTGATCTTTTCAACTTTCGCTTTAATGGCAGCAAGATTTTCTTTTGTGTGAAAAGCAGGATCTACCGCTACCAGGTATGCATCGCGTAACGGATTTTCACCCAGGAATTTCTGAAAGTCTTCACCGGTATCCTGAATAAACTGCTTGGCTGCAGATTCTTTTGAAATGAAGACGATAGGTTTCTTCACCGTGTCTTTTACAATGAAGTCGGAGGAAGCCAGTTGCTTTTCAATGGCTTTGATCTCTTTAGGATCCAGTTGATTCTTCAGGTACACCTGGATCTTCACATTTTCTTTTACGATGATGGAGAGGGACTCGGCATAGATCACCAGCACTCCGAATATTCCAACCACAAACAAAGCCAGTGTAATGCTGAACACTACGCTGAAAAACGGGTAGCTCCCGAGTTTCTTCTTTTTGACTTTAAATTCTTTGGCCATTCAGGCGGTAAAGATAGGCAAGGATCACTGATTTTGGCATAAATAAAAAAATCCCCTTTTGTGAAGGGGATTTTAAAAGATATAAATGCTTGTGTAATCTAGCGTCCTCTGTATTCTTTAAGCTTTTTCAGGAGCTGTCCTTCACGAATCGCCTGAAGCTCGGTGATAGATGATTGGTTTTCGTCAAGGAGATAATAGTTCTCTTTATAGAAGAGGAACACTGCATGACCATCACCATGGATCTCAAGGATCTCGTAAAGACTCTTGTCAAAAGGTCCTAGCAGTACAAGCTTTCCTTGTGAGAATTGATAATGGAAATTATGCTTCTTGTCTGCGGTGCCTGTGATCACTTCCATTTTCGATTGTGAAATCTGTCCACGATCGCTTACGGAATTGGATGACTTGGCTTCTTCTGAATCATTCATCTCTGCAGATGGATCTACAACCTTAATTTCAGGTTTGCGAACAGGGGTAGTAACCTTGGCTTTCTTAGCGGGTTTTTGTTGTTGAACTACTGGCTCACTGTCAACAGAATCTTTCACTTCTGCGATAGAAGGGACAATATTTTCTTCTTTAGTAATATCCTGTTTTTCTTCGACTTGTTCTGTCAGAGGTTGATTTTCTGAAACGATCAATTCACTTTGATCACCATTCAGATAGACATAAAGGAATGTAGCAACAAGACCTGCAGAGACAACGGATGCAGCAATTTTTCCACCACTCCACATAGTGCTTCCACCAACCGGAACATTGTTCAGCATGGTCTTCAATTCAAGCGTTCTTGCCTTTTGAACACCTTCAATGATCTGACGTTGAAAGTCCACTTCCTTTTTCAAAGAAGGATCTCCCTGCATTTGTTGCTCAAATGCTTTTGTCTCCTGCTCGTTGAGCCGGTGGGAGAGATAGTCGTCAATTAATTCAAAATTCTCCATGTCTTAATCTAAAAAGTCACTCTCCGAATATTGTGTTTTCACGAGTTCGTCGAGTTTTTGTTTACACTTATATTTCTTTGTCTTGGCGGTGTCGGTATTGGCGAATCCCAGTTTATCTGCTATCTCCTGCATCGACATCTCATCAAAGTAATAAAACATCAAAACCTTGCGGCAAGTTTCACCCAATTGCTCCATGCACTTGGCGATGATCTTTTCGCGTTCAGGGCCATCGAGATCCATGGACTCCGATGAGTCCTTTTCCTCATTCGACAACCTCTTTTTCCGATCCAGTTCTTTTCTCCACAGGTTCTGACAAATACTGTAGATGTAGGTACTCATTTTTGAGGTGAGAACCAGATTTCCGGATCGGGCCTTTTGCCAGAATACCACCAGGGCATCCTGATAAACATCCCGCGCCTCTTCCTCCGTGCCACTATTGGTAATGACCAATTTGGTCATCATCCGATAGTACTTCTTGTAAATCAACTCAAGGGCCTTCTCGTCACCTTTCTGAATTCTCTCAAAAAGATCCTTTTCGTTCATTTCCTGTCCCGTTTTAAATACGCGGTACGCCACGGTGGTAACCTTAGTTTAAGTTGAGTGAATGATACATCGGGATAAGTGTCGTTATTCTCCGTTAACTGGTTACTCCGCTCTTTGCCATGTCTGAGTACGATAGAATGGTCCCCAGTAACCCCTTACCTTCAGATCTTTGCCTTCCAGCCAGATCTTTGACTTATAAACTTTACCGTTTTCGGGATCAAGAATGTCCCCTCCTGAGTACTCAGCACCATCTTTCTGCATATTCCGGATGAACTCCATGCCTATGATTTTCTTTTTAAATCTGGGATCAGATTCCTCACATTTATCACAGACCGGATCCGGATCCTGGTCAGGTCGGGGGAACAGCTTTACGATCTTTCCGAAGATCTTGCCGCTGGTCTCTGTCAGTTCAATGATGGACCTTGGTTCACCTGTATTGTCGTCAATGGTCTTCCATTTGCCAACAATTGTTTGTGCCTGAGTCAGGTTGAACAGGAGGGAAAGAACCAATAAAAGTGCAGGTCGCATAGGAGGTTTGCTTTGTCCGAAAGTAATAAAAAAGAGCCACGATTATCGTGGCTCTTTCAATAAGAATTAAGCTGTTAGTTATTTACCAACAACGGGTATTTCTGTAGATGCTTTGGTAACTACTTCAATTGCAGGTTTTACCTTTTCCTTCTTTGCAGTAGCAGATTCTTCAGGAACCAAAAGAGGAGCAATTACAAGTGCCACAACTGACATCAATTTCAACAGGATGTTCAATGATGGACCTGAAGTGTCTTTGAATGGATCTCCTACAGTATCTCCAACCACCGCTGCTTTGTGTGGATCAGATTTCTTGTAATACATTTTTCCATTGATCTCAACACCTTCTTCGAAGCTCTTCTTTGCATTATCCCATGCACCACCGGCGTTGGACTGGAAGATCGCCATCAATACTCCGGATACTGTAACACCTGCGAGCATTCCACCGAGGGCTTCAACACCAAAGAAAGGAGTGAAGGCAATGACTACCGGTACAACAACCGCCATAATTCCTGGAACAACCATCTCTTTTAGAGCGGCGTTGGTAGAGATCTCTACACACTTACCATATTCGGCTGAACCATCAGCATCATGGAATACTTTCTGTTCTTCCGCTGACCATTCTTCTACCGGCTTGTCACCATTCTTTCTCATCAGGTCCAGAGCGGCCTTCAAAGCAGGAATAGTTGTGAACTGTCTTCTCACTTCTTCGATCATCGCCATGGCAGCGCGACCTACTGCACCCATTGCAAGGGCTGAGAACACAAATGGAAGCATACCACCGATGAATAATCCGGCCATTACATTGGCTTTGGATACATCAATGGTGCTGATCTTTGCAGTTGTCATGAACGCACCGAACAATGCGAGGGCAGTCAACGCTGCAGATGCAATAGCAAAACCTTTTCCGATAGCGGCTGTCGTATTACCAACAGCATCCAATTTATCCGTTCTTGAACGAACTTCTTTAGGAAGCTCAGACATTTCAGCGATACCACCGGCGTTATCAGAGATAGGTCCGTAAGCATCCACAGCTAATTGAATTCCAAGATTTGAAAGCATACCTACCGCTGCGATCGCAATACCATAAAGACCACCGAATTCAAAAGCTCCGATGATAGAAACAGCGATAACAAGGATTGGCCATAGGGTTGACATCATTCCAACGCCAAGACCTGCGATGATATTCGTAGCAGCTCCTGTAGATGACTGACGTACGATAGAAAGGACAGGCTTCTTGCCCATACCAGTATAATATTCAGTGATCAAACCAATGACAACACCGGCAACAAGTCCGATGACGGTGGCAGCGAAAATCCCTGTGGAAGTATAAAGATTTCCTTTTTCTGGATCTGACCATGCATAGAGTGGATCCTTGAACCACCATTCGTTTGGAAGCATCCATTTGATGATGAACCATGATGCAGCGATCATGATAACAGAAGAAACAATTTCTCCTGTATTAAGAGCTTTTTGTGGATCTCCACCTTCTTTAACCCGAACGAAGAAGGTTCCAAGGAATGACATTACGATACCAACCGCAGCAAGTGCGAGGGGCAACAATACTGCAGACAATCCTTCAAAATTATCAACAAATCCTGGAACCATGAAAGCAGCTCCCAACACCATCGTACCAACAATTGATCCAACATAGGATTCAAATAAATCTGCGCCCATACCGGCAACATCACCTACGTTGTCACCAACGTTATCAGCAATGGTTGCTGGGTTCAGCGGGTGATCTTCAGGAATACCTGCTTCAACTTTTCCAACTAAGTCAGCGCCAACATCAGCAGCCTTTGTATAAATTCCACCACCTACACGAGCGAAGAGAGCAATGGATGAAGCTCCGAATGAAAATCCAGTGATAACAGTAATCACCTGATTAAGTCCAGCCTGTGTATCGACTCCAAAAATTCCTGCATATATTATGAATAGAACACTGAGTCCTAAAACTCCAATTCCAACAACACCCATACCCATTACCGAACCTGCGGTAAATGCTAACTCAAGAGCTTTACCAAGACTTGTACGGGCGGCATTGGTTGTTCTTACGTTAGCTTTAGTAGCAACACGCATTCCAATGAAACCAGCCAACGCTGAACTGAAAGCTCCAAGCACAAAAGAAACACCTACCAGGGGAGAAGAGGTTTCACTGCTCGCTGTTACTCCAAGCAAAACAGCAACGCACACAACGAAAATAGCCAGCACTTTGTACTCAGCCTTCAGGAAAGCCATTGCTCCTTCAGCAATGTGTCCTGCAATTTTTTTCATTTTATCTGTTCCTGCATCCTGTCTGGCAACCCAGGCGCTTTTCCATACAACATAAAGTAGCCCCAGAAGTCCAAATACGGGGAGAGAATAGAGTAGTGTTTGCATACGCTTTTTATGATCGGTTTAGTATTGTTTAAGGCCGTGCAACAACAGGGCATTAAAAAAGTCCCGCAAAGATAGAAGAAGCCCAAATATTACCAAAACAGCGTTTTTATAAAGGAATTCTTGTGCAAATAGGGGTGTTTAGTTGCAATACAGAGGGTATGTTGAGCTCCCAAAACTTATTCTTTTCTCTTTTCCATTACCCCGAACCCACCGATATTCTTTTTTGTTAACAATCCTGTCCCCAAAGCCCTGAAAAGTTCTCTGCATAACTATTCAGTGGGACGAAATAGAGCAAGTTTGGAATTCAAAAACCTGATAATTTGCTCAGTTGCACACTTTTTTGAGCGTGCACCACCGTTTCCAGCATCAATTCATAGAAAATCACTCAAAAGAGTGGCTGACCACTGGGGACCCAGTGGCTACCCAGTGGCCACCCCCCTCGATTTAAGGGAAAGTCTCAGTCCTGAAACCGTGTAGGATTCCTGAAACAGGCCTTCCTATCACAGAATGATAGGAGAATGGTCAGAATAATTTAAGCAGAGAAGAGACTTTTCAGCGTATTCCAGAGCTTGCGTTTTGCCGCATCATCCGTCATAAGAATATCCAGAGGATCAGAGAAGATAATAGAGGTATCACCTGTCTGCACTACTTCATAGCTGGCCAGACCTTTGGGAGGAGCAAGGAATGCCAGAACTTTTGATGGCTTCTCAATCATGGCCGACAAATCGAACGGTGTCATTTCAACAATGCGTACTGATTCCAGTGATAGTCGTACAGCCTGAAGAATTTTAGAAAGCAACACTCTTTGCTCTTCCTTTATATCATTCCATGAAATGCCGATGATAACTGTAACGGGTGTAGGAATGGAATATACTTCCTCACCGTAAACAGATTTGAATGGATTTGATTGTTCCATTTAGATTTTGATATCAAAGATGGATCTTAGTTCATGCGCTTCATGAGGTTTCATTCGTCCGGAAAGGATCAAACGAAGTTGTCGTCTTCTCAACGCTCCGCTATACATTTCTTTTTCTTCTTCAGTCTCCGGTTCAACTTCCGGAACTTCAACAGGATTACCTTGCTTATCGACTGCAACAAACGTAAAGAATGCAGAGTTGCTGGCCACCTTCTTTCCTTCCGGAATATTCTCGGCATCTACATCAATGCGGATCTCCACAGAAGAATTGAATGCACGGGTTACTTTGGCTTTTAGTGTCACCACATTCCCAAGCTGAATAGGATTGCGGAATGAAATATTATCAACAGATGCAGTCACAACAATGCTGTTGCAATGCTTTTGCCCTGCGATGGCCGATACAACATCCATCCAGTGCATAAGCCTTCCGCCCATCAGGTTATTCAATGTGTTGGTGTCATTCGGAAGCACAAGTTCCGTCATGCTCACAAATGATTCCTTTGGTGTTTTCTTTTTACGTTCCATGATTGATCAATAATATGCCGAAAGATACCTGAACCCTCTCTTTTGCAAGTCTTTTTTCTTTGGATAATTCAATGTGACTGCTTCCTTTCATTCTTCACAGTTTGTCTGCAGATTCCATTATTGAAAAGATGCCCAAAAAGTGGCTTCTTTTACTCTAAAGCAAGATTTTTCGCGCTTCCGATTCTTAAATAAGAAGTCCTGGTTGTGTGTAAAATTCTTCAGCAACGGTCACCCTATTAAATGTTAGTAAGCCATTAATCCGCGCAAAAATCATAAAAATAATTTGCAATCCACTGTTTGCTGTGCGTATTTGCTCAGGTTAGTTACCATGCAAAGCGCTACAACTCATATTATCTCTACAATTACTACCATCATTACGGGGTAGCGCCCGATCATACCCATTACCCAACTGTATTAGTTTTTGTCATATCCCTCTTCGAGAGGAATGATGTTCATTTTATCTATTCAATCCTGTTATGAAAGCTGTGAAGTTTGGAGGCTCTTCAGTGGCGACTCCTGAAAGAGTGAAAGCTGTTATTGAGATTGTGAAAAATTACTGTGAACCTGGTAAAACGGTTCTTGTATTCTCTGCCTTTGGAGGTGTTACGGATTCTCTCATCAAACTAAGTGATGAGGCACTGCAAGGCGTTGCTACGTACAAGACAACCTTGCGTCAGATCGAGGATCGTCATATGGATGCCGTGCGTGCATTGATTGATATTCAAAGACAAAGCGGAATCCTTGCCAATGTTAAAATGATCATCAATGAACTGGAGGATGTCATTCATGGCATCTATCTCGTAAAAGAGAGAACGCTGCGAATGCTTGACTTCGTCATGAGCTTTGGAGAGCGGTTGTCAGCGTACATTATCAGCGAAGCATTCTTAAATGAAAAGCTTCTCTGTGAATTTCTCGATGCCAGGAAGATCATTCGTACCGATAACCACTTTGGTCATGGCAGGGTTGACTTCCCAACCACCAATCATTTGATTCAGGATTACTTCGTGAAGCATTCCGTACTTCAGGTCGTGACGGGCTTTATTGCAACTTCTGACAGCGGTGAGACAACAACATTAGGCAGGAGTGGATCGGATTATACTGCCGCCATTCTAGCAGCAGCATTGAAAGCAACATCTCTTGAAATCTGGACCGATGTGGATGGTATGATGACTGCCGATCCACGCAAAGTCCGCAAGGCTTTTACGGTAAACGAAATGACCTATGAGGAGGCGATGGAACTCTCTCATTTCGGTGCCAAGGTGATCTTTCCTGCCACCATGCAACCTGCCATGGTGAACAACATTCCCATCTGGATAAAGAACACCTTCAACCCTGCATTTCCAGGAACCATCATCTGCCGTGATGGCAATGGTAAAGACCTGATTATCAAAGGTATTTCTTCCATGAGTAAAATGAACCTCTTAAGCATCCAGGGAACGGGTTTGCAGGGTGTCGTGGGAGTTTCCATGCGATTGTTTGCCGCCCTCGCAAAAGAGAATGTGAACATCATTTTGATCAGCCAGGCATCCTCTGAACACTCGATCTGTTTAGCCGTAGAGAGTGGCTCTTCCGGACGAGCGAAGGCCGCCATTGAAAGAGAGTTTATCTATGAAATCAAGTCGCTTGAAATGGATACCGTTTCTGTCGAAAGTGACCTGGCAATCGTTGCCATTGTGGGTGAAAACATGCGGCATAATCCCGGTACCAGTGGCAGAATGTTTCATGCTCTTGGAAAGAGTGGTGTGAACATATTTGCCATCGCGCAGGGCTCTTCTGAGCTTAACATCTCTGCTGTTATTAAAGAGTCAGATGTTGCCAAGGCACTGAATGTATTGCATGAAGCATTTTTCCTTTCCGACAAGCGTGTGGTCAATCTGTTTCTGGTCGGTACAGGACTGATCGGAAAAGAATTGCTGAAGATGATCAATGCTCAATACAGTAAGTTATCCTCACAGAATTTGCTGGAGGTCAATGTTGTTGGTATCGCCAACAGTAAGAAGATGCTCTTTGATGAAAATGGATTAAGCCTGTTGCAATCCATTGACCGCTTAAAATCCAATGGTGAAGAAATGGTCATGAGATCATTCCTGGATCGGATGGTTCAGATGAACTTGTCTAACAGTATTTTCCTTGATTGCACTTCAAGTGAGGAGGTGACCGATCACTATGAGAATATACTGGATTCAAACATCTCTATTGTTACGCCTAATAAGAAGGCAAATTCGGGATCCATAAATAAATATCATTCTTTAAAGAGCATATCATTAAAGAGGGGAGTCAGATTTTTATATGAAACCAACGTGGGTGCAGGATTGCCTGTCATCAATACATTGAATGATCTGCTTCTTAGCGGTGATAAGGTGATACGCATCGAAGCCGTGCTGAGTGGAACGCTCAATTACATTTTCAGTTCGTATTCAGAAGGCAAATCATTCAGCCAGATTGTTAAAGAGGCAAAGGACCTGGGTTATACCGAACCGGATCCACGTGATGATCTCAATGGAATGGATGTCGCCCGCAAGGTGCTGATCTTATCACGTGAATCGGGTATTGATCTGGAGCTGTCTGATATCGAAGTGAAGGGACTTGTTCCGGAAGACTGTTTGAGTATTGCCAGCGTGGAGGAGTTCTTCATAAAACTTAGATCACATGATCATACTTTTGAGGGTCTTCGAAAAACAGCAGAGACATCCAATCAGAAACTCCGTTACATGGCGGTGCTGGAAAATGGAAAAGCAAAAGTTTCATTGGTGAGTGTTCCGAATGATCATCCTTTCTATTCTTTAAAGGGAAGTGATAATATTATTTTACTAACCACAGAGAGATATCATGACCGGCCGATGGTGATCCGTGGACCGGGAGCAGGAGCGGAGGTCACAGCAGCAGGAGTATTTGCAGACATTATAAGGATTGGAAATTATTCCGTCAGGTGAGCAACGAACGAATTGAAAAATAAGATGAACAGTGTAAGAGCTTCGGCGCCGGCGACGGTTGCCAATGTTTGTTGTGGATTTGATGTGCTGGGATTTGCTGTCGAAAGCCCTGCAGATGAAGTTGTGGTTTCTTTAAGAAATGAAACGGGCATCATGATCAAAAGTATTTCCGGAGATAACGGAAGGCTTCCATCAGATCCTCTTAAGAATACCGCCAGCGTTGCTGTTCAATCTTACTTGAATAGAATGGGAAGTTCGCAGGGAGTTGAAATTGAATTAATCAAAAAGCTTCCGTTGGGAAGTGGGATGGGTTCAAGCGCGGCAAGCGCTGTAGCAGCTTTGATTGCCATTAATCATTTAATGGGTAATCCACTTTCAAGAAAAGAATTGATCGTTCACGCAATGGAGGCAGAGCGTATTGCATGCGGATCTGCTCATGCCGATAATGTTGCGCCTTCTTTATTGGGAGGATTTGTTTTGATAAGATCGTATGAGCCGCTGGATGTCATTAACGTTTCCTCACCGGAAGAACTGTATTGCACACTCATTCATCCGCATCTTGAACTAAAGACAGAAGACTCCAGGAAAGTTCTGAAATCTACTGTTTCACTATCGGATGCAGTGTCTCAAAGTGGAAATATTGCCGCGCTCATGATTGGCCTTATGCAACAGAATTATGCATTGATTGGAAGATCGTTGTTTGACGTCATCGCAGAACCCACCCGATCGGTATTCATTCCTGGTTTTAATGAAATAAGAAAGAAGGTGATTGATGCAGGAGCATTGGGTTTTGGAATTTCAGGATCAGGCCCAACGGTTTTTGCTTTAAGCAGTAATCAGTTGTCAGCGGAGCAAGCGGGGAAAGTAGCAGCAGAGCATTTTATGAAAATGAATCTGCCTGCTGAGATTTACATTTCAAAAGTTAATCAGGAGGGAGCAAAGATATTGTCATGAAGTTTTATAGTACACGTGATCGTAATTATTGCGTCTCTTTCGAAGATGCTGTTAAGATTGGTCTTGCGCCGGATGGAGGCTTGTTTATGCCTGAATCAATTCGGGTCATGCCAAAACAGTATCTCGAAAGCATTTCAAACAAGTCATTTGCAGAGACATCATTTGATGTCGCCTCAAATTTTCTGAATGGATCCATTCCTGAAAATGAACTTAGGAAGATCATTGATCGGACAATATCATTTGACACACCTCTTGTTGAAATAGAGCAGGGTGTATTCTCACTTGAACTGTATCATGGCCCTACGTTTGCATTTAAAGATCTTGGAGCAAGATTTCTGTCAGGTCTTTTAGGATACTTTGCAAAACGACAAAATGATAAGGCTACCGTACTCGTGGCGACATCCGGAGATACAGGAAGCGCTGTCGCCAATGGATTTTTTAATGTTCCGGGCACAAGAGTCATCGTTTTATATCCTTCCGGAAAAGTAAGTGACATTCAGGAGAAGCAGTTTACTACCCTTGGCGGGAACATTACTGCCATTGAGATTGATGGAACGTTTGATGATTGCCAGAGTCTGGTAAAGCAGGCTTTCGCAGAAGCGACACTCAAAAAGAACCTGTCACTGACTTCCGCCAACTCCATTAACATTGCACGGCTTCTTCCACAGTCATTCTATTATTTCAATGCGTTCGCTCAGCTCAAAGACCGGAATCTCCCATTAGTGTTTTCAGTGCCAAGTGGAAACTTCGGTAATCTTACAGCAGGTGTACTGGCGAAGCGAATGGGTCTGCCAGTGGATCAGTTCATTGCTGCAACCAACATCAATGATATTGTTCCAAAATATCTGAAGACCGGGATATTTTCTCCACGGACATCTGTATCTACATTAAGCAATGCAATGGACGTGGGCTATCCAAGTAATTTTGCAAGACTTATGGATTTGTATGAGAGCGACCTTAAGAGGATCTCAAAAGATATCCGCGGTGCTCACTTTACCGATGATGAAACTTCACAAGCAATCAGGGATGTTTTCTTCTCAAGGAATTACCTGCTCGATCCGCATGGAGCGATTGGCTACCTGGGATTGAAAGATTATCTTATCAGTAATCCACCCTGCAATGGGATATTTCTTGAGACGGCACATCCAGGCAAATTCAAAGATGTAGTAGAGAATTCTATTGGCCAATCCATCCCGTTGCCGGAAGGACTTACAAAATTCCTGATAGGAGAGAAGAAGTCAGTTCAAATGAGTAATTCATTTGAAGACTTCCGATCATATTTGATGAAATTATAAACAGACTGGGAATAACTTATTTCTTCCAGCCCTGTTCCCCCAGCAATGGAACAAACGAGAAGAAGTCAAACTCTTCTTTTAATAGCTTTCCATTCTTCCGACGGATCCTGATCATCTTCTGCTTTTCACGATCACCAACAGGAACGATGAGAATACCATTTTCCGCCAATTGTTCAACAAGTGCATCCGGAACAACAGGCGCACCCGCTGTTACAATGATCCTGTCATACGGCGCCCGCACCGGAAGTCCTTTTGATCCGTCACCAAAAAAGAAATGCGGATTGTATCCAAGTCCCGGAAGGAAATCACGGGTATGTTGATAGAGCTCCCTGTTATATTCTATGGTATAAACTTTGGCGCCCATTTCCAGCAGCACACTCGCCTGGTATCCAGAGCCGGTTCCGATTTCCAGCACCTTGTCTCCGGCTTTTACTTCCAGCTTTTCAGTCTGGAAGGCAACCGTATAAGGCTGGGATATTGTTTGCCCATGTCCGATAGGAAAGGCCTTGTCCTCATAGGCGTGACCCAGGAGGGCATCATCGAAAAAGGCATGCCTTGGCACTTTCCCAATGGCATCCAGCACCAGAGTGTCCTTAATGCCCTTTTGGGCCAGTTTTTTGACCAGTTTGCCCCGGAGGCCCCTTTGCTTGTAATTATCTTCGATCATGGATTTAAATGCTAAAAAGCCCATTTTTTGGACCAAAACAAAGTTTTTTAATATTCTTAGGAAATTTGAAACCTATAAGCCTACTTTGAAGTTCTCTAATGCACAATGAGAAACTATTTTGCCATAGCGTTCACTATTGTGTACCTGACCCTCACAGTGGGAGTGGCCAAAACCACTCACTACTGTATGGGCCGGGAAAAAAACTCCTCCCTTTTCTCGTTTTCCACTGAAAAATGCATTTGTGCTGTAATAGCAAAAGCTCCTATGCCTTGCTGTGATGACAGGCATGAAATTCTTAAGATCGATGACGATCATTCCGGCAGCCAGGTATTGATGGCGACTCTTCCTCAGTTCAATTTGATTGGCATGACGTATTCAGATCGGGAAGAAACTCTTCCTGTTCGCGAGGTCTCATTCACAAAAGCAGATGAGATCAATCCACCACCTCCCAAGATTCCTCTCTATCAATCATTCTGCAGTCTCGTTTTCTACGATTCCATTGTTTAAGGTTTTCAGGACCATGTCCTGATGTTCTGTTTTTTAAACCTTAATTATATTTTATGAAAACGATTATTTTTTTCTTCATCATAGCGATCTCTTCTGTAACATCTTTTGCGCAATCAAAGGTGATTACTTCCAATATTAAAGTTTATGGCAACTGTTCTATGTGCAAGAACAGAATTGAAACAGCTCTTGACCAGAAAGGCATCAAGCTGGCTAAGTGGGATACCAAGTCAAAAGAACTGCAGGTAGTCTACAATTCTGACAAGATCACCGAACAACAAATTCACGAGATCATTGCTTCCGTTGGACACGATACTGACAAAGTAAAGGCTAAAGATGAAGTATATTCCAAGCTTCCCTTTTGCTGCCTGTATCGCGATCATGGTCACGGTCCTGAAGACAAACACTAAGCAGAATTTCTATGAGATCATTGATCATAGGCTGCGTAGCCATTGGATTACTATTGCCGCTTGGTTCCTATTCCCAAAAGCTGATGGGAGTAGTGATAGAGAAGAATGCCCAGGGTGTGGATGAACCGCTTCCGGGAGCAAACGTCTATTGGCTGGGGACCAGCAAAGGTGCAACCACCGGTGAGAACGGTGTATTCCTGATTGACCGCATAGATGGTATTCAAAAGCTTGTCGTAAGTTTTGTAGGATATCGTAGTGACACAATTCAAATTGATAGCCAGACGAATATCAAGGTTGAACTGAAGTCGGATGTATACCTTCAGGAGGTTACAGTGCAGGGGTGGAAACCTTCTACGCACATTGATCACGCTGCTGGAATCAATACGATCGTGATGGATGAGAAGGAATTGTTTAAAGCTGCCTGTTGTAATCTATCGGAGAGCTTTGAAACGAATCCCTCTGTTGATGTAGCATTTACCGATGCGATAACAGGAACCCGTCAGATCCAGATGCTGGGTTTATCCGGCCCGAATACAATGATCTCCATTGAGAACATGCCGGGAGTAAGAGGTCTCGCTGCCAGTCAGGGGATTCAATTCATTCCAGGTACATGGATCAACTCCATTCAGGTAACGAAAGGAGTGGGTTCCGTGATCAATGGCTATGAGAGCATAGCAGGTCAGATCAATGTAGAATTGAAGAAGCCTCAGGAAAGCGATAAGCTCTATGTCAACGGTTATGTGAATAGCTCTGCCCGCACTGAAACAAATGTGATCTATACCACTCAGGTCAGCAAGAAGTGGGGGACTACATTCTTATTACACGGAAGTGCCCGCCCGTTGGAAATGGATCAGAATAATGATTCATTCCTGGACTTCCCGACCGGTAAGCAGATCAATCTTGTCAACCGGTGGGTGTATAACTCAGGAACAGGTTGGTTGGGTCAGTTTTCTTTCAAGTACCTGAAGGATGAGAAGCAGGGCGGTCAGACAGATTTTAATCCTGAGAAAGACAAGTTTACTGTAAACCGTTATGGATTGGAGATCAATACCGACCGTTCTGAATTTGTTGGAAAGCTTGGATATCAGTTCAAGGACAAACCTTACAAGAGCTTTGGTCTTCAGGTAAGCGGATTGGATCATCAGCACAAGAGCTATTATGGCTTCAATGGGCATAATGCTGTTGAGAGATCGGTGTATGCCAATCTTATTTATCAATCCATCATCGGAAGCACTTTTCATAAATTCAAAACCGGTGTAAGCTTTCTGTTTGATGATTATGATGAAGAAATCGGTCAGCCATCTCTTGGGCCTATGTTCAATCTGGGCAGGACGGAGCGTGTACCGGGAGCGTTCTTTGAGTATTCCTATGATGACTTAAAGAAATTCTCTTTGATTGCCGGAGCAAGAGTCGATCAGCATAATCTCTTTGGAACATTGTTCGTACCACGTCTGCACCTGAAGTATAACTTTACTGAAACGACTACTCTGCGTGCATCAGCGGGAAGGGGAATAAGAGTTGCAAATATTATTTCAGAGAATACTGGCTTCCTTGCTTCTTCACGCTCTCCTGTGCGAGTCAATATGCAGACGGATAAGGCTTATGGTTTCTTACCTGAGAAAGCATGGAACTACGGATTGAATTTCCTTCAGGAGTTTACACTCGACTACAGACCCGGATCCATTAGCTTAGATTATTTCTTTACTGATTTTGAGAACCAGGTTGTGGTCGATCTTGATCAGAATCCTCTGCAGATTGCTTTCTTTGGATTGAAGGGTAAATCTTTTTCACATAGCATCCAGGCTCAGGTTGATTATCAGTTGATGAGAAGGTTTGACCTCAGGCTTGCGTATCGTTGGTTGGATGTGGAAACAGATTATCTGATGGGAAGGCTGGAGCGTCCTCTTGTTCCCAAGGATCGTGCATTTATAAATTTATCCTACAGAACCAAGTCCAACTGGGTTATTGACTATACTGTGCAACGGATTGGCAAGCAAAGATTGCCTTCCACCATTTACAATCCGGAGCAGTATCAGCTTGCCCCATATTCAGATCCATACATCATGATGAACGCGCAGGTGACAAAGGATTTTGGCGAACGATGGAGTGCTTATGTGGGAGTTGAGAACCTTACGGACTTCACTCTTGATAATCCGATTGTATCAGCCAACAGTCCTTTTGGTCCATACTTCGACAGCTCCATGGTTTGGGGTCCCGTATTTGGGAGAATGTGGTATGCAGGATTCCGCTACCGGATCAAATAGAAGTTATTGAAAAAGAGAAAGGTCGGTGATTGCCGACCTTTCCTTTATCATTTGAGATAGAATACGCCCCGGAGCCGGGCTTCTTCCCACGGTCGTTGAGATCCATTCGATGCCTTCTCAACAGCATTACGGGTGTTCATAAACACATCTTCAATCCGCTGAGATACTCTAAGTTGCTTTACAAGTTCTCCTGTATAAAGTCCATTGGCCTTGTCTCCATCAGATGCAACAGAACCAGGGTCAGTAGCATACGCGATGAGTGTGCCGCTCGGTGCCTGAACTCTTGCAAGTCCTGAGCCGCTGCTTCTCTTTCCGGTTGGGAATGGATTGTTACGACAAGCATCCAGAATGATCATGTTAAGTCCTTCCTCATTGGCAAATTCCATTGTCTTAATAATGCCGGTAAGCGGGAGAGCCTTTAACTTTACATCCAGCGCAGACTGAATATCAGCGTCTACAGGGACGATGTAATTGGATCCATCCACTTCCAGTCCATGACCCGCATAAAAGAATATACAAACCTCAGAAGACTGAATTCTATCCCCGAAAGAATAGATAGCGTTTTTCATTTGCTCATACGTGCCATCATAAACTTTCATGACTTCAAATCCCAAAGCCTGTAGTTCAGTGGTCATGGCCGTTGCATCGTTCTTCGCATTCTTAAGTTTGGCCGCACTTGAGTAAGCAGAGTTTCCGATAACCAGAGCAAGGCGTGTACCTGCTTTCGGTTTTGCTACTACTGTTTTTCCAGAGGAGGGTTCACAGGTAACATAAAAATCTTTATCAGTAATAACTGAAGCAGTGTTCTGTACAGAAACCGTTATTTTATTTTTTCCTTTAACAAGAGGAACTTCAAGGTTGAAATCTTTTCCTGCTTCGAAATTAGCTGGTTCTCCGTTTACAAATACTTTAGAGACCTTATCGTTTCCGGTGATGCTGCCTTCCACCATCAGCTTGCTTTCACTAATGACCTGGTCGCCATAGCCCCGTGTTAATCCGGGCTTTGAGATCTTAATTTCCGGTGGATCGTTACGGACTACTTCAAAGAGATTGATATTTCCAGCGACTGTTCCAACAGCGAGGAATTGATTGTCATCGGAAAGAGATATGGAAGTAGGTTTTTCATCAACCGCTACACTGCTTCCGACTTCTGACTTTTCAATATTCAATAAGTTGATCGTGCGCGAGTCTTCAGAATAATAAGCGACATGTCCGGGACCAGGTCCAAGTGCCATGCCGTCTACACGGTATCGTAAAGGAATTCTCTTCTGCTCCTGACCGGATATCCAGTCATAAGCAAGCATCATGTTCTTTCTCTCAAGCTGGTTCCTTCCCTGAAAGCCTCCCTTAGGAATGAATGCTTCCTGCATACCGATCATAAATCTGTCGCCACCACTGTTGGTGGATGCAGAATAGATAACCGAGGATGAATTTGCGAACTCACCGCTTTTCAATTTTAGTTCACGCAAAAATTTCTGATTCAGAGGATTCCATGTATAGGAATCTCCTGTTTTGCTGATCGCCGCAAGCTGTTGTCCAAAACGATCAAAGCCAATGAAGGCACAGTTTTTAAGTTCTGGAGTAGGAGGGATCCTTCCGAAAGTCATGTTTGCCTTAATGTCAAACATTTCGATCTGGTTTTCTTTATTGAGTACAGTGAGGTACTGAAGATTTGGATCGAGGCAGGCATTCTTTACGGCACTGGAAAAATTCGATGTTGTTACAACAGAGTAGTCAGCGGTATTGTAGATCGTGAGTTTACCCAGTTTATCCAGTGTAATGAACCTGGTATTGGTATCGATAAATTCATGATACATAATACCCGTGTTGGGAACCTGAAACACGGTAGCATTGAAGTCCATGTTTTTGATCACAAGATTTCCCTTGGTGTCATTCATCGCGATCAGCTTGGAATCAGAAGAAAAGGAGATCGAACTGATCTCCTTTAATCCTGAACTGAACTTTTTGAAAGGTGTGATGTACACATCCTGCGCAATGGCTGGCCATTGAATCAGGAGAAGTGCGATGATGATGTATCGTTGCATTATTGATTATCCTTTTCTGCCAATGATGAAGCCCAAACCGGCGTTGAATATAAATACAGTTGTTCCGGCAAGGAAAGTAACGTTAGGACCAACATCAACGTTAACGCGTTCTGTAATGAAGTATCTCAGACCGCCCTTCAAACCGAAGCCTGTCAGTGATTCTTTTCCACCGAGATTATAGATCAGGATCTGAACACCCGCATAAGGAACAAACTTTGCATCAGAGGTCAGGAAATTATAGTTACCGAATAATGAAAGATTAACAGAAGCTCCATCTCCAAAACTGATGATAGGAGATACTCCGAGTTCAATATTTTGTGTAAGGAATTTACTGGCATTCAGATAAAGAAAGCCACCGCTGGTACCTGCTGCTGAAAAGTAGGTAGCCTGAGCCTGAATCTGAAAATCTCCTTCTTGTTGCTGGGCAGATGCAGCAGAAATAACTCCGGTAAAAAGAATCAGGAATAATAATTTTTTCATTGGGTTGGGGGATTAGGTATGATAGTTGGTTTTTGTTTATCACAATAACATCAAACCAAAATTTCTTTCAAAGTATATGAAGTGAAATTTTAGAAAAAAGCCTTGAAATTCTGCTTGATTCCGGTCAGAAACCGATCAAAACAAACGGTGCCCAGTAATAGGGAGCTGCGTAGGTTGATTTTTTTATCATCTCCGTCTTGGCCTGCTGAAGTGCCTCGCGAAAATTCGGTGACGATTGCGCAAGAAGCTTCTCATAAAAGCTCGTCATCAGTTCAGAGGTTGACTCATCGGAAACGCTCCAGTAGGAGACCATGATATTTTTGGCACCAGCATACACCAATGCTCTCGATAGTCCTATGACACCTTCACCTTTTGAGAATTTGCCAAGCCCCGTCTGGCAAGCAGACAATACCGTCAGGTCCGCATTTAATTTTAGATTAAAGATCTCACCGGAGAATACATTTCCATCTTCAGAAGGAGCAGATTGAAGATAGATCCTTGAAAGTTCCGGAGACTCTTCATCAACAATTCCATGGGTTGCAAAATGAAGATAGCGGTACTCTGAAAGTTTACCTGATTTGATAAGACTCTCATTGGCATCCGTCCCTTTTGCAATCATTGCGGTGGAGGCAAACAGTTGAGCAATGTTGGATACTTCTTTTTCCGTACCAGGAAGATCATCCAGGTTGTCTTTTACCGGGAACGTGATAGGGGCGCACAGGAATATCGAAGATGGCTGACTTTGTTTTGAAGATCTGGATTTCTGAAGCAGCAGTCCCGCTGAAAATTCATAGCTGATACTGTATTTCTTCGCCAGGTAATCAATAGTTGAATAGGACTGATGTTCAATGATCTTCGATGTGCTTAAGGCTTCAAAAGGCATCGTGCCCAATCTTCCGCCGGGAATGATGACGATGTCTTTATATCCTGGTGAGATTCCGCGCAGCAATAACTTTGATAACTGATTGGAGATCCTGCTATAGGAATCTGCAACCGAGAAGTATAAACTGTTATTGAAGCCTTTGATCAGTCTGTCAAAATCAGACGGCATCGTAGAATTATAAATCCTGAATTTAGATTTGGAGATAATGAATGAGTAGAGACGCTGATTTTTTTCAGCGATGAAATAACAGACGATGGCGGTTTTGTTATCCAGTATCTTTTGAATGTCTGCGATGGAAGGAGTGGTCTGATTATACTTTAAGTCGAAGTAATCAGGATAGTTCTTTTCAAGCTGCTTCGTAAATGTCTCATACTTCTGATTGAGATTAAAAAGACTCTCACGAAGGAGTTTTTCTTCTTCGACACTTGGTTTTTGTGAAAGCTTCTGGGTAAGGGTAGCAATCGAAGCTTTCAGGGTCTTCTCTTCATCCAGTAAAGCCTCAGGTATTCCCGCAAATGACTTGGCTTCTGCATCCGCAATAGACTCCTGTAATACAGCAGACTTACTTTTTTCAGCAAAATAAAATGCGGCCTGTTCATACTGCTTAAAGTTGATGGTCATTTCACTCATGGCATGTGCAACCCGGACGCCATCTTCATAAACTTCATTCGCTGAGCTTCCCAATTCAATCTTGTCATTCTCATCAGAACTGTGGAATCGGATATCATCAATGAGACTGTCGCAGGAGTAGAGGCAGGAGAGAGCAGAAGTCAACTCTGTCAACCGCAAGGTCTTGCCAAAGTGCTTTGCTTCCAGGGCTTGCGCTTTCAGGCGTAAGGAATACAACAATATTTTACCGCGATAGTAGTTGTTGATTCTTGGATTTACAGCGATGCTCCTGTTATTGAAGTTGGGAATGTTTGCACAAAGCGCATCCTGAAAACTCTGGAGTGCCTCATCATACTTCGCTTCATTGTATTTCAGCAATCCGATTTCATTCAGAACAATAGAGATGTCCGGATGCTTTTCACCATACGCTTTTTTGTACAGAGCAAGTGATTTTTCATAATACTCCAGTGAGGCTTTCTTGTTCCCCATCTGGCCATAGGTTAATCCAAGATTGAAGAGTGCCAGCGCCTGATTGGGGTGACCTTCCGGATAGATCTTTTTCCAGATCGATTCAGCATTCTCAAAATTATTTACAGCATCACCATACAACTTCATTTTATTGTAGATGAAGCCGATGTTGGTATTGGCAATCGCGATCTTCGGATGCTCGTCACCGTGCATTTTTTCATAAACTGCCAATGCCTTTTCATAATACTCAAGCGCTTTGTCTGAATCTGTCTGGCCATAGACCAACCCGAGATCATTATAAGATGCAGCGACTTCTTCGCTGGTTTCTCCTTTTAGTTTTTGACGGATCTGCAATGCAATTAATCCATTGTCTTCTGCCTGATTGAGTTTACCAACACTCCAGTAAAGCAAGCTGAGATAAGAGAGGCATTTCGCTGCTTCTTCTGTATCGCGCTGACCTGCCTTTTGAAAAAGAGCAAGGGCATCCTGAAGATTTTCCAAGGCCAGATCATTGCGCGACCTGTTAAGCTGGATAAATCCGATGTTCGTTTCAGTAATAGCTTTCAGAAATGGATCGTCTGTTTTTTTGGTGCTGATCCATTTATCTATCGTCTCTTCTGCCTGATCCAGTTTGCCCTGAGTGATTTGAATTTCTGCCAGCCTGTTGAACAGAATAATTGATTTCTTCAAGTCTGAAGTGTTTGCCTGGGAGATGATCAGCTTCTCAGCATCCCCATAATTGGGGATAGCCACCAGTGAATCTATTCTTTTGATGAGCCACGACTCCTGTGAAAAGGAGAGGGTGGTTGTGAACAGTAAAAGCGAAATGATTATGATTCTCCTCATTCTCAGAATCTGTAACTGTAAGTGAAAGAGGAAACAAACTCACGTGTTAATCCATCAGGACTAAACTGACGTTGGGTGATCTTATGTCCCAGTAAAAGCTTGATGCTGGAGCGAACATTAAAGCTATAGCCTACAGTACCAATTCCTGACATTGCCAGACCAATGGCTTCATTTCCTGCCGCATCAAATGAAGTGCGCTGTCCTGCAAAGTTTGTGATCTTGTCCGCTGTAATTCTGTAGATCGGTAAAACTCCGAGAGAGAAGTTGAGCCTGTTGAATCTGAAGTTCCGTTCAACGCGGATCATGACATCAATCCCACGACGAAGCTCTGTTGCGTTTGCATACTTCTGAATATAATCAAGTTCATCTGGATCATTATCCACCCAGCGATGCCAGTCAAACTGATTATTGTTGCTGTTCAAAGGGACCTGGATTCCAGTGGCCAGCAACCATTTCCGGTTGATGAGAGATACACCCGCGATAAGGTCGTACGTTCCCAGGCTGGTTTGATAATACATCGGGAGAGCATTTCCTTCTGAAGTCGAGAAGTCTGAGTTGTTGGTTGGAATCTTGCCTCCAAAGGAAACATTCAGATCAAAACGATCATTGGAGATAACGTTGCGGGTAAAACAAATCGAGATATCACTTACAGATGAAGTAGTGGCGAGCCGGCCTTCAACATGCTGAAAGGGTAGCTTTACCTGAAGGGTAGTCTTGTTGAAGATGCTGAAATTCATGTCGAGTGTTGCGACATAGATAACAGGAGTGAGTGTAGTGGTTCCGCGATAGAAGCTGAGATCCATGTTATTCAGCTTGAACTTGATCTTCTTATTGAAAGACTGATCAGGCTTCATGGCACCCATTGTGCAAAACCCTGCATCACTGCAGCCCTGCGAAAAAGCAGTTATTGAGAATAGGATGGAGACAACGGTAAGGGCTATTCGCATCATCAGTAGGTACTGATTGACAGTTAAGGTTTATGATACACGACTAAATACGATAGAGCTAAATCAAAGATTACATTCCAAGACTTTGATTCTCGATAGATGCAAGCTCGATGATCTTCGCGTACTCGGCAGCATTCAGGTCGTTGAAGAAATAATGGACCGGATTAACCTGAGCTCCGTTAATGAAAACTTCATAGTGAAGGTGAGGTGCGGTTGAAAGGCCTGTGTCGCCAACAAATCCTATGAGCTCACCGCGTTTGATATGCTGACCATTGCGCACCACAAAGGCATGCATGTGTGCGTAGCGTGTGCGATATCCAAAGCCGTGGTTGATCTCAACTTTTTTACCATAACCAGTAAAGCTCACTTCAACATTATCAATTACACCATCAGCAGTAGCATAGATAGGAGTTCCGATGGGTGCGGCGAAGTCAATACCGGTATGCATCTTCCTGTATTTGTAGATTGGGTGGATACGGAATCCGAAACCAGATGCAAGTACAACAGTGTTTTTCTTTGGAATGGGCTGAATGGCAGGGATGGCTGCAAAAAGAGCTTCCTTGTTCTGAGCCAGCTCAATGATCTCGTCATGAGATTTTGATTCGATATAAACCTTGCGGCGAAGTTTGTCTAATGATTCGTTCAGATTGACAATGATCTCTTCATGATCGATATCCTTGTTTTTAATGTCTTCGTAACGGTCTACACCACCTACGCCGGCTTCACGAATGGACTTGTCAATAGGTTCTGAGCCCAGGACAACGCGATAGATATTATCATCGCGTTCTGCCATTTCTTTTACATTCTTATCAAGACTTACAACTTTCTTCTGAGCTTCTTCAAAATAGAAGGTCATCTCTTTTATTTCATTCTTGAGACGGACTTCTTTAGGTGATTCAAAGTAATTACCGTGAAGGAATACGAGACCTACGGCCATCGAAACGGTGAGGGATAAGATTCCCAATGCGTTAAGGACGATGTCTCCGGTAGAGGTTTTTACCCGGATATACTTACAGGATTCGGTGTCGTAGAAGTACTTAATCTTTGCCATTCGAATAATTTATTTACCTGAGGGGCGGAACGCTTTTATAACCAATTCATTGCATTCCAGATAGGGCCCACCCAGCAAATCTACGCAATAAGGAATAGATGGAAAAACGGCGTCCAGACACTGGCGGATTGCCTGCGGTTTTCCGGGCAAATTGAGGATCAGGGTCTTGTTGCGGATTCCGGCCGTTTGGCGGGAAAGTATGGCTGTGGGTACAAATTTGAGGCTTTCCTGGCGCATCAGCTCCCCGAATCCAGGCATCATTTTGTCGCAGACGGCCTCCGTAGCCTCGGGGGTAACATCACGTCTGGAAGGGCCGGTCCCGCCGGAAGTAATGATCAGGCAGCAGCCCTTGTTGTCGGCCATTTCAATCAGCGTTTTACTGATCAATTCCTGTTCGTCCGGAATGACAGCATACTCTTTTTCCCAGGGACTGGTGAGATACTCATCCAGCGTGCTTGCGATCGCCTTGCCGGGAATGTCTTCATAAATTCCTTTGCTGGCTCTGTCTGAAATGTTAATAATACCGATACGAATCATGAAATTGGTTTGAGGATTTGAAGAATGGAGCATTCCATCTTCATCACTTGGCAATACAACGGTCAGGTCTTGTACCGGATATTCTTTGATCTACCTTTCTTATAGATCATGGCGCCTTTAGCTTTGCCTTTCCTTAGTTCTTTTTGCTCGACAGGGGAGAGTGCAATTACTTCTTTGCATTCGACTGAACAACATCCGTTGAATTTTTCAGCACACTCTGTGCATTGAATAAATAACAAGTGACATCCTTCATTCCTGCAGTTGGTATGGTCGTCACAGGGTTTGCCGCATTGATGACACACGCTGATGATCTGATCAGAGATGCGTTCGCCTAAGCGTTCATCAAATACAAAGTTCTTGCCGATGAATTTATTTTCTTCTCCCTGCTCTTTAACCTGCTTTGCGTATTCTATAATTCCTCCGTCGAGCTGAAACACATTCTTGAATCCGCGATGCTTCATCCATGCGCTTGCCTTTTCACAGCGAATGCCGCCCGTGCAATACATGACAATGTTCTTATCCTTCTTTTCTTCCAGCATCTTTTCAACGATGGGTAGTGAAGCTTTGAAAGTATCGACATCAGGACAGATGGCGTTCTGGAAATGTCCGACTTCGCTTTCATAATGATTACGCATGTCGACGATGATCGTTTGAGGATCTGCGGTGAGCTTGTTGAATTCATGGGCATTCACATGTGTTCCTGAATCGGTAACATCAAAGCTCTTATCATCCAGACCGTCGGCAACGATCTTTTTCTTTACCTGGATCTTTAATATGAAAAATGATTTACCATCATCATCTACTGCCGTGTTCAATCGTGAGCCCTTCAGGAAATCAATTGAATGAAAGGATGATTTAAACTCTTCGAATTTATCTTTCTCAATGCTGACCTGCCCGTTAATTCCTTCATGAGCAACATATACTCTGCCCATTACTCCGAGAGGGAACCACGATGCGTAAAGCTGATCTCTGAATTCTTTAGGTTCAGCGATCTGATGGTATTTATAAAAGGAGAGGGTAATACGGTTTTGTGGCGTGCTGTGCAGTTGCTGCTTTAGAATGCGTTTATCAAGGTGATTGTGCAGGGGCTTCATACCAGACTGCAAAAATACGTCTTGATCAGGGATTCAGCAATCGGTAAGTCTATCGGTGCCGGCATCCGGAAGTCCTAAAAAATATATTCACAATCCGTAACAACAGGAATGGTTTGCCGTATGTTTATGGATACTCAACACAGGCTTCTGGTTCGGTCTGCAGTGAGAAATCAGCTCTGATAAGGTGGCGTTTAACGGCTGATTTTAAACCCTTGATCCTGGGTTTTACCTTGGTTCAGACTAGGTTTTACCTAGGTTCAGCCTAGGTTCAAGCTAGGTTCAAGCTAGGTTCGAGCTAGGTTCGAGCTAGGTTCAGGCTAGGTTCGAGCTAGGTTCACCCTAGGTTCGAGCTAGGTTCACCCTAGGTTCAGGCTAGGTTCACCCTAGGTTCAGGCTAGGTTCCCACTACCTTCATATCCTATTCACCCCAGGTTTATCATAGGTACTTTCCTCTTGACTATCAGTAAGATGTGTGATTAGGTGCGGAAGGTGATCCTGTCTTATATCTATTTCGAAGGTTTTAATTGACCCTTCAAAAGCAGATTGTACTCTTCACATGTCAGGTAGCCTTTCTGATGACAATGCGTGCAAGCTTTGTAGGTCTCTCCGAAATAATCCTTTTTAATGATAACGGTTGAGCCATTGCAGATAGGGCAGGTGACCTTGCCTGTTGGACCACAGTCGATGGTGTAATCTTTGGAAAGAACTTCAAGTGCTTTTTGAGTTTCAGCAGTTTGTTGTTGTAACAGCATGGCTTCCGATTTCTTTAACCAATCAGATGCTTCGGCAGAATGCTGGCCAGTGGTTCCTTTGAGTTGAATGTATTTCGTCAGCCAGTCAATACTTTGTTTGTACTTGCCGATGAAGTAGGAGTTCTTTCCAAAATAAAAAGTAAGATCCGATGGAATGCTCTTCATATTACTGAGAGCATATTTCAATTTCTCATCTGCGATGGCATACTTCTCATTGTCCATGTAGTAGATCCCGGAGTCCATCTGGGCTCTTATCTGCCTGGCTTTCTCAAATTCACGTTGTTGCTCCATCTGAGCAAGCTTCTCTTTCTCCGTGTACTGAGCGAAGGAGCTTGTGAAAGCGAAAAGTAAACCGACCAACAGAAAGTACTTCATTACTGAAAACGTTTTTTAGGAATATTCAACCACTCGAGAGTAGCGTTAACAAAAATATCTTCTTTTACCTTTTTTGGAAAGTCTGAATCTTCAATAAACTTTCCAATCTCAAGATCTCCCAATGGAAACGGATAATCAGAGCCTAATGTTATTCTGTTTGATCCTACCATTTTTATAACATACTCAAGCATTAATGGATCGTGTGTGATGCTATCAACCCAGAATTTCCCCAGGTATTTTTTAGGATCAACAGGATTATCAATCGCTACGAGGTCAGGTCTGCATTCAAAACCATGCTGGATACGTCCGATCGTTGGAAGGAAAGATCCGCCGGCATGAGCAAAATTGACCCTTAGCTTCGGAAGTCTTTCAAAAATCCCGCCAAAGATCATCGAGCATGCAGCACGTGAAGTTTCAGCCGGCATTCCTACAAGCCATGGCAACCAGTAGCGCGACATGTTTTTTTCACCCATCATGTTCCAGGGGTGAACCAGCACCGCCATTCCCTGCTTTTCACATGCTTCAAAGATTGGAAAGAAGCGTTCCTCATTTAGATTTTCATCGTTGATATTGGATCCAATCTGAATTCCATGCAATCCTATTTTTTTGCAGCGCGCCACTTCTTCTACTGCCAGCTCTGTGTCCTGCATGGGTAACGTTCCCAGGCCTACATAATTGCGGGGATACTTGGCGACGAGCTTGCCGATATGATCATTCAGGAATTTTGAAAGTTCCAGGCAATCGGATGGTTTGGCCCAATATGAAAACATAACAGGGATCGTACACACAACCTGCACCTGCGTGTTAAACTCTTCGTACTCTTTGATACGCAATTCTGCATTCCAGCAATTCTCTTTGATCTCACGAAAGAACTGATTGCCGCGCATCATATTGGCATAACCCTTTCTGTGATGCTGAAGATAAATGAAGTCGCCATAGCCAAACTTATCGCTCCAGTTGGGCATCTTCTTTGGCAGAATGTGGGTATGGCTATCGATTTTCACTTATGGAGCTGGAAAGCGGAAAGCTAAAAGTTTAAAACTTGTCAATCAAATTTCAGTATACCCATCAGTCCGAAAATGATCTGATAGATCCTCGTGCTCAGGGCTCCATCGTTGCCGGATGATCTGCACGCGTCGATTTATCGAGATATTGGTTAAACCGTTTGGTCGAAGTAAAATGTAATCAAGCAGCAGCCGGTACTCTTTTCGCGTGATACAAAGATCGTTGATGGGACGATCCATCGTATACTGTTGCTCACCTTCCAGATCTCCATCGATCGCCTTGAACTTTTCCAGCATAGTTGAATAGCGGGGGAGACGGTCAACAAAGCTTTGTGAAATATCAGCAGGTAATTGTGGTGGAAGCGATTTGATCGTATTGAGATCACCGCAGATCAGCTGGGGAATTCCTTCTTTTGTATGAGGATCCAGCAACTCAGAAGCAAGCTGCATATATTGATCATACATAATATTCTGAGCGCCGAATGCCTGAAGATGTGTACCTACTACCTGAATGATCTTTCCATTGACATCGATCTCTGCCATCATCGCACCCTTTCTTGACATTTTATCAATGCCGCTTCTTGATGAGAACCGGATCTGATGATAATCCCTGATTGGATATTTGCTGAAAAGCATGACTCCGCCATTGGTTTTTAATCCTATAAATTTCTTATTCAATACAGGAGTGTGGTGAGGATATTTTTTAGCGAGACCTTTTGTAATGATCCTTCTGCTTCTCTTCTGAAACATTTCCTGAAAGACAATCACATCATAGTTGCGCTGATTAAGCTGCTCAACAATGGCACGGGCTCTTATCACTTTGCTATTGCTCTTGATGATGGGAAGCATCTGGATATTCCAGGAAAGTACTGTGACGGAATCCTGACCCGAACAGAGTTCAGTCAAAAGCAGAAAGCTCAGAAGAAATAATAGCCTGCTCAATGATTGGTTGTTAGGTCACTCACTATAGCAGTGAATTGATCTTTGCATGATACAGCAGCATGATGGTCTTCCCATCTTTGATCTCACCGGACGGGATCATCGCCAGCGCTTTGTCAAAGGGCAGCTCTAATACTTCTATGTCTTCATCTTCAAGTCCACCGCCATCATTTATTTTTTCCTTGCTGGAATATTCGGCAACGAAAAAGTACAGCACTTCAGTAACCGATCCGGGGGACATGTATGCTTCGAAGATCTTCTTGACTTCTTTTACCTGATAGCCGGTTTCTTCTTCTGTTTCTCTTTTGATGGCAACATCAGGTTTATCCTTATCCAGCAAACCAGCACACGCTTCGATCAACATTCCATCAGCATTTCCATTGATGAAAGTGGGTAAACGAAACTGGCGGGTTAGAATGACTGTCTTTTGGATCTTGTTATAAAGCAATATGACCGCGCCATTACCGCGATCATATGCTTCTCTTTCCTGTGTTTGCCAGGTTCCGTCTTTTTTTAGATAATCAAACGTTATCTTTTTAAGAGTATACCAGTTATCGGATAGAATTTGCTCTTTCTGAATCTTAACTTTTTTGTTCATTCAATTAAAGTGAATAAGGTGCACGATACTCCCTTTTCACAAACGCATTTGCCTGATCAAAGTTTGTCACCTTCATGTTATTTCCATCCCATAGCAACTTGATGCCTCTTCCGGGATAATCAAACTGGTTTGGTCTGTCGGTACGAGGCACGCGGATGTCATTACTTCTTATCGCAAGATTTCCCATCAGGATTGTCTCCGTCAGTGGTCCTGCAATATCGAATGGTGAGCTTACTTCTGTTTTACCGTATCCGGCAAGACAAGCTTCTACCCATTGTGCATAGTGTCCTTCTGAACTTCCGGTAACTCTCTTTATCGTTTGAGGAATGGTTATCTCCTTGTTTTTGGTAGTAGGAAGGAGGGAAGGCTGCGCACCATAAACACCGCACATCATCTTACCCTTTGTTCCGATGAAGAGCACACCGTTTGCTCCCTGTGGATCTCCCATCTTTTCGAGTGGTCCGAGTTCCTCAGGTCTTTCAGGTTGGATACCGCCATCCATCCAGTGTAGCTTAATAGGAGGCTTTCCATTCTTTGAAGGGAATGTGAATATGATGGATGAAGAGGGTGGTCCGCTTTCAGGAAAATATCCACGCTTGAATTCATCTACATACACGCTACCGACACTTGCTGTTACATCAATTGGATAATTCAATCCCAGAACTTTGAAAGGTGGTTCAATGATGTGACATCCCATATCGCCAAGAGCACCTGTTCCATAATCCCACCAGCCTCTCCAGTTGAAAGGAACAAGCTTGTTTACATAATCTCTCCACGGTGCAGTACCTAACCAAAGATCCCAATCCAGTTCTGTTGGAACGGCAGCTTTCTCTGCTGGCCATGCAACACCCTGAGGCCACACCGGACGATCTGTCCAGCAGTACACTGTATGAACATCACCCAGCAATCCGGCATTATACCATTCTGCCAATTGACGAACACCATCTCCGGATGCTCCCTGATTACCCATCTGGGTTACAACCTTATATTTCTTTGCAGCTTCCGTGAGCATACGTGCTTCATGGATGTCATGCGTCAATGGTTTCTGAACATAGACGTGCTTGCCCATCTTCATGGCTGCCATCGCTTGTACAGCGTGACTGTGATCAGGAGTAGAAACACTCACTGCATCAAAGTTCTTGCCTTCCTTGTCAAGCATGACACGATAGTCTTTGTAATATTTTGCCTTTGGAAAATCTCTCACTGCAAATGCAGCACGACGATCATCTACGTCACATAGAAAAGCAATTTCTGCTTTGCCACTCTTTGCGAAATTGGTGATATCACTATGGCCTTTTCCTCCAACTCCAATTCCTGCAACGTAAAGTTTGTCGCTGGGAGCTGTGAAGCCCGGGCCGCCCAGAACCTCGCGGGGTACAATTGTAAAAGCTGCTGCTGCAAGACCCAGTGTTTTAAGAAAACCTCTTCGTGACTGATCGTTCGTTACTTTCATGTTTATCCTTTTTAGATTCTTAACTGATTATGATTCAAACTTGACACACTCTGCAAGTGTCTTCTCATCGTACTTAACTCCGTACTGGGCAAGTACATCCTGTGGAACGCCATCCCATTGCGTAGGACTATTACCCACATATCCTAAATCCTTGATGCCGATCTTGCTGGTGAAGAAGCCTGTGGCAGTGAGGTCACGCATTAAATTAAAGAAGGCAACTCCCTGTTGCATTTCAGGCTTGGCTTTCTCAGGCCATGCAATTTCATCCACCATTTCAATCTGCTGTTGTGAAGTGCTGTCAGAGAAAGGTTTATTGAAACGTTTTAAGCATTGCATGTCGAGCCACTTAAGTCCGCCACGTAATGGCAACTGATGTCTTGGCATATCTTTTACGATAAACTCAATGAAATCAGGGACCTTGGCATCTGTAGCGCTTCCGGAAGTATCATCCCTTGGAATGATGATATCCACCAGGATGGTAATGGTTTTCATTTCGTGATCATCAAAGAACTTCTCGGCAGAGATCTTTTTGAAATGAGCAATTTCTTCCGGCTGTCGTGCAGGGCCGCCTTCTGCCTCCGCTGTATTAACTGCTACCGGTGCATCTTTTGGTTTCTCCGGTGCACAGGATTCAAGAATGACTCCTGTTGAGATCGTTCCGACGGCAAGAGTCTTCAGATATTTTCGTCTATCCATAATGTTGTTAGTTAGCTATTGTGTTACCACAACTCCGTTTAAATATTCTGTCTTTTTAATTCGTCAATAATATACTCCGATGCTCTCATGGAAAGCGCAAGGATGGTCCATGTAGGATTCTTGTCAGCTTGTGAAACGAATGGTCCGCCATCCACTACAAACAGATTCTTGCAATCATGCGCCTGGTTGAATTTATTAAGCGCTGACTTCTTAGGATCATTGCCCATGCGAACAGTTCCTACTTCGTGAATGATCCTTCCCGGAGCTTCAAGTCCGTAATTATCTTCTTTGCCTTTCAGTCCCCAGGTGATTTCGCCACCCATTTTATGAATGATCTCCTGAAAAGTTTCCTGCATATGCTTGGCCTGGTTGATCTCATGGTCACTCCATGTGTAATGAAATCTTAGAACAGGAATTCCGAATTTATCCACAACGTTTGGATCGATCTCACAGTAGTTGTCCTCTCTTGCGATTGCTTCACCGCGACCGGCCATTCCAAAAGAAGCTCCATAGAAATAACGGTAGTCATCTTTCAAGGAAGCGCCGTAGCCGCCACCGTCTTTCCTGACGCCGTTTCTTACAGGATATTTTCCATTCAGGTTTTGCATTCCAAATCCAAAACCATATCCGGGCATTCCCATTCCGCCGCCATATTCAATGTGATATCCACGGGGGAAGTTCAGCTTCTTATTATCAAGCCACCATGGTGAGTAAACATGCAATCCGCCCACGCCATCTTCATTGTAGCGCTTGCGATCAAACAACTTCGGCATGATGCCGCCCATTCCAACTCCTGTTGAATCATGAAGGTATTTTCCAATGACATTGCTTGCGTTGGCAAGACCATTCGGATTTCTGGATGACCTGGAGTTCAATAGAAGTCTTGCTGATTCACCTGCACTCGCTGCCAGGATCACAACTTTACCGCTAACCTGATATTCCTGAAGATCATTCTTATCAACGTAAGAGATACCGGTTGCCTTTCCTTCATCATTGGTGAGGACCTCACGTGCCATCGCATTTGGAATCACATCGACATTTCCTGTTTCAAGCGCTGGCTTTACCAACACAGACGAAGATGAGAAGTCTCCATACACCATACAGCCTCTGCTGCATTGTGCGCAATAGAAGCAGGCCTTTCGCTTATCGTTGTCAGGTAATGCTTTAGTAAGAATTGAGAGTCGTGATGGAACAACAGGAATGCCAAGCGCATTGCCTGCATCTTTTACAAATAATTCATGAAGGCGCGGTTTCGGTGGTGGAAGAAAAATTCCATCCGGCTCGTTAGGCATATTTTCCTTTGTGCCGAATACACCGATAAGCTTGTCGACGCGATCATAGAAAGGAGCGACATCATCATAGCCTATTGGCCAATCGTCGCCGAGACCATCAATACTTTTATGCTTGAAATCTTTTGGTCCAAAACGGAGAGAGATTCTTCCCCAGTGATTGGTCCGTCCGCCTACCATGCGTGATCTGAACCAGTCGAACTTCGTTCCGTCTTTGCGGGTATAAGGTTCACCTTCAATTTCCCATCCGCCATAAGCGGCATCAAAATCCCCAAACGGCCTGTGATTTCCTGCACCTCTGCGGGGAGATTCATAGGGCCATTTAAGCTGGGTAATATTCTTGGCTGGATCGTAAAGAGGTCCTGCCTCAATGAGTGCAACTTTGATACCGGCATTCGCCAGAATATATGCTGCCATACCACCACCGGCACCGGATCCAACAATAACTACGTCGTAATTCTTAGGATTCTTCTTGATTTGAAAATCAGGCATGAGGAGAGTTTAAATTCTTAACTCTCTAAATGTAGATTTTATTTTTTCAAAAGTGAAAGCCCCGCCCGCCGACAGGTGTGGAAAAAGTAGGAGCGGTTTATTTATCCTTTTTTGGTACCGGGTCAAAGCCACTGGTGCCCCAGGGATGGCAGCGTGCTATCCTCTTACTACCCATCCAGATACCTTTTATAACTCCCCATTCCTGAATTGCTTCAACAGTATATTGGGAGCAGCTTGGAACGTGACGACATCCTGACCCGAGAAGAGGTGATAGCGTCGCCTGATAAACTCTGATGGGGAATATGAAGATCTTTTTTAGCAAAGAGAGAAGATTATAATTTGTAATTCAGGCTATTCGATAGCGTACGTGATCTCACCATCTTTGCCATCCTTCAATTGAACGCCGATATCTTTAAGGTCATCGCGTATTTTGTCTGACAAAGCATAGTTGCGGTCAACCCGTGCCTTTTTCCTCAACTCAATCAGAACTTTTATAGTTCCATCAAGAAGCTGATCATCATGAGAAGATTCTTCTTTTAAACCAAGAGCATCTTCCATAAATCCAATGTAAGCAGCCTTGAATTTTTCAAAGACTTCACCATCGACTTTGGATATGGGAAGATTTCCTGATTTGAAGTCATTAATCCTGGATGCCATTTCAAATAGCACAGCAAGTGTCTTTGCGGTATTGAAGTCATCGCTCATGTTCTCATAACATGACACCACCAGTGACTCAAGCCCGTCTGAAATTTCTTTATCAGGTTGATTGGTATCGGAGGGCAGGAGAGTCTTAATAATGGTTAGCGCTGAACTTAACTTTTTGTATCCCTTCTCAGCAGCAACCAATGCTTCATTTGAAAAATCAAGTGTACTTGAATAGTGCGACTGCAGCATAAAGAATCTCACCGTCATCGGGCTGAATCCTTTTTCAAGCATGGCATGTTTTCCGGAGAATAGCTCAGATGGTAAAAATGAGTTGCCGAGGGACTTGCTCATCTTCTGTCCATTAACCGTAAGCATATTGGAATGCAGCCAGTAGTTCACCGGAATTTTTCCATTGGCGCCGGTAGCCTGAGCGATCTCACATTCATGGTGAGGAAATTTTAAATCCATTCCACCGCCGTGAATGTCAAAGGTTTCACCAAGATATTTTGTGCTCATCACGGTGCACTCAATGTGCCAGCCGGGGAAGCCATCGCCCCACGGAGAAGGCCACCTCATGATATGCGCTGGTGATGCTTTTTTCCAGAGAGCAAAATCTATCTTCTCACGTTTCTCATCCTGACTGTCAAGGTCGCGGCCACTCTCCATCAGGTCTTCAATGTTCCGGCCTGATAAAATTCCGTAATGATGAGAAGCGTTGTATTTTTTTACATCAAAGTAAATAGACCCATTGACCTCATACGCCAATCCAAGGCCAATCAGTTTTTGTGTGATCTGAATTTGTTCAACGATGTGTCCGGTGGCGGAAGGTTCAATGCTGGGAGGGAGGATGTTGAACTGCCTCATCACGGAGTGAAAGTCTTCCGTGTAGCGCTTTACGATTTCCATCGGCTCAAGCTGTTCTACCCGTGCCTTCTTGCCGATCTTGTCTTCTCCTTCGTCGGCATCATTTTCAAGATGGCCTACATCGGTGATGTTGCGTACATAACGTACTTTATAACCCAGGAATCTTAGATATCTTGATACAATGTCGAATGACAGGAAAGTTCGTGCGTTTCCAAGATGCACATTATTGTAAACGGTAGGTCCGCAAACATACATTCCTACAAAGCCAGGATTGACAGGTGTAAAACTCTCCTTTTTGCCGCTAAGGGAATTCGTCAGGGAGAGGGGATATATTTCGTACAGCTTCATTTTCTGATTTAACGGGCGAAGCTAATAAAAAGTCGTATGGCAATCTTTATTTGTGCCCCCTCCTTATTTTTTAGTGATCTTGAACTCAACCCTGCGGTTCATTCTGCGGTGTTCTTCAGTATCGTTCTTTACCACTGGATTTGCAGGACCATATCCCTTGCCTGTGATTCTCTTTTGAGCAATTCCTTTGGAAACCATATATTTTTTCACCGCACCCGCACGATCCATTGATAACAGGATCAGGCTGACTTCACGGCCCACGTTATCGGTATATCCTCCAAGCTCAATTTCCATTGTTGGATTTTCCTGCATGATAGTGATCAGACGGTCCAACTCCGCATAGGATTCTGGTTTAAGAACGGGTTTAGCCTGTTCAAAGAAGACGTTGTTTAGCTGCAGTACCTGACCGGCAATGATTGGCAGCAGGTAAAGATCCTTTTCAATTTCAGTGTACTTACTGATCGTAGTCAATTCAAGATTTTCATTCACGGATAAATGTCCCAATGCCGCAGCGTGGAATCCATAATTGGCACCATAGGGCAATGTGATCTGATAGCTTCCGTTTTTTGGTTCGGATACCGCTTCACCGACTTCTTTGTTGGTGGTAAGATTATCGATCAGGATGTTTGCGGAAATAGGCTGCTTTGTCTTTGCATCAAGGGTTCTGCCGCGCACTAATACAACAGGATCGGGCTGCAGTTCTTTGACAAGCTTCACTCTTATAATGTCGCTCTTGCCGAAACCGCCCTGATTGGAAACCATATAAGCATATTCACCCGAAGCAGGAACAACATAATATGCATCGAACGAAGGTGAATTGATCTCAGGTCCAAGATTGACAGGCTCTGTCCAGTTTGTCCATCCATCACCGATTCGTTTGCTCATGAAGATGTCGCCATTTCCATAGCCAGCTCTTCCGGTAGTGGAGAAATAAAGTGTACGATCATCAGCGGCAAGGAAAGGGGAGATCTCATCGCGACGGGTGTTGATCTTAGGTCCCATATTGATAGGGTCGCTCCATTTTCCATTCTTATCCTGAAGTGAAACATAAAAATCACGCTCATCTTCGCCCTTGTCGTAAAAAAGATTGTTGACATTCTTTGCTGTGAAGATGATAGACTTTCCATTAGGAGCCAGATAGGATTCAAAATGCTTTGCTTCGTTTACGAAGGTCAGACCGATTGGCTTTGGTGCACCCCATCCTGATTCATTTCTGCTGATGGACCAGAATTCCTTTGAGTCAACAAACAGGATTGTGTTGTTATCCGTACTGACAGAACTATAGTTATCAACTTTAGGAGTGTTGATAGGTGCTCCAAGATTCTGAGCTTTCGACCATTTTGTACCATCCCATGTTGAAAGGTAATAGTCTTCACCATCTGCCACGCCTCCCAGATTGCCTTCATAATCCTGTCTTCCAAAGTACAGATTGCGACCGTCAGCGGTGATGATCGGCATCAGATCGGAAGAGGCGGTGTTAATGGCATCGCCCATATTCTCTTTAACCAACCCTTTTGTAAGATTAGTGGGTAAGTTGATCTTAAGTTCTTTTTGAGCGAAGCTGTAATCGTCTGCTTCTACTTTCATTTTAGTGTATGACACCAATCCGATTCCCGAACCCTTCCAGCGGAACGCATCCGTGGAAGTTACCTTTTGGTTATTGATGTAATAATTCAGTGTGTTGCCTACCTGCTCCACTTTTATTGTGTTGACTTCATTCAGTGGTTTTATAAGAGTAGTCTTTATCCATTCATTGATTCCCTTTACAGTCTTTGATTTATCCTGGGAAGCATTGTAGATGTAGTAATATCCATTCGCTGTAATGATGAAATAGTTCTGGGTATTTTCAGGCTTGCTGTGTGCCCAGGAAAGACCAACACCATTATCTTCATGACCTTCTGTTTGTCTCAGAGAGACTTCTGTAACGAAATCTTTTTCGAACTCTACATATGGGTAGATCGTGATGATCCATCCGCCTTCCGGAATGTCCAGAAACATTTTGCCATCATGAATGCTTTGAGAGCCGCCACCGGTTTCACCCAACCACCATCCATTACGATTGTCATCGAATTTATCCTGGATAGATTGATTCGCAGGGTTCTGTGAATAGGAGATGAGTGCAACTGCTACTGCCGCGATTGTCAAATAAATTTTACGAAGATTCATGGTGTCAAAAAGATCAGAGAATAATTACTTATAGGTTTAGTTGAATGTTACTCCCATTCCCAGGCATCGTCATTGATCAACTCAGCAACGACGGCCGTCCATCCTGTCTGGTGAGTCGCACCGACGCCACGCCCGGTGTCTCCATGGAAATATTCATAGAACAGGAGCAGGTCTTTATTCTCAGGTCTGCTGTAGAATTCAGCGTGATCTTTATGAACCGGTCTCTTGTCGTTATCATCCTTTTCAAAAATGGTGACAACACGTTTCGCCAGAGCATCAGAAATCCTTTCAAGATTCAGCCAGTTATCAGAGCCCGTAGGGTATTCCAGTTTAAGAGATTCACCATAGTATTGATAGTACTTCTTGAGAGCCTTGATCAGAAGGTAATTCGTTGGCATCCAGATCGGACCTCTCCAGTTGGAGTTTCCTCCAAACATTCCTGAAATAGATTCTCCCGGATCATATCCAATGCTGTACGTTCCGCCTGCTACATTAATAAAGTATGGATGTGCTTCATGGAATTTTGAAACGGCACGGATTCCTCCCGGTGCCAGGAATTCATTCTCATCCAGAAGCTTCTGAAGAATACGTACCAGCTTTTCTTTCTTAACCAGGGAGATCAGAATGTTCTCACCTTCTTTTACCTGCTCATTCGGCAGATACTTACCTGTCTTAAGGCGATAGTTCTTGAAATACTCAATGCGCTTCTGAAAGTCTTTCAGCTTGGCGATCTTTTTAAAGTCGATGATCGACACCGCGAACAATACGCTGAGTCCTACCGTGGAATGAACCTTGAGAGGAATACCTTCTCCGTTAGGCATCGTGAGAAGATCATAGAAGAAACCTTCATCCTCATCCCATAGCTTTGCCTCATTGATAGATTCTGCGATCAGGACGTAATGCTCATAGAATTTCGTGGCAACATCTTCAAAAGATGAATCGACCACGGCGATCTCGAGCGCGATGTCCATCATATTCAAGGCATACATGGCCATCCAGCTCGTTCCATCAACCTGTTCCAGTAAAGCTCCTTTTGGAATCTCATTCCTGTTGAAGACTCCGATGTTGTCCAGTCCAAGGAATCCTCCTTCAAAGATGTTATTGTCATTCTCATCTTTGCGGTTTACCCACCACGTGAAGTTGATCAGTAGCTTTTGAAAGACACGTTTCAGGAATTCGATATCTCCTGTTCCCTTGATCGTCTTCTCAATGCGATAGACGCAGAGTGCAGACCATGCATGAACGGGAGGGTTAACATCAGAGAAGTTCCACTCATACGCTGGTATCTGTCCCGCAGGATTCATATACCACTCACGCATCACCAGCAATAACTGGTTCTTTGCAAATACCGGATCAATGAGTGACATTGGAATACAATGGAATGCAAGATCCCATGCCGCATACCATGGATATTCCCAGGTATCAGGCATTGAAATGATATCTTCATTCTTCAGGTATTTCCACTGACTGTTTCTTCCTTGCTTCCTGCTTTCCGGAGGAGGGGGCTGTCCCGGATCTCCATTCAGCCAGCGCTCAACATCATAATGGAAGTATTGCTTACTCCACAAGAGGCTGGCAAACGTTTGACGTTGAATCGTCTTAACATCCGCCGTTGAATTGAGAGGTGCAAACTTCTCAAAGAACTCATCAGCTTCTTTCAATCGCTGGGCAAAGACCTTTTCCACATCGGTAAATGGATTCTTGTTTTCCTCTTTGCTTAACCGCAACAGGATCTTCTTGCTTCCCTTTCCTTTGATGCTCGCCTGATAGACAGGTGAGAACTTTGTTCCGTCATCCTTGCCATCAAGAATATTGGTCTGACCGTTAACAATTACTTTGTGAAAAGCATCCTTAACATAAGATGTGTTATCAGGCACTCCATATAATCTCTCCTGGTTGGTTTCATTTTCCGTGAAGAGGGTTCTGTCAGGAGTTTCAAAATAGAGATAGTAACGTCCAAGCTTTTCATGTTCCGTCACAACGGTGCCGAAACCTTTCTTGTCATTCTTTAATGTAATGGAAGGCTTCTTCTCCACATCGCTGGAGGCCCAACGGTTGGTAAACCAAAGTGTCGGCAATACTGTAATGTCTGCTGCCTTTTTTCCGCGATTGATAACTTCTATCTCAATCAGAATATCTTCATCACTGCTCTTGGCATAGGTAATGAATACATCGAAATACTGATTATCATTAAAGATGCCGGTATCCAAAAGTTCAAACTCTGGCTCCAGCTTGCCGCGACCGCGATTGATATTGATCAACGCTTCATAGGGATACGCCTGCTGAGGATACTTGTAAAGCATCTTCATATAATAATGAGTCGGCGTATTATCCAGGAAGTAGTAAAGCTCTTTGCAGTCTTCACCGTGATTCCCTTCACTGTTTGTCAATCCGAAAAAACGTTCTTTCAGGATAGGATCTTTTCCATTCCAGAGTGCAAGTGAAAAGCAAAGGTTCTGGTTGGTATCTGAAATTCCTCCGATACCATCTTCACCCCATCGGTATGCTTTTGATCTTGAATGATCATGCGTGACGAAATTCCATGCATCACCATTGGCACTATAATCTTCGCGCACAGTTCCCCACTGTCGTTCTGATAAATACGGTCCCCACTTAACTAACGGGACAGGTTTCTTTGCGTTTTCATCAAGACGTGCTTGTTCTGGGTTGGGAGTGCTGGGTGCCATGATTATTAATTAGAAAAAGGTTTGGGTATTGGTTATTGACTTATGGATGAGATCATCCTCCTTCTGCAAATCCTTCAAACACGGTCATACCTCCATCAATGAAGATACTGGCGCCAGTAATGTAATCACTATCGTCAGAGGCGAGGAAGACCGCCAGATTTCCTATGTCTTTTGGAACTCCTATGCGGTTGTATGGAATTAATGACATCAGACTATTCAGTGCTGCAGGAGTGCTCCATGCAGGTGTATTGATCGGAGTCTGGATTGCTCCAGGACAAATGCTATTGACGCGTATCTGGCGATCACCGTACTCCTGAGCCAGACTTTGCATGAACATCTTTATCGCACCCTTCGAAGAGGCGTAGTTAACGTGGCCTGCCCATGGTATAAGCTCGTGAACAGAACTCATACAAATGATCTTGCCCGTTGCTCTGGATACTGACGGTACCGGACCTCTTCTTAAAAATTCTTTTATGGCTTCACGGGCGCAGAGAAATTGACCCGTTAGATTAACATTCATGACAATATTCCATTGCTCTAATGTCATCTCCTCAAACTTTGCATCTTTTTGCAATCCCGCGTTGTTTACCAGGATGTCAATTGTGCCAAATTCCTTAATGGCTTGCTTGAACATGCTGATGACTTCAGCTTCATTGCTGACATCAGCTTTTATTGCAACCGCTTTGCTTCCAAAGGATTTTATCTTGTCGACAACGGCCTGAGCTGTCTCTGGTTTTGAGACATAGTTGACGACAACGTTTGCACCAGCTTCTCCCAAAGAAAGGGCGACGCCTTCACCGATGCCGGAATTGGCTCCAGTGACCAAAGCGGTTTGTCCGCTCAATTTTTTATCTGCCATGATTTTGAATTTTAGGGATGTGGGTTAATGAAAATTAAGGTTAAGGAAAAGTTCGCTAAAGTCCTAAAGACCCATTTGAATAATACGATGGATTACGTATGATTCCCGATCCCACTGGCATTACTGAACGAACCTGGGTACAGGGATATCGGTGCCCAGTTTCTTGTTCATTTTTTCTACAACGTATTTGCAGAGTTCAGGAGAATGAAGCTCCTCATGCTGATGCATAAAGAAGTAGACGGTATCGATCTTCTGATCCATCCAGCTTTTGATCCTCGCTATCCAGTCGTCGCACCTTGTGTAATCAGTAGGATGGAGGCCATTGCCAACAAAGCGAAGAAATGCTTCTGGTGTGGTGAGTCTCATGTGAACACAGTCCCGTCTTCCGGAAGCGTCCGTGATCACAGCACCTTTCTTATATTTTTCAAACATGTCAAAGACTCTTTCCGACTCTTCTTTGGTCTCAAACCACTTCGGACTTCTTAGTTCAACAAAGACATCGATATCTTTTGGAAGGAAGGCGAGATACTTTTCCAGGACGTCAAAATTCTTCGGAGGAAAGTTGGGAGGCAATTGAAGAAAGATGGGTCCAAGGTTATCTCCAAAAGCAGAAACACCTTTAAGAAATTGATTCGTTACTTCTTCAGCATCTTTGAGCCGTTTGAAGTGACTGATCTGATCCACAAACTTTGGACAGAATTTAAATCCTTTTCCGACTTTGTTTTTCCATCCGGTGACCTGTGCCTCTGTTGGCATCCGGTAGAATGTTGCATTGAGTTCTATGCATGTAAAATTCTGTGCGTAGTGAACAAGGAAGTCGGCTTCTTTTGTTTTTTCAGGATAGATTTTTCCAACCCAGTCTTTGCGTCCCCACTTTGCACAGCCAACCAGAATATTGGAAGGAGTCTTTTTAGGCTTCTGCTTTTCGAGAAGCTCCTTTGTGCCGGGAGCATCAGGAGGAAGTTTGAAATCTATTTCATCCAGGTTTTCTGATTCTACTTTTCCAAAATCCATAGTTCAAACTTTTAAGCCGCTTGCAGCAGTTTAAAAATATGGATTAATCCATTTAGCCCGGATTATTTTTTCTGTTTTTCGGGAGCGGGATCAAGATAAATAGACAGGTACCATTTTTTCGATTGCCTTTGAAACCACCAGACGGCAATTATAAAGATGACGACAGTGGAGATCGTAACTACAGCAAAGAAAGGAGCCCCGGGGATCCGGACCGCTACTTCAGAAACAAACGCGGAATACAAACCAATGGTTGAGTAATACATTCCGGCCATGTGATACCACAGCCAGGTGTTCTTGGGCTTGCGGATCAAAGCAGGAATGATACCCATTAATAATGTCAGGAGACTGAGCACACTGGCTACATGGAAAGGTCCGAATCTTCCAAAGAGCCGGTAGATCATAAGAGCCGTTATATTCAATATGAGCATTGCGATCACATATGAATATCCGAGTCTTCTGTGAGTGCGCGTTCCTTTCCTCATGGTCATTACCATAGTGCCAAGTACAATGGCGACGAGTGCGCTGAGGAGATGAATGAATCCGATTGGACTTGAGACTAAATTGTGCATGATGATGGTTTTAGAAGGGTAGGAGGAGTTTACTTTTCGTAGTGATCATTAATTATTTTTCATTGCATGAAAGACTGAAATAGCAACACTGCTTAAGTGCCTTGCGTGCTTTTGAATGGTGATAATGTCGGATGACCCGAATGCTGAAGGCTTCTTGTCTTTGAAGTCCAGAACAATCAAAGCGATGATGACAACCGCAGCAATCAATCCCAGCATCAGGCGCACGATACGGCTCTCTTTCATTTTGCTAAACAAGTTTATAATGTAAACCATAAGGGTAAAAAAATATTACTTGATGTATTGCTTCAGAACTTCAACATATTGCTCAAAAGCCTTGATTCCTTTTTTAGTGATCTTGCAGGTGGTCAAAGGTTTTTTTCCTTTGAATGATTTGATGACTTCAATGTATCCTGCTTCCGATAGCTTATCGATCTGAACGCTGAGATTTCCTGCGGTGGAGTTTGTCTTTTCTTTAAGGAAAGTAAATTCTGCAGAGTCAAGACTTATCAGCAGGGACATAATTCCCAGTCTTAGCTGGGAGTGGAGTAAGGGATCCAGATCTTTCAGCATACCTTAACCTTTGCGTGCCTTCAACATATAACCTGGAACCAGATAACCCAAAGCAATGGCAAGCGCGGCGATCAGATATTGATATTCCTTAGGAACAAGAAAAGTTATCATCCCTAAGATCCAGAATGCAAGTCCTCCTAATTTCAATGGAGTAAACCGGAGAATGACACCTGTTACAAAAGTTGGCACGGCAGTTAAGGTGATGACAACCGGATTGATCTGAAAGTTGATACTTTTTCCAAAGGCAACCAGTGTGAAGACAGCAATTCCATAACTGATCCAGATCCATTTATTAATGGTGTCGAGATGAGTAGAAGTAAGAGATGCTTTCTCCTGCCGTGCGCCAACGATCGCAGATACAACAGAAGCAGGAATCGTGATCGCCCAGAAAAGATAGGGATTCTCAACTGTTGTGAACCTGAGCAATGCATAAACACCCAGGTTAGCAATCAAAATCGTCCATCCCCATAACAGAAAATGAAAGCTGTTCTTTTCTGCGTTTCCTTTTGCCTGCGCAATCATCGATGTGATGACCGCCAGACTTTCCTGAGGCGTTAAATTTTCTTTTGCAGAGTTCATAAAAGATTGAGGATTTTAAAGAATGAAACGGCTTTTGAGGACCCCCTTGATGCATTAACGACACAAATGTAAAATAGTTTATAAAATAAACCAAAATCTTTCAAAACCCTTTTAAACCATTCATAGAAGAGCTTTTTGACTTTATATTTAAAGAATCATACCTTCTGGCCCTAAACCCGCCACCCATGAAGAATACCCAAAATCACTTTTACCGTTTTCGAATCAGGAAGGCCCTATGTGTCATTCTTGGTCTTTTCCTCACAACCTTATCTTTTGCACAGACAGAAGTACGTCAGATTGAAAAACTCAAAGCAGATGCTGCACTTGAGGTAGAGAAGAATGCTGTGCTCGGTCAGCAGATCAATGACATGCTGTTCAGTTTTTCTGAACTTGGATTTCAGGAGTATGAATCATTCACCTATCTCACCAATCTTCTTGAAAAGAATGGATTCAAAATTCAAAAAGGAGTGGCAGGAATTCCTACTGCCTGGATCGCAACATGGGGAAGTGGCAAACCTGTGATCGCACTGGGTTCAGACATTGATTGTATTCCCAAAGCATCACAGAAACCAGGCGTTGCCTATCATGATCCTATTGTTGACGGAGCACCCGGTCATGGGGAAGGACATAATTCAGGTCAGGCATTGAATATTATCTCTGCACTTGCATTGAAGAAGATCATGGAAAGGGAGAAGATTCCCGGAACCTTAATGCTATGGCCTGGTGTAGCAGAAGAAGTGGTGGGTACAAAAGCTTATTACGTTCGTGCCGGATATTTCAAAGATGTGGATGCCTGTATCTTCACGCATGTTGGAAGTAATCTTGGCGTGTCGTACGGTGATGCCGGTTATAATGGATTGGTTTCTGTCCGGTTTAACTTTGAAGGCCAGGCCGCTCATGCTGCCGGCGCTCCATGGCGGGGAAGGAGTGCGCTGGATGCTGTTGAGCTTATGAACATCGGATGGAACTTCCGTCGCGAGCACCTTGAACTGACGCAACGTTCACATTATGTTATTCCCGACGGTGGTGATCAACCCAATGTCGTTCCTTCTAAAGCAGCAGTATGGTATTACTTCCGTGAAAGAACTTATCCCGCCATCAAAACTCTTTTTGATAAAGGCATCAAGACTGCAGAAGGTGCTGCACTCATGACGGACACCAAGTTCACTTATGAGATTCTTGGATCTGCGTGGCCGGGTCATTTCAACAGGCCGATCGCAGAGGTCATGTATGAGAATATCAAGAAGGTTGGATTACCAACCTGGACCGCCGATGATCAGCTGTTAGCGAAAGCTTCGCAGATAGAATTAAAAGCTCCAAAGATTGAAGGCCTTGCGACCAAGCTTGATACAATCGGATTGCCAATGCCAGTGGGTACAGTTAAAGTAATGGGTCGTGATCTGATGGCGATGGGTGGAGGCTCTGATGATATTGCAGACATCAGCTGGTCATTGCCAACAGTAGTGTTAAGATATCCATCCAATATTCCAGGCCTTCCAGGACATCACTGGAGCAACGCGATATCCATGGCAACACCGATTGCACATAAGGGAATTGTTTATGGAGCGAAAGCTGAAGTCATGACCTTGCTGGACATGCTGCTGAAGCCGGAGATATTAAAGAATGCCTGGGCATATTATAAAACAGAACAGACCAAGGAGATTCAATACACTCCTTTGATCGGTGAAAAGGATAATCCGGCAATCTATCTGAATCAGAAGATCATGTCTGAGTATGCTCCCAAGCTGAAAGCCACTTACTACAACCCGGCGAAATTCAAGACTTATCTCGATCAGTTGGGGATAGTTTATCCAACAGTGAGACCTGATCAGAAGGAAGCAGTATCCAAACTTCCTGCTGAGAAGAAATAGTCCTTTATAATAAATCGTTCTCAAAGCCTTTGGTCAAAAGCCAAAGGCTTTTTTTACATTTGCCCCATGTTCACAGGAATTATTGAATCTCTTTCGCGTGTTGAGAAGATTGAAGAGGAGGGAACCAACCGTCACTTTCTTTTCTCCAGCAGCATCAGTCATGAGTTCAAAGTAGATCAGAGTATTTCTCATAATGGAGTTTGCCTCACCATCACAAAGCTTGAACCCGGCAGCTATTGGGTGACAGCTATTCAGGAGACTTTACTAAAATCAAATCTTGGTGATTTAAAAGCCGGAAGTCTTGTGAACCTTGAACGATCCATGCTGAACAACGGCAGGTTTGATGGTCACATCGTGCAGGGGCATGTAGACCAGACAGGAAAAGTAGAATCCATCAAAGATGAAAACGGAAGCTGGCTTTACAGGTTCACTTATAGCCCCTCTGCCGGAAATGTTACCGTAGAGAAAGGTTCTGTTTGTGTAAATGGTGTAAGTCTGACGTGTTTTAATTCCGGAGTCGGTACATTTTCAGTTGCAATCATTCCCTATACCTATGAGCACACCAATTTTCATCAGCTCAAAGTGGGGGATCATGTGAATCTCGAGTTTGATATCGTTGGAAAGTACATCAAACGATTGCTTGGTCAGGGTTGAAGTTTTCTTTCAGTAATCCTGTTGCACACTCTGTGACATTTGTTGCACTCTTGTTACAATTTCTATACTTCCCTCTAACTTTACGCGAGTAAAATCTACCCACTAATGGGTATGTCCGATCCTGATTTCATTCTCATTTTTGGAATCAATTCGGATGTAATAAAATACCCCACTTTGCAGAAATCTTTTGGGCATGATTTGTGTTCTTTGAACTTAACAGGAAATAAAATAATTCAATGCTAGAACAACTCCTTAAACTCGTAGAAGAAAACTCTCAACAGGATATCATTGCTAACAAAGCAATTCCTGATCAGTTTAATCAGGCTGCAATTAAAGAGGTAAGTACTCAGATAATCAGTAACTTAAAGGGACAGGTTGCGCAAGGAAATATGCAACAAATTATCTCTCTGTTTCAAAGTGGCGGTGGTCGTAATCTGACCAGCAATCCACTGGTAAGCACGATGGTAACTTCCATCACCGCAAGTCTCGCCTCCCGTTTTGGAATCTCCGCACAGGCAGCGCAGTCGGTAGCAAATACTTTGGTTCCGTCAGTTATGAATCAAATCATCAAGAAAGCAAACGATCCACGCGATATTGACTTTGATCTTCAGCAGATGATGCGCAGCATGACAGGCAACAACAGTCTGGACATTACCGGCATGATGATGGAAGCTCCAAAAGGAGCGATGGGGAATATTGGAAATATCTTTGGAAAGCTCTTCGGCAAATAGAATTGCCTCACACAAAATCAAATCTCCTTTCCTTCCGGAACAGGAGATTTTTTTTGCACTTTAGTTGTCAGCCACCGGTAAGAATGATACCCTGCATATCCGCTCAGCAGACCGACAGCAGCTCCCGTAATAATGTCTCCCGGATAATGAACTCCAAGATAAATTCTTGTGTACGTCATGACGAATGCCCAAAGGAAAAGAAGTCCGATCCATTTGTACTTATCTCTGAACAATAGAAAGCAAAACAGAGCAACGCCTGTAGTATTTGCCGCATGACTGGATGCAAATCCGTAAAGTCCGCCACGATAATTATCAACCAGATGGAGAATGCCCTGAAGTCCTGGTTCATTCGAAGGGCGTAATCGGTGGAAGTATGGTTTCATTACTCCTGCGGTAATCCTGTCTGCCAATAAAATTGTTACAGCAACACCGACCAGAACCAGCCATCCTTCCTTTTTATAATTCTTGAAGATCAGAAAGATAAGGAATGCATAAAGAGGTAGCCAGAAATCCGTGCGTGTAACAAGCAATACGACAGGATCCAGCCAATCGGTATGAAATTGATTGAGGAAGAGAAGCAATTGCTGATCCCACTCTTTGATCTGTTCAAGCATGGGGTAAAGTTAATAAAAGAAGATTGTTGCACAGCGTTGCGCAGTCTTGCCTTTATCCGCTCAGCTCTTTGTAATAACTGAACCGGTGTCAAAATAAATTATGTGAATGCCTCTGACGTAATTATATTTAGCCTTCTAAATTGGCTTTGTATCTATGGAACACTATGACCTGGTAGTGATTGGCGCCGGACCTTCCGGCTATGCCGCAGCGATGCGTGCGCTTGACTTCAAAAAGAAGACTCTCCTGATTGAGAAAAATCGGGTAGGAGGAGCGGGCGTCACTAACGGCGCATTGTCTTCCAAGACATGGTGGGAACTCTCACGTGAGGTTTCCGCATTCCGTAAAAGTCTTCAGCGTTATAATATTCCAACTCCTTCTGTTGGGTATGCTGAAGTTCATGCTGAAGTTCAGAAAGCAGTAGAAGAACGAAAGGGATTGCTGGAAGAGCAAATGACGTTTCTGAGAAATCAATCAAATCATCTGCTGGATTTCAAGAAAGGTGAAGCACACATTACGGCTCCCAATGAAATAGAAATAACCTCCGGAGCTCATAAAGAGAAAGTTCAGGCTGACTTCATCATCATGGCAACAGGCAGTAGACCGCGTTACTTACCGGAACTTCCCATTGATGAGAAGATCGTCATGACCAGCGAAGGCATTGAAGGCATGAGTGATTTTCCTGAAAGCATGGTGATCGTCGGAGCCGGGGTAATCGGTTGCGAGTATGCAACGATCTTCAGCGGCTTTGGTAAAACAAAAGTTCACCTGATCGATAAGGGCGATCGTATTCTTCCTATGGAAGATGAAGATGCTGTAAAGATCATCGAGAGAAATATGGAGAACAATGGTGTTCTTATTCATCGTAACTCACGATTGGTAAAAATGACCATTGTCAATGGAAGGGTAGAATACGAATTGGAATATACGGACGGGTCTCATCAGACATTCAACGTTGAAAAAGCACTGGTGTCTGTAGGACGTGTTCCCAACCTGGAAGACCTTTGGGATGACAAGGTTGGAATCAATATGTCCAAGCGCGGGATCGAGAATAACGATACACAGACTACTATACCAACTATTTACGCAGTTGGAGACCTTACCGCAGATATCTCTCTTGTTAATGTAGGCGAGCTTGAAGGCCGTTATGCGGTAGAGCACATGTTTGGAAATCCTGAGCGCAAGCTCGTGTATGAAAATATCAGCACCATCATGTTCCTCAATCCGGAAGTAGCAGGAGTGGGATTGAATGAAACGCAGGCAAAAGAAAAAGGTATTGAATATAAAGTCGTGACCCTTGAATACAGCACGATACCAAGAGCCATCGCTAAAAGAAATACGCAGGGATTTATCAAGCTTCTGGTTACGAATGACAACGACATGAAGATCCTTGGAATGCGTGTTGTTGGAAACAATGCATCGAGTGCAATTCAGGCAGTAGCTGTATTAATATCCATGAACAAGGGCATTGAAGAACTGGCAGAGTGTGTGCATCCTCATCCTTCTATTACAGAAGGTATCCAGGAATGCGTCCGGATGCTGATGGGAAAATCTTTACTCAAGCCCGTTGCACTTCAGGGACGCCTCTCCTGCAGAAGATTTGTGAACAAGCAATACGAGAATATTTCCTTCTGATATTTACGGGACGCGGGTTGTAAGTAAGACTATTACTTCGACTCGTGTCTCTTCTTCAGGACTTTTACTACATCTCCGAGTGATGTGTTCTTCTGAGCCAGCAAAATCAGATAGTGAAACATAAGGTCGGCAGCTTCGTCGAGAAACCTCTCGCGGTTATTATCCTTTGCTTCGATCACCAGTTCCACTGCTTCTTCTCCGACTTTCTGAGCAACTTTATTGATCCCTGAGTCCATCAGTTTGTTGGTATAGGATCCCGGCTTGGGATTTCGCTTTCTATCCTGAATGACATCTTCCAGGAAGCCCAGCCCGTCCTTTTTATTCTTCTCATCAAAACATGTATCTGCCCCGGTGTGACAGGCAGGTCCCTTTGGCTTTGCCTTTATCAGCAGCGTGTCATTGTCGCAGTCATTTAAAATATCTGTGACCATCAGAAAATTCCCTGAAGATTCACCTTTCGTCCAGAGTCTTTGCTTGGTGCGACTGAAGAATGTGACTTTTTTCTCCAGCTTTGTTTTCGCCAGGGCTTCTTCATTCATAAATCCAAGCATCAGTACCTTGTCGGTATCGGTATCCTGAACAATGCAGGGAATGAGCCCGTTTAGCTTTTTGAAATCGAGTTGCATAAAGTTGAATTAACGAATGGGTATTGAATTTTGTCTCAGATAATTTTTTAGCTCGGGAACAGGAATCTCATTAAAATGAAAAACACTTGCGGCAAGCGCTGCATCGGCACGGCCTTCAGAAAAGACTTCCAGAAAATCCTCTTTTCTGCCAGCACCGCCGGAAGCAATGACAGGAATGCTTAGCAATTGATTCAACTTGGAGAGCGGGTCAATGGCAAATCCTGATTTGGTTCCGTCGTGATCCATGCTCGTAAAGAGAATTTCTCCTGCTCCACGATTCTGTCCTTCCTTCGACCATGAAAAAAGTTTCTTCTCCGTCGCCTGAGTTCCGCCATGGGAATGAACTATCCATTGATTGATGATCTTTCTGGCATCAACGGCGAGAACAAGAAACTGTGATCCGAATTCTTTTGCAAGAGCGTCAATGAGATCAGGATTTTTAATGGCGGCAGAATTGATGCTGACTTTATCTGCACCGGCATCGAGCAGGGGAGCAACATCAGCAACAGAGCTGATACCACCACCCACCGTGAACGGTATATTAATATGACGTGCAATTTCTTTTACCAATGATGCAAATGTCTTGCGCTCCTCCAGCGTTGCGCTGATGTCCAGGAACACCAGTTCATCCGCGCCCTGTTTCGCATACAAAGAACCGAGCTCTACAGGATCTCCTGCATCTCTGAGATTAATAAAGTTGGTGCCCTTTACCGTGCGGCCATTCTTGATATCGAGGCAGGGAATTATTCTTTTTGTCAGCACCTCAGATCTTGTTTAAATCAGCAATCCTGATCTTTCCTTCATAGATAGCTTTCCCTACAATGGCGCCTGCCACTTTTATGTATTTCAATTCCTGAAGATCACTCACCGATGTGATGCCCCCGCTGGCGTTGATCTTTAATTCAGGAAACCTCTTCTTAAGCTTTTTATAAATTCCAAAGTTCGGACCTTGCATCATCCCGTCTGTATTGATGTCGGTGCAGGTAACATACTTCAAACCATCCTTCTCAAACTGGGAGACAAGGTCATAGATCGTAATGCCGGTAGATTCAGTCCAGCCGGTATATTGAATCTGTTCATTTCGTACATCGGCACTCAGAATAAAATTCTCACTGCCGAACTTCTTAATGAATCCTCTGAATACATCCGGTTGCTTTACCGCAAGACTGCCGATGTTGATCTGTTCAATTCCCATATCCAGCAACGTCTCAACTTCTTCTTCTGTCTTGACACCACCGCCAAAATCAACTTTAAGCGCTGTCTCTGCCTGGATGGATTCAATGATTCGCCAGTTGATCACTTTGCCCTTCTTCGCACCGTCAAGATCCACGAGGTGCAGATATTCCAGGTCGGCATCTTCAAATTCTTTGGCTACTTCTACAGGATTTTCACGGTAGACTTTCATCTTACCGTAGTCACCCTGGGTAAGCCGCACACACTTACCGTCAATAATATCGATCGCAGGAATGATTTTCATTTCAGGAATTTAAAAAGTTCTGCAAGACCACTACGCCCGTATCCGATGATTTTTCCGGATGAAACTGAACTGCATAAAAATTATCTTTTCTTAATGCTGCACTGAAGGGTAACTCATAATTCGTCTCAGCAACCGTAAATGTATTTGAGGGTACGTAATAACTGTGAACAAAGTAAGCGAATTTCTTTTCAAGAGATGTATCCAGCCAGCCGCTGACTTTCTCAAGAGAATTCCAACCCATATGGGGGATTTTCAGCGTCTCACTCCTGAACAACTTTACATTTTCATCAAAGATGCCAAGACAATCGGTATTGTTTTCTTCTGAATGCCTGCACATCAGCTGCATACCAAGGCAGATTCCGAGCGTCGGCTGTCTAAGATCCTTAATAACTGCATCAAGCTTTATGTTCTTAAGGTAACGCATGGTGCTGCTGGCTTCTCCGACTCCGGGGAAGATCACTTTATCAGCAGACCTGATTTCTTCATGAGAATCAGTAACGATAAAATCAACATTCAACCGTTCCAGCGCAAAGGAAACAGATCGGATATTGCCCGCATTATATTTGATCACTGCAATTTTCATAAGACGCCTTTTGTAGTAGGCAGTAATCCTGTGCCATCCTGCTTCACTGCCATTTTGATCGCTTTTGCGAAAGCCTTGAAGATCGCCTCGATCTTATGATGCTCTATCTTTCCTTCTGCTCTTATATTCAGATTACACTTGGCTGTATCAGAGAATGACTTGAAGAAATGAAAGAACATTTCCGTTGGAACATCTCCGATCTTCTCACGGTTGAACTCAGCATCCCATTCCAGCCACGGACGACCACCAAAGTCGAGCGCGACCTGAGCCAATACATCATCCATCGGAAGACAGAAGCCATAGCGTTCAATTCCTCTTTTATCACCCAGCGCCTTCAGGAATGTTTCTCCCAGAGCAAGGGCAGTATCTTCAATGGTGTGATGTTCGTCAATATTAAGGTCGCCTGCCACCGTAACAGAAAGATCCAGATGTCCGTGACGTGCCAATTGATCCAGCATGTGATCAAAAAAACCAAGCCCTGTTTTCAAATCTGATTTTCCTGTACCATCAAGATTGAGTTCGATTGAAATATCGGTCTCTTTTGTCTTGCGATGAAACGAAGCTGTTCTTGACGGAGTATCTGATAAGAAATTACTGATCTCATCCCATGATGATGTGATCAATGAACAATATGAATTAAGTCCTTTACTTTCAAGCTCAGCCCTCTTGTCAGTAGATCCAATAAGGATCGCTTTTGATCCAAGATTCTTTGCCATTTCAACGTCAGTGATCCGGTCACCGATCACGAATGAGTTGGCAAGATCATATTCTGAAGAAAAGAATTCTGTAAGCATTCCGGTGCCTGGCTTACGGGTAGGAAGATTTTCATTCGCATACGACTTATCCACAAAGATCTTGCTGAATCTTATTCCTTCATTCTCAAACGTCTTCAGCATCTTGTTATGAGCCGGCCAGAATGTTTCTTCAGGGAAGCTGGAAGTTCCAAGTCCATCCTGATTGGTCACCATTACCATCTCGTAATTTCCGGTACGGGCTATCTTTCCTAATCCTGAAAAAACCAGGGGATAATATTCAAGTTTCTCAAGACTGTCAATCTGCTCGTCGGATGGTTCAGTGATCAGGGTTCCGTCACGATCAATAAATAGGACTTTCTTCATAGTAGCGATATTGCTTGGGTCAGTTGTTTGTTTTCTTCTTTTGTTCCGACAGTTATTCTAAGACAGTTGTCACACAGGATCACGTTGGAGCGATCCCTGACAACAATCCCTTTGTCAATTAATTTGGAATACATGCTTCTGGCATCGTCCACTTCCACCAGCAAGAAATTGGCGTCGGAAGGAAATATTTTCTTAACAGATTTGATTGTGCCGAGTTGTTTCTTCAGTTCTTCCCGAGAGGTTTTTATTTCAGTCACCATCTTTATCTGACCTTCCTTGCGGGAAGTAATGCATCGCAATGTTTCTGACTGGGAGAACGCATTGATGTTGTAGGGAGGTTTTATTTTGTTGAGCAACCTGATGATCTCTTCATTGGCAAAGCACATCCCAACCCGCAACCCTGCCAATCCCCAGGCCTTTGAGAATGTTTGCAGGATGGCAAGGTTCTTAAATTCAGAAATCCGTGTAGTCCAGCTTGGTGATTCTGAAAAGTCGATATACGCCTCATCGATAATGACAATTCCTTTGAAGTTGTTCAGAATGACCTCAATATCTTTTGGATTTATAAGATTGGCAGAAGGGTTATTGGGACTGCAGATAAAAATCAGTTTGGTATCGGGTTGGACAGACTTCAACAAGCTATCGGTATCCAGCTGAAAAGCAGGAGTGAGCTGAGCAGAGATGATCTTAATATTATTGATCTCTGCACTGACCGTGTACATTCCATAGGTTGGTTGAGGAGCCAGCACAGAATCTTTTCCCGGCTCACAGAAAACTCTGAAGAACAGATCAATTGCCTCATCACTTCCATTGCCCAGGAATATCTGCTCCGGCTTCACATTCTTAAGACGCGCAATCTCTTTCTTCAACTCCTTCTGATGCGGATCAGGATATCTGTTGAAGTCTGTTGGAAATGGATTTTCATTTGCATCCAGAAATACGGAAGCAGTTCCTTCAAAGTCATCACGTGCAGAGGAGTAAGGCTTGAGGCGCTTTATATTTTCTCTTGCGAGGGATTGAATATCAATTTCTTTCATTTTAATTTCTTTAAACGAATTGATACTGCCTGCTTGTGTGCGTCGAGTTGTTCTGCTTCAGCCATTATCTCAACTGAGGGTCCAAGATTTTTCAATCCTTCTGAAGATAACTTCTGATAGGTGATCATTTTCGTAAAACTCTCAAGCGAAACGCCACTGTATGCTTTCGCAAATCCATTGGTGGGAAGCGTATGATTTGTTCCTGAAGCATAGTCGCCGATAGCCTCAGGAGAATAAGGTCCTAAAAACACCGAACCTGCATTGATGACTTTTTCAGAAAGTGCGTCGCAATCTTTGGTGTTGAGGATGAGGTGCTCCGGAGCATATTCATTAGCAAACTTCATCGCTGCTTCAGAGTCTGAAAAGATGACGGTAAGACTATTCTGAAGTGACTGCAAAGCGATTTCCTTTCGGGGTAATAGATTCACCTGACGGTCGATTTCAGTTTGAATCGCTTTGGCCTTTGATTCATCCAGTGCAACCAGCACCACCTGACTGTCGGCACCATGCTCTGCCTGTGAAAGCAAGTCTGCTGCTACAAAAGATGCATCCGCCGTTTCATCAACGATCACCATTACTTCAGAAGGTCCGGCAGGCATGTCGATCGCAACACCTTCCTGACTGATCATCTGCTTTGCTTTGGTGACATACTGATTGCCAGGTCCGAAAATCTTATAAACAGGAGGGATGCTTTGTGTTCCGTATGCCATCGCGGCAATGGCCTGTGCACCTCCGACTTTAAATATTTTCTTGATGCCTGCAATGGATGCTGCATAAAGGATCGCTGCATTGACACTTCCATCTTTATTGGGTGGAGTGCAAAGTATGATCTCTTCACATCCGGCAATCGATGCAGGTATGCCCAGCATAAGAACAGTAGAGAATAGCGGAGCCGAACCTCCAGGGATATAGATTCCTATCTTCTGAATGGGAACAGATTTCCTCCAGCAGCTGACACCCGGCATCGTCTCGACTTTCAGGACATCTCTTTTCTGTGCATTATGAAATGCTCTTATATTATTGGTGGCTATGCCAATCGCTTCCTTAATTGATTTGTCAAGAGTATTGATCGCATGATCGATTTCCTTTCCGGAAACTTTTAAATCATCCAGCTTAACACCATCGTATTGTTGTGTCAGTTCGTAGAGTGCCTGGTCACCGGAAAGCTTCACGCGCTTAAGTGTGTTCCTTACTGAGCTTTCCAGAAACTCAAGCTCCAGCTGTGGTCTTTTGATCAGGTCAGACCAGGTGTCGGGTGAAGGATTGTTTAATACTTTCATTTCAGGCAATCATTTTTTCGATAGGGATGACCAGAATGCCTTCTGCTCCGAATGATTTAAGCTGACCAATCTTTTCCCAGAAGTCATTCTCATTTACAACAGAGTGAAGAGAAGACCATCCGGTTCTGGTAAGAGGCATGATCGTCGGACTTTTCATTCCGGGGATCAGTGACGTTATCTTTTCAATGGCTTCATTCGGACAATTCAGAAGGATGTACTTGTTGCTCTTGGCGGAGTTCACTGCTTCAATTCTGAAAAGAAGCTGATCAAGAATTCCCTGCTTTTCGGTAGTTAACTTTGGACCGGCGATCATCACTGCTTCAGATTGCATTACGACTTCGACTTCACGAAGTCCGTTGCTCAACAATGTGCTGCCAGTACTAACGATATCGAAGATGGCATCTGCAAGACCAATCCCGGGAGCGATCTCTACCGATCCGCTGATCTCATGAATGCCGGCCTTGATTTTATTCTTGTCGAGAAACTGTTGTACAATATTAGGGTAGGAGGTTGCAATATTTTTGCCTGCGAGCCAGGAGATGCCGGTGTAGTTTTCTGCGCGGGGCACGGCAATGGATAACCGGCATTTGGCAAAATCAAGACGCTTGATCAGTGTATTGTTCTTTTGCTTTTCCGCATAGACGTTTTCACCTACAATGCCAACATCCGCTATGTTGTCTTCAATGTATTGAGGGATATCATCATCGCGGAGAAAGAGGATCTCTACGGGAAAATTCCTTGCCTGTGTTTTTAACTGATCTCTTCCATTACTGATAGATAATCCACTTTCTTTAAGAAGTTCCAGGGATCCCTCTTGCAGCCTTCCTGATTTCTGTATCGCTATTCTCAACAACTCTTTCATACACGTTAAAATTACTTTCTGATTATGATCTGATAAATAAAAAAAGGCCTGCCGCGTGGCAAGCCTTTTAATATGCTTTGTATTTTTTCAAAACATAAACCTGCCAATCAACATGCTAATGCATGATGGTGGTGCAGATGGATGTTTTGTGTTTTTCTCATGATGGATGCAAAGAAAGGACGGTTTTGAGAATAAACAAACCAATTTTGGAGAAAAAATCCGGTTTGGCACCCGAATTCGATTTCGCCCGTGTCTGGCCCGTCATAGCAGTCATCAAAAGACCATTCAAATCTTTAACTTTGCTTCATCTGAATTCAGGACTTTAAATCAAAACTGGTATTCAGCGCTTCGGAAATAGAAATTAGGTAAATGAGAGCAGGCTCGCTGGTATTTTTTGTCGTCATCTTATTGGGTTGCTCGGATAACAAAGAGCTCCGTCTTCAAAAGTTCCTTCTGAAAGGAAACCTTTCCCTGAAAGAACACAGCACCGATCAGGCACTCTACTATTTCAATGAGGCTATCCTGGTCGACCCTTGTTATGTTCCTGCCCTCAACAATCTGGGAACGCTTCACTTTCAGGCGAATCGCTGGGACGAAGCTTTGCCATTCTATAATAAAGCCATCTCATGTAATCCTGAATATCTGGAGGCATACTTTAACCGTGCCAATACCTTTTATGAATTGAATGAATACTTCAATGCCCGGAAAGACATAGAGAAAATAATTGCTACCAGGCCTGACACTGCCGTAGCGTATTTTATGAAAGGACTCGTTGAAACAAAAATGAGAGACTTTAATGGTGCGCTGATCTCTTTTGAAAAAGCGATGAGTCTGGATACTGCAAATGTTGATTATCTCGTCAACCATGGTACTGTAAATTACTATTTGTCAAGGTTTGAAGAAGCAAAGCAGGACCTTCAGAAAGCAATTCGTCTCAATTCAAAAGAACCTAACATCTACAATACATTATCCATGATTGAGATCAGCAGGGGAAATCTTAACGATGCCATGATACTGGTCAATGATGCCATCAGACTTTCTCCGGATCAGCCATACTTCATTAACAATCGTGGTTACATACTTTTAATGCAGAATAAATTACCGGAGGCACTGGTCGAGATTGACAGAAGTATATTGCTGGATCCCGACAATGGCTGGGCTTATCGCAACAAAGGCATCTACCGGTATCTTACAGGTGACTATTCCAATGCAGTAAGATTGCTGGAACAGAGTAACAAAATGGATTCGTTCATTGATAAGATCCATTACTACCTGGGAATGGCTTACTGGAAGAACAATCAGAAGAAAGAAGCCTGTGAGCAATTTAATCTTTCAGAAAAAGCAGGAGATAAGATGATACCTGCCGAACTGTTCAGAGCATGCAAGTAGATCGTTTACTCACACAGCTATCAGAACGACTTAAGAAACCTTTGCCCGGAGCAGAAGCACATGAACCCATGCGCGCTGTTTCTTTGGGAGATGTTCGTCCCAACTTTACTCATAAGTTGCCTCCCAAGCCTGGCGCAGTCCTCATATTATTATATGAAGAGAATGGAAAGCTTTATTTCCCTTTAACGAAGCGTGCTGAGTATGCGGGTACGCACAGTGGACAAATAAGTCTTCCGGGTGGTAAAGCAGAAGGCGATGAAACTTCTGAACAGACTGCCTTTCGGGAAGCGCAGGAAGAGATAGGTATTGATCCAACGAAAGTTGAACTGATTGGAATGTTGAGTCAGTTCTTCGTGATCCCCAGTAATTTTATAGTCACGCCTGTGATAGGATTCTATCGTTCAGATCCCAAATTCGTTCCCGATCCTTTCGAAGTGGCCGGCATACTGAAGGGGAGTGTTGATGAATTGATCAAAGACAATGCGGTGCTCACAAAGGAGATACTTGTGGCAAAAACATTCCGTATGGAGGCTCCGCATTTTCTGGTGGAAGACGAAATAGTGTGGGGTGCAACGGCGATGATGCTGAGTGAATTCAGAAGTGTCCTTCGTGAATTATCTCTTTAGAAAAACTCTCCGAGACCAATCGTAAACGTAAACGACTCATTCCCGAATCCAAAGTCGAGGGTAAGATTCGTATTGGATTGTTTATTGAATTTTACACGTGCACCGAAACCACCGGCGGGATTGACTTGTGAGAACTGTTCGTTGTCTGCTTCCGATAGCGACTGGACATTGGCGAATAGAACGGCTCCCAGCAATCCATTCTTTGAAATATCAAAACGATATTCCGCTTCCAGGTAGAGCATGTGTTTTCCTCTGAACCGTGATTGGGAAAATCCGCGACCGGATCGTTGACCGAACTCAAGTTGTGTTCCCGGTAAATTGAAATAAGGAACATCTCCAAACGATCCCCAATAGAATGCCCATATAGCAATGATCTTTCTCTTTGTGTCGCTGAGAGATTTGTATTCCCTGTAGTCAAGATAGGCGGTGCTCCATCGGCTTTGATTGGCGAGGTAGGGTGGATTGACGCGATAAATAAAGTTGATGTAATGTCCGTGATCCGGATTGATAGAGTTCTTTCTATCATCGTACAGGGCATTGATGGTGATACCGGTGGAGAAAGATGTTTCATCTGTTCCGGAGCCATGCCTGTCGAAGGCAGTAGAGTCTCCCGAGTCACTTACTTTATAATACCGGTCGTAGTTAATTCCAAGTCCTGCGTACAGATAACCTTTGATTCTTCTGTTAGCAGTTCCATAGAATCTTACGTTGTTATACTTCAATCTGAATTGATCTTTCTTTTCAGTTGAACTGCCAAGACCATAGCTGTATTGAGTTAAGCTGCTGATGCGGAATTCTACCGGGATGTTCCAATTGTTTTTGGAAGTCCAGAGATTGATCTTCGTTCCAAAGCCGAAGTTTTCGACAAGGTCGGTATAGGGCAGGAAGTAGACACTTGATATGTTGGTCGAGTCAATGTGACCAAATGTAAACGCAGCGTTGATAGAGGAAACTAATATCTGATCACCACCTGAAGTAGTGGAAGAAACAGGAATGATAGAGAATGAAATTCTTTTACGATCGGGTGGTTTGGGTTTGATATTGATCTTCAATGCCTTGACGAGGATTTCGATCAGATCTTTTTGAGGGTGACGTCTGTTGACACGATTCATCTGTCCCACGCACTCTAAGCATGTCGCAAAACATATTATCAAAAGGAATGAATACGGGAGTACGCGTGTCAGGCAAGCCTGGGATTAAGGTTAAAGAGTATGATTAGATTAAAAAAACTATGCCAGCTGACGGTAAATTTAGCCATTTGAAGCTATGATCAGGGCATGGTCAGGACAGACACTGAGTAGAATCTGAATAGAGACTGGGTAGGATCTGAGTAGACTCTGAGTAGAGACTGGGAAGGATCCGGCATGGATCAGGGAGGGATAGGAGAGGCAACCGAGATGAATCAGAGAGTGATCCGACATGGATCAGAGAAACAACAGAGAGTAATCAGAGGCGAATCAGAGAAGAATAAGGGAATAGATGGGGAAAAGCACTGTTTTATAGGGGATCGATCAGAGACGAATCAGAGGTTTATCAGAGAAAGCAGCGTTTTTATAGGGGAAACATCAGAGACGAATCAGAGAATCATCAGAGAAAGCACGCAATGGTAGCTGAAAAGTACGAGGAACGTCCGAGGAACGTTCGAGAAACACCCCCAAAAACCCTCAAATTGGGCTAAAAACGAAGAAAATGGGGTAAAAAGAGAATGCAAATTTGAATAAGAGAACAAAAAACGGGGAATGGAGGGTGAAAAGAGGTTTTTGGAGGGAAATAGTTGAAGAAGGGATGGATGGGAAGACCTTAAAATGAGGTGAAAAAGGCTTTAGAACAAGACCCTTTGTATTTCTAAGGCCTGAAGGGCTGAGATTTATTAGCCCTGGCCTTAGGCCAGGGTTTGCTATGCAAACGTGTATTTAAGCCCTGAAGGGGGCGAGATTGTTGTTGTGTATTCGCACGTCGGAAGCAACGCTTATGATGGTCCGTGATCCTTTCTCTAAAGAAAAAGGGCTCCTTCATCAAGAGCCCTTTCCATTCCAAAAGTTATATCAACTTATTTCTTCTTCTTCGCCGCTTTCTTAATCGACTTCTTAGCAGCTTTCTTCACAACCTTCTTCGCCTTCTTTACTACCTTTTTCGCTTTAGCCTTCTTGCCTGCGATCTTCTTGAAAGCTTTCTTCGCAGCCTTCACCACCTTCTTGATAGTAGCTCCGGCTTTCTTTGCCACAGACACTTTCTTTTTTGCCTTTGGCTTCGATGCAACAGGAGTCCTGGCTGCTTCAGCCTTGTTGGCAGCGATCTGCTTAGCCATCAGGTTCAAAGCAGAACCGGCCTTAAACCAACCGATCTGACTTGCATTGTAAGTGTGGTTAACTTTAATAGTATCCTTGCTGCCGTCCTTATGATTCAACACTAATGTAAGTTGTCTTTCAGGTGCGAAAGATGTCAAATCCGGGAAGTCTACAGTATCATCTTCCTGGAACTTATCGTAATCTGCTTCATTGGAGAACGTGATCGCCAGCATTCCCTGTTTCTTCAGATTGGTTTCATGAATACGTGCGAATGACTTCACCAGTATTACCTTCATTCCAAGATGTCGAGGCTGCATTGCTGCGTGCTCGCGTGATGAACCTTCACCGTAGTTCTGATCTCCAACAACAATAGAAGAGATGCCAGCCGCTTTGTAGGCACGCTGTGTTGCAGGTACCGGACCATACTGACCCGTCAGCTGATTCTTGACGCTATCGGTCTTATCGTTAAAGAAGTTGGTTGCACCCGTAAGTGTATTGTCAGAGATGTTATCAAGGTGTCCGCGGAAACGAAGCCATGGACCGGCCATTGAAATATGATCTGTTGTACATTTTCCTTTAGCCTTGATCAGGAGCTTTAATCCTGTCCAGTTCTTTCCATCCCACGCTGCGAATGGACTCAATGCCTGGAGACGTTTTGATTTAGGATCGATCCTTACTACAACCCCTCTGCCGTCTTTCGCAGGAGCGATGAAGCCCGGATCCTTTACATCAAATCCCTTAGGAGGGAATTCAACGCCCTTTGGTTCATCAAGCTTAACTGCCACACCATCTTCATTGAGAAGGGTGTCTTTCAATGGATTGAATGTAAGGTCACCGGCAATGGCAAATGCTGTTGTAATTTCCGGAGACGCTACAAATGCGTGTGTATTCGGATTGCCATCATTTCTCTTTGCAAAGTTCCGGTTAAAGGAAGTGATGATGGAGTTTCTTCTGTTGGGATCATTGGTATGGCGTGACCACTGACCGATACAAGGTCCGCAGGCATTTGCCATGACAACACCACCCATCTTTCCAAAGATTTCAAGATAGCCATCACGATCAACCGTGTAGCGAACCTTTTCAGAACCAGGAGTGATGGTGAATTCAGCTTTCGCCTTCAGTCTTTTATCTACTGCCTGCTTGGCAAGAGATGCAGAGCGGGAAATATCTTCATAAGAAGAATTGGTACAAGATCCGATAAGACCAACTTCCAATACCTGCGGCCATCCATTGCTGCGAACTTCATCAGCAAACTTTGAGATAGGGATCGCACGGTCAGGAGTGAAGGGACCATTAACATGAGGCTCGAGCGTTGTAAGATCAATCTCATACACCTCATCAAAATACTTTTCAGGAGTTTTATAAACTTCAGGATCGCCTGTTAAATGTTCTTTTACTTTATCCGCAAGTTTTGCAACTTCAGCGCGATCAGTTCCTCTCAGGTACTGGGCCATTTTCTCATCATAACCGAAAGTAGAAGTTGTCGCTCCGATCTCTGCACCCATGTTACAGATAGTTCCTTTACCTGTACAGGATAAAGACTTTGCACCATCACCAAAATATTCAACAATAGCGCCGGTTCCACCTTTTACAGTAAGGATACCAGCGACTTTTAAGATCACATCTTTTGAAGAAGTCCAGCCACTCAGTTTACCAGTCAACTTAATACCGATAAGCTTTGGCCATTTTAGTTCCCATGCCATCCCTGACATAACATCCACTGCATCAGCACCACCCACACCAATTGCAAGCATGCCTATTCCACCGGCATTAACTGTATGAGAGTCAGTACCGATCATCATACCACCCGGGAAGCCATAGTTTTCAATTACCACCTGATGAATGATACCGGCACCTGGTTTCCAGAAACCAATGCCATATTTATTTGAAACGGATTCAAGAAAGCTGAACACTTCACCGCTTGCAGTGATAGACTCTGCTAAGTCCTGCTTCGCACCATTCTTTGCAAGCACAAGGTGATCGCAATGAACTGTTGAAGGCACCAGAACTTTTGGAATACCACCTGACATGAACTGAAGCAACGCCATCTGAGCCGTTGCATCCTGCATCGCAACACGGTCTGGTGCGAAGTCAACATATGATTTACCTCGTCCGAAAGCCTGGATGTTCTGAGACGAATGCAAGTGGGAGTAAAGGATCTTTTCAGAAAGAGTAAGGGGTTTTCCTACGACTTTTCTTGCTGCGGCAATGCGGCCTGGCATCGCGTCGTAGAAGGCCTTGATCATGTCTAAGTCGAATATCATATAATTCGTTTTTCAGGGTTAGAACCGCTAATGTACCACACCTTTTACCATGATTCAAAACAAAAAAGGCCCTTATCGGGCCTGTTATTGGTGTTTTGAATGGTTCTAAATAGATTATAAATGTGGTTGCGGGCTATTGATGAAATTCAGGAATTCACGCTTGATGTTTTCATCCTTGAACTTGCCTGAGAAATAGGCGCTACCGGTTTTACTGTTGGTATCTCCAACGCCGCGCATAGCAACGCACATATGATTTGCATCCATTACAACGCCCACGCTGTCAGTGTGCAAGATTCTTTCAAGCTCCTTACCAATCTGAACGGTTAATCGTTCCTGAACCTGTGGACGCTTTGCGAAATACTGAACGATGCGATTGATCTTGGAGAGTCCGATCACTTTTCCGGATGAGAAATATGCAACGTGTGCTCTGCCGTAAATTGGTACAAGGTGATGCTCACAATGGGAGTAGAAAGTAATTTCTTTCTCCACCAGCATCTGATCATAGTTATACTTGTTATCAAATAATTTGATCTGAGGTCTGTTCTTTGGATTCAATCCGCTGAATACTTCCTTTACATACATCTTGGCAACGCGCTTGGGTGTGCCGCTAAGACTGTCGTCGGTAAGATCAAGGCCGAGCGTAGTCATGATCTCACGAATGTGACCTTCTATCTTCTCAATCTTCTCCTCATCACTCAGCTTGAATGCATCTTCACGCAGGGGAGTGTTGACGGAACTCCCTGAGTGATCATCTTCCTGATCATTTTCATCAAATGGCTGGATATTCAACGAAATTTCTTTCTGTCTCATAGAGTTTAATTTTCAGTTCAAATTTGGGATCAATCAGCTTTCGCAGAATCTGCCATATCACAATCGCAATATTCTCCACCGTTGGATTCAAAGCTTTGAAATAGGGAGTATCTAAATTAAGGTTTTTGTGATCAAAATGATCAAGAATATTGGCTTTAATAAGGTCGCTGAGGATTTTCAGATCGTAAACATATCCGGTAGCGGGGTCAGGTTCACCAATGAGGGTGACAATGAGATCATAGTTATGCCCATGGAAATTCGGATTGTTACATTTTCCAAAAACAGTATCATTCTTCTCATCCGTCCATTCAGGATTGTATAACCTGTGTGCTGCGTTGAAATGTTCCTGCCTGGATATCGCTACTTTCATTCTCAATAAAAACAGAATATAAACGGAATGGTTCAGCCCCAAACTTACTTTTTATCTGCGTAAATGGTATGAAACAGCAAAAGGGATCAAAAATGTGCTTTTCCGATAGTGTGTTTATCGTCGAAGCTGAAGGTATCCTTTCAACTCCCGGCCATCCCTGATATGGATCCTGTAAAAGTAAGTTCCTGAGCCGAGTTCCTTGCCGGAATCATTACGTCCTTCAAATCTCTTGAGATGGTCGTTGTTGTCGTATCCTGACATATCAAAAACTTTATCTCCCCACCGGTTAAAGATCTCGACCCGTGATTCACTGGGTAGAGATTGGATCCTGAAATATTCATTGAGTCCATCACCATTAGGAGAAATTCCGTTGTACACCATCAACTCTCCAAAGACTTCAATGCTAAGGCTTCCGGCTGTACACTTTCCACCCATGTCACAACCCGTGATGGATAGCTGATCTGTTCCCTCAAATTCCGCCACGGTGGAGTAATCCACAGAAATATTTGAAGCCATGACAGAAGTCGCAGCTCCACGAGCGGAATGTATTTGAAGCGTTGTCAGGTCGAGATTATTTTCCGGATCACTTATAACGGAGGAGATAGGTATGACGAGGATCTCCCCGGAATTTGCTTTATAAGAGGTCACTGATACACTGGGCACCTGGTTAAAGATGATGTTGGTTGTTGATGCGTTACTTGTGTTATAGACACCCTGCACAAGGATTTTGATAGTTCTTGTAACCGTCGATGAAGAGGCGGGAATAAGATTTTTGTACGTCACGGATCGCAAGGCAGTCTGATAGTTTGGAATGGAAGAAGCACCTGTTAGCGAGAGAATACCCGTAGAAGTATCGTAGCTCCCTGAAACACCAACCTGATCTGTAAAGAGCAAACGATCTTCAGCAGTTTGAAGTCCGCCCGTAATTGAAACGGATGCAGATACAAGAAAAGTATTATCGGCATCACTGATTGTTATTCCGTTGTTGATGAAAAGATCATCTTTTACATGAAGCGCATTTGATGTGATGGGAGATAATACCGGAGGCTGATTGATCACATTGATTGTATTCGTAGAAGTATTGCTGTTGCCCGATCCATCAAACACCGTACATGAGAAAGTGCGAACTCCCTGAGACTTGTTTCCTGCAATATTGTAATAAGCCACCGACCGCATAGCCGTTTGATAATTGGCAACTGAGCTTGTTCCGCTTAGCGTAAGCACGCCGGACGGCCCATCAAAACTTCCTGTTATCCCATTCTGATTAACAATACCGAGCACGTCTTCTAAAGGTTGATGACCTGAGGAAATAATAACAGTGGCAGAGGAGAGATCCGTGTTATCAGGGTCGGTAATTGAGATCGTATTGTCGACGATCACTTCGTTAAATGTATAGGTTCCGGGAACAGCGGTCGATGTGATGGTGGGTGGCGTATTGGCTCCGCTGCAAGCGACTGCAACATCAACCGTGTAAATGCCATTCTGTAAAAAGGAAATATCTTCAGAGGTAGAGGTGAAACCAACGTTGCTCGTCCAGCTCACTGAATAGGATGAACCTGTAGTGACCGTTATATCTATTGCACCGTTGGGGGGTGCAGAGCAACTCGTTTGACTTGTTTCAACACCGGAGAGTGTTACGGCAGGAGTGGAAGCATCAGTGATGTCAATCAATCCGCTGAAGATCCTTTCCCGCACGCACCCTGTTGAAAGATCTCTGACACTATAACCATATGATCCGCCATTGATGAAGTTTAAAATGGGGCCATTGTTGATAAGATTATTGGCATCATCATACCAGTAGATCTGGAAGGGGCCAGGTGTGGCAGAGGTTGGAGTGAGTTGAATAAATCCATTGAAAAGACCTGAGCAACTGGTGTTGTTAGACTTAATGATGGTAACGCCAGGTTCAACGGTAGCATTCGGTATGGTTACTGAATTAACGGAACTGAAATTAGTACAGCCTGAAGAATTGTCGAGTACGAATAATGAATAAAAGCCTGCCTTTAGATTGCTGATATCTTCACCGACAGGATCGGGTGAGCCGGGTCCATTCCAGAAGTAAGCATAATTTCCTGATCCGCCGCTGACGGTGATGCTGGCGGCTCCATTAGGAGAAGAACAGCTTGTGACAGAAGTAATATTGTCTACTACTACGGAGAGATTGGCATTGGTTCCAACCGAAATAGATTCAGCGATAATACAGCTGGGGTTATCGATATCTGTTACCTGGACATAATAATATCCGGTGTTCAGATTATCAAGCGAGACGGCTGTTGAGGTTGTTGTGAACGTAGTCTCGGATCCTCCCTGTATCCTCCATTTGATTTCAAAATTGTGAGGAAATGTCACGTCATTAATATCAAACGTTACTTTACCATCTGGGAAAACACAATTTGAACTGTTGACTGCATGAAGCCCTGTTAGAAATCTGAAATCGGTGCTTGCAATTTCAACGGATGCATAATGACTGCATAATGTGCCCTGATCGTAAAGCGTCAGATAGTATGATCCCGATATGAGTCCACTGAATGTGTTGTTGACTGACGATCCTGAAAATGAACCTGATGTAACTGTTGTTTCAGTATCAGTGTACTTATTGCCACGGGTCAATGTATATAAATAAGGCCCGACGCCCGTAAAGGAGGCATCAAAGCTTCCGCTATTTACTCCGCATCCTGTATCTACGATGTTTTCGGTTAGAATACTTCCACTGCAGGTGTAAGGGCAATTGTATCCTACGCTATAGGTCTGTGCCTTTGAGCATCCTGCATTGTCAGTAACGGTAAGTGTGTAATCGCCGGCAACAAGATTGTATATTTCTTCAACATCGTTGGCAATTACATTTCCGACGCCATCGGTCCATACCAAAGCATAAGGTGGAGTTCCGCCGTCACCTTTTTTCCCTGTGATGTAACCGTCACCACCACCAAAGTAGCAAGTCTCCGGACTTTCAAACCCTTCATTTTTAATGTTGAGAGTATGATCTTCGACAAGAAATGTTTTCTTGATGTGCTTGAACTGGGCGATTGCCTGTGAGCCTGAACATAGCAGCACGATAATAACGAAAAATCTTAAGCTATGCATATCCGGGGGTTGAGCAGATGCATGGTTGCTTTTCAAGATAGTACGTATTCCCGAAAAGGCAAAAAAAACCCGCTTGAGGCGGGCTTTTGAGATTTATATGAATGCTTAGCAGAATTCGTCAAACACTTCCACGAGGTGCTCACCGATCATCTGTGCATTTCTGCCTTCAATGTGGTGACGCTCTACAAAGTGAATGAGTTCTCCGTCCTTAAACAACGCAATGGATGGTGAAGAAGGAGGGTAAGGCATTGTTAGTTGTCTTGCTTTAGAAACAGCTTCTGTGTCGACTCCTGCAAATACTGTTGCAAGATGGTCAGGCTTCTTGGCGCTGTTCTGTAGCGCCCACTTTACACCTGGTCTTGCGGCTCCGGCTGCGCATCCGCACACGGAGTTGATCACCAGCAAAGTAGTGCCTTTTTCTTTTTTGATTTGGTTCTCCACCTCGGTAGGTGTCTTCAATTCTTTAAATCCAGCACTGGTGAGGTCTGTTCTCATGGGAGCCACCAGTTGTTCGGGATACATGCTCATAATTGTATTTTTTTAATCAGTAGTTTATATAACAAGTTTAAAGGAATCCTAGTTCCAATTTGGCAGCCTCACTCATCATGTCCTGTGAGTAGGGGGGATCCCAGGTGATTTCGACTTTTACATCGTTCACACCTGTGATAGCCTTGATCTTTTGTTCTACTTCAGCAGGAATTGCTTCGGCTGAAGGGCAGGATGGTGAAGTTAAGGTCATCATCACATGCACATTGTTTATCGGATAGATGCTGATCTCATAGATCAATCCAAGTTCATAGATATCCACAGGGATCTCAGGATCATAGATCGTCTTGATGGCCGCCATGATCTTTTCACGGAGCTCGGGTATCTCCAGTGTTGCTGTATTGGTATCTGTATTTTGTATTTCTGTGCTCATGCCTGTATCTCTGATTTTGTTTTAAAAGCCAACGCATAAAGTTTCATCTGCTTCACCATAGCCGCGAATCCATTGGAGCGTTGTGTGCCAATGAATCTTTCCATTCCTATTTTCTGCATGAAGTACAGTTCGCTGGAAAGAATCTCTTCCGGCAGATGGCCATTGTAAACTCTTATCAGCATGCTCACGAGTCCTTTCGTGATAGCAGTATTACTGTCCGCGGTGAAGAAGAGGCGCTCATGTGTCAATGATGCTGTGAGCCATACTTTCGACTGGCATCCTTTTACGATATTCTCCTCTGTCTTTTCTTCCTCCCTCATCGCCGGCAGTTTCTGGCCCAGCTCCATCAGGTACATGACAGACATTTCAAGGTCTCCATCCAGGATGGAAAAATCTCTTATTATCTCGTCTTGTGTCTCGTTAATGGTCATTTCAAAAACTTGATAATCCGGTCAATTCCTTCTATCAGCCGGTTAATCTCTTCCTTTGTATTATAAACCGCAAAAGATGCCCTTACGGTTCCCTCAATTCCTAATTGATCAATAAGCGGTTGTGTGCAATGATGTCCAGTTCTCACGGCGACACCTCTTGCATCCAGCATTTGTCCCACATCAAAAGGATGAATGCCATCAATGATGAATGACTGAACGCTCACTTTTTCCTTAGCGGTGCCAATGAGTCTTACGCCCTTAAGCTTTGCCAATTCAGAGGAAGCGTAGTGCAGCAGATTATGTTCATGTTCATCGACAGCTTTCTTATCAAGATTATTAATGAACAGAAAAGCCTCTTTGTAGGCAACCACATCCGCGATGTTGGGTGTTCCCGCTTCAAATTTATATGGAAGGTCATTGTACGTTGTCTTTTCAAACGTCACGTTGCTGATCATCTCACCGCCACCCATGTAGGGAGGCATCTTCTCAAGAAGTTCTTTTTTTCCGTAAAGGATTCCGACTCCTGTAGGACCGTACATCTTATGACCGGAGATGCAATAGAAATCACAATCCAGCTGCTGAACATCGATGTCCAGATGGGCAGATGCCTGTGCTCCGTCAATCAATACAACGGCTCCGGCATCATGAGCCTTGTCAATGACTGATTTGATCGGGTTGATGGTGCCGAGACTGTTCGATGCGTGATTAACGGCAACTAATTTTGTTCTGGAAGAGAGCAGTTTGCTGAACTCATCCATATCAAGTTCGCCCGAAGGGGAGACGGGAATGATGCGGAGCTTACAGCCCTTCTCCTCACATACCATTTGCCATGGTACGATGTTGGAATGATGTTCGAGACCTGAAATAATAATTTCATCACCTTCCTTGATGAATGTTCTTCCATAGCTTGCGGCAACAAGATTGACAGCTTCTGTAACGCCTCTGACGAAAATGATCTCTTCTTTATGCTTTGCGTTGATAAACTGCTGTGCGACAACACGCGTTTCTTCAAATGCTTTGGTTGCTTTTTCAGCGAGCGTGTGAATTCCGCGATGGATATTTGCATTGAAGCCTGAGTAATATCCTATCAGTGAATCAATGACTGTTTGTGGTTTCTGAGTAGTGGCCGCATTATCAAAATAGACAAGATCATGTCCGTTTACCTTCTGATGAAGGACCGGAAATTGCTTGCGAATGGTATCTACATTCAATTGACGATGTGCAGTGACAGTTTCCATCAGGAGAAACTCTTTTGAAGCTTTTCGGAGATGAGGGAATCTATATAATTTCTTACCGTTTCATTCTTCATGGAAGAAAGTGTCTGAGCAGCAAAAGCATTGAGCATCATGCCACGAGCCATCTCTTTGGAGATACCGCGTGAGCGCAGATAAAACAGGGCCTCTTCATCCAGCTGACCGGTTGTGCAGCCATGAGAGCATTTTACATCATCTGCCCAGATCTCAAGCTGAGGCTTGGTGTTCACACTTGCGGTTTCGCTTAACAGAATATTTCTGTTGGATTGAAAGGCATTGGTCTTTTGCGCCTGAGGACGCACATAGATCTTGCCATTGAAAACACCTTTTGAATTTCCATCCATCACACCTTTGTACAATTCATTGCTGTTTGAATTGGGCTTGCGATGATCCACGACTGTATGATTATCAGCAATGGTCTTATTTGAGAGCATATACAATCCCGTAAGATTGGCATCAATTCCCTGACCATCGACGATGACAGAAAGATTATTGCGGATCAACTGACCTTCAAAAGTGAAAGTAAAAGAAGAAAGCGTTGCATTGGATGCAAGCTGAATGCGTGTATTGTTGGTTTGGATCTCTGACTTCGATCCGTTCTGGATCATCGTGTACTCAAGATGAGCGTTGTCAGCAACATCAAATGTTGATTGCTTATTGTTGATGTATTGAGTTTCCCCAATGCATTGAGTGTATTCAATGAAGGAAGCTGAGCTTTGAGTGCCAAGAGAAACGGACCATCGCGGATTAGCGAAAACAAATTCCTTTGAATCAAAATAGTATACGATGGCAACCGGATGTTCAATCGATTTTTTGGAGGCAACAGCGATGTGAATAATCTCTGAAGTAAAGGCGTGATTCAGTAAGTCGAACGGATCACTTTCAGCAATTGGTGCTTCCACTGCGGATGCCTGTACTTTTAAGTCCTTGTCAAGAATAACAGAATGTTCTTTTGAGAAATGCCCGTTTATAAAAGCAATGACATTGCACCTGAGGTCCTGGATGACCTGAACAGGAGCGGAGATGTTTTTAGGATGAGCTCCACCGATGTTGAGATTTTCAATTTTCTCAAGAGTTCTGCTGATGGGAGTGAATTTATATTCTTCACTTTTAGATCCGGGCAGGCCTTTGCTTGCCAACAGTTCCATCGCCTGAATGCGTGAAGCTTCACTCTTGAAAGGTTGCTTATCAAAAGCTGTCTGAATATCCAGTAATAAATTCTTCTTTTCTGTGAGAGTACTCATACTTACGCCAACGCCAGTTCATTCTTAATCCAATCGTAACCCTTTGCTTCCAGTTCAAGTGCCAGTTCCTTGGTCCCTGATTTCACAATTTTTCCTTTGTAAAGAACGTGCACAAAGTCCGGTACGATATATTCCAGCAGACGCTGATAGTGTGTTACTAAAATGATTGCATTGTTTTTTGAACGGAGAGTATTCACGCCGTTGGATACAATGCGAAGAGCATCAATGTCAAGGCCAGAATCTGTTTCATCAAGGATGGCAAGTTTAGGTTCCAGCATCGCCATCTGAAAGATCTCGTTGCGTTTCTTTTCACCACCCGAGAATCCTTCATTGAGGGAACGATTCAAAAGTGATTGATCGATCTCTACAAGTTTGATCTTCTCCTTCATCAATTGAAGAAATGACACAGCATCCAGTGTAGGCTGACCTCTGTGCTCACGGATCTTGTTGAGCGCCGTCTTCATGAAGTTGATCGTGCTGACGCCAGGGATCTCCACAGGATACTGGAAAGCAAGAAATACACCTTCGCGTGCCCTGATCTCAGGATCCATCTCAAGCAAATTCTTTCCGAGGTAATCAACTTCACCTCCGGTAACTTCATATTCTTCACGGCCGGAGAGGACAGAAGCAAGCGTGCTTTTTCCTGAACCATTTGGACCCATGATAGCATGAACTTCTCCAGGTTTTACCTCGAGGTTAATACCATTCAGGATCTGCTTATCTTCAACCTTTGCTTGTAAATTCTTTATCGATAACATATTCTTTATTCCTATTCAAGATTATCCAACACTTCCTTCCAATGTCAAAGCAAGAAGCTTTTGTGCTTCTACTGCAAATTCCATTGGCAACTGACTTAGTACTTCTTTTGCATATCCGTTTACAATCAATGCCACAGCGGCTTCCTCATCAATTCCGCGCTGACGGCAATAGAAGATCTGGTCTTCACCGATCTTGGATGTAGTGGCTTCGTGCTCAACTTTTGCTGAACTATTCTCAACATCTATGTAAGGGAACGTATGCGCGCCACACTGATCACCCATCAGCAATGAATCGCACTGAGAGAAATTCAATGAATTTTCAGCACGCTTTAAAATATGCACCTGTCCACGATAACTGTTTTGTGATTTACCGGCAGAGATTCCTTTTGATACAATTCTGGATCGGGTGTTCTTTCCAATATGGATCATTTTTGTTCCGGTATCTGCCTGCTGATAGTTATTGGTTACCGCAACAGAATAAAACTCACCAATGGAGTAATCACCTTTCAATATGCAGGAAGGATATTTCCATGTAATGGCAGACCCCGTTTCTACCTGAGTCCAGCTGATCTTGGAATGATCACCGGCACATAATCCACGCTTCGTTACAAAATTGTAAATACCTCCAACACCTTCTTTATTTCCAGGATACCAGTTTTGTACCGTTGAATATTTTACCTCCGCATTCTTCATTGCATAGATCTCAACGACTGCAGCATGCAGCTGATTCTCATCACGCATAGGAGCAGTGCAACCTTCGAGGTAGCTGACATAGCTTCCCTCATCAGCAACGATCAATGTTCTTTCAAACTGACCTGTATTTGCAGCATTGATACGGAAGTAAGTGGAGAGCTCCATTGGGCATCTCACACCTTTCGGAATATAGCAGAATGAACCATCAGAGAATACTGCGGCATTCAGTGCTGCAAAGTAATTATCATTAGGAGGGACGACTGACCCCAGATACTTCTTGATCAGTTCGGGATGTTCTTTAACTGCTTCACTGAAGGAGCAGAACACAATTCCAAGTTCGCCAAGCTTCTCTTTGAAAGTAGTAGCAACGGATACGCTGTCAAACACGGCGTCCACGGCAATGCCACTCAATCGCTTTTGTTCAGTCAATGAAATACCCAGACGTTCAAAGGTCCTCAATAATTCAGGATCGATATCCTCGAGGTTCTTGGGTGTTACTTTTTGCTTGGGAGCGGAGTAATAGATAATGTCATTATAGTTAATAGCGGGATAGGAGACATTAGGCCATTTTGGTTCTGTCATCGTTTTCCAGTGACGGAAAGCGCTGAGTCGCCATTCCAGCATCCATTCCGGCTCATTTTTCTTGTTTGAGATAAAGCGTACAATGCCCTCATTCAGCCCTTTGGGGGCAGAATCCGTCTCGAGATCCACGGTCCATCCATGCTCATATTCTTTGGAAGTGATCTCTTCGAGGAACTGACTGTCTTTACTCATCTACTGTATTTAGACTTAATTTAAATAGACCTCAAAAATATCAACAATAATCCGCTTTTTAGGTTCTTTTCAGGTAATAATTATTCTGAGAGAACGACGCTCCGGTCAAGACTTTCCTCAAGAGAGATTATCGTTTCAGTTCTTTCAATTCCCTCCACCTGCTGCATTTTCTCATGCAGTACTTCCTTCAGGTGAGTGGTGTCGCGGCAATGGATCTTCACAAACATGGAGTAGTTACCCGTAGTGTAATGCACGCTGACGATCTCTGGAATCAGCTTTAGTCTTTCTAAAACTGTTTCATATAAACCACTCTTTTCCAGGTAGATACCGATAAAGGCAGTGATGTCAAATCCCAATTTGGCGTAGTTGATCTTGAGGGTAGTTTTCTCAACAATTCCGGCCTCCTGGAGCTTATTCATGCGAACATGGACTGTTCCCTGTGAAACAAAGGCCCTTTTTGCCACTTCCGTGAAGGGCTTTTTAGCATCCTCGATGAGGATCTCAAGGATTTTGAGATCTGTTTTATCAATTCCATAATTCTCAGGCTTTGAAGTAGTCATATTTTCAATATTTTGATGAAAATACGAACTAATATTTAAAATTATGTAAATTTTATAGCGATCTATTGAATAGCATAGCAGCTTTTAGCTTCCTTTACATCATCAAACACAAAATGTAGGGTGTTGAAATTGGCAGACAAGCCCTCCTGTCTCGGGGGTGGAGAGTAAAAGGATAAACGCTGGATAACGGATTGACCACTAAAGTTTTTTCTGTCCAGCAGCTAACTTCTCCGTGGAGGTTCGAGCCCTTCCTCTACAGCAAACAAAAGCCTCTTCGTTAATTCGGAGGGGCTTTTTTATTGCTACCAGGTTTTGAATACACACGATTGTTAGGATATTCGTGAGTTATGACAAAAGACTTCCCCTGGTATAAAAGTTATCCAAGCGGTACTCCGCATGAGATTGGTCCCTTAGAATACAATTCGGTAGTTGAACTTTTTGAGTCCTCAAGCAAAAAGTACAGGGATCGCGTTGCTTTTGAGAATATGGGTGCTCAACTCACATTCAGTGAAGTTGATTCACTGTCGACCGCATTCGCCGCGTATTTACAAAGCGAGCTGGGTCTTAAGAAAGGGGACAGGTTTGCTATTCAAATGCCGAACCTCCTTCAGTTTCCTGTAGCATTCATTGGCGCTATCAAAGCTGGATTAATCGTAGTGAATACTAATCCTCTCTATACTCCAAGAGAGATGGAACATCAGTTTAAGGATGCAGGGATCTCTGCGATTCTTATACTGGAAAATTTTGCTTCAAACCTTCAGGGAATTCTTGATAAGATTCCTGTTAAGCATGTGATCATTGCCCGCATTGGTGATATGGTAGGACCTGTTAAAGGTGCTATTACCAACTTTGTAGTGAAGAATATTAAAAAGATGGTTCCGGCTTTCCATATCCCGAAAGCAATTCCTTTCAATGAAGTCCTTCGCAAGGGAAAGAGCTTAAAGCTTGATAAACCAAAGATTGACGTAGAAGATCTTGTAGTGCTTCAATATACTGGTGGGACAACCGGCGTAGCGAAAGGTGCCCAGCTTTCTCATCGCAACCTGATCGCGCACAACATGATGATCACGCACTGGTTCAAGCCATACATGTCGGTTGATCAACCGAACATCATGATCACGGCACTTCCGATGTATCATATCTTCGGACTTACCGTCAACGGTGCTTTGATGTATTCAACAGGAGTGAAGAATGTACTGATCACCAATCCGCGCGATATACCAGGTTTTATTAAAGATCTGAAGAAATACAAGTTTACTATTCTCACCGGAGTGAATACATTATTCAATGGCCTTCTTAATAATCCAAAATTTAAAGAGGTTGATTTTTCCTATTTGCATGGAGCGGTAGCAGGAGCGATGGCTGTTCAGGATGCTGTTGCCAATAAGTGGCAAGAGGTTACGGGAACACCTATTGCGGAAGGATATGGATTAAGTGAGACTTCACCTGTGCTATGCTGTAATCCATTGGATGGAAAACATAAACGCGGAACGATCGGAATTCCAATGCCAAGCACTGAGGTAGGAATTTTTGATGATGATGGTAAGCAGCTTGCGCAGGGAGAAACGGGAGAGATATGTGCAAGAGGACCACAGGTAATGCGTGGGTACTGGCAAAAGGATAATGAAGGAGTGTTCTTTCACAATGAATGGTTCCGAACAGGTGACATCGGTATTATGTCGGAAGATGGATTCTTCAAGATCGTAGACCGGAAGAAGGACATGATCAAGGTTTCAGGATTTAATGTTTATCCGAATGAGATCGAGAATGTGCTGGCTTCCAATCCAAAGATTCTGGAGGTGGCGGCCATTGGTTTGCCAGATGAAAAATCGGGAGAGGCTATCAAAGTGTTCATTGTGAAGAAAGACCAAAGCCTGACAGAAGAAGAAGTCAAATCATTTAGTCACGCAAATCTTACAAACTATAAAGTTCCCCGCCACATAGAATTCCGCACAGAGTTGCCTAAGACGAATGTAGGTAAGATACTTCGCCGGGCCTTGAAAGAGGAAGAAACTGCAAAGAAGAAGGTGGCATAAATCTTCCACGGGAGGGTATTTCGATATGGCTCCGGTGGTTAGTTTTGCATCCTTTACGGTATGAATATTGGTTGATATTCACACCAGGCATTCACAAAAAACTCAATTTTAAAATTGCATGAAATTAATTTCCATCATTCTCCTCATGAGCTGTGCGCTCTTTCTGTCTTTCAAGACGAAACATGTTATCTCAGATGAAGCAGGGGATTCCCTTCGCTATCCTGAGGAAAAACACCTTAAAAACCTTCGTCAATTGACTTTTGGAGCGGATAACGCTGAAGCATACTGGAGCTTTGACAGCAAGATGGTCAGCTTTCAATCCAACAATAAGAAATGGGGATTGAACTGCGATCAGATCTTCTACATGCCCATTGAAGGAATTGATCTTCGCACTACCCAGCCCAAGCTGATCAGCACTGGCCAGGGCAGAACTACGTGTGCATTCTTCCTTCCGGGAAACAAGTCAATCCTTTATGCATCGACCCACCTTGGAAGCAAGGATTGTCCTGTTGAGCCAGAACGTAAGCCAGGGGGCAAATACCTGTGGCCGGTATATGACACCTATGATATTTTTGTTGCCGATTTGAATGGAAAGATCACAAAGCAACTGACCAATGCTCCTGGTTATGATGCCGAAGCAACAGTGTCACCAAAGAAGGATAAGATTGTATTCACATCAACCCGTAATGGAGATCTTGATCTTTATGTAATGGATATTGATGGAAAGAACGTAAAGCAGATCACCAAAGAACTGGGATATGATGGAGGAGCATTCTTCTCACCGGATGGAAAGAAGATCGTCTTCCGTGCCTCACGGTTCACAACAGAAGAGCAAAAGAAAGAGTATCAGGATTATCTTAAGCAAGGACTTGTAGCTCCGACAGCAATGGAAATTTTTGTTTGCAATGTTGACGGATCAAACCTTAAGCAAGTTACCAATCTTGGAAAAGCTAACTGGGCTCCATTCTATACTCCTGATGGAAAGAAGATCATTTTCAGCTCTAACCATAAGGGAACAAGAGGGTTTGAATTCAATCTGTTTATGATCAATGAAGATGGTACCGGTCTTGAGCAAGTGACCTACGACAAAGTATTTGATTCATTCGCGATGTTCTCACCGGATGGAAAGAAGATCATCTTCTCTTCCAACAGAAATAACGGAGGAACAAGAGATACTAATTTATTTGTAGCAGACTGGGTGAATTAATTATTGATTTGAATTTGAAGATTGGGTTCATTTTTAAATACCCAATCTTCAAATCTCAGATGCGCTATTAGAAGAGCCATTCAAGGCCGAAGAACTTATCGATAATTACCAAAGTAGATAAGATACTTAAGATCACCGGGCATATCCAGCTGATAGAAAAATTGACATATGCCTGAAGAGCGGAATTGAGGTAGCCAGGATTTCCAATGGCGAGCTCTTTATTCAGGTTATCGATCTTCCACTTATTCCTGATGAAGAAGCACATGAGGCAGCCTCCTGAGATCAGCATGATATCACACAGATCAGCTACGAAAGACAGGAAGTCCGGACTATTGTGAACAGGAAGGTGATTTAACATGGGCACGATTCCCTGACTGAACATACTTGGAAGGCCGATGACGAAGATCAAACCAGATAGTCCCCATACCACAGCTTTTCTTGGGAGCTTTTTAGTATCAACAAAGAATGCGGCAGGAACTTCCAGTAACGAAATGGTGGAGGTAAGAGCAGCAAAACAAATCAACAGGAAGAATGAACCGCCTACCACTCTTCCAACGATAGGTCCCATCGTTGCGAAAGCCTGAGTAAGAATAACAAAAATCAATTTAGGTCCCTGGCCGGGTTCAGCGCCAAGAGAGAACACTAATGGAAACACCAACAATCCGGCAAGGAAAGCAACGGATGTATCAGCGACAGATATAATTGTAGCCGATTTTACGATGTTCTGATCTTTGGTAACATACGATCCATAAGTAATGAGACATCCCATCCCCAGTGATAGAGAAAAGAAAGCCTGACATAACGCATAGAAAATTGTACGGGATGTGATGTTTTCCAGCTGAGGCACGAGGTAGAACTTTACACCGGCCATAGCATTGTTAAGTGTAAGGCCATAAATAATGAGTGCAATAAGAATGATGTACAATCCCGGCATCATGATCTTATTGGCAGCTTCAATACCTTTTGCAATGCCTTGCGAAACGATCACAGCTGTTATCACCATGAAGCCAAGCGAAAACAAAAAGATAGGGCCGATATCATTTACATAGGCTCCGAAGAACTGACCGAAATCCTGGTTCTCCAGAAGGTTTCCGAAAGAGATTTCAATGAAGTATCCGAATGCCCAGCCTGCGACAACATTATAATAAGAGAGGATGATGATCCCGGCAAGAATTCCGTAAAGTCCAAGATATCCCCACTTTCCACCGCCGAGTTTTTTATAGGATCCAAAGGCATCGCTTCCGGCATTTCTTCCGATAGCAATTTCACCGATCATGACGGGTACGCACAATGCCAGGATGCAGAGGAGGTAAATGAAAAGGAAGCCCGCACCACCGTTGGTTCCCGCAAGATAGGGGAAGCGCCAGATGTTGCCGAGTCCAACGGCTGATCCTGCAGCGGCAAGAATGAAACCAATACGACTGGAAAAGTTACCGCGGTCAGACATAGTATTCGATTTAGATGAGCCAAAATAGACCTTAAAACTAAAAATATCAAAAGGTCGTTATAGTCGTGACTTTAATTAAGTTCCCTACTCTCTAATGATGATTCTTAGAAGAACGTTAAATTTGACCTTTCCTATTTTTTAAACTGGATTATGGAAGAGCAAAAGAAGATCACGACCCAAGAAAAGGCGCTTCAGATCAATCTGAGTAAATCCATTTACGGCTCTTTTGCCGAAATCGGAGCTGGACAGGAAGTAGCTGCCAATTTTTTTAAAGTTGGTGGGGCTTCAGGAACCATTGCCAAAACCATTTCTGCTTATGATATGAAGTTCTCTGACGCCATTTATGGTCAGGGGGAACGCTATGTCTGTGAAGATCGGTTGATAAAGATGCTGGAAAAGGAATATGTGCTTCTTCAGGAGCGCCTGCCTCACAGAGCTGAGCAAGTGAAGTTCTTTGCTTTCGCTGATACGATTGAGCTATTGAATTATGAGCGTACCAATCAGGGCCATGGCTGGATTGGCCTTCGCTTTCAAACACATCCTCAGGGTGAGTTCAATGATTGTGTCGTCCATGTGAAGATGCATGACAATGATCCGCTGCAGCAGCAATTTGCACTTGGTATTCTGGGTGTGAATCTTTTGTTCGGTTGTATGTTCATGACCGATCCTGAAGAGATCATGTTAAGTCTTTTGGATGGATTGACAACCCGTAGAATGGAAGTTGACATGTGGAGGATCAGCGGACCGGATTTCACACATGTTGATAATCGTTTGATGGCATTGAAGCTGGTGAAGAACGGATTGACAAAGGCAGCGATGTTTGGCCCGGATGGAAAAGTGATGCAACCTTCTGAATCTTTGTATAAAAAGAATGTATTGGTGCTTCGTGGTCGCTTCAGGCCAGTGACACATGTAAATGTTGATATGCTGCTGGCCTCCAGAAGACATTTCAGAAGAGAGGCAGATGTAAATCGTGAGAAGATCGTAATGCTCACCGAGCTTACGCTTACCGATCTGGGTGCGGATGGCAAGATTGATGAAAAAGATTTTCTCTATCGCGCCGATATCATTTGTTCGCTAGGTCAGACCGTACTCGTATCCAACTATTTTGAATATTATCGCCTTGTAGATTACTTGTCCAAGACTACGAAGGGAAATAAGATTGGTATTATCATGGGGATTTACGCTTTGCAGAAAGTGTTTGAAGAGAAGACCTATGAAAATCTGAGAGGAGGATTGCTGGAGAGCTTTGCTTCTTTGTTTGGCACTAATGTGAAACTTTACATCTACCCGGCTTGGAAGAAAGACTCACATGAGTTGTTTACGCTTAAGGATTTTGAAGCGCAATTGCCTGATAGTACCAAGAATCTTTTCCGTTATCTGATGGATAACAATAAACTTGAAGACATCCAGGATGCGAATGTCAATAACCTTCACATCATTTCAGACAATGTACTGGCGATGATCAGAAAGGGAGAGATCGGATGGGAGAAGTTCGTGCCACACAAGGTTGAGACAGCAATTAAGGAGCATGGACTTTTTGATTATCCCTATCGAACGGATACCAAGGAAGTTGCTTCAGTGAACTAATCTGGTAGTCCTACAGATCACCCTTCGCTTTCATTCTGCTGAAGTATGATCGGGCTTCCGCTAATACTTTCGGTGCAAGGACAAATCCGGAAACCATCGTTGGAACGGCCATGAGCGCGTAAGCAATGTCGATCACATTCATAACATCGGCCATCGATGCGACAGCTCCAATGATAATAGTCGTCAGGTAGAAGTAGTCATAATAACGGCTCGACCTGGTTCCAAACATGAATGCGAGCGCTTTACTTCCGTAATAGGAATAGGAGAACAGGGAAGTGATAGCAAAGAAGAATGCGCAGATAAGAAGCAGGTATTTTCCAACGCCTGGTAAAGAACTTTGAAAAGCCATGGCTGTCAGAGTTACACCACTGGCTCCTGAAGTTTCCCAAACACCAGTAACCAGAATTGCCAGCGCTGTTAATGAACAAACCAATAATGTATCAATCGCCGGACTTAGCATCGAGACCAGGCCTTCGCGAATGGGTTCTGTACTTTGTGATGCACCCAAGGCCATGGGAGCAGTTCCAATTCCTGCTTCATTTGAGAACGAAGCTCTTCGTACACCTGTCACTATCAAACCTCCAACGATTCCACCAAGAGCCGGTTCCCCACGATAGTGATTGGCAGCGAATGCATCCGTGATGATCATCCATAAGTAGTGCGGTACCATAGAATAGTTGATCAGGAGTATTGTAACAACTGAGAAAAAGTAAATGACAATCATCAATGGAACCATTTTGCCTGCCCAGCTTCCGATGCGTTCGATTCCTCCGATGATAACTACTGCTGAGATAACGGTGAGAACAATGCCGATAATGAATTTTAATGTGTTAATCTCAAATCCAAGAATGGTGAAAGACATTGCCTTCACACTTTCTGAGGAGACACCGATATCAATGATTGCCTGTGTAAGTTGATTTGCCTGAAAGATTGGCAAACATCCTATAAGGCAGCAAGTACAGAACAAATAGGCGAGGGGCATCCAGCCTTTTCCCAGTGCTTCACGGATAACATACATGGGCCCACCCTGAATTATGCCGGCAGAATCTTTGCCACGATACATGACAGACAATGTGCTGGTGAAGAAATTGGTTGACATACCGACAAAAGCAGTAATCCACATCCAGAATAATGCACCGGGTCCACCAAGACTTATAGCAGCAGCAACACCCGCGATATTTCCCATACCAACAGTAGATGCAAGCGCAGTAGACAATGCTTCATAGGGACTTATCTGACCTGGATCATTAGGATTGTGATACTTTCCTTTCAGGATCGCGATGGAGTGAAAGAAGTAGCGATAATGAATGAATCTTGAATAAATAAAGAAGAATAATCCGCCGAGAATGAGTAAAAAAAGAACGGGAGTCCAGACGCCGGTTGCGATTGCTGCGATGATTTCACTCATAGTGGAGATAGGTTGGCAGCAAAATAGGATTTAAAGACGAAAGATTAAAATTGAAAGATCCCCAGTTGACCCGTTCGGGTGATGCGTGGCTATCTTTTATTAGAAACTCCCATCCAGTTACACAACTGCCATAGAATGCGTGCGCCGACATTCGCATCCCAGTCACTACTCTCATCAGTACCTACTTCATTGAGATCGAATCCTATGATCCTTCTTCCGCTGGCAACCACTGCTTTGATTAGGAAGGTAGCCTGATAGAATTCAAGTCCACCTGGAACAGGAGTGCCTGTGTTAGGGCATAGCTTTGGATCGAGTCCATCAATGTCAAAGCTGATGTAAACCTTTTCCGGAAGATCGCGGATGATGTCTTTGCAGATGCTTTCCCAGGATTTGCCGTTACCGAGATCTGCTTTGATGTTGTCATCGAAAAAAGTTTTGATCCTGGACTCATTTCGTTTGATCAATTGATACTCCTCATCACACAAATCACGTACACCTACCTGTACCAGCTTGCTAATGGCTGGAATTTTCAATGCATTGAACATGATAGATCCATGAGAGTAAGTAAGTCCCTCGTAAGATTTTCTAAGATCTGCATGAGCATCAAATTGCAGAATTCCAAAACGATCGTGTTTTTCACTGAGTGATCGGAGGAATCCTAAGGGTGTGCTGTGATCACCACCCAGTAATCCCACCATCTTGCCCTGATCAATATACCTTTGAGTGGTTTTGTTTACATAAATATTAAGACTTTCACAGGATTCATTGATCTTATTGGATATGATTATGGTGTCATGATCCTCGGTTAATGCAGCATGATGCTGTTCCAGCAAAAGTCTTAGCCGATCACTTTCAATTCTGATATCATCAGGAATTGGAAGCATGGCGATGCCGAGTTTCCAGGCCTCGGGAATATCACGCATGAAAAAATCAATTTGTCGTGATGCTTTCAGTATTGAATGAGGTGCCAAAGCTGTTCCGGTGCGATAGGAAACAGTTGCTTCCCACGGTACGGGGATTATGATAAGTTTTGCGTTCTCCGGAGAGAAGGGGAGTCCAAAAAGTTTGTCTTGTATTCCGGGGCCGTTAACATCGAATTTTTCGACTGATTCTTCCACTATAATATATCCTATTTGATGTTAAGAATTTGCTTGCCTGGACCGTTGAGATCTTCCCAGGAATTGGACTTGAATTCAATACCTATTAATTGAGATGTTGAGAGATCCATAAAGCTTCCGCAGAGGTCGCCTGCCAGAAGGGAAATCCCAGGATTATGGCCTACGAGCATGACATTATTAATAGCGTCCGGTAATGTATGGATAGTATCCAGCAAATGGACCAGGAGGGCGTCGTATAAATCTTCCTTGTACTGAATTTTGTCTGCGGGAAATTGTAGAGATTCATTCACAAGTTCAATTGTCTTGCGGGTGCGCGCTGCACTACTGCAAAGGATTAAATCCACAGAATATCCCTTCTCTGAAAAATATTTTCCGGATTTTTTTGCTTCGGCTTCTCCTTCAGCTGTTAACAATCGGTCATAATCACGCTGGCCGCTCTGTTTACCAGCACTTTGGGCGTGACGCAACACGAAGATTATTTTGCTCATTTGACCGGAGAATCAATGGTAATTATCCCCAAAACTATCTCTAAATACCGTGCCTGAAAATTGATTTTTTAAAAATTTGTGATATTTGGGGCCTTCGCCTGTCTATCAACGGGCAGGCAACTTATAGAATATTGATGGCAAAGAACCTTGTGATTGTTGAATCTCCCGCGAAAGCCAAGACCATTGAAGGTTATCTCGGAAAGGATTATAAAGTGAGTTCAAGCATGGGTCATATCCGTGATTTACGGAAAGGAAATGGCGCCATTGACATTGAAAATAATTTTCAACCTACGTATGAAGTCAGCATCGAGAAAAAAGATGTGATTTCAAATCTGAAAAAGTTATCAGCAGACGCCGAAATGGTGTACCTGGCGAGTGACGAAGACCGTGAAGGGGAGGCCATCTCCTGGCACTTGAAAGAGGTACTCGAACTTGATGATAAAAAGACCCGTAGAATTGTATTCACGGAAATTACCAAGAACGCTATTCTTAATGCTATTCAGAACCCGCGTGGAATTGACATTGATCTTGTCAACGCGCAACAAGCAAGACGTGTACTGGATCGATTGGTGGGTTTTGAGTTATCTCCAATCCTTTGGAAAAAAATCAAGACAGGATTATCGGCCGGTCGTGTTCAATCAGTGGCGGTAAGATTAGTAGTGGAGCGTGAAAGAGAGATTGAGCGTTTTGACTCTAAATCATCTTTTAAAGTATCCGCTATTTTTGATCTGGGTAATGGTAAGAAGCTGGTGGCAGAGCTTGGTGAAAAGTTCGGCTCTGAAAAGGAAGCACAGGAGTTTCTCGATTCATGCATTGGTGCATCATTTACCATTGACGATCTTGTTAAAAAGCCAGCAAAAAAATCTCCCGCACCTCCTTTTACAACATCCACATTGCAGCAGGAAGCTGGTCGCAAGCTTGGATTCTCGGTTTTGCAGACCATGATGGTTGCTCAAAAGCTTTACGAAGCAGGAAAGATCTCTTATATGAGAACTGACTCTGTTAATCTTTCCGATGAAGCCGTCGGTGGAGCAACCCGTCAGATTGCCAGCGCTTATGGAAATGAATTCATCCAGACCAGGAAATACAAAACAAAATCTTCTGGAGCTCAGGAGGCTCACGAAGCAATTCGACCCACTGATTTCGGAACAACCGAAGCAGGAGCGGACCGCAATGGTCAGCGATTATATGAGTTGATCTGGAAGCGTGCCATCGCATCGCAAATGGCGGATGCTGAACTTGAACGCACAACAGCAACCATAAAAATATCATCCAATCCAAGAACGCTGACTGCATCTGGTGAGGTTATTAAGTTTGAAGGATTTCTGAAAGTCTATCTCGAATCAAAAGATGAAGAGGAGAGTGAGAGTGAAGATGATGACAGCAAAGTATTGCCTCCTTTGACAGTAGGGCAGGACCTGCCATTGAAAGAACTTACTGCAACAGAAACTTTTACAAGACATCCAGCCCGATATACAGAGCCGACGCTTGTCAAAAAATTGGAAGAGCTCGGAATTGGCCGACCTTCAACCTATGCGCCAACTATTTCCACCATTCAAAAACGTGAATATGTGGTAAAAGAGGCACGGGAAGGAAAAGAGAGAAAGTATAAAGTCCTTACGCTTGCTGATAATTCAGTATCTGGTAAAGTAGAGACAGAAATCACCGGAGCGGAGAAGAATAAATTATTTCCGACCAACATCGCGATGGTGGTAAATGATTTCCTCGTGGATCATTTTCCTGATATCACTGACTATTCATTCACAGCGACCATAGAAGCTGAGTTTGATGAGATCGCGAACGGTAAGGTTCAGTGGCAGAAGATGATTGAACAGTTCTATCGTCCTTTTCACAAGACGGTAACGTCTACTGAATTGGTGGAGCGGTCATCGGTTCAGAATAAAGTTCGTGAGCTGGGTATCGATCCTAAGACAGGATTAAAAGTTTATGTGAAGCTGGGTCGCTACGGAGCTTATGCACAGATAGGAGAGAATGTTGAAGAAGGAGTGAATGATGTTAAACCAAAGTTTGCGGGTTTAAGACCAGGTCAATTCATCGAAAGTATAACTCTTGAGCAGGCGCTGGAAGTGATGAAGATGCCGCGCGACCTGGGAACATTTGAAGATTTGCCGGTAGTCGCAAACATTGGGCGATTTGGTCCTTATGTTTTGCATGATAAAAAGTTTGTATCAATTCCTAAGGGAGAAGATCCTTATACGATCACACCTGTGCGTGCAGTGGAACTGATTCAGGCAAAGCGTGAAGCTGATGCGAATAAGTTGATCAAGGCATTCCCTGAAAATCCTGATATACAAATTCTGAATGGCCGCTTTGGTCCTTATATAAAAGCAGGAACCAAGAATGTTAAAATCCCAAAAGGCAAGGAACCGGCATCATTGACACTGGAAGAATGTGTTGAGCTTGCTGCGAATGCTCCAGAGAGGAAAGGACGTTTTGGAAGATTTGCTAAGAAAGCTGCACCTGTTCCGGCTCCTAAACCTGCGAAAGCACCTAAAGCTCCCAAGGCACCAAAGGCTGTCAAGGCTCCTAAAGTTCCTAAAGAAGAAGGAGCGGTGAAGAAGCCAAAAGCTGCTGCTAAGAAGAAGCAATAATTTCAAAATTGATATTGTAGTAATGTGATGATGAGAGTTGTCAGAAGTTATCACGTTGCTTATTGAATTCATACCAATACGATGATGCAAAAACTGGTTGTTCTTTCCGGAGCAGGCATTAGTGCGGAGAGTGGCATTCCTACATTCCGTGATGCGGGTGGTTTGTGGGAAGGACATCGGGTGGAAGATGTGGCAACGCCGGAAGGATGGCACAAGAACCAGGCGCTCGTCCTTGACTTTTATAATCAAAGAAGGAAGAAGGCACTGGAAGTAAAGCCCAATCGCGGCCATGAGATCCTTGCGGAGATGGAGAGTGATTTTGATGTGACAATTATCACTCAAAACGTTGATAATCTGCATGAAAGAGCAGGCTCAACGAAAGTACTTCATCTTCATGGCAGTCTGTTTGAATCCCGCAGCACAATGGATGAAACATTGATCTATCCAATCAAGGGATGGGAATTAAGGATGGGCGATAAGTGTGAAAGAGGCTCGCAGCTAAGGCCTAACATTGTTTGGTTCGGAGAGATGGTTCCAATGATTGAAGTTGCCGCTGCTATTGTATCAACCGCTGATATTTTTGTTGTGGTAGGAACTTCAATGGCAGTGTATCCTGCAGCAGGTTTGATTGACTACGTCCTTTATGATACTCCGAAATATATTGTGGATCCTAAAACACCGGAGATGAGGAACATTCACAATACTTTTTTTATTCAGGAGAAAGCAAGTGTGGGAATGAAAATGCTGAAAGAGAAATTAAAATTGAAAGATTAAAGTGTAAATATTTTTGTCATCAGTACCCACTTCTCCCCGGGTTTTGAGTTTGGTAAGGCTTGCTGATAATTCCACATTAGTTTTTCCCACTCCTGAACTTTTGAATTGATTGCGTCCGTTTCCCCTTTTCTGATCAACGAGAAATTATCTTTTGTTTCCATGACCATGAACAGCCTGTTTCCGGTTCTGTAAATTTCCAGATGTTTGATCCCGGCCTCTTTCATGGTTGAAACAATCTCAGGCCATACTTTTTTATGATATGCATCGTATTCATCGATCAGTTTTGGATCGTCTTTAAGATCAAGTGCGAAGCAGTAGCGCAGCATATTAATTTGTGGAGTTGAAAGTTGGAGACTGGGGCCGGACGCTATATCCTTTCAAACCAAAGAACATGATAAATGAAAATCCTATCCAGGGAACAATCAGGGCATTCTGCATTCCGGTGGATGAGATCCAGCCAGTAACGGGTGCAAGCACTGCGCCTCCAACAATTGCCATAATTACCAATGAAGATCCGAGTTTCACCTGACTACCAAGATCTTTAATAGCAAGTGAGAAAATTGTCGGAAACATAATGGACATAAAGAAGTACGTTAGAAGTACTGCTGAGAATGCAATCAATCCTGTATTCATCCATGCAAATCCTAATAGAACAAGACATATGAAAGCATAGACAGCCAGAAGCTTGTTCGCTGCAAACTTTGTAAGAAGCCAGGTACCAAAAAATCTGCCCAGCATAAAGAGTGCTGAACCAAAGGAGGCATGAAAACCTGCGATTTGAGTAGGAGTCATCTCACTTGATATCTGGTACAATGTTCTTACAATTCCCAGATCTACGTCATGAGACATGAAGAGCTTGAGATCAACAACGTATCCCCAGATCGAAGCTTGGGCTCCAACATAAAAGAATTGCGCAAGGATGCCGAAAATGAGATGCCTGTGTCTGAAGATACCTTTCATGGATGCAGTCGACTCCGATGGGGAAGATATCTCTGGCATTTTTACCAATGAAAAAAGAATTGCGATGAATAACACAACACCTGCCAGCATCAGATATGGTCCCTGAACAGAATGAGCTTCTGAAATTCTGATTGCTTCGGCCTGGGCTGCGGGCATCGAATCCAGCATTGTATTGGTGTACTCAACTGAGCTGTAAATGAAAAGACTTCCAATCATGGGGCCGAGAATGGTACTCAATCCATTAAATGACTGGGCAAAATTTATTCTCTTTGTCGCTGAATCAGAATCCCCTAATACGATGACGTAAGGATTAGCAGCTGTTTCTAAAAATGCCAAGCCACAAGCGAGAATATATAGTGCTGCAAGAAAGAATGCATAAACACGAACTTCTGCTGCAGGGTAGAAAAGAGATGCACCTAATGCAAAAAGAAGCAGGCCAATGATAATACCCTTCTTATAACCAATTCTATTGAGTAGAAAGCCAGCCGGAAGTGCCATGGTAAAATATCCCATGTAAAAAGCGGTATCAATAAATCCTGCCTGTGCTTTTGAAAGTGATAATGCAGTTTGAAAATGACGAATGAGTGTTCCATTTAAACTATTCGCCACACCCCAAAGAAAGAAAAGACTTGTTACCAGAATGAATGGAATCAGATAGCTTTTGTCTGATGCTTGTCCTGATCCTGAGTTGGTATTTTCTGTTGAGGGTAGAGTCATTCGTTTTAAAGCTTAAGCACTAGAGAGAACGATCAAGATGTACATATCCACCATCCGGACTGATCCATTGGCCTGTGACATGACTACAACGATCCGACAGGAGAAATACAATCATGTTGGCAATCTCTTCAGGCGTTGTCATCCGATTGCCCAGCGGAATTTTACTTTCAATTTGAAGTTTCTTATTCAATGGATCGGGAAATGATTTTAACCAAGTCTCATACATCGGAGTCCAGACTTCTGCTGGCACAACTGCATTTACGCGGATAGAAAAGGGTGAAAGTTCTGCTGCCCATTCACGTGTTAAGGCCATTATTCCACCTTTTGCTGCAGCGTACCCTGAAGTGTTTCCCTGTCCTGCCAGCGCGACTTTCGAACTTACATTAACAATACTTCCATGGGATTTCTTCAGATAGGAGAGTATGTGATGTGCGAGGAAATAATAATGACCAATGTTATTAGTTAGAGATTGAAGAAACTTCTGGGGAGTGCCTTTCTCTAAACCTACACTGTCATTACCTCCTGCATTATTCACCAGACCATCAATGTGTCCAAGTGTCTTATCTGCTTTGTCAATTGCTTTCTTGCAGGCAAATTCATCATTGAGATCGATCGCGATAAAATGTGCGCGTGGGAATTCCTTTGTAAACGCTTTTCCCGCTGTTTCATCCTTGTCCAGAATTACGGGCACAGCACCCTCTTCCAGAAGCTGAAGACATACAGCCTTTCCAATTCCTTTAGCACCACCGGAAACGAGAAATACTTTATTTTTTAAATGAAGATCCATCCAGGGATATTGTTATTAAAATAATTCGATGATTAAAGATGATAAAAACGCACGGCATTGTCGCCCATGATCAATTTTTTTTCGGATGGAGATAGTGGCTCTATAAACTGCTTGACAATCGCAAGCTGATCTTCATATTCGGCTGCCAGCAGGCATACAGGCCAGTCTGATCCATACATTAATCGCTTTGGTCCAAAAGCTTCCAGCACTGTTTCAAGATACGGTTTGAAGTCTGTTACCTTCCAGTTCTTCCAGTCAGCTTCTGTTGTTAGCCCTGAAACTTTACAATAAACATTCTCATGCATTGCGATCTGCTGAAGATCCTGTTTCCAGGATTTTAATTGCTGTTGACGAATGTGTGGTTTGGCAAGATGATCAATTACAAAGGACTGGTTGGGAAACTTCTTCACAAAAGCCAGAGTGGCTGCCAGCTGTTCTGCATGAATAACAATATCGTAAGTGAAATTGTACTGTTCGAGGTACTGAATTCCATTCATGAAATTTTGATCCATCATGAATTCGTCTGACTCTGACTGGAGCATGTGACGAAACCCTTTTATTTCCTGAAACTGGTAGTAGTATTCCAACCTTGCCTGCACACCAGGAGATTGAAAATCGGTCCAGCCAATAATTCCTTTTATGAAAGAATGCTGGTTAGCACACCTGATTAGAAAGTCGGTTTCTTTTTCAGATTGATCTGCCTGGACCGCGACACAACCTTCAATTTTATTTTTCTTAAGAATAGGAGACAGGTCTTCGGGAAAGAAATCTCTCCTTAATAAACTCATATCCTCTGTTATCCAGGTGTCGCGACGGGGTTGATAGTTCCAGAAATGCTGGTGCGCGTCAATAGTCATGGAGTCTAAATCGCTACCTGTCGTTGTTCGCCAAGTCCTTCGATTCCTAACTCAACAACATCACCTTTTTTGAGATAGAGGGGAGGCTTCATCCCCATCCCAACGCCTGCTGGTGTTCCTGTAGAGATCACGTCTCCCGGAAGCAAAGTCATAAATTGGCTTATATAACTTATCAGATACGGAATTTTGAAAACAAGATGCTTCGAATTGCTGTCCTGCATCATTTTACCGTTGACCTTCAGCCACATTTTAAGATTATTAATGTCATGAATCTCTCCAGGAGTCATAAGGTAAGGTCCCAAGGGAGCGAATGAATCACAGCTTTTCCCTTTCACCCATTGACCACCACGCTCAAGTTGAAATTCCCTTTCACTGTAATCATTGTGAAGACAATATCCAGCAATGTGATTCGGCGCTTCTTCTTCTGAAATGTAAGCAGCTTTTTTTCCGATGACTACAGCAAGTTCTACTTCCCAATCTGTCTTAACGCTGTTCTTGGGAATGATTAGATTGTCATTAGGTCCTGTCAGCGCACTCGTGGATTTAAAAAACAGGATGGGTTCTTTTGGTAATTCCATGTTTGCTTCCTGAGCATGATCAACATAGTTGAGTCCAATGCATATTATCTTTGATGGCCTCATGACCGGTGGACCGAATCGCTGAGGATCCGTATTTACATGAAGAGATTTGAGATTTTTCTCAACCCATTTTTTAAGTCGACCGACACCATCAGTCTTGAAGAACTCCTCTCCGAAATCCTCACCAAAGCCATCGACATCGACAATCTTTCCTTTTAATAGAATCCCCGGCAATTCTTCTCCTGGATCTCCATAGCGTACAAGCTTCATGCGTTCAGGTATTGAGTTTTATAAAGCCACCATCGATCGGGTAATCACATCCTGTTACAAAGGCCGATTCATCCGAACACAGATATAATGCAAGATAAGCCACTTCTTCCGGTTTGCCCATACGGCCAATAGGCTGAAGCTGAGACAGTTTTTCAAAGATTTCCTTCTCTTTGCCAGGATAATTTTCCTGCAGGAAACCATCAACAAACGGAGTATGGACACGGGCAGGAGAGATGCTGTTACACCGGATGCCTTCTTTTACGTAATCTCTTGCTACTGAGAGTGTCATGCTGCTAATAGCACCTTTACTCATGCTGTAAGCAAAACGATCAGCAAGTCCAACAATCGAAGCGATGGAAGCAATATTCAGAATGACAGCCTTCTGTTGCTTCTTCATGTATTGGATTGCCGCATACATGGTATTGTAAGTGCCCTTTACATTGATCTGAAAGATCTTATCAAAATCTGCTTCAGAAGTTGATTCCAACTTACCAATATTAGCGATGCCTACGCTGTTCACAAGAATATCCACTCTGCCGAAAGTTTGAACGATCTGCTCAAACGTTTTGATTACTGAATCCTGATCTGTGACATTACATTGAAGTGCCATTGCGCTGCCTCCTTCATTGTTAATAGAGGAAGCAAGATTTGTGGCAGCTGATTCATTTACATCAACAATGCAAACAATTGCTCCTTGCAAAGCAAAACGTTCAGCAATGGCTTTGCCAATACCGCTCCCGCCACCGGCGATGACTGCTATTTTTTTGGATAGACTAAAGATCATATTAAAAGAGAGATCGACTATTGGCCGGCGCTCAGATCTTCAAGAAATTTCTGAAACTTTGAAGTGTCATATCGCATACTGCCTACTTCCTTTCGTACAATATTTCCTGCCTTTGAGATAATGAAGGTGGTAGGAATGGAGGGAACCTGAAGTTGCTTCGGCAGATAGCCAGAAGGCTGATAAGCTCCGAATGTAAATCCTTTCCCTTTGAGATAACTAACAATCTTTCCTTTGTCACTATCCCTATCCATTGAGAGCATAATGAAAGTCACTTTATCCTTATTGATTTTATCATAAAGCTTTTGAATGCTGGCCATTTCTGCACGGCATGGACCACACCATGTCGCCCACACATTTATGAAAAGGACCTTGTTCCTGAATTTGGAGAAGTCAATCTTGTTGCCTTCCATATCCTTAATCGTAAACTCATAATCGAACTTTTCATCAGCATCAGAAACTTCATCTGAAGCATCCTTTAAGCCCGTCTGGAGAATGGCCCATTGGCCTGCATAGGACACGGTGCTGAGCAATCCGGTAGCCTGGAGCAGCGCAATGATGAGAAATACCAGTGCAAACGGCTTAAAAAAACTTAAAATCTTAAAAAAGATGATTTTGGAGCGGTCTTTGTAATTCATCAAATGTGATTATTTGAGTAATTTGGCTTCAATTTAGAATTCAAAAATGAATATTAAATCACTCCTCTCTGCCTTTCTGTTAATTACTTTATCCTCTGCAGCCTTCGGGCAAAAAATCAAGTACAAAGACCTCTTTGTGCTACTGAATGCAAAACAATACGATCAGGCAGAGCCTTTCCTTAAGAAATTTGTAAAGGAAAATCCCGAACATTTGAATGCAAGCCTTTACCTGGGTATCGTATATCAGGAAAAGGCCGCTAAAATGGACATGCTTAAGGAAACCAAAGCTTTGGTGACCAATCTGGATTCCGCTGTCTTCTATTTTGACAGGGTCAATAAAGGCATGACGGAAAAAGAGCTCAGTCGCAATGAGGAGTATTATGAGATTTACAGTCGACGCAATTTCAGAACAGGTAAATTCGATATTACGCTCTCTGACGCCAAGCTTGATCTGGAGACCAGGTTGAAGCTTAAAGAGCGCGGTGCCATGATCGTTGCTATGAAGTATCAGCTAACCTCTGCCAGCAACGCATATTATCATGCTCAAAAGAGATTCACTGACATCCAAAAAAGCTATCCAAGCCGCAAGGAACTTCTTCTCAGAGCAGACGAAAAGCTTGTGACTGATCTGGGACACATAGCTCAGGCTTATGATTCATGTCACATGAGCTTTAATGATTACAAGGCGACAGCGCAAGCACTTGACAAGACCGGATATAACCAGGATCTGGATCCACAAAATATAGTTGATTTTAAGAAGGATGGTGATTCACCCGCCGACTTTTACAAGGATGATCTTAAGATATGGGACTTTAAAAGATGGAGTCTTGAGAGCCTTGAGTTTATTGAAAAGGAGATGACCCCCATGAAGGACAATCTTGTGGCTATGGATGGAGAGATCAATGCTCTTCAGCAAAAGCTTAAGAAAGATTCGACGTCCGTGAAAAAAGATCTTGTAGCGATTCGCCAGAAGATTGCTTTTCCTGAATTGAAAAAAATTGATCCTCAGCCAATGCCACTGAAGGTCTTTGAAATGAAAATCTCAGAACTTGAATATGGTTCTCAGATCGTTGAAGATCGTTCAATAAAGGACTCAATGAGAGTATCATTGCACATTGATGCTGTTAAACGACAACTCCAGCTTGCAAAGAAGATGGACAGCGTATCTGCACTCTTACAATCTGCCAACCTTGAAGAGGAATCAGAGAACTATAAGCACTTTGTTACGAAAGCATATGGAACACCGGCTGTTCTGGCAAGCCTGATAAAGACCACCAAGGATTATGCTATTCGTGAGGTCGTGAAGCAGGAGAATGATCTTAAGAAACGTACAGAGTCACTACGCTGGATCATCAATGGAACAGATTCTATTCCCTTGTTTATGGAGGTGCCTTTGACATCGAGGTTCAAGCCAATGGTTGTTCAGGAAGAGAAGTTTACGGTGGGATTGCAATATGCTGATTCACTGGGAGCGGGATATTTTTACCCGATTTTGCCATCGAGAAAAGCTCCACTGAAATCAACATATCTGGTTGATAAACAAGCTTTTAAGAGGAGAAACGTCCCCTTTGCAAAAGCCTATGCTGCTCAGGATGAGAAAGGACTTGTGACATTCATTATCCATTACTCTGAGACAAAGATCAAAGAGAAGTACCCCGCTACTATTGTAAAGATTTACAAGCAGGAAGGGCTGGCCTGGAGTGTAAACTATGGCTTTGACCAGATACCAGCAGGGCTATTCTTCTCACCTGAGACTTTTGAACTTTCTGTGAAAACTAAAAGCTCATTAGGTGAGATATTCACCACTGTTTTTGATAAATCCGGTAAGGTCATTAAGTAAGAAATCTAATCTTTCCTATTTACCAATGGCGGTATCCAGGATTTCTACTTTGGTTGATTTTTATATTCCGTTGTTTTCTCGGCAGCAATCCATTTATTATTCTTTCGATTAATATCTGCCATTCTAAGGCTCGGATCAATTTCAATGGAAGTAACAGAAGCTGCCGGTTTATTAATCTTTAAAACATAGCTTGGATTAACCCAGGGCCACGGAGAAGATACTGTTCGTGGAATATTTTTATCCTCCTGAGGCTTATTCCCGAGTAGCTCATTCATGGAAACATAGAACATCTCTTTCGTTCCATCAGCATATGTTACCAGCAGATCAACCGGCATCGGAAATTCCCCAACTCTTTCCAATGTTACAAAACTATTGCCATCTCTTTCCGTGACACTATTGATTCCGTAATCGATTTTCTTTGTAGTACCAATCCAGTAACGCAGGTACCAGTGAAGCTGAAGTCCTGAAGTTTTCTCCATCACACGGACAAAATCATTTGGCTCGGGATGCTTCATTTTCCAGGTGTTGTAGTAGCGAATCATTCCTTTTTCAAAATTCTCTTTCCCAATGATATAGCTGAGCTGATAAAGGAACACGGCACCCATTGAATAAGACGTCGTACTGTACGCACGATTGGTATTGAAATGATCCGCAGCCTGCGATGCTGGCTCCTGTAATCCGCTTGCCACTAATGAAAAATAGGCCGCATAACTTCCAGCGTGAGGATTCTCCCAATTCATATAAGATGCATAAGCTTCTCCACTGGCAAAATCAGAGAATCCCTCATCCATCCAGCTGTACAATGATTCATTGGATGCCAGGGTCATCTGAAACCAGCTGTGTGCAACTTCATGTGCCATGGTGCCTGTCAGGCCAGCAAGGGTTCCTTCGCCCAGGATTAGGGTACACATAGGATATTCCATTCCACCATCACCACCCTGAATGATGGAGTACGTATCGAAAGGATACTTTCCAAAATGCTGATTCATGTATTGAAAGTTCCTGACAGCATACTCTTCCATTTTTTTCCATGTATCCTTAGTCTTTTCATTCTTCTGATAAAAGAAGTGAAGTTCAGGTCCATCCGGTACCATAACACGATCATGTGTGTAATCAGGATCCGCAGTCCAGGCAAAATCAATCACATTTTTAGCATTGAAATGCCAACTCAGATCTCCTGATGATTTAGTTACCAGGCTTCCCGGTTTTTCATATCCGAACCCTATCTTTTCAGGATTCTGAAGCTTTCCGGTTCCGGCAATAATAAAAGCAGGATCGATTGAAATCGTGACATCAAAATCACCCCACACTCCATGAAATTCACGGGCAACGTATTGATAGGCATGCCATCCCTGAAAGTCATACTCGGCAAGCTTGGGATACCATTGGGTCATGGAGTAGGCAATGCCCTCACGATTGTCACGTCCGGATCTCCTTACTTGTAATGGCACCTGAGATTCAAACTTCATATCGAATACTGTCTTTGTTTTAGGAAGTATGGGTTTGGCAAGTGTTACCTCCAGAACAGTTCCTTGAATATTGAACGTCGTTGATTTGCTATCCTGTGTGAGCGAAAGGATATGCTGATAGCCAATTTCTTTATCTGACAACTTTGAAATGCGATCTGCTACCCGACGATCGGGGTCAGCCAAAGCTCTTGATCTTACATCCATCATACTTCCTGGTTGAAAAGCATTGAAGTATAAATGGTAGTACACCTTGGTTAAGGTGTCAGGTGAATTATTAAAATATACAAGTTTCTGAGTGCCTGACATCTGGCCGGATGCAACATCCAGGTGGACGTTCATGGTGTATTCTACTCTTTGCTGCCAGCGATAATCCTGGCCAAAGCAAAATGTTACAGATAGGATAATCAGGAGGGATACAATAGTCTTTTTCATACAATAAATTGAAATTGAAAAGTATCAAAACCCAGCCTGTGCGCAAAGAAATCTTTGACAGCTGGTTAAAAAGCGAAGTAGCGTGTGATCGAAAAAGAGACATATCCTCCGTTTTGAAGGCTTGTGTCTTCCCCCTGCAGGCTTTTTGGGATATTGTAATTATAGCTCAATAAGAATGTCCAGTCTTTCTTTGTAAAACTGATGGGGGCGGAAAGGGAATAATTCATTACTCCAAATGCCGTATGAGTGGTTTCTGAATAATACTTGAGTTTGGCATCGGGATGATTTTGATTGTATGCCCGGATCAAAAGCAATTTAAGAAGAGGATAAACTTCTTGCTCAGTAATTTCTTCTGTGCCATACAGGACATTAAGATTTGGATAGAAAGATATTCTGTCAAATCCAAGCCATTTTCTCCTGGTGAGATTGACACCTAGACTGGGCATAATCCGATGTGCGGTCTTATCACCAAAGTAGAGATAGTAATCGAGTCTGAAGACAATACTTTTGAACTCGAAGTAATTGGTAATCCCTATGTTGTTCTTGTAAGGAATGTATACAGTGCTATCATTAGGCTGATTATAAAAGTAATGACTGTATTCGCCCAGGATGGAATACCATTTATTAAAAGTATGAAGGTATCCGGCGGAAGCTATATTGAGATAGAAGTTGGGTTGATACTCTTTACTCCAGTAAGTAGTGAAATCTGCATAAGCTCCTGATTTATGATAGTAGGAGATACCAGGAGCCAGTCCAAACTGACTTATATTAAAAGTACTGTTGTCCGCAACGATGTTGCTGTTGTAACCAATGCGCACAGCCATTTGTGATTTATCCTTTTCAGGCTCTGCCTTCAGCAAACTGTCGATCAGATCAAATATTGCTAATGAATCCTCATGAGTAAAGTATTCTGTAAGCGATTCGAGTGTTGCAGAGTCAGTTTTTAAAAATAACGAATCAGCGCGCTGCGCCTGGGTAGAGGAGAAGCACGCTGTCAGGATGAATACTGAAATCGTGAGCGCTTTTTTCAAGCTTCTGGTTCAGATCATTGTTTATTGGGACGAAGACGTTGATTTTTATCCCGCAAAATTTCTTTGCGTTGCTGAAGTCCCCTTCTCTGCTGAAGTTGGTTGAGTATCAGTTGACGAAACTCACCCTCTGCCTTTCGCAAACGTAGCAATTGCTGGGCGGTGATTATATTCATGATTCTTCCGGAATAATCCTTTTCAAGATCTACCTCGTCCTGTTTTAATTTCAGCCCGATTCTTACAAGCTCTTTTTCTTTTTCAGGATTGGGATTATTAGGGTCTACTTCCTGTTGAGCACGACGGAACTCCTGGCGTTTCTCAATTCTCTTTTGAGAGAATTCATTGTAGATAGGCCAGAACTTTTCAGCTTGTGCAGGAGTAAGTCCAAGTCTTGTTGAGATCAAGGCAATGCGTGCTGCATTGATTTTGTCGCGAACCTTGGGATCCACAGTTTGAGGGATATCCTGAGGAAGTTCTTCTGTCTCCTGAGCGATAGCCCCAAGAGAAGTGAGCACAAGAAGAAATGTAAAAAGAATGTTCTTATGGTGTTTCATAATGCTTAGAAATAGTCAGCTCCGAATTCATTTGATAAATCTTCGAGATCTTCCTCGTCAATGATTATTTTATTGATAGGGTTTTGATCAATTGCATCTGCTTCAATTTGATCCAACGGAACACTTTCAAGCAGATCATCCAGACTGACATCGCTTTCATCAAGATAAGCAACCAACTGGGTAGTGTCAATGGAAGTCAGTAAAGTCTCAGCGGATTGTGCTTCCGGCTGTTGCCAATAGAAGATCGCTCCAATCCCTATTACCAGAACCGGAAGAGCGTATTTCAGACTGGTAGTGAAATAAGGCAGCCATGCTGATTGCTTTTCAGATTCTGCCACCCGTGTCTGGATAATTCCAGGAAGGCGATCAAAATAGCCCTCCGGAGCTTCAAAAAGGTCTTTTTTCGGTATGTCTTCTAATTTTCTCATTCCTGGTTTCTTTGACTGTTTATTGCCCTTTAGGTTTAATCATTCTTTAAAAATTCCTCTATTTTCTTCACTGCATGGTGGTAGCTCGCTTTCAAAGCGCCCTCTGAGGTACCCGTCACGCTGGACATTTCTTCGTATGACATTTCTTCATAATATTTTAAGTTGAACACCAGCCTTTGTTTATCGGGAAGCGTCAACAATGCCTTTTGTAGTTTTTTCTGAATCTCATCTCCTCCGATATCAGGAGAGGTATCGATCTTCGCAGAAAGTTCCTTTCCAATGTCTTCAATGGGAAGGAAAAATCTCCTTCTCTTTTTATTGAGGAATGTTAAAGATTCGTTGGTAGCAATCCGGAATATCCAGGTGTAAAGTTGAGAGTCTTCGCGAAACCCATCTATTGATTTGTGTACTTTGATGAATACTTCCTGAGTAATATCATCCGCGTCATCGTGATCGATCACCATTTTACGCACGAGCCCATAGACCTTTTGCTGATACGAACGCACCAGCATATTGAACCCGTAGTTTCTTGTTTCCGGGTTCCTGATCTTGGCTAAGAGCTCTTTATCGTCCAAGCGTTTTTTCTAAAACTGTCGGTTAGACAATAATACAGACTAATAGTTTAAAATGCCCTATTTAAAAGTTGAAAGGGCATCCACAAGACTTTCGAATTGCTCTTTGGAGTGGGCGGGAAAATTGGCAAACCTCAATTGGTTTTTCTTTGAAGAACCATAACCTTCCCCCGGGAAAAATCCGCGTGTCTGCAGAAAGGAGGTAAGCTCTTCTGTGCGATCACCCGTCTCCGCTACGATTACTGTTTTTGAGCGGTTGTGCTTATCGGCAACAAAAGGTTTTATAGCAGTATGATCTTCCAGGGCCTTGTAAAGAAGTGCAGCTTTATATTGAGTCTCCTGACGCATCGTTGTTGCGCCACGTACAAGGAAATCACTTACGACTTTTCCGAGCAGATAGATGGCCAGAACATTTGGCGTCTCCGGTGTCTGATTTTTTTGAGCGTTGGCATGAAGCAATGGAAGGGTGTGAAAGCTTCCAATGGAAATCCCTTTTGCCAACAGTTGATTTGCCTTATCAAGACATCTCCTATTGAATATCCAGACACCCAGACCGGCAGGTAATCCAAAACCCTTTTGAATCGAGAAAAAAACTGAATCAATTTTTGTGAAATCAAAAGATGGGTAGGGTAGTGAGCTTACAGCATCGACCGCCACAAGGCACTCCTGGTTATTCTCTTTGAATGAATGAATAAATGGAAGTGACAATGAAACCCCGGTGCTGGTTTCATTATGTGTAAGTGCAATCAATTCTGTTCCTTCCGGAATAGAAATGGAGTCAGCAAAACTACTTCCTGCGGGTACTTCTGTTTTGGTGGATTTTTTATTCAGTTGCTGAGCGATCTCAAAGAAACGTTTTGAAAAAGCGCCATTCACAAAATGATGGGATTTCTCTTCTACCAGATTTTGAATGATGCGTTCCCATATTTCAGTTGCTGAACCCGTAAAGACGATTGAATAATCAGAAGGAATGTCGAGTAACTCCCGAAGTCCGTTGGTGGTACGAGCAAAGATTGATTCAAATTGTTTGCTTCTGTGAGAAAGTGACGGGATGCCGTCTTTAAATCCTTTCTTAAGGTGATCTGCAACAGTGAAGTAAAGCTGTGAAGGGCCGGGAGTGAAGTTGACCATTGAATCAATCTATGAATGCCTGTTAAAATCTGTAAAAAAGAAAAAGTGCTGACGCCGGAACAAGAGAGAGATTCAAGTCATCAGTATTAAGTTCATTCGTCTGTGTTGGGAATTTTATTTTGCGATCTGTGTGACGGTATCCCAGGATCCCTGAAAATTCTGTGGCAATATACAACCTCGGGTTGATATTGAATCTCAAACCAAGGAAAGGACGAATGTCCAAACCATAACTTATGACTGTGTTTAAAGGTGTATCGGAGTTGGTAGGATCAAACTGATCAAATTTTGAATATGAGAAATTGGGGATCAGATCTCCTCCAAAAAACCATACCCATCTTTCTGAAATTACCTGCTGACTTTCCTTGCCAATGATGAGAGAAACGCTTGCATTGTTATTGGTGGTATAAGAAACATTAGAAGGGGTGGCCTTTGCGCTTTGGAAATTTAAAGAAGTAGAAAGCCCGAGACGGGTTGCTTTATTTTCGGATGAATATTTCTTATACAAGATGGTGAATGGAGCACTTCCACTTCCAAAGAAATTCTGAAATACAATTGCATTGAAGCCTATGTCATGGCTATAAGTTTTGGGTGCTTCCTGTGCTTGCGCATGCAAAGCGACAAAACTGAACAGGAAAAGGATCAAAGACTTTTGTAAATATTTCATAGAGGAGGTTTGTAATTTAAGTAAGCTTTTTAGCAATAATAATGCCATCAAAAATAGTTATCGCTACAAAAAAAATAGAATGAAATCAACACTGATATTGGTATAAGATTTATGTTTCTTTGATCCAGAAATCCACATGGATGTGGGACACGTTTGCTGAACTCAACATATAATACAAATCCGAGCATAGTTGTCAAACAAAATCAGGCTTCACCCTGTAGTTTACTGCAGAGCCTCGCCCAAAAAGCAGGATAACAGAAGAAGGTTGCGGTTGACGGCAGCTCAAAACTTGTCGTAATTGGGGTTCAGTCACTCAATCCTCATTCAGTGGATTTTTAATTTTAATCTTATGCCTTAAGATTAAATCTCCTGAGGACCACGCATTGGTCAATAAAGAATTCTGAATTTGATAGTATTCTCAATCGCTCTCAGATCCTTTATCACTTCCTTGTTGTAATGCTTGTCAATATCCGTGATCACATAACCAATGTGTTCGTTGGTCTTAAGATATTGCCCCGCGATGTTGATCCCATTGTCGGCCAGAACTTTATTGATCTTGGCAAGAATCCCAGGAACATTGTTATGTATGTGAATAAGGCGATGCGCATTCTCAAGTGTTGGCAATGTCAGATTCGGGAAATTGACACTGTTACTGGTGCTTCCTGTGTTGATGTAGTCCATCATTTTGCCAGGAACAAAATTTCCTATGTTCTCCTGTGCTTCGGCAGTGCTTCCCCCGATATGAGGAGATAGGATGGTATTGGGAAGTCCCCTTAACTCAGAAACAAACTCCTCATTATTGCTGATAGGCTCATGAGGAAACACATCAACAGCACATCCTCCGACTTTTCCACTAAGGATACTTTCGCGCAGTGCTTTCACATCTACTACATGCCCACGACTGAGATTGAGGAATAGAACACCGGTTTTCATTTGCGCAAATTCTTCCGCTCCAATGAGGTTGGTATTGCTTTCACGACCATCAACATGAAGTGTAATGACATCAGAGATCGCCAAAAGTTCTTTCAGTGTCTTGCACTTGGTTGCATTGCTCAGTCCAAGCTTTTCTTCACGATCATAATAGTAAACCTGCATACCAAGATTCTCAGCAAGGACAGAAAGCTGTGTGCCGATGCTTCCGTATCCAATGATTCCAAGTTTCTTTCCCCGGATCTCAAAACTTCCTTTCGCCGACTTATCCCATTGCCCTTTATGCATCTTGGCAGATTTGTCAGGAATGTTGCGCATCAGCATGATCATCTCTGCGATAGCAAGCTCAACTACGGAACGCGTATTACTAAAAGGTGCATTGAAGACAGCGATCCCTTTTTTGGTCGCTTCTTTCAGATCGATCTGGTTGGTGCCAATGCAAAAAGCACCGATCGTCATCAGTCGGGTAGCACTGTCTAAAACTTTTGCTGTTACCTGAGTCTTGGAACGGATTCCCAGTACTGATACATTCTTTATCTTCTCACAGAGTTCATCTTCTTCCAGTCCTGCAGGATAATTCTCGACATTGAATCCTTCCGCCTTCATCAATTCAATCGCCACAGGATGAACATTTTCCAGAAGTAGCACATTGATGCGGTTCTTAGGGTAGGAGATAGCTGTGTTCAGCTTGTTGAGATAGAGGAACTCATCCAGGCTGGGAGTAACGTGATCTGCTTTACTGGATACATTTTCGCGCTCTATGTTTTCTGTAAAGGCATAGAATTTATTTGCGAGACCCGATTTCTTGATCTCGTAATCGGTATACCCATCACCAATTACATAAACATCTCCCTGAAGATTGAGACGCTTCAACTGTTCAGACTTTCCATCATTCATCGATAATGGATTGTTCTTGTCAAAGCCTGTTACTTTGCCCTGCTTGTCAAAAGTGAATTCATTGGCAAGAATGTTTTCAGACTTGATACCGAACTCTGTAACGACCGGGTCAATGAATTCGCGAAAGCCATTAGAAATAATGTAAATATTATCGGAATAGGTGGTGAAGAAATCTTTATTCCGTTTGAATGATTCAGAAACTTTAGATTTCAATAATTCCACCAATGCAGGAATATGTTTTTTATCTGCATTCAGCAACGCTAGTCTTTGCTCAAGTGATTCACGGAAGGAAATAGAACCGTTCATTCCCTGACGGGTAATTTCTTCAATCTCTTTGGCGATTTTTGCCTTATCAGGATGACCGTTAAGAGAGATGTCCGCCAGTACATCGAAGGCTTCAACCTTCGTAAAAGTGCTGTCGAAATCGATTACATAGTACTTATTGAGCTTCATTTCAAAAATTGAATCTCAAAGGTAAATCAAATGAAGAATGAAATTTGAAAAATGAGGAATTCTTTTGATCGGACTGCCTGACCATTGGTTTGAAATTTATTCCTTTCCAAACGGAAGTCTTTTCAATGGCAGATATCCGTTGCTCACAATGATCAGTACATCCTGAAGCGCTTTGATATCCTCAAGCGGATTAGCAGGGAGAATAATAATATCTGCTTCATATCCGGGAACAATTCTTCCGGTCCTGGAGGAGAGTCCTATCAGGTCTGCGCTGACAACCGTTGCTGACTGCAGTGCTTCAAAATTGGTCATCCCCATTCTTACAAAATGTTCTGCTTCCAATGATATGCGACTGGTGCTGGTGGATGAATAGAAATTATCTGCACCCGTTGCGATCTTCACGCCAAGCGAATGAGCTTTTCTGAAAACCTTCTCAGCAGAAGGTAACATAAATTTTCCGCGGAGCTCCAGTGCGGCACTTGAGAAATCACCACCAGGTGTAGTAAGATCTTCCAGTGTGATGAAGGTAGGGACCAGGAACGTTCCTTTCTCTTTCATCAATAGTAATGTCTGCTCCGTTAGAAAACTTGCATGTTCAATGCTCTTTGCTCCCGCAAGGACAGCAGCACGCGCACCTTCATCCCCGTGAGCATGAACCATGACGGGGACTTTACGCTTTGCTGCTTCATCCACAATTATTTTAACCTGATGCTGCGTGTATGATTGTTGACGTGGATCTGTTTCTGGCAGACCGGCGCGTTCAGTACTTCTGGTTTTTATTACTTCAGCACCACGATCAATATTCACATTCACTAATAGCTTCAACTCCTCATCAGTGCTTACACCAGAAAGAAGACTCACGAGTCTAGGATCAGCCAATACATCATCATCGATCGTGGGACGTATAAAGACTCCGGCAGGAATGATATCGGGTCCTGCAATTCTTCCTGACTTCGCCAGTTCTCGAATCGCAACATCTTCAAAGGACGATACACCAGCACTTCGAACAGTAGTGACACCGGAAAGCAGTGCACGCTTTGCGGATTCCAACGTGCTGATGTGAGTATGCGCATCAATCATTCCGGGAGCTGCATAATTTCCCATGCAATCCACGATCTCATATTCCTTACCAATAACATCTCCTGTCTTTCCAATGCGCTCTATCTTTTTATCCTTAATAAAAATGATGACGTTTGGCGTGATCTTATTATCAACTCCATTGAAAAGATTCACATTCGTTAAGGCATAGCTCTTCTGAGGGAGTTGTGCCTGAGATAATTGCAGGGATAGCGCAAGTATGATGGAAAGAATTATTCTCATGTTTTGTGTTCTAAGATCAGCGGAGCATTAGGATTTTTGATGCGGCATCCACCTGCGCAGAGTATTCAAGAAGAGTCTTTGCAACAACTTCAATCTGCTCTTGTGCTTCTTTCCAGTCACGCTGCTCAATCGCTTCACGTACTCCCGGGAGTGTCTTTACGCCATACCCTGTATAGAATCCAGGAGCATAGATGCTGTGCCTATACCATGGTCTCCGTGGAAGGCCGTTGGTGGAAAGTAACTTTTGCTCTGCCTGATACAATAGTTGATTGAGTTTTGTGAGGTTGGTATTGTGCTTGGGATTTGCAGCATAGAGATCAGCAAAATTGGTTGTGCTTTTCTCCAACGTACTCAATGCATTTTGCAGACTGGCAAAACTAATGAATGGAACTGCCTCCTTTGCAACGGGTGCAGAGTATTTTAACATTGGATCTGCCGCTTGAACATATCTTTTCTCCTTGATGATTTGATTTTCAACTTCCGTTGTTTCCCTGACATTGTTGATTAGGTCAGTGACTTCCGTCAAATACTGATTAACAGTTTTGTGAAACCCTATGAAGTCAAACGGTAATACAGTTGCTTCCGAAAAACGCAAAGTGGCTCTGCCTACTGTTTTCGCCAAAGCAATGCCATATTCAAATTTAGGATCACCGAATCTCTTGTAGTGATCATATGAATCATAGATAGAGTGATAAACCCCTGCACCATCTTCTCCTCCAAATCCAATATTCAACGATGGAATCCCAAGGTGCTGAATGAAAGGAGAGAAATCTGAGCCTGAGCCAAGGGCATCAATCGCAACGGTTGATTTTGCCATCATCTCTTTCTTCGACTTTGCAGAGGAAGCTGTGGTAACAAAATAGGAGCGGCTTCTTTCAAGAACGCTGACTCCTGTTTGAGGATCAGTTACTTCGCCGGCAATCTCATTCATCATCTTTTCAAGAGTATGGGAACCCTGCATAAATAAAAATCCCCTTCCATTTCCATCGGTGTTGATATAGGCCACTGCTTTTTGCTGAAGCTCTGTTGCATGATGTTCAACCCACTCTGTAGAACCGATCAATCCTGGCTCTTCTCCATCCCATGCACAATAAACTATAGTACGCTTTGGCTTCCAGCCTGCTTTAACCATTTCGCCAATAGCACGTGCTTCTTCCATCTCTGCTACCATACCACTGATAGGATCATTGGCTCCATTTACCCAACCATCATGATGATTTCCTCTAATAACCCATTCATCCGGGAATTCACTTCCTTTGATTTTCGCAATGACATTCAAGCAATCCACCAGCTTCCAGTCGAATTGAAGCTTGAGATGAACCTTGGCAGGGCCAGGACCAACATGATAAGTAATAGGCAAGCTGCCTCTCCATTTTTCTGGAGCGACAGGACCGGTTAATGCGGCAAGCAATGGCTGCGCATCACCATAAGAGATTGGCATAACCGGAATTTTAATCAGGTTGAGTGCTTCGCTTTGTTTAAGGCGTTTGGCATCAGCCGTTGCACCAATGTTAGGAGTCAACGGGTCACCGGGATAGACAGGCATATCCAACACAGAACCCCGCTGTGCTCCATCACTTGGACGGTAAGCGCCCTTTGGATACACATCACCTTCTGCATAACCATCCTCATGTGGATCGGAATATATAAGGCAACCGATCGCACCATGTTCCTGTGCTACTTTGGGTTTAATACCTCTCCAGGAGCCGCCATATTTAGCTATGACGATCTTTCCTTTCACATCAATTCCAAGACGTTCCAGTTGTTCGTAATCGGCAGGTACTCCATAATTAACAAATACAAGTTCTCCGGTAACATCACCATCAGCAGACCATGCATTGTAAACAGGAAGTTGTTCGCTTGTCTGACCTGAAGTTGCATCCTGCTTTAAAGTTGATTCAGCAATTCTGGCAACAAATTTTGTAGGACTAACCATCTCCAGTATTCTGACTTTGGGGGTGGGGAAGAGAACTTTATAGGTTTCAATTTCTGCCTCCCATCCCCAGCTACGGAACATATCCCGAATGAATTCAGCATTGACTTTTCCATAAGGAGATCCAACATGGTGAGGACGGGCTGCCATCTTTTTCATCCATTGGTCAAGATTGCCAGCGGTAAGATAGCTGTCGAATTTTTGCTCAAGCTTAAGTTCGGTATCGGTTGTTTCCTTTGGAAAACCTGTAATTGCTTTTTGAGCTGAACCCTGATACGCCAGGAACAGAACAAACAAGAGGATGGATAATTTCTTCATGGATTGGATTTTAGGTACCTACAAGATAGCAGAGAGTTGCAGATTAAAGAATACCATTAGTGGAATAGTATTCATCTCATTTTAGAATAGATCAGGACTTCTTTCCAAGAAAGTCTATGCCGTCCCAGTTGAGATAGCAAAGTATATTGGATCCATCATTAAAGAAAACAATCCTGCCACGTTCGCCGATGGTGAATGATGTCTGGGATTGCTGGAGCAAGGGAAACTTCCTGATTCCTTTTCTTTCAAAGATAAGGATACCATTTTCCATTGAGATCGTGATTGATTCATCTTTTGAAATAGAATACTGACCTGAATAGAATTGGAGATCATTATAGACAGGTGACTTAATCGACGCTGCTTTTCGCAATGAATGGATCTCGGCATTGATTCCATTGACCATCGCTTCAATTACCACTTTTCCTTTCTCCTTTGTAGCAAGTGTTGCATCTCCATAGATTCCCGTAGGAGAATACCTTCCATTGGGATTATTGGAATTCAATGTCAATGGTCCTGGTCCATCGTTAACTGGAATATCCTTTGCTGCAAGACTCATATTCACGGTTTCAGGCGCGATGTACAACATCATGGATGTTTCAATCTCGTCAGCATGGGTGCCGGCGCTTTGTTTTTTTATCTTCTTCTCTGCTTCGCCAGCAACATTCAGGATATCTGTATAGGTCATCTGTATTCCCTGCTGTGCCAGAATTTCTTTTGCAATCCTAAGGGGAACAAGAGTGGATACACCTGTATTCAGAATATAGATCTTTTTCGGTCCATGCTCAGAGATTGCACGACATATGTCAACGAGAGTAGAGTAGGCAGTCTCCAGTCTTAAGGATGTAGATCCTGCATATTCAAGAAACGATGGATAATAATGATAATTGATAGTAGGGTAGATGACCACCGATTGATCTTTTGCAATGCGTTTTTTCAGATACTCTGCAATGAGCCAGTCATTTCGCAGTTGAAGATGAGGTCCATGTTCTTTTGATTCAGCACCCAGCGGAATTACAACGATGGTGGTATCGGTCAGCATCTTTCTGGCTTCTGTCCAGGGAAGCATCTCAACGTAGATTGCTTTCTGTGCCGCAAGATTTAAGGATGAAAGCAACAGGATAATGATCAGGGTAGGCTTCATAAATTAATTTGATGAGGGAATATAGAGAATTCAGAGACTACCGTAAAGTGGCTGAGTTTTGTTAAAAGATGTTAATGAATCGTTAAAGGGGAACTTATCCCGCAACTCTGATAATAGATTGACGTTGCAGTTCATTGTACGCTATCTCTATGAAACGTTCCAATCGTAAACTGTTAATCTGGACTGCCATCACTGTTACACTTGCGGCCATACCGTGGATTGCGTTAAGCCTCGGATGGATCTGAGCATCGGGTTCAGAGACTGAATTTTTTTCCTTTTTTAGCAACCTTCATTACTTCCTTTAAGTTATAAGTAGAGGGTCTTACTATTCATCGATTTTGGCCTGAAATTGCCATACAGCCCTTTCTCTCTGACATAGCTGGAACATAGTAAGAACATAGTCGGAACCTAGTAAGAACCTAGTAAGAACATAGTCGGAATCTAGTTGGAACCTAGTTGGAACATAGTTCGAACCTAGTACGGCTCTGATAACTCTCTGAAATGTCTTCCTGGACCATATGGCAAATCCATAGGCTAAGCTCAGCAATCATCTACCGGAAACCGGGACGAAAACTTTACTTCTTAGCTTTCTTTGGGGCTGCTTTCTTAGCTACTACCTTGGCAGGAGATCCGCCGCCAAGAATCTGAGCTGCGTGATTTTTAGTATCTACTTTCTCAATGACCTCTTTAATAACTCCCTTCTCATCAATGATGTAGGTAAAACGTGCAGTGCCCATGTACTTTCGTCCATACATTGATTTTTCAACCCAGGTTTCATACTTCGCGTGAACAGATTTATCAACATCGGCAAGGAGGCTGAAGGGAAGCTTCTCCTTTTCAATAAACTTCCTGTGGGACTTCTCGTTGTCAGAACTGATTCCAAAAACTTCATACCCTGCTTTCTTTAAAGCAGAATAATTATCACGCAGGCTGCAAGATTCAGCCGTGCATCCAGGTGTCATATCTTTTGGGTAGAAGTATAATACGATCTTCTTGCCCTTGAGTCCTGACATTGTAATCTCCTTACCGTCCTGATCAGTAGTTTTAAAGTCAGGTGCTTTGGTGCCAACGCTGAGTGCCATGATGTTAGATTTTTTGTTTAAATATACGCTCGTTGCCTGCACGGTCAACAACTTTCAATTCAAAATCTCCTTTTAATGGTTGTTTCAGATCCAGACGATCAGATTGAAGAATGCCGGTTTTATAATCATAGATCATTAATAACCATTGCCCATTAATGTTTGCTTCATAATAAGAGATGCCGGAAAGTCCGTCACGTATTCTTAGCCTTGCAGATTGATTGTCAATCCTGACTTTGGTAATCACTGGAGGAACAGTATCTCTCAGAAAAACAAACTCACCAAGTTCCCGCGTGCTGAATCTTACTTTACTGCCGGCCCATTCGCCGCCCAGGTAAGAGGCGCTATTGCCTTCACGCCTATACACTGCCAGATCTTTGGATGGAGTCAATTGAAAGTCGGGCTTTAATGTAACCAGTACGTTCTTGTGTAAGGGAATGGTACGTTGCCCGATTACAAATGATTCTTTTTTGTTTTCAGCCCGGTGATTGGTATTAAGATACAATGTATCATAAAGTGAATTTTCAGGAAAGCGAACATCAGCCCAGTCGCTGTAATATGTATAGATCGTAGTAGATGGAACAATGTCCTTAAAATGAAAGACAAGACTTCCACGGCAGGTCTTTACAGAATCGGGTTGACTTTTTCGGAGATCAATAAGATAAACTCTTTGTGTGATGGAGGCATAATTGAAGGGTACTTCCGTCGCCTTGCCATTTGAAAAAATGGTGAGCTTGTCTGAATCGCTGCAAAACGAGGATGATACAATCAATGAGTTTTCAAACAGATCTGATTCTATGCCAATGACCTTCTTTGCAGGAAGAAGCATTTCCGTGTCCATTGGATTGTTCTTAAGCTGGAAACGTGCGTTACTCTTATTGCCCGACTCATCTCTTAATAATATGCGGATGCTTCGGTCAGAATCTTTGACAGTGATAATTCCTTCTCTTGCATTTTTGTAAAAGTCCAGACGATTTCCATCATCAATATAAAGTTTGTTGAATCGTTTTCCCCTGATCTCCATTGTCTTGAAGTCAACAACGGCAAGAATACCGCGCGTCTCCTCGAGATCCACCCGCTCAATGTGTTGGGTAAAGACTTTCTGACTATCGGCAAACATTTCAATGTAATTGATGCCACAGCGTGCTGGTGAATCATCCATGCGATCTTCTGCCAGCAGTTCAACCCCAATGCGTCCGGTAGCGAGGATGGGGATAGGCAATACATATTCACTTGCTGACTTTTTTACCAACGTGAATTCAAATCGTCCAAACTGATCGTTGATGCGTGAATTAATATCCAGTGTGCGAAGGGCAATCTTTTGTGCAGTGGGAGCGATGTTGTCCTTGATCTCTGTAAAACCAAACTTCAATGGATTCAATACATAATTGCCATCCCTGATTTCAAAGTGAAGGTGAGGGCCGGACGATCCGCCGGTGTTTCCTGATAAAGCAATCGTATCACCTCTCTTGACCGGAAACTCTTCAGGACTTAATAAAAGATCAATCTCAAACGTCTTACGTCGATACTGTTCTTCCTTGACATACTTCGCAATCTTTCCCTTATAGCGGTCAAGGTGTCCATAGACAGATGTCTTTCCATCAGGATGAGAGAGGTAGAGCACTCTTCCATAACCTGCTGTACCGACGGATGCTCTTGAAATGTATCCATCCTGAGTGGCAAGAACAGGCACTCCAATCTGATTATCAGTCCTGATATCAATACCACCATGAAAGTGTGTGTTTCGTAATTCACCCATCGTTCCAGCAAGCTGGTTGGGTCGACCGGGATTAATAGGAAAGAGGTAGTTACCTATTCCGGCATTCTTTGGCAGGGATGCATCGGGTTCACTGAATTGAGCTGAGACGGCGTAAGGAAATAATAATAGTAGGATTGCCTTACTTAACCTCGAACTCCAACAGCTTCTCATTTTCAATATATGCTGATAGTTTGTTTCCATGCGTAACAGGGCTCACTCCTTTGGGAGTGCCGGTAAAAATTAAGTCTCCGGTTTTAAGTGTAAAAAATTTTGACAGATACGCTATAATGTAATCGAATGGAAAAAGAAGCAAGCTGGTATTTCCCTGCTGCTTGAGTTGTCCATCCACTTCCAGCTTAAAATTTATATTCTTCAAATCTTTAAACTCAGACACCGGAATAAACTTGTCAGAGATAGGGGCCGACCCATTAAAGCCTTTTGCGATGTCCCAGGGCAATCCCTTCTCTTTCAGCTTAGACTGCAAGTCCCGTGCCGTGAAGTCAATCCCCACACCGATGGCGTCATAATACTTATGGGCAAATTTCTCTTCAATGTTCTTCCCCTCTTTCGAGATCCTCAGCACTAATTCAACTTCATGATGCACATCTTTAGAGAAATCAGGGTAATAGAACGGTGCATTGTTCCTGATAATCGCCGTGTCAGGCTTGGTAAAGATCACAGGTTCATCAGGACGTTCATTATTCAATTCCTGAATGTGCTCAACGTAGTTACGACCGATGGCAAAGATTCTCATAGACTGGCATGATTATTTAAGCAAAGTTATCAACAAAACAGGTTGAAATACACATTTATGGCATTTTTTAACAGTTATTTTAAGAACGTATTTCTACCTTCACACTTTATATCAACTACATGAAAAAATTACTTATCGTTTTTACCGGACTCCTCATTGCATACGGTTGTGCTACTGTACCACTTACTGGTCGCAAGCAGTTGAGTCTTGTATCTAACTCCGAAATAATTCCAATGGCTGCCGAAGAATATAAAGCTGTCATTGCAAAAGGCCCGCTTTCAAACGATGCACAGAAGACCCAGCAGATCAGGACTGTAGGGATGAAGATCCAGAGAGCTGTTGAACAATATATGGCAAATGCCGGTCTCTCAAATGAATTGTCAGGCTTTGACTGGGAGTTCAACCTCATTGAAGATCCCAAGACTGTTAATGCATGGTGCATGCCCGGTGGAAAGGTTGCTTTCTATACAGGCATTCTTCCTATCTGTAAAGATGAAACCGGAATAGCCATTGTCATGGGACACGAAGTTGCCCACGCGATCGCCAATCATGGAAGAGAACGTATGAGCCAGCAGATGGTGTCACAACTTGGTCTGAGTACATTCAGCGCATTGATGGGTTCAAACCCAACAGCAGGAAAGCAACTTTTGATGCAGGCTGTAGGAGCAGGTTCTAATATCGGCATGCTGAAGTTCAGCCGTCAGGATGAATCAGAGGCAGATCACCTGGGTATCATCTTCCTTGCCATGGCAGGATATGATCCAAGTCAGGCACCAGTATTCTGGGAACGCATGAGTGCCAGTGGCGGTGCCGCACCTCCTGAGTTTTTATCTACTCACCCTGCTAATGAAACCCGTATCAAAGACCTGAAAGGTTGGATACCAGAAGCGATGAAATACTATAAGAAGTAATTTTATCGATGTGAGATAACAGAAAGATTATTAAAAGAATTTTCACGTTTGTTAAAACAGTTTGATCTGATCTTACGTTTTAATGACTTCAATAGCCAAAGGCATTGCCGATGGCTTTTTTAGTTTATTATGGTTGAAGCTTACAATTTTTTAGCCTCATGGCAATTGTTTCCTGAAAAGGGAACGTATGAAATTGGATTACGTCCAAAGTCAGGTATCTATAAGATAGCTTTAGGAGATGGGAAGAACCAGCTTGCCATTTCGATGAACTGGGTCACGATCGAAGACCAGGGATTCAATTCAAGCTATGTTGTAGTTCCCAATAACGAGGAGCAGTCCTTTGATAATCCTGAAATCGCAGACACCGTTAAGTGTTCTTTCTCAGAACTTACCAGCTTTCAAACCGATTTCTATCGCGAGCACAGGCTGATACTGGAAGTATTGCATGAGATCACACCGAAAGGTTTATTAAAAGTGATTCAGAAGCATCATCAGGGTGATGGCCAGGTTAAAACCAATACCGAGATCTATCACAAGCAGATGAGTGTGCTTCCATACTCAGCTTCAGTTTCCGGTGCAGTGATCAAGCCTAACGAAGAAGGCATTATCCGCCATCATGCTCTGACAGCGATGGAAGAGCAGACAAACATGCAGTTGACTCAGATCAGGCAACAGATTGAGCTCCTCGCGGTGCAGGCAAGGGAAATCCAGCAACGGAAAGAACTTTCTTTGATCATTTATGATGCGAAACTCAGCTTTAATCCAGTGATCGGTCAGCGTTATTATCTATATGAAAAGGAAGATGGTAATCATCTGGTATCGATGATCGGACCGAAAGAATGGGGATCCAAAATTCCTTACAAGACATTCGTGGCAGGAGTGAGGTTACTGGCGGACCATACCTGGAAGGAAGAAGCCTGATAAATCCAATATTAAAAATGTCGCCTGAATCAGGATACTGGTTCAAGCGACTAAAATCAACACTCAATTTATTTATCTCCAATTAGCATCTGGCTCTTCCCGTCAGTAATGATCACCTTTGCATTGGGAGATGTGACAAGTCCTTTCATTACCTGCACGCTGCTATACCGGATCATCATTTCTGAAAGACTTTCCGAGATCGTACGATTATAGTTCTTGATCGACTCGGCTTCGATCTGCATCCGCTCTGCTTCCTTCTTTTGCTTGTTGATCACAAACTCCATTTGAAGCGACTCTTGTTCAGCTTTTAACTTATTCTCCACTGCCTGAAAAATCTGTTCGGGCATCGTTATGCTTTTCAGCAGCACGGCATCTGTGACAAAGCCCTTATCCCAAATACTGGCAGAAATCTCATCATAAATCTCTTTTTCGATCTTTTTCCGGTCTACAGCAAACAGTTCCTTGGCAAAGTACATCCCCGCGATATGACGGACCACCGCCCGGAAATTACTTTCTACAATAACCTCCTGATAGTTCATACCATATTTGGTATAAACTTCTCTCGCTGCCTCTGGCTTTACATGGTACAGCAAGGCGATCTCCGATTTTACAGTAAGCCCTTCCTTGGTTGGAACGTCCAGCGTATTGAATGCTTCAACGGTTCTTACCGGAATTTTATAAATGATCGTGGTGAATGGATCGAATACATATGGACCCTGAGGAAGATGATCATTCTTGATCTTTCCCAACTTTTGCTTGATGCCGACTTCTCCAGGCCGGATGATCGCACAGGAGGATAACAATGACGCAGCCAATAGGCTGATAAGCCAACGATTTGTTTGCATGACAATTGAGTTTAAGTGAAACTGTCGCGTTTAGAGAAAGGTCGCTCGCGAGTTATTTGAATTCACTTATTTGGATATACTGTAGTGTCGCTCGTCACCGGGGGAGAGAGTATTTATTTTGGTGGCAAATCTTAGAGAATTGGAATGCTTCAGGATGCTAGCCTCTTTTAAGCTCGCTCAGCTTGATCTCGGTCAATCTCCTCTTGGTATCCAGGGAAAAATCTCCGTTCATCATCCAATCATAGTAAGAAGATTCTTCTTTTAAGACAGCCAGGACATTCTTGTTCTTATGTTTTCCGAAATTGAAGACAGGTTCGCCTTTATGATTCATGACCATGCGTCCGGCCAGATCGATCATGGCAGAAGAGGTCAGCTTGTGAAGCTCATCAAGATCATTCTTCATGAAGCCAAGTGAGTTCCCCAAACCATCTGTTACCTCGAGATTTTCATAACGCTCTACTTGCGATAACAATACATCCATGGAGGCACGGGTATCAGCCAGAGCTGTATGAGAATCTTCAAGCGTCTTGTCACAATAGAATTTCAATGCCGCCGCCAGATTTCTCTTTTCCATCAGATGATAGATGCGCTGTGAATCAATGATCCGCTTCCGCGAATAGTCAAAGTCAACGCCTGCGCGTAAGAACTCTTCTACCAGCACAGGCACATCAAACTTCAGAATATTAAAACCGCTTAGATCAGCACCCTCAAAGAACCTTGCGTAATCTTTCGCCAGTTCTTTAAACGAAGGTTTATCTTTCACATCATCATTGCTGATGCCGTGAATGGCAGTTGACTCGGATGGGATGGGAATAGTCGGGTTGACGAGGTTCTTCTTCTCAAGGATCTCCCCATTCGGCATGAGCTTGATCACTGCGATCTCTACGATACGATCCTGTGTGATGTTGATGCCAGTCGTTTCAAGATCGAAGAAGCAAAGTGGTATTTTAAGATTTAATTTCATGCCATTGGAAACGTTAAAGATAATGCATCAAAGCATTAAAATCTTCAAACCAAAATTTGATTAATGAATTGCGCTTTCGAAAGTTGGAATCGCCTGATAAAACATCTCTGAAGTAATGCCGATTTTCTTCAATGCTTCTTTCGCTGCGCTGATGCTTTGCAGATTATGCTTGCCCGTGATCTTGAGAGGAACCCGTTTCTTCTCTGACGTGATCAGATACTCATGACTCCCGTCGTTGTCGCTGACATAGGTCTTGTACGGAACCATCGTTACATCCGGCTGGTTGACTGTGGACAAAACTGCTACGACCGGGTTCAGCTCGAAATAGATCAGAATTCCTCCCTTCGGTGTAGCGGCTCCAAAGAGACCAAACTGACGGGCATATTCTTCCTGGGTAGGGTAGGCATCAGAACGTTGCCACTCGATCCCGCTGATAACTCCAATATGATGATGGTATTTTAAGAACGCAGGCTTGCCATCAATAGCGCGAGTCATAACATCCTGACCTTCAATAACTATGAGGGGAGCAGTTGATAATTTAATAAGGTTGGGTTCCTTAATGGAGGCTCCTCCTGTGAGCACATGATCGAATTTCCTTTTATGAAAATTGAGAACATGAAGGATGATAAGCATGATCGTGGTCTTTCCATGACTGCCTGCCACCACAAGGCGATGCTTGTCCTTTGACAATTCATAGATAAAGTCAGCAAAAGAATAGATGGGCAGCTTGAACTCCTGGGCCTTTTTCAACTCTGGATTATCTGCGCTAACCGATGTCCCTATAATAATAGAGTCCATGCCTGGCTGTATCAATTCAGGAGACCAGCCTATTTTCTGAGGCACGAGGTTGTTAGTCAATAACTTAGCCTTGATGCCTGTATTGATCTCTTCATCTGAGCCAGTAATGTCATGTCCGTTCAGCTTGAGGGCGATGGCAAGTTCTGCCATGCTGCTTTCGCCAACGGCGATGAAATGTATTTTCTTTAATTTCTCCAATGAGTTTGGATTTTTTCGCGGCTTGAAGTAAAGTAAAATGTTTCTCCTTTAAAAGTGTTCAGTGTTAGGAGTTTACGAGTTAATATTTTCTTAATCATTCTTTTAATAGCCAAAACTTCAAATTATTTCCCAAAATCCTACGTTGATTGTGTGTAGATTGTTTAGAAGTTGTGGAAAGTGAAAGATACGGAACGTTTTTAATCTTTAGGTTTGTCTCCCTTTTACGAATCACGTACAACAACCACGAAGTATGGAGCAACGGTCAACGTCATTGAGGTCAGGCAGCACTAAAACTACCAAGTTACTTCCCCGGGATATCTCGGAGAATCTGGGTAAGCTGCCGCCTCAGGCGCTTGATCTTGAAGAGGCAGTGCTGGGTGCTTTGATGCTGGAAAAGAACGCTTTAACAGCTGTCATTGAGTTCTTGCGCCCTGAGCATTTTTACACAGAACAACACAAAGAGATTTATACTGCTATCGTCGACCTGTTCAAAACATCGGAACCTGTCGACATGAGAACGGTAGTAGCGCAGCTTCGCAAAAATGGCAAGCTCGAAATAGTAGGGGGCGCCTACTTTATTGCTGAGCTTACATCCAAGGTCAGCTCCGCCGCCAACATTGAATATCACGCCCGCTATATTATTGAAATGGCGATCAAACGTGAGCTGATCCAGATCTCATCACAGATTCAGCAGGATGCTTACGAAGATACTACCGACGTATTCGACCTTCTTGATAAAACGGAACAATCCGTCTTTGCTATTTCTGATTCCAACCTTCGAAAGAACTATGACACCATGAAGTCATTGATGTCGAGGGCGGTACAAGAACTTCAGGAAAGAAAAAATCATAAGGACGGCCTGACAGGAGTTCCAACCGGTTTCACAAAGCTTGACCGACTATTGAGCGGCTGGCAGAAATCTGATCTTGTGATCATCGCCGCACGACCTGGTATGGGTAAGACAGCATTTGTAGTTTCTGCATTGCGCAATGCGGCCGTGGATTTCAATTTCCCTGTAGCATTGTTCTCTCTTGAAATGGCATCCCTTCAGCTGGTCAATCGTCTCATATCTGCAGAAGCAGAATTGGAGTCAGAAAAGATCAAGCGTGGAAATCTCGCAGACTTTGAATGGCAGCAATTGGTTCATAAGACCAACCGCCTGTCAGCAGCGCCTATATTCATTGATGATACACCAGCATTATCTATTCTTGAGCTTCGTGCTAAATGCCGTCGTCTGAAGGCAGAGCATAATGTTCAGTTGATCGTTATTGATTACCTCCAGTTGATGAAAGGTGAAAGCCAGGGTAATCGTGAACAGGAGATTGCATCGATTTCGCGTGCGCTCAAGGGTATTGCCAAAGAACTTGAAGTTCCGGTGCTGGCACTTTCACAGTTGAGTCGCGGTGTGGAAACCCGTGGTGGAGATAAACGCCCTCAGTTGTCCGACTTACGTGAATCAGGATCTATCGAGCAGGATGCAGACATTGTTATGTTCCTGTATCGTCCGGAGTATTATAAAATTACAGTGGATGAAGAGGGTATGCCTACTCAGGGGATGGCCGAAGTAATTGTTGCCAAGCATAGAAACGGTGGGTTGGATACTGTCAAATTGAAGTTCATAGGTAAGTACACTAAGTTCGCGGATTTCGATGGTCCTTCTTCCGGTGAAAGTTCCTTTGGCAGCGTTACCCGTGAAAGCAGGCTTAACTCTTTCCGCGATGATGTTCCACCTCCGCCAAGAGGTGATGAGGAAATGCCTTTTTAAATCAATCAAAGTTTGAAAGCAGTTTTAATATTTAGTTTACTGCTTATTGTCAGTGTCGCACATTCCCAGACGGGAAAGGGCAGTTATTATCTTAAAAAATCCAAAGATTTTCTTGAGCAAAAGAAGCTGAAACAGGCAGAGCAATATGCTGATTCTCTTCTCCTGAATGCTCTGCAATCCCATCGTCTGGATAGTGCCATGATGGCGTATCTATGGCTCTCCTCGGTCAATGAAGCACGGGAAGATTATGAAAGTCAGCTTCATAATTTCAAGATGGTACTCGTCTATCGCGATTCAATTGAATCCATCAAAAAAGAAAATGACCTGGAAGAGACTCGTCTTTTATTTGCTTCTGAAAAAGAGTCGCATAACAAGCAATTGAACTTCCTCAGAGATGAAATCAAAAATCTCTATATCTCTGCCAATGAAACATACATCAATACAGTAATCATTTTTGTTGCCTTGTTACTACTGATAGGAGTGGCAACGATATATTTATTAAGAAAGAAGAACCAGGCACAGCGGCAGGTGAGGGAAGCAAATCTCGAGTTGAAGGTCATGCATTCTTTCAGGGAACGACTAGCAGGAGTGATGACTTCAACACTAAAGAACTCTCTTACCTCCTTTGAAAACCTTACGCAAAGCATGGCAGCACAGATTCCCAGGCTAAGCAAGGAAGATAGTGTTCAGTTCTTACGGAATCTCAACGCCACTGCAGCAGATCTTAAGGTAGATATCAGCAATGTAGTGGAGTGGACTAATCATCAGGCCGATGCAAAGTCCTTTCATCCGGAAGTGCTGGAATGCAGGGCGCTGGCACAAAATGCAATTGACCGCTTCCAGACTGCCTTGACCAGCAAGAACATTTCCGCCGAGCTCTTTATGCCTGAAGGTCAACGGGTGTATGCCGATCAGAAAATGATGGACATTGTTCTTGATAATCTGATAAGTAATGCCATTCACTTCACACCTCCCGGTGGAACGATCACATTTTTCTCAGGCCGCAAGGACGGTTTGGTAACAATGGGCCTGAGAGATACAGGCGTTGGAATTTCTCCTGAGAATCTCGCCGGTCTTTTTAACGAAAATCCATCCTCCAACAGCAAAAAGCAGAAGGATAAAAATGGTTTTGGATTAATGTTAACAAGAGGTCTTATCGAGCGAAATGGGGGACAGTTTTACGCTGAAAGCGAGCTGGACAAAGGAAGTAACTTCTACTTTTCTCTTCCTGAAAATAAGTTCTGACAAATCTTTCTGTTCTCAGGTGATTATATTTTAGATTGGAATAAAATTTCATAAGCATATGAAAGCATTGATGCTGGTAGGTCCCGGTCAGATTGAATGGAAAGAAATTGATAAGCCTGTTGCTGCTCCCGGCAAAGCTGTGGTCAAGATGAAAGGTATTGCCCTTAATCGCCGTGATGAATGGATCAAGCAAGGTCAATATCCAAACATCCGATATGGTGGGATATTGGGATCTGATGGTGCCGGTATTGTTGAATCTGTTGGTGATGAAAAGGATAAGGAAATGATTGGTAAGGAAGTGGTGATCAATCCAAACATTGACTGGGGTCCTGATCCGGATGTTCAATCAAAGAAGTATTCAATTCTGGGAATGCCTGTAAGCGGAACATTTGCAGAATACTGCATGGTGGATATCGATAGACTGCAGCCCATTCCATTTCACTTGGATTTCCTTCAGGCAGCAGCATTGCCGTTGGGTGGACTGACTGCCTTTCGTGCACTGTTCCGTCAGGGAAGCTTACGCGCCGATCAGAATATTCTGATCTCAGGTTTTGGTGGTGGCGTAGCACAGTTTGCATTTCTATTTGCAAGAGCCGCTGGCGCAAATGTCTACGTAACTTCTGGAAGTGATGAAAAAATTGCGCGTGCCATTAAAATGGGAGCGAAGGGTGCTTACAATTATAAGAAGGAAGCCAACTACAGTGAGCTTTGGAAAACAAAGGGTGGCTTCGATCTGATCATCGATAGTGCCGGTGGTGATCAGGTGAATAATTACATCAAGATATTGAAACCAGGCGGCAAGATAGTTTTCTATGGTGCCACCAACGGTCTTCCATCCAAAATAGATTTCTACAGAATGTTCTGGAACCAGCTAACGCTTCAGGGAACAACGATGGGAAATGACAATGAGTTTATAGAGATGCTGGCGTTTATCAGCAAGCATCAGATTCGTCCGATGGTGGATTCAATACGTCCGTTTGCTAAACTAGCGGAATCATTCTCTGATATTACGCATCCACATAAAGTAGGAAAGATTGTGTTTCAGCTTTGAGGCTTAAGCAGGAGCATATCACACTTTTATAACTCGTCCTTCCAGTCATTGTACAAAGCCTGTATTTCCCTTAGCGTCTTTGCTTCATTGGCCGCTCTTGCCCGGGCGATACCTGATTCAAATATTCGTATTGCCCCATTGGTATCTTTCCGGTCTACCATTAATTGTGCATAGGGATAGTACGTCGGCAGGTAGTCAGGGTGTGAAAGTGTCAATGACTCAAACAATCTACCAGCTTCGGATGGGTCGGTTTTCAGATACTCCAGCGCCAGAGCGTAGAAGTTGAACGGGTCGCCAGGCTCCTCCTTTGCGAATTGTTTAAGTTGTTCCAGTCGGTCCATTATAAAAGATTCAAATTCGATTCAAAGTATAAACTAATCAACAAATCAATGGTTTTATTATCTTGCCAGAACTATTATAAAGCCTGAATTAACTGATTGATTATGAAGATTTTAGTATGTATCTCTCACGTACCTGACACGACTTCCAAGATTAACTTTATTGATAATAATACCAGGTTTGATACCACCGGCGTGCAATTTATCATCGGACCTTACGATGACTATGCCCTCGCCAGAGCCATCGAATTGAAAGAAACTTCCGGTGCAACAGTCACCGTCCTGAACGTGGGCACAGCCGACACAGAGCCGACCATCCGAAAGGCATTGGCAATTGGTGCCGATGATGCAATTCGAGTAAATGCTGATCCGACTGATTCATATTTTGTAGCATCTCAGATCGCCGAGCATGCCAAAGGTTTTGATCTTGTCCTGATGGGACGTGAGTCAATCGACTTTAACGGTGGTGTGGTTCACGCTATGGTAGGAGAGATGTTAGGTATTCCTGCGATATCTCCGGTGATGAAGCTTGATATTGAAGGAACCACTGTGAAGATGACGAAAGAAATTGAAGGTGGTAAGGAAATGGTGGAAGCCAGCTTGCCGTTGGTAGCTGGTTGCCAGGAGCCAATTGCAGAATGGAAAATTCCAAACATGCGCGGTATCATGAGTGCCCGCACTAAACCTTTGAAGGTTGTAGAACCGAAAGCTGTTGACAAACTGATCGTCGCGCAGAAATTTGAATTACCTGCGCCGAAGGGAGCAGTAAAGATGATCTCTCCTGATAACGTTGCGGAATTGGTTACGAGATTGAAGACAGAAGCAAAAGTTCTTTGAGAGTATTAAGTGCGGAAAAGATTTTAACGAATTTAAATTTATAAGATGACAACATTAGTATTTGTAGAAGCATCAGAAGGAAAAATAAAGAAGACATCTCTGGAAGCCATCTCCTATGCCCATGCAATGGGAGGTTCTGTAGTGGCAATAGCTCTTGGCACTGTGGACAAAGCAGAGCTTGAAAGTATTGGAAAGTATGGAGCAACCAAAGTCCTTCATGCAGCAGATGCTAAGCTTGACCATCCTGTTATTCAGGTATATTCATCAGTATTGATTCAGGCGATGCAGCAGGAAAATGCTGACAATCTTATATTGGCAAACTCATCTCTTGGAACTCCCGTAGCTGCCAAGGTTGCTGTGAAGACAGGTGCAGCATTTGCATCGAATGTTGTTGAACTTCCAAATACAGCTTCAGGATTCGTGGTGAAGAGAAGCATCTATACAGGAAAGGCATTTTCATTTGTTGAAATGAAAACAGCAAAGAAAGTTATCGCCATTCGCAAGAATGCAGCAGAGATGAAAGAGACCGGTGGATCAGCAGCCATCACTGCTTTTACTCCAACCCTGAATGATGCCGACTTCAACACAAAAATCCTTTCTACAGAAAAGGCAACCGGAGAGATCTCATTACCGGAAGCAAACATTGTGGTCTCCGGTGGTCGCGGACTGAAAGGTCCTGAGCATTGGGGAATTCTTGAAGAGCTTGCCAAAACCCTTCACGCAGCAACCGGATGCAGCAAGCCTGTATCTGACATGGGATGGCGTCCGCACCATGAACACGTAGGGCAAACAGGTGTAAAAGTTGCACCCCAACTATATATCGCTATTGGAATTTCCGGAGCCATTCAGCACCTCGCCGGCGTCAATTCTTCAAAATGCATTGTAGTCATTAATAAAGACGCTGATGCACCCTTTTTTAAAGCAGCCGATTACGGAATCATTGGCGACGCTTTTGAAGTAGTGCCAAAGCTGACCGCCGCCATTCAAGCCGCTAAATAATATCTTTATTTTGCCGCTTGCGTGTGGCAATTTTTAATATCTTAATTGCTTTAAAAGGAAAGTGACGTTGAAAAAAATCAAACTAGAGATACTCGGATTATCCTCCAGCCAATCACAGGCAGGTTCTTTCGCCCTGGTGCTGGGAGAAGCTGACGGAAACCGCAGACTTCCAATTATAATCGGGATGTTCGAGGCTCAGGCCATCGCCATAGAAATCGAAAAGATCGTTCCCAATCGTCCCATGACACACGATCTCTTTAAATCATTTGCCAATTCATTCAATTTTCATGTCGATGAGATCATCATCTCTGACCTGAAAGAAGGAGTTTTCTTTGCCAAGATCGTATGCACCGATGGTCTGAAGAAATCAGAAGTCGATGCGCGTCCTTCGGATGCTATTGCTGTAGGACTTCGTTTCGATGCACCGATCTTTACTTTTGAAAACATTCTTGCAGAAGCCGGTATCGTATTGACCGACGAGGAAGAGGAGGAAGAAAAGGCAGAGCCAAAAGCTGAGAAAAAGGTCAAGGTTAAAAAAGAGAATACCAAGAAGAGTGACGATTACAAAAGCTTCGCCGTTGACAAGCTCAATGAATTGCTGAAGGAAGCCATTGAAAAAGAAGACTACGAGAAAGCTGCAAAGATCCGTGACGAGCTGGGCAAGCGCAACTAGCCGTTGATCATTTAAATCCTAATTTAACTTCTCCTCATGAACATCAAGTCCCGCCTCATCCTGATGAATTTTTTGGAATTCTTCATCTGGGGTTCGTGGTTGATCTCTCTTGGTGGTTACATGATCGTCACACTGAAATTTACAGGTGGACAGGTAGGAACGATCTATGCGACAATGGGAGTGGCCTCACTCTTCATGCCCGCATTGCTGGGAATTGTCGCTGACCGCTGGATCAATGCCGAGCGCGTCCTCGGAATGTGCCATATCATCAATGGTGTTCTTCTCTTCATTGCATCAACCGTGACTGATTACAGCACCATGTACATCATCATGTTGCTGAATTCAATGTTCTATATGCCCACCATCGCATTGAACAATGCAGTTTCATACCGTGTGCTTGAAAAGTATAATCTTGACCTTGTGAAAATATTTCCTCCCATCCGCATGTGGGGAACCGTTGGATTCGTAGTAGCCATGTGGGTAGTTGACCTTGCTCACTGGACATTAAGTCCAATGCAGTTGTATGTAAGTGCCGCTGCCGCGATCCTGTTGGGATTGTATTCGTTCACAATGCCTGCCTGTTTGCCTGCGGTTAAGAAAGTAAATCCAACACTGATGCAGTCACTGGGGTTGGATGCCCTTGTTCTTTTCAAAAGAAAGAAGATGGCAATATTCTTTGTGTTCGCTATGTTGCTGGGAGCGTCTCTGCAGATCACCAATACCTTTGGTGAAGCGTTCCTTCATGATTTCGGATCAACCTATCCTGACTCTTTTGCTGTGAAGTATCCTGGCATTATGATGTCGATCTCGCAGATATCAGAAACACTTTTCATTCTTACCATACCTTTCTTCCTGATCCGTTTTGGTATTCAGAAGGTAATGATCCTCAGCATTTTTGCCTGGGTGCTGCGCTTTGGATTATTTGGAATTGGAAATCCTGGAGATGGCGTTGTGTTCTTAATTGCTTCCATGATCATCTACGGTCTTGCATTTGATTTCTTTAATATCTCCGGATCACTCTTTGTGAAACAGGAGGCTGATAATAACATGGTTGCAAGTGCACAGGGAATCTTCATGCTCATGACCAACGGTGTGGGTGCATTCCTGGGAGGAACTTTAAGCGGAATGGTAGTCGATCATTTTACAAATGGTGGAGTAAAAGACTGGCAAAGCATCTGGTTTACATTTGCAGCTTACTCACTGGTACTCGGAGTCGCGTTTCCAATATTCTTCAGGTATAAACACGATCCCAAAGCTGTCGTATCAGTTCATCACTAGAGATCGGATCAAATCTATTCTCAACATTAAAGCGGTTCACATCGAATCTTCCTCTTTCACTGTGCAGATCTGATTTTTTGTGTCAGTTTTCTCCCCTAAACAATCGCCATTTCCCCCTTTGCACTCCCTTTCCCATAACCTATCTTGTAGCTTGTTTTTAACTATGCGGCGCACCATCACTCCTCTATTGTTAGCCTGTCTTACCCTGTGGAACTGCGCTGCTCCCAAAGAAAAAATACCCCCTGTACCCACCATGGCAACCACCGGAAACAAGATCGTAATCTACCAGATGATGACACGCCTTTTCGGGAATGTCACCACGCTTAATAAGCCTTACGGAACCATCGAGGAAAATGGTGTTGGGAAGTTTGAAGATATTGACAATAAGGCACTTATGGGTATCAAGGAGCTGGGCGTTTCCCATGTCTGGTACACTGGTGTCATCGAGCATGCTTTGCTGACCGATTACTCCAAATTCGGCATTCCTCTGGATGACGCTGATGTGGTCAAAGGCCGCGCCGGATCTCCCTATTCCATCAAAGACTATTACGACGTCAACCCGGACCTGGCTGTGGATGTAAAAAACCGTATGCTGGAATTCGAACGCCTCGTCAAGCGCACCCACGATCAGGACCTGAAAGTGATTATCGACTTTGTGCCCAATCACGTGGCAAGGAAATATCATTCTGATGTTAAACCCGAAGGTGTAAAAGACCTTGGCGAAACAGATGATAAGTCAAAAGCTTTTGATGCCCAGAATAACTTCTACTATTTACCCGGCCAGGCTTTCCAGGTCCCTAAAGATTATAACTCATTGGGCACCTATACTTTTCCCAACAAGGATGGAAAGTTTGATGAAGTTCCCGCAAAGGCAACGGGCGATGATCAATTCACAGCAACACCGGGAATCAACAACTGGTTTGAAGCTGCAAAGCTCAACTATGGTGTCGATTACATGAATAATCGCTCAGGTCATTTTGATCCGGTCCCCAATACATGGATCAAGATGCGTGATATTCTTGTCTACTGGACAGCGAAGAAAGTGGATGGCTTCCGTTGCGATATGGCTGAAATGGTGCCGGTAGATTTCTGGCATTGGGTTATCCCGCAGGTCAAAGCTGTCAATCCCGAAATCATATTTATTGCAGAGATCTATAATCCTCAGCAGTACAGAAGCTACATCGATCACGGCCGGTTTGATTTCCTGTATGACAAGGTTCAGCTATATGACACGCTACGTTTGCTGATCAACAAGCAGGCAAGCACATTCTGGATTCATGACATCCAGCGTTCCATGGCGGGCATCAACCACAACATGGTGCATTTTCTGGAGAATCATGATGAGCAACGCATCGCTTCATCAGCTTTCAATGGCGATCCATGGAAAGCATTGCCGGGAATGGTTGTCAGCGCAACGATTGATAAAGGTCCCGTGATGATTTACTTCGGTCAGGAGGTGGGAGAGCCCGGTTCCGGTGCTGAAGGTTTTGGTGGTGAAGATGGCCGCACAACAGTCTTTGATTACTGGGGTGTGCCGGAACATCAGAAGTGGGTGAATGGAAAGAAGTATGACGGTGGATTACTGAGCGATGAGCAAAAAGCATTGCGTCAGTTTTATGGGGATATTCTTACGCTTTCAAAAAATAATCCTGCAATATCACAAGGCGACTATCATGATCTCACACAACATAATGTTGGCATTAAGAATTTTTCCGATCGCATTATTTCATTTGCCAGGGTGAATGGTGAGGAACGCCTCATTGTGCTGGCAAGCTTTAATGATAAGCCTGAGCATGTGAAGATTCAATTGACTCAGGATGTGATCAAAGTATTCAATCTGAAATCATCTGAACAAGTGCTGGGTCGTGACCTGTTGAGAAGCGGTGCTGACATTGGTTTTTCAGTTGACTATACTTTTGAGCTTGATATTCCTGCGTACCATTCATTTGTTTTTAAAATAAAGTAATCAAATGAGAAGGCTGATCATTATGCTATCTTTTCTAACAACACTTTTTTCATGTAGAAATAATCCAAAGGAGCTTTGGCCTCATGGAGTGAACTATGAGGTATTCGTTCTTTCTTTTGCCGATGGTAATGGCGATGGAAAAGGAGACCTCATTGGATTAACACAAAGACTGGATCACCTGCAGGATCTTGGAGTAGGAGGAGTGTGGCTTATGCCCATCATGCCTTCGCCATCCTATCATAAGTATGATGTTACCGATTACAAAGGCATCCATCCTGATTATGGCACCAGCGAAGACTTTAAAAAATTCGTGGAAGAGGCACACAAGAGAAATATTCAGGTGATCATCGACCTTATCCTGAATCATACCGGTTCTGAACATCCCTGGTTCAGGGAAGCCATCAAAGGAAAAGACAACCCTTATCGTGATTATTATGTATGGGCGGATAAGGATTCTGTTGAATCAGAAATTGCCAAGAAGGAGATATCACTGGATTCCGACAACATTACCCAATGGCATGCTGTGAACGGAGATACATTATCAGAACACTACTATGGATTTTTCTATGGCGGTATGCCTGATCTTAACTTCGATAATCCAAAGGTTAAGGATGAGTTTATTGAGATCGGTAAATTCTGGCTAACAGAAATGAAAGTTGATGGCTTCCGTCTCGATGCTGCCAAACACATTTTCCCAACGGAACGGGCTACCGATAATCATGCGTTCTGGATCTGGTTCCGTTCTGAAATGGAAAAGATCAATCCGGATGTGTATCTGGTCGGAGAGGTGTGGTCGCCGGCAGAGGAAGTAGCTCCTTATCTCAAGGGACTTCCCGCCTTGTTCAATTTTGATATGGGATATTCCATTACTTCCGTTGTAAAGAAAGGAAAAGACGATGCTCATCTTGTTGAGCAGTACAAAAAGATCAATGACTATTATAAATCCGTTACTCCCAATTACATCGATGCTACTTTCCTGAAGAACCACGACCAGAACAGGATACTTTCTGAACTGGATGACAATGAAGACAAGATGAGGGTGGCGGCTTCTATATTATTCACACTTCCAGGAACTCCTTATGTATATTATGGGGAGGAGATCGGTATGAAAGGCATGAAGCCTGATGAATACATCCGTGAGCCTTTTCTCTGGGATGAGGGGAAGAAGGATCCGCTTCAAACTACCTGGGAGATACCAAAGTATTCTACAGATCAGACTGTCGTTCCTCTCAGCAAGCAAAAGAAGGACTCAAAGTCTCTCTATAATTTTTACAAGAAGTGGATTGCGTATCGCAATGAGAATGAAGTGATGACGCTCGGGGAATTATCAACCACTCCTTTGTCTATCGTTGAGGTCGTAACAATGGTACGTACATTAGGTGAAGTTAAAAGAATGGCGCTTCATAATCTTTCAGATGTGGAAGTAACAGTATCTCTCGATCAGGTTTCTGACTTTAAGAAAATTGATTTCACTACCAATAAAGACGCGGCTTTGAAAAAAGATAAGCTCAGGCTGCCGGCATACAGTTCTGTGGTTCTTAAAAATTGATGAATGACTGACGGAAAACTCAGAGTTATAATTGAAAATGTTCAGCCACAGGTTGATGCAGGGTTATACCCCGCCAAGCGTACCATCGGCGAACGCGTAGATGTTATTGCAGATATCTTCGGTGATGGTCATGATCACATTCGCGCAGAGCTGCTCTATAAATTTGGTAAGAAAGCGGAATGGAAGGTTCTTGAAATGCAATCTGCCGTCAATGATATCTGGTCGGCATCTTTCTTAACCACTGAGAAAGGTTCTTATTACTTCACCATTCGTGCTTGGATCGATCACTTCGATACATGGTATGATGGATTCAAAAAGAAAGCTGCAGCAAAAGTAGATGTAACCGTCGAGCTCATGGAAGGTGCTGAATACCTCCATGCTGTTGCAAAGGGAGATGCAAAGATCATTGCCGTTGCAAAGAAACTGGAAGACAAAGCAAATCAATCACAGGCCATTGCCACTGTTTTAAGCGAAGACTTTGCAAAAATCGTTCATGAAAGACCCTTGCGCCAGCATGAAACTCTTTACAGCAAAGAGCTTGAGGTTCATGTTGAGCACACCAAAGCATTGTACAGCACGTGGTATGAATTATTTCCACGCTCAAGTTCATTGCAGGCGGGCAAGCATGGAACATTTCAGGACACTATCAAGTTGCTTCCGCGTATCGCGGCCATGAACTTTGATGTCTTATATCTGCCGCCCATTCATCCTATTGGAAAAGTTAATCGCAAGGGAAAGAACAATAACGTTAAATCATCTGCGGGAGAGCCTGGTTCTCCATGGGCAATCGGAAGTGATGAAGGTGGTCACAAAGCAGTTCACAAAGAACTTGGTACGCTGGAAGACTATAAGAAACTTATCGCAGAAGCAAAGAAGCACAAGATCGACATTGCGTTGGATGTTGCGTTTCAGTGTGCTCCTGATCATCCTTATGTAAAAGAGCATCCTGAATGGTTTAAGCAGAGACCCGATGGTACCATTCAATATGCTGAGAACCCTCCGAAAAAGTATCAGGATATCTATCCCTTTAATTTTGAAACAGAGCAATGGAGTGAACTCTGGAATGAATTGAAATCTGTGATCGTATTCTGGATCGAAGCAGGAGTGAAGATATTCCGTGTTGATAATCCTCATACCAAACCAATTCCTTTCTGGGAATGGGTGATTGCTGAGATCAACAAAGAACATTCAGATATTATCTTCCTTGCCGAAGCCTTCACCCGACCGAAGATCATGTCGTCATTGGCAAAGGTAGGATTCACCCAGTCGTATACTTATTTCACCTGGCGCGTCAACAAGCAGGAGATCACGGAATACATGACGGAACTTGTAAACGGTCCGTCAAGAAATTATTTCCGCCCTAACTTCTGGCCGAATACTCCCGACATTCTTCCATTCCATTTACAGCACCAGGGTGAGAACATTTTCATTATACGGATCGCTCTTGCCGCTACGCTCTCATCAAGCTATGGATTGTATGGACCGCCTTATGAGTTTTATGAAAATACCCCCATCGACGGTCGTGAAGAATATTTTAATTCTGAAAAATTTGAGATCAAATCGTACGATTGGCGAAAGACCAACCGCATGACGGATATCATTACTTTATTAAACAAAGCAAGAAGAGAAAATCCTGCATTACAGTCTACCTGGAACATGACCTTCTGCAGCATAGAGAATCCGAATCTCATTGCATTCCTGAAAACAACCGATGATCTGTCGAACATAGTGTTAATGGTAGTGAACCTGGATCCGCATGGAAAGCAATCCGGATATCTTCAGTTGCCCAAGGATAAGCTGAAGATGGGGCCGAAGCTGAATATCAAACTTCAGGACATTATTACAGATGAACAATACACCTGGACGCAGGACTGGAACTACGTTGAGCTGGAGCCTAATAAAATGCCGTTCCATCTATTTAAATTGGATGTACGTGAATCTCAAATGTGATCATACCTATGGCTGCGCAATCTAAAAATGATCCTCTCTGGTTTAAAGACGCTGTCTTTTACGAGCTGAGTGTCCGCTCGTTCTTTGACAGCAACGGAGATGGCATTGGAGATTTTCAGGGTTTACTGCAAAAGCTTGATTACATCGAAGACCTTGGTGTCAACACGCTTTGGTTATTGCCATTTTACCCGTCGCCATTAAAAGATGATGGTTTTGATGTTACAGAACATTGTGATATTCATTCTGATTGTGGAACCCTTGCCGACTTCAAGCTTTTTCTGAAAGAAGCACATCGCAGAGGACTGCGCGTCATTACTGAGTTGGTGCTTAACCATACTTCCGATCAGCATCCATGGTTTCAGAAATCACGCAAAGCAAGAGCAGGCTCCCGTTATAAGGATTATTACGTGTGGAGTGATACTCCCGAAAAATACGAAGAGGCCCGTGTCATGTTTGCAAGTCAGGAAGCATCGAACTGGACATGGGATCATGAAGCAAAATCATATTACTGGCATCGGTTCAATCATTACCAGCCTGAATTGAATTATGATAATTCGGAAGTTCAGCTTGAAATGATCAAGACTGCCGACTTCTGGCTAAAGCTGGGGGTAGATGGATTCCGTCTTCCATCTGTTTCTTTTCTTTTTGAAGAGGAAGGAACCAGCAGTGAAAATCTTCCACAGACGCATGACTTTCTGAAAAGACTCCGTGCTCATATTGATAAAGAATATAAAGACAGAATTCTGATTGCTGAAGCAAACCTCTGGCCTGAAGATGCAGCTTCCTACTTTGGAGATGGACAGGAATGTCACATGAATTTTAATTACCCGCTGATGCCGCGATTGTTCCTGGCATTGCGGACAGAAGATAGCTATCCGATCATTGATATCATGGAGCAGACTCCGGCGACACCACCGAATTGTCAGTGGGCGTTGTTCCTGAGAAACCATGATGAGATCGGATTGGAGATGGTCACCGAAGAAGAAAAAGATTATCTGTTCAAGGCGTATGCAAATGATCCGGATACCAAGCACAACATAGGTATTCGCAGAAGACTTGCCCCGTTATTGAACAACGACCGACGGAAGATTGAACTATTGTACACGATCCTGTTCTCCCTTCCCGGAACACCGGTATTATATTATGGAGATGAGATAGGAATGGGGGATAACGTTTATCTCGGCGATCGCTTTGGTATCCGTACTCCCATGCAGTGGAATATGAATCTCAATGCAGGATTCTCCACCGCCAATCCTCAGAAGCTTTATCTGCCGATCATTTCCGATCCGGCCTATCGTTATGAGTCTGTAAACGTTTCCACACAGGAAGAGAACTTCTCATCGCTCAACTGGTGGGTGAAGAATGTTATTGCCATGCGCAAACGTCTCCATGTATTCGGAAGTGGTGACCTGAAGTTTATTGAAAGTTCCAATGCAAAGGTATTGTGCTTTGTGCGCAGCCTGGACAAACAACGGATCATTGTCGTAGCCAATCTTTCACAATTTTCACAAGCGACTACCCTTAACCTTGCTGAGTTCAAGGACTGTGATATCACAGAAGCATTTAGTCAGAACAGATTTATGGGCGTCGGAGATGGAGACTATTCTATCACCATCGGCCCGTACGGATATTTCTGGTTCCAGGTGGATGACCAGGAGAAGAAAGAATTGCCGGGTACCCATGCAGAGCTTCAATTGTTTAAAACGGATTCATCATGGGAGAAAGTGTTTAATCACTATGATGAGATCCGCACGTTTGAAAGAAAGATCTTACAGCCCTTCATGAAGAAGTGCCGGTGGTTTGGCGGTAAAGCCAAGATCATCAGCAAGATGAGTATTCATAAAGTAGTTCCTTTAAAGGTAGAAGGAACAACGCATTACATGACGATCATAGAAGTTCACTATGTTCAGCGACTGCCTGAGTTCTATTTTCTTCCTATGGTATTTGTTCCATCAGAAGTGCTGCTGGAGCGAATTGAGTACACAGCTCAGAGTGTAGTGTGTCGCGCGGAGATACAAAACAAAACAGGATTTATACTGGACAGCAGTTACGATCGGGTATTCCGGGATTTCCTTTTCTCCAGCATGGCAAAGGAACAGCGTGTAAAAGACGGAGAGGGCGTACTCGAGTTCAATGCCAGCGTATTCTCAAAGATCAAACTGGATACAGTTGAGTCAAAGGTTCTTAAAGTGGACTCCAGCAATACTGCCATCCTTTATAATGATCAGTATTTCTTTAAGTTCTATCGGAAGATTGAAAAGGAGATCAATCCTGATCTTGAGATAGCAAGATTCCTTTCTGAAAACACAAACTTCAGGAACAGTCCTAAGTATTCAGGAAGTGTTGAATACCGCGACGATGAGGGAAAGACCATCGTCTTTGGATTGCTGCAAGAGAAAGTTGACAACCAGGGAGATGCCTGGAACATGACAATCGACTCTGTCGGTCGTTTCTATGAGCGCGTCATGGCGAAAGCTAAAAAGGAAAAGCTTCCAAAGCTTATCAACAAACCTGCTATTACATTTGAAGAAGCTCCGGAATTGCTTCAGGAATTTATCGGCCGTGGATTCTATGAACGCGTGGTTCGTCTCGGTCAGCGTACTGCTGAGATGCACCTCGCTCTCGCATCCGACACATCGAATCCTGCCTTTGCACCTGAGTATTTTACCAGCAACTACCAGCGATCACTCTATTCATCTTTGAGAAAGTTATTGAAAGACCGATTCAAGATGCTGCGGCAATCAATGAGCAAGCTGAACGCAGAAACACAGGAACTTGCACAGCGCGTTTTAGGAATGGAGGATACTATTCTTGAATGCTTCAGCGAGATCTATCAGATTCGAATCAACGGAATCAAGACCCGTATTCATGGGGACTATCACCTCGGTCAGGTATTGTTTACCGGGAAGGACTTTATCATTATCGATTTTGAAGGTGAGCCCGGATTCAGCTTCAGCGAAAGAAGATTGAAGAAGAGTCCATATAAAGATGTTGCAGGGATGATGCGGTCATTCCACTACGCAGCGTTTGGAAAGATATTATTGAATGAAAACTACCGTGAACAGGATCTTGAATTCCTCGAATCGTGGGCAGAACAATGGCAGCATTATGTCGGACGATTCTATCTCGGTGCATACATGGAGAAGATGGGATTGGGAACAGAGCTTCCTTATGAAGACGATGTGCTCATCCGGACTTATCTCATCGAGAAGGCAGTATATGAACTTGGCTATGAATTGAATGGCCGACCTGACTGGACGGTAATTCCATTGAGAGGAATTGAATACCAGGTGAATCGTTATTTACAGGATAAAGAGAAAAAGAAAACCAGCAATCGCAAGTAGCGGACCACATTAACCAACAGAACCATGGGTAAAAAAGCTACCGGAAAACGGACTTCCACCAGCGGAGAAAGTTTTAGCCTCCTGACAGATTTTGATATTCATTTATTCAAATCCGGAAAGCATTTCAAGCTTTATGAAAAGCTTGGAGCACACGCGGCTGAGTTCAAAGGAAAAACAGGGACATACTTTGCTGTCTGGGCACCTAATGCTAAAGCCGTTTCTGCTATTGGAAATTTCAATCAATGGAATGATGGTGCCAGTAAGCTGAATCCTCGTTGGGATGAATCCGGAATATGGGAAGGATTCTTTGCTGACGTTCATAAAGGTGAGGCTTACAAGTTTGCCATTCATTCCAACTCAGGAGAATATCTGGAGAAGGCAGATCCGTTTGCAACATTTGCTGAAGTAGCACCCAAGACTGCTTCCATTGTATGGGAGGCAGAGCACGATTGGAAAGACAAGCATTGGCTTGATGAACGCAAGAAACAAACTGGTAAAGCGAAACCATACTCTGTATATGAAGTTCACATGGGAAGCTGGCGACGTAAGCCCGAAGACGGCAACCGTTCTCTTTCCTACCGTGAGCTTGCAGTAGAGATGGTTGACTATGTTAAAGAGATGGGCTTCACGCACGTGGAATTTTTACCCGTGATGGAGCATCCGTTTTTTGGATCATGGGGTTATCAGCTGACCGGCTATTTCGCACCTACCAGCCGATTTGGTACACCGGAAGATTTTATGTTCCTCGTCGATGCATTCCACGCCGCAGAAATAGGTGTGATCCTCGATTGGGTTCCTTCTCATTTTCCCGGAGATGCACACGGCCTCTTTAAGTTTGATGGAACTCATCTCTTTGAACATGCCGATCCGCGTAAAGGATTTCATCCCGACTGGAGCAGCTACATTTATAATTACGGTCGCCCGGAAGTAAGATCTTTTTTAATAAGCAATGCAATGTTCTGGCTGGAGAGATTTCACATCGACGGACTTCGTGTTGATGCCGTGGCTTCCATGCTTTATCTCGACTATTCGCGCAAAGCAGGAGAGTGGATACCCAATGAATATGGCGGGAATGAAAATATTGAAGCCATCGTATTCTTAAAGGAGTTCAATGAAACCGTATATGGACAATATCCTGATACAGTTTCTATCGCAGAAGAATCTACCGCATGGCCGGGTGTTTCAAAGCCTACCTATTTGGGTGGACTTGGCTTCGGACAGAAGTGGATGATGGGATGGATGCACGATACGCTCCGTTATTTCAAGAACGATCCGATCCATCGCAAGTATCATCAGAACGACATCACCTTCAGTGTCATGTATGCCTTTACGGAAAACTTTATGCTTCCGCTTTCGCATGATGAAGTGGTGCATGGAAAAGGATCATTGATCGGCAGAATGCCCGGTGACGAGTGGAACAAGTTTGCCAACCTTCGCCTGTTGTACTCCTACATGTATGCACACCCTGGAACGAAATTACTTTTCATGGGAGCAGAGTTCGGTCAGACCGCCGAGTGGAATCACGACCGCAGTCTCGACTGGCATTTAACAGAGAATGGCTATCATAAAGGCGTCATGAAAGTGATCCAGGACCTGAATCATTTATATAAGTCAGAACCTGCCATGTATCGCTATGCGTTTGAACATACCGGCTTCGAGTGGGTTGACTATGGTGATCGTGAGAACAGCGTGATCATCTTCATGCGTAAAGGCGAGCATCCGGAGGATACGCTGGTGATGATCTGTAACTTTACACCTGCACCACGTAATTCTTACAGAGTAGGAGTGCCAACACGCGGATCCTGGAAAGAGATATTCAATTCCGACGACATGAAGTATGGTGGAAGCGGATTGCTCAATCAGTCTCTCATGAATACTTCTCCTGTCAAATTTCATGGCAAGGATTATTCTGTAACGATGACCCTGCCTCCGTTGGGACTTTCTGTATTGAAATTACACGAAGAGGTAAAAGAGTTTGAAATTGGAAGTTAATAGATTCATATAATAAAGTGTCAGAGAATAAATTCATTTGCATCCACGGTCACTTCTATCAGCCGCCCCGTGAAAACGCCTGGCTTGAGATCATAGAGATACAGGATAGTGCACATCCTTACCACGACTGGAACGAACGCATCAGCGCTGAGTGTTACGCACCCAATACAGCATCGCGCATTCTGGATAAGGTAGGCGGTGTTATTAAAAACATCAGCAACAATTACTCGCGCATCAGTTTCAATTTCGGTCCGACACTTTTATCATGGATGGAAGTGTACGACAAGCATACCTATAAGGCTGTGCTGGATGCCGATAAGGAAAGTATAGAGAAGTTTGACGGTCATGGTTCTGCGATGGCGCAGGTCTTCAATCACATGATCCTTCCGTTGGCAAACCGCCGTGATAAAGAGACGCAGGTGATCTGGGGCATCCGCGACTTTGAAAGAAGATTCAAAAGAAAGCCGGAAGGGATGTGGCTGGCGGAGACAGCAGTAGATACCGAGTCACTGGAAATTCTTGCAGAGCAGGGGATCATCTTTACAGTGTTGGCTCCCCGTCAGGCAAAAGCCATTCGGAAAAAAGGAGACGAATCATGGCAGGATGTCAACGACCAGACCGTCGACACCAAAAAAGCATATCGATGCAATCTTCCTTCCGGGAAAAGTATTGTGCTGTTCTTTTACGATGGAAATATTTCCCAGGGTGTTGCCTTCAATGGATTGCTGTATGATGGAAAGGGTTTCGCTGACAGACTGGTAAGTTCATTTGATAATGGAAGCACTTCACCGCAGCTTGTTCACATTGCAACAGACGGGGAAACCTATGGTCATCATCACAAGCATGGTGACATGGCGCTTGCTTCCTGCCTGGACTCCATTGATAAGCTGGAAGATGTAAGTCTTATTAACTATGCATCCTTCATTGCAAAGTTTCCACCGGATTATGAGGCGCAGATCATTGAGAATAGTTCATGGAGCTGTGTGCATGGTATCGAGCGATGGCGCAGCAACTGCGGATGTAATTCCGGTAAGCCAGGCTATACTCAGACATGGAGACAGCCGTTGAGAGAAACACTTGACTGGCTCCGGGATGCTCTTGCGCAGATATTCGAGACAGAAGGGAAAAAGATATTCCGTGATTCATGGGAAGCACGCAATGAATACATCAAGATCATATTAAAGAGGACAGAGGATAAGGTCGCAAGGTTTATGAAAGACCAGGCGTTACCTGAAGCAGATGTCAACAAGGCGTTACGCTTGATGGAGATGCAGCGTCATGCCATGCTGATGTACACCAGCTGTGGATGGTTCTTTGATGAGATATCAGGAATTGAAACCGTTCAAGTTATTCAATATGCTTGTCGTGCGATTCAGCTTTCAAAGCAGTTGACAGATCAGGATCTCGAAGGTGAATTCCTTGCTCGTCTTGAGAAAGCTCCCAGCAATGTTTTTCTTTATGAGAACGGCGCCAATGTTTATCGCAAGCTTGTGCTGCCTTCGAAGACAAACTTATCCAGGGTGGGAATGCACTATGCGGTGTCTTCCATCTTTGAAGAAGAGCCGGAGAACCTTCCGCTGTTCAACTACCAGGCGACCAATGAGATTTTCGTAAAAAAGGAAGCCGGTGAGCAAAAGCTGGTACTGGGAATCACAAGAGTGAAGTCGCTGGTAACCCGATCGGAAAAACGATTTGCATTTGCGGTAATCTATCTTGGCAAGCATGATATCATTGGAAACCTTTCGCTGGATATTGAACTGGATAAATTTGCCAGCATGCAATTCCGCATGGTCGATGCTTTTGAAGATGGAAGGTTGGGAGATGTGATCAGCATTATGCAGACTTACTTTGGTCCTGAGAAGTATTCGATCTGGTCATTGTTTAAAGAGGAGAAACGAAAGATCCTGGATACCATCGCCAAGGAAGGGATGGAAGATCTGGAGAGTTCGTTACGCAGAACCTACAACCGCGATTATCCACTGGTGAATGCATTATCCAACAATGACATTCCGATTCCAAATGCATACAAGACCACGTTCGAGTATATTCTGAATGCAGATCTGCTGAAGTGTTTTCAGCCGGAGCGAATCAATGTAAAGAACCTGGAGAGAATTGTAGGGGAGATTGCACGATGGAGCCTGAGCATTGAAGATCCGGGTAATGTTGAACGCCTGGCAGGGGAGAGTATCTTTAAAGAGCTTCAGCGCGTGAGCAATGAACGTGAAAACTTAAAACGCATTCAGCGGTTGAACAGGTTGTTCCCGATATTAAAGAAGTTCAAGCTTGAACCAAATCTCTACCTGAGCCAGAACCTTTATTTTAAAATGTCGCTCGAGCATAAAGAGCCGGTCCATGCTGAGCTTAATGCAGAATGGGTGGAGCAGTTTTCTTTGCTGGGTGATAATCTGGGGGTGAAGGTTGAAGTGAGTGAATGATAAGTATGACTTAATGTGGCGTAGCCGTACGTAGTGCTACAGGGCTTCGGATGTACAAATTAAAAGGATCCATCCGGCAGACAATACATATACCATCAGGATACAAAGTTGATCATCGAAGCTGATTCATTCAGAGCTATTCAACCCACGGTTTTAACCGTGGGGCATGGCGTTCTTATTTTCCCTCAACCATTTTAATGGTTTATAATTTGCGCGATGAAAACCATTGAAATGGTTTACAGATGTTGACATTATTTAATAACCCACGGTTAAAACCGTGGACTGGCTTTGCCCGATCGCTATTGGCTAATCTTCTAAATCAAACGCTCTCGATTATGCTTCCGCAGCTTTAGCTGCATCCGTGTTAATCCAATATCAGAAGTAAAAGCTTTTATTTTCTATTTGTGCATCCGCCACGCCATATAGTCCTAGTACTATATGATGCTCCTGTATTATTTATTTTCTGACTAAAAAATTCCCCACTCCACCTCCCTCTCATTTTATCTTCTCTTAAAATCTCCCTACATTATCTCTTTAATCCATTAGCCTTCTCATGAATCTTGGTCAGGATGTCCAGAAAAGTTTTTCCCAGATCGTAAAAAAGCTGGCAAAGGATGCACCCGACCAGAAATTTGACAACAGCCTGGAAGTCAACAAAAAGATACTCAGCCTCTTCCAGGTTGGAGATTACTACTATTATATTTTTAACCTTAAGACCGCACAGTTTGATTTTATCAGCCCCGAAGTTGAAAAAGTCCTGGGCTATAAGCCGGAAGACCTCAACACTTCGATCTTCATCAGCTCCATCCACCCCGACGATGCTCCCTGGTTTGTCAATTTTGAAAATAAAGTCGGGGAGTTTTTCGCCGCCCTCCGTCCCGATCAGATCCTGAAATATAAAGTGCGATATGATTACAGGATCAGGAAAGCCAACGGCGACTATATCCGGATCCTCCAGCAGGTCGTCACCGTTCAATACGACGAGAACAACGGCGGTATATTAAGAACCCTCGGAATCCATACCGACATCACGCATCTTAAGAAGGATGGCGAACCTTTGCTTTCGCTCATCGGTCTTGAGGACGAACCTTCTTACATCAATGTAGATGTCAAAAAGATATTTTCCCCGGCGCGACCTCTCATCACCGATCGTGAAAAGGAAATTCTCAGACATCTGATAGAAGGTATGCGCAGCAAGGAAATAGCTGAACGTCTTTCCATCAGCTATGAGACTGTCAATGAACATCGAAAGAACATGCTTCGCAAGACAAACGCTACCAGCACCCCCGAGCTCGTTGCCATGGCCGTCAAGAAAGGGTGGGTGTAATGCATTCACTTTTTAATCATACCCCTTTACTGGTTTTTCCTGATCGATCATCTATGTGATTGATCGCTGAGATATTCCTGCGATTTCATATACCCAGTAATGGGTATTGCATGCCGGGTACTTCGTACTCATATTTAAGAACCCCATTTTCAGAACCTTAACCTATTCACCTTGATGATTCAAACTTTTACCTCCAGGAGTTTCTCAGTTCTGTTTTGTCTTCTCATTAGCTTATCGCTCGTCTCCGCACAGAATGTTTCACTGACAGTTCAAACCGGTCACGCCGCTGCCATCAATCGGCTTATCTATTCTCCCAACGGTGCTTTACTTGCCAGCGCCGGAAGTGATAACCGGATTGTTATCTGGGATATCTCCGCTGGTAAACAGCTCCTTACATTCTCCGGTCACACGCTGAAGGTCAACGACATCTCATTTCATCCCAACAACAACATGCTCGCCAGTGTTTCGGACGACGGAAGACTGATCCTGTGGGATCTTGCAAAAGGAATTTCTACAGAAGAGTACGATCTCAAAGGGCCTCTTAAGTCTGTCTGTTTCTCTCCCGATGGATCTTCTCTTGCCGTTGCCGGAAAAGAGATTTCTATCATGAATGTATCTTCAAAAGCAATCAGTAAGCTTCCGTTCTATTGTAACAAGGACTATTACTCTACCGTGACCTTCAGTCATGATGGCAAGTTCATCGCTTTTGCAGGCCGTAAAATATCAAAGGTCAGGATCGTGGATATAGCAACGGGCGCGGTCGTAAAGAATCTTAACTTAAAAACCAATCAACTCGCCTTTTCAAAGGATGACACCTACCTTGTGGGTGCAGGTGTATTGGGTAAGTTGAAAAGATGGAACATCAGGGATGATAAACCTTTCTCAACCTATACTTTACCCGCTCCTCAGATCTGGCAATCCTATCTCTCGACAGCCATCTCGGATGAGTACTTTGCCAGCGGCAACAAGAATGACCTGATCTCTGTCTATGGTCTTACATCAGGAGTAAAGATCCATGTGCTGAACGGACACAACAGCGATGTGAATGCCGTTGCCTTCAGTCCCGACAACAAGACGATGGTGAGTTCTGGAATGGATAAGAACATTGTTTTCTGGGATCTGACCTCCGGTGAAATAGTAAAGGTCCTTCGCGGAACTGCTGAGAAGATCAATGTCATGGAATTCATGGAGAACGGGAAGAGCATTGTTCTCGGATATGATGATGGCTCATTCCGTTACTGGCAGATGGATCCCGGTGGTGAGATGATCTTTAATTCCATCAAACCGAAACAGGGTCAGCAATTCAAAGGCTATGGATTTATGATCTCCGACGTTTATAAAATTGAAAACAAGAAAGTCACCCTCGAATGTTACTACACCAAGAGACTGAAGCGGAGAGATAACTACGCAAAAATAGAACGGTACTGGCTGATATGGGATCTCGAAACCAATACCTACAAGAAGCGACTGCGGAATGTAAAGAGACCAAAAATGCTTTACGATTCTCTTTTGAAATCGGAAAATCTCGTCTCAAAGGATTCTACCCGCACGGGAATGATCGCGTCTGCTATCAATGGAAGAAAGATAAAGTTAGTAGATCCTAAAAATCCATCCACAGCAAGAGAATTTACAACCGATCACTCAGACAGGATCACCAGTGTAAAATTCAACCCACAGGCAGGCTACCTCGCAACGGCAAGTCTCGATGGTCTTATAAAGCTATGGGATGTTTCAACAGGAAAGATGCTGACCAACGTAATGGCAAGCAATGAGAATGATTACATGTTTATCACCACAGACAACTATTACTTCTCAACAAAAGGAGCCCTGGCGAATGTTGGTTTCAAAGTAGGATCAGAGATCTATTCTTTCGAACAGTTTGATTTGAAATTTAACAGACCTGACCTGGTCCTTGAAAAACTGAACTATGCCGACACAGCATTGGCCTTCGCGTATTATAAAGCGTATGAAAAACGGATCCAGAAGTCGGGAGCAGCGATGCAGCAGGAGAACTTTTTCAATGACATTCCGGAGATCAAGTCCACCACCAACGACAAGATCATGACGTCACGCAGCAAAGAGTATCACTTTACCGTGGAAGGGAAATCTGCCAAAACTCCTCTGGATAAATTGTTTGTCCTCATCAATGGTGTTCCTCTCTATGGCAAAGGTATTACGGTCGACAAGCAGACATTCTCCAAAGACGTATCGATCGAGCTAAGCTATGGCGTTAATAAGATCCAGTATTATGTCACGAATGAGAAGGGCATCTCTTCTTTGCAAAAGACATTTCAGATCAGCTACAAGCAGGGAAGGGTCAAGCCTGATCTGTACCTCGTCACCATTGGTGCCTCTACCTACAAGCAGAATGAATTTGATCTCAAGTATGCCGCCAAAGATGCGCAGGACATAGAAGCACTATTCAAAAACTCGTCACGCTTCAATGAAGTGAAACAGGTTTCCTTGCTTAATGAGAACGTCACTAGTGACAACATCATCAAGCTTAAAGACTTTTTGTTAGGCGCCAGGGTGGATGATGTAGTGCTGATCTCTTATTCCGGTCACGGGTTGCTTGACAAGAATATGGAATATTACCTGTCAACACATACGGTAGATTTCAATGATCCTTCCAAAGGTGGTCTTCCATTTACTGAAATGGAGAACCTTCTTGAAAGCATCCGAAGCCGCAACAAATTCCTGATCGTTGATGCCTGCCACTCCGGTGAAATTGATAAGGATGAAGTAGAGCTAACAAGCGCCAGTGCATCTGAAGTAGGAGAGATCAGCTTCCGTAGCGTTGGAGCAGGAGTGAAGAATAAATCAGGGGCAGGATTGAAAACCAGCTTCGAGCTATCGAAAGTATTGTTTGCGGACAGTAAAAATACTCACGGTGCTGTGGTGGTCTCTTCTGCCGGTGGCGGTGAATACGCCATTGAAGGAAAGGAATGGAAGAACGGAATCTTTACCTACTGCTTTATCAATGGATTGAAAAATAAAAAGGCAGACTTGAATAAAGACGGCTCTGTCTCTATTGCCGAATTACAACGATACCTCAGTCGCGAAGTACCTCGACTGACAAAAGGAAAACAGACTCCAACCTCACGCGACGAAAACCTGAATAACAACTTCATTATATGGTAAGATATTTACTGATCATTATTCTAACGACATTAAGTTCAGTCCTATCAGCGCAGACCCTCAGCGTTGGCTTTCGCATGAACGTAGCAGTGGGCTGGTCGGTAAGCTCACAGCAGCTCGACTATCATTACTTTAATGGGGCTGGCACTACCGGACTTCTGAGTGTTAAAAGTGTAACAATGGACATGAAAGACCGTCCTCAGTTTGCCTACACTCCTGAGCTGTTTATAAAGTATCAGTTCAAGAACCGTTATTTTCTGCAGGGTGGTATTGGCATTATGTACTACTCACTTTCCTACACATACGACGCGGAGCCATCGGTGGCGAGTCATTTGCTCAATGCGGATGGTCAGGGTGGTAGCCAGGGCTATGGCACGAATACCTATCTCAATCCCTATGCATCGGTGGGTTATCTGCTGATGCCGCGATCCCTCATTAGTCCTTATGTGAGCGTTGGACTTTCAGGAAGAACGACGTCACGGTTTGAGAGTGATGCAAAACCAGGTGAAATACTAACCTATATTGATTACTCAGAGAAGGCGATTCTCAATGCAAGATTAGCAGCGGGTCTCAGGTATTATTCGCTTCACCTGGAAGCGGTGTATCAAACCAATCTCAGTTCTCTCGGACCTGTTACCAAAAGAGTCAGCACTTTTCAAATAGGCCTGGGTATTAATTTCTTCTCTTTGAATACTGTAAAAAAGAAAACGCTATGAGTAGAAAATATTTATTTCTATGTCTCATGACAGTCTTGTTCAACTCCTGTTCAGACACGACTGCCAACTTAGATCATCCAGGTTCAAATTATGTAACACCGGCAGGGAAGGAAATGGAAAGTGGTTATGTAAGCCTCTCGTTTCCAAAGGGAGCTGTTACGACTCCGACCCAGGTATTAATGAAGGTGCAGCAGTATGGAGAAAAAGCATTTGTCAATGCCATCATGACGGATGATGATTTTCTCTATCTTCCATACAACCAACTTGAGTTATGGCCGCAGGACATAACGTTTCAGCAGCCTGTAACAGTAACCCTTAGTCAGACACAGACCACTGTTTTCTCCCCGATTGCCGGGAAGGATACTAAATCCGGTAGTGGCTGGTCAAAGGCCGGAGCGTCAACTTCCAGGGCAGTGGTGTTCAGCACTACCAACTTTGGGAAATATGTAATGTCGGATCCCCCTTCGAAAGACAGAGTTGCATTTGTAGGACCTATTTACAAGACCGACCCGTACCGTTTTTCTGTTTACGATTTTGATAATTCTTTCATGCGGAATACCAAAGCAGTGTATGATGGTTCGATCAATCGTTATGTAGCAACTCTCAATTTGTTTTCTTCCGGCTATGTTGTCTATCTTTATTTCGTTCAGCCTCCGGTGGCAAATAAAACTTATGATGTGCCGAACGCCTATGCCAATGGATATGGCCTGACTGATAATTCGTATGTGGAAGTGGCGTTCAGTTCGGCCTGTCCAACACTAAATACCTGTCAGTACTATTACCGTTGCCAGTCAGGAAAGGTAAAGTACATCATTGAAAACGGTCAGCACAAGGTGATGTTCAGGTATGTAGCCATGACCGACCCGACAACAAAGGAAACGATGGAGCTGGATGGCTATGCTCTTTTAAGATTTTGATCAGACTTGTTTGAAAAGATTTCGATTCATTGCGGTTGTCACTGTTCATGCACTGTTCCTCGTTGTCTTTTCTTTCTTTTTGCTGGGCATTTCCTATTCGTATGAAAACGAATCGAGCATCATTTCAGGTGTATCCGTTTTAAAGAATGTGATCTTTGGCCTGGAAGAGAAGCCTTCCCGGAAAGATTTCCTGCTGATCAACGTCTCCTACGAAAAAGCATTGAACCCAAAGCTCGATGAGTTTGGCTTCAGCATTGGCAATGAAGCCATCACCAACCGGGAAAGCCTGGCCAAGCTGTTTGAAAAGACTTCGGCCTTTAATAATCACACGTATATTGTCTGTGATGTATTCCTGGAGCAGTCTTCTCCAGCCGACAGTCTTCTGTTGCAGAACGTACAGCGAACCAGCAACATTGTATTTCCCTTTCACGCAGTTGAGGGTGTGATGACCATGCCCGTGATAAAAGTACCGACTGCCTTTTCAGATTATGATTCCGACTTCGGGAATTTCTTAAAGTATAAGTTCATTCAGTATGACACATGCAGCACCATTGCTCTGAAAATGTATAAGGACATTCACCATGCTTCCTATACTTCCGGATTGCTGTTCGACAGGAAGAATGACCATCGTGCACTGAAGTCTTTTATCATTGAATTCCCCATCCGTCAGTATGATATTTTCCGCGATGATACTTTGGGATATCATTCATTCCATCTGGGTAACCTGCTTGAACTTCCTGATCCGCTCCTACGGGATATCCTGAAAGACAAGATCATTGTGGTCGGTGATTTCCTGGAAGAAGATCTGCATCAGACGATCTATGGTACCACGGCAGGGCCATTGATCCATTTAAATGCATATCTCAACCTTCGCGACAATAAGAACAATCTCAGCGGTTGGTTCTTTCTGTACCTCTTCTCATGCTACCTGCTGTTCTCTTATGTGCTGATCAGAAATGTAAGCCTTGTTCACCTGCGTGTGATTCAGTGGATACAGAAAAGCAAAGCAGGATCCTTTATTTTCGATTACCTGAAGTATGCATTCTTTTTGCTGATCATGTCCATCGTGTCATATCTCGTCTTCGGAATTCATTTAAATATATTGATCATGAGTCTTTACTTCAGTCTCGCGGAATATGTGATCGAGTACATAGATTCGAAAAGAAAATTAAAACTATCCCATCCATGACAAAGGCCACCCTGGTAATTTTGCTGTTGATCTGCTCTCATATTGTTTGTGCTCAGGAATACTATGTCCTGCAGGTGAGGGGCAAAGTGACGTTTCAGAAGACGGGCATGCTGTTGAAGATGAACGACGTGGTAAAGCAAAGCGACAAGCTGGTGTTCAGCACTGAATCCGATGCGGTGGCGGTGGTGAATGCAAAGTCAGGGCGCTTTATTATTAAGCCCAAGGTATCGGAAGGTTCTTCAGAGCTCATGGCGATTGTGAAAGACATCCTTCTTCCTGGTACGAGCAGACTCAGTACACGGAGTGGGAACTTCAATAATGCGCATGACATACAGGTTTACTTTAAGGATTCGGTGGTGCTGCTGTCGGAGTTGAAGTATAAAGTCAGTGCGGCGGCATTCCCGATGGGAGCGAACGCATTCTTTTTCATCCGCTATCGTTTCAACAATGAAGACATCAATAAAAAGCTTGTGAATGTCTCAGATAGTCTCATCATCAAAAGAGCCGAGCTGTTTGCGGTGGATGGAAAGCCGATTGCACTTTCGGCCGCTTCCGACCTGCGACTGTTTTACAGCAAGGACAAGGCTATTACGCAAGTAACGAACCTTTCCATTTCGACACCAGATCTTACCAGATTAAAAGCAGAGATCGATATCCTTGTAAAGAACATGCCACCTAACACATCCGCTTCAAAACTAAAAGAAGAAGTGGCAGAATATCTGGAAGACTGCTATGGAAAGGTAAGTGTAGTTGATTTTGAGAAGTGGTATAAGAGTAAACAATAAGGGCAGCGCAGGCCTCATGGCGCGACGACTCCGCCGCGTGCCGTCGGTAACCAATTAAGCCCCGCTAGGGGCGACCTGTTTGTAGAAATTTGTTGTTAAATATTTGTGTAAGCTCCTTAGGAGCGGCCTGTTTTTAATTGTCTTTTGTGCGATACTGTATTTGATCAGATGTGGACTGCATCCCTTGACTGAAACATAATCTTCAAACCTGAACCCCGAACGTCCTCCGTCAGCCGTGGCGGGTAGCACCCACGAAGCATGCGCAATGGAATGTCCTCATAAGAAGTTTTGCATCGCTCATACCCAGATGACTGGTCAGACAGGCGCATTGCTTTGTGGGGTAAGCAAAGAAAGTAAGAAGATTTAGTATGGGGGACTCTAAAAATCCTTTTTGAATACTAAGTAACTGAGTAATATTTATACTCACTGAAAGATTTTTAAAAGCTCCACAGCCGCATGGCTGCATCATCACACCGGCGCTGGGTCTTTAGCCACGCGCATATCCTTCCGCACCACCCGGCAAAATACCAAGGCGCCTTATGTGATGATTGGAAAGTTTTCCTTTGGGGAAAGATTAGTTTCAAGTGTGATTTACTTTTTCCCACGGAGACAATTCAATCCAATACGTTCTCTTCAACCATTAGACTAACTGAAACATAATCTTCAAATCTGAATATCGAATGTTCTCCGTTAGCCGTAGCGGGTGGGCGTCCACGAACGGCGCGGCGTAAAGCAGTCTACGATCGATCAGAAAAGAACTAAGTGATATTTCGCTGCGCAGCGTTCGTGGGGCCTTTTCTTTTGCTTACTTTTCTTTGGGCAAGCAAAGAAAAGTAAGAAGAGTTAATGAAGGGAACTCCTAACTTCATGGAGGTTTGTTGTTGGTCGGGGTCTGCGACCCGTCCCATTAATTATGATTTTCTGCTATCTTAAGTTAATAACTTGAGAGTACTTTGCTTTCACTTGTTTTAAGAACAGGCCGCTCCTCTGGAGTTAGGAACCATCTCGTAGAAATCTGACTACAAACAGGACGCCTTTAACAGGGCTTCGGAATCTATTTGACTATTAACGAATAAGTAACTATTTGACAAGGTGGTGTTATCATTATTATAACGAGTTTACAAATTTGGATAAGCCCCATTAGGGGCGACCTGTTTGTAGAAATTTGTTGTAAAGTATTTGTGTAAGCTCCTTAGGAGCGGCCTGTTTTTAATTTGCCAACGGGGTTTCAACAGCACGAGGCAAAGCCGTCGCACCAACTTTTCTTAACTGCTTGCAGTTTCCCTTTTTGAGATCTTTACAATTTGTTTGTTCGCAATCATCACACTTAACAGACAACCAACAAATACAGCGCCACCCAATACTAAATTAGTGGGAGGGGTTCTTCGAATACAGGATGAAAGGCAGATAGAATACCAGGCAGAGCGCAGTATCTATTAAAAACAGGTAGATCAGATATTTTGCTTTCATATTGTAAAGTTAATGGTTTTCGTTCCGAAGTCCCCCTAAACAGAATCTAAATAATCCTTTAGTTTCTCTATAGAATCCTTTAGATACCTAAGGTACTAGCCTTCAATACCTTCAGCCAATAACAATCAATTATTAGCCTCTTAAACTCTCTCTTATTCCTGGGGTTTAAAAACGAGTATCTCTTCTTTTAACAATATTGAATCACTGTTTACGAGGCGATGTTTCGCTGATAACAACTAAGATAACCTCCTGATCTTACCCGCTTATGAACCGAATACTTTACTTACTAGGCGCTTGTGGTTTTTTATTTCTCCACCATGTTGCAGCTCAATCTACCGTACAGGTAATGCCTCTAACCGGAACAGCTACTACACAATTACCAATTGCTACTATAAAGTCTGGCAACATCGCTGCTCCTGTATCACTGATATATGGAAGCGGTTTTAAAGTCAATGATGGAGAAGGTACTGCCGGAGTAGGCTGGATGTTAAATGCAGGAGGAGCGGTGAGGAGAGAGTTGAGAGGTCTTCCCGATGACTATGTTGGTTCTGTTTCGGAAGATGGATATAATACCAAGAATGGATGGCTGCATTCCGACCTAGCGGAACACCCATACGAATTCACTCCTTCGGCAGATGAGTCATTTGGAGACTGTACAGATGAGGCAGCTGACTGGGCGGTCCTCAATGGCTTTGGATATACGGATGATACGGAAGCAGATATCTTTTCTTTCAATGCTCCTGGCCTGAGCGGACAGTTCATTTTTAACAAGGAAAAATTAGTCCGCACCATTCCTTATCAGGATCTTAGGATTGATGTTACTCGTGGGACTGACGGTCTCATCTCTCAGGTTGTGATTACGAATAACCTGGGAATACAATACACGTTCTCGGCCGGCGACAAGGTTACAGCGCAAACCTATACATGGGATATTGCACCCGGGTCATCCGTTTTGAACATAACTACACCGTTTCTTCAATACCTTACACCTACTACGTTTTATCAGTCATGGTATCTCACACAAATGACATCGCCTTCCGGTGGTTCGATTTCTTTCGGCTATGGGAATGATTTCCTCCAGCACAATCCTTCTTTCACACGGGTTAGTACGTTGGGATCTTCAGTGGTGGACTCCACCTATGTTACTGTAAATAAGACAACAGGAAAATCTCTTCTGACGATCACCGGATCAAATTTGACGGCGACGTTTTCATGGAGTGGATCCGTACTCAATTCCGTCAGTGTAAGTGATGCGAGCTATTCGCAGGTAGAACGAATAAATCTCAAGTACGCATACGTTCGTAGCTCCGCCTCTCAATCCACAGTGACAAGAAATTTTCTGGTGGGTGTGTATAAAGACGTTAATTGTAAAGTCTACCCTGGCTACAAATTTGAGTACCATGGAGTGAACACCGTTAATGGTACTTCGGATATTCCTTTTAATACCGATCTGAAGCAGGATCTTCTTGGTTACTATAACGCCTCAGGAACTTCCCATGTGCCGGATATCTATTATACAACTGAACCAGCAGGAGACGGAGAGATCTACCGTATCGCACCCGCTACAGATTACTCGCTTATGCTATCAGCCGCATCCCGTGGAGTGGATACTTCTAAAGTTTATTATGGCAATCTGAAGAAAATGATATTCCCGGAAGGTGGCTATAATCTGATTACATATGAATCGTCGGATTATTATGATTCGTTGACCAATAGCACTATACTGGGAGGGGGACCACGCGTCAGAAAAGTAAAGACGACTGCAGGAGATGGATCACAACCTTTTACCATCCGGTACAGGTACCGTCTTGAAGATGGCACGTCGAGTGGTCAGTGGACCTATCGTCCGATGTTCGTTATAAGGACCTTAGGGTACCCTGCCTGGTCACCCGATAATCTTGCGCCTGAAGAGCGCCTTTTATATTCCCGTGTTGAAACGTTAACGGATGGCAAAGGAAAAATTGTGCAGGAATTCCGGATGCCCGGAATGTATCCGAAATTACACTCAGGAGATTTTCAAGCCAGTTATGCAAGGATTGCACGAGTGTATCCTTGCGTGAGTCTTGGCTCCGGAAATAAAAATGGATATTACCACTATCCCTATGTTCCAAACACCAATTACGATTTTGAAAGGGGGCTTCCGAAAAGGGTTTCGTTTTATACCGCAGGTGGAAAGCTGGTGCAAAGAAAACTCTATCAGTATCAGCGTACTACTCTTACGGCCGAAAGTGTGGTCAGTCTGCGTTTCGATTATGGATTTATTTATACCAAATACAACGTCCTTTGCAATGTTGACAAAGTAGTTCTTTCGGAAACGACGAAGATCTATGATCAGATTTCCAGTGATACAACAAAAGCCATTCAGACCGTCAATGCCTATACGCTGAGTGCAGCTCAAATGATCAACAAAGTTGATGTCACAAATAGTGACGGCATTGTTTCAACACAGCTCATTAAATATGCAAAGGATTATGCCTCCGGCGGATCGGATACACAGTCGACATTGATCTACGGTCTCGTAACCAATAACCAGCATGGAACGCCGGTCGAAATAGTATCCAAGCAGGACGACGTTGTTACCGGAGGTCTGTTGACAATATTCTCAAATTCATTCGGTGGCGGACGAATACTTCCCGCACAGCAGCAGGCTCTTGGATCCACTGCTTCTTTTTCACAGTCCACTGTTTCAGGATCGGCCTTTGTTGCTTCTTCCGGATACTATCCTGTAAGATATTTCGATGAATATAGCAGCGCCGGATTGCCGGTTGTTCAGCGCGACCGCAGCCGTAACATTTCGTCAGCCGTCATCGGTCACAACGGAACCATTCCCGTTCTTGAGATAAGCAACGCGCTTCCATCTCAGCTGGTCTTTATTGATTTTGAACCTGGAATTTCAGGCGGACCTTCCTATACAGGAACACTCTCTACTGACGCATGGTCTGGTAAAAAAAGTCTTTCCATGACTTCCTCCAACAGCATCACTAAAAGCAGCATTGCCAGAGGAACGGGAGTGTACTACAGGTTTTCAGCCTGGGTAAAAGGCGCTTCGAATGCTACCGTCAGCGTATCAATTAACAGTGGAACAGCGAATACGGTCAGCTATACTTCATCCGGGTGGAAATACATCGAGAAACGCATTGATATGTCTGCGATATCTTCAGCTTTTTCATTCTCTCTCACATCGTCGGCAACCATCCTGATCGATAACGTTCTGTTCTATCCTGAAACTGCAGATGTAAAGGTTCATGCGCTTGAGCCAATGAACGGAGAAACAGCGACCATGGATAGCCGGGGAATGACATCCTTCCAGGAGTACGACGATATGGGTCGTCCTTCAATAATCCGCAATCAGGATAAAGACATTGTTGCCATTAAAAAATATCATTATAAAAATCCGGGCCTCCTGATTGCAAATAGCAATTTCACATTCAGTCCTGCCCGAAATTCTATCTGGCGCGGAACCTCCGTCACCTTTTCAATAGAAGAATCCTGTCTGACGGGAGTTACTTATGCCTGGTATGTTGATGGGGCGGTGCAGGGATCAACATCCTCAACTCTGGTAACTTCATTCACTGAGAACAAGGATTACCAGGTAAAGCTTTCGGCCACTACATCTGCAGGAACAAGTATTACTGAAGTAACAATTCACCCCTTATACCGCATTACATCAACTTTTGAAATCTTAAACGGAGGTATCGTTAGTTCCAACTGTGGGGCATTAAGTTCTGATCCGCGAGAAATTAATGCAGCAATAACCGGATGCTATGATCCGGATAGGACTACCCTGCATTGGTATTACATGGTGGGTGCAACTAAATATGAGCTTGTGACTATTAATGCTAATAATCCACTAGTTATTGACTTGGCTGCTATACTGTCAGGTGGTGTAAGCTCGGCAGAAATTAAGTGTGACATTATTGCAAGGTGTTACAACCATGCCACGGGCAATTATGATGTGGCGGAGATGGTGACAGTATCGGAAACATTTTACTGCGAGTGAAAGTCGATTAAACAAAAATCTCAAATTAGAAAACTATGCAGTCGAAGCAAATAACATTCAAGGCACTATTGTTCTTCTTGGTCATCTTTATTTCTGCCACACAGAATGTAAAAGCTCAGAAAAGTCTGACAGGCGAATGGAAAATGGACTGGCAGAAGATCTACGTCGCGATGACTCAACCGGAAAAGCAGCGATTTGACAAGATGCCTCAGCAGATGAAGAATGACATCTCCAGCAACTACTCCTCCAAACAATTTCATTTCAAACAGGATAATATAATAGAGGTGCGCTGGCAGGGGAGGTCAGGTGAAAAGATCCAGACAGGCACGTGGGAACTCTACGGAAGTGTGGTGACCATCACCATCGATGAGGTTCCAAAGCAGTATACCATGAGCCGCCATAATAATGTGCTCACCCTTGAGATTCAGGAAAAAATGGAAACTGCTTTGGTTTCGAAACTTGTGTTCGTCAGAAAATAAAAAGTTGCTCATGAAAACTACTGGCTTTTTGATTTTATTGGTACTATTAAGTGTAGTAACTGCGCAAGCAGGAGTTGCAACGATCGACGGGCCAACAACGGTAACCGTCGGTGCCAATAATGTTTACACCGCTTCCATGGAGGTGTTCCCGTCCGGCGACGAATATTACTGGAGTGGTGGAGAAATTCAAATCAGTAGTGCGTCTTCTGCAACCGTTAAATTCTATGCCTCCGGTGGTCTCTTTTACAGCCTTTCCACATTTGATAATTACTATTCCGGCTACCTTGAGATCACCATAGATGTTCCTACACCCACCGCCAGTGGTGTTGGCTACACCTATAATTGCGGCAGTACTACAGTATCACGCACCACTAATCCGGGATCAAACTTCAGATGGTATTGGCAGACGTCGTCCACCGGAACTTCAACAGCGTTGGGTTATGCATCATCAGTAGCCATTACTTCTCCCGGCCCATTATACCTCCGCGCCAGATGTATTTATGATGACTACACCTGGAGCTCAGCACAAACTATTGGCGGAACGGTTACAATAGCCGGATCGGTAACGAGCGCCGGGACCATTGGTGGTGGATCCGCAAATGTCTGGAGCGGAACGGCGCCTGCACAGTTTACCAATAGTACATTGCCTGGCACCACTACCGGAACAGATTATACATTTCAATGGCAGAGTATGCCCAGTGGTGGTTCGTGGACAAACATATCAGGTGCCACAAGTTCAAGTTACCAGGCAGGCAACCTTACCCTAACGACCAGTTTCAGAAGAAATGTAATTGCGAATTGTGATGCCAGTGTGTTGTCCACTTCGTCGTCTACTGTTACTGTTATTACTTTATCTGTGACCTGTAGTTCGACCCCCACAGTTTCAATTGGCTCTTCCGTCACCCTTCAAAGTAATCCAGGCTCTCTTGCTTCCATACAATGGATCAAAGATGCAATGGATATTACCACGACTAATGGATTTCCATCCAATGCGACTTCCACTACTTATGCTGCTGTCGAACCTGGACTATATCAGTTTCGTGCAACCTATTCCGGAATAGGAACCTCCGCAACATCACCTTCCTTCCGTGTTTATGGTCTTGGGGAGAATGAGGATGTAACGGCTAGTTCGTTAGGAACGATCATCATTAAAAAATCAGGAGTGACCAGTTCCTCCGGTATTTATAGTCTGCAGTCATCCGAGTACGCACAGTCTATTCAGTATGTTGATGGTCTTGGTCGCGGCATTCAAACAATTGCCATTGGACAAAGCCCTTTAATGAAGGACCTTATTCAGCCAGCTGCCTTCGATTCGGTGAGCTCGATAACATATCTTCCTTATGCAGCCACTTCAAAAAATGGCTGGCGACGAACTACTGCGCTGGATGGCGGAAGTGGATACTCAAACAGTGATCAAAAGAATTTTTATGATGGCACGACAGCCGTTGCCGTAAATTCTTCCCCTTTTTCAAAAGCGTTGATTGAGAGCAGCGCTCTTGGACGTGCGACAGAACAAGGATCCTTCGGCACAGCATGGCAGCCCGGCGGAGGTCATTCTGTAACAGCAGCTACGCGCGTGAACAACTCTTCTTTCCAGGTACGTAAATGGACACCCGACGGACCCGATGGATATTACAGCGCGAATACGCTTGCCAGTACGATCGTCAAGGATGAAAATGGAAACAAAACGATTGCATATTCCAATACCTTGGGCCAGAGCATTTTAAAGAGAGTTCAGACCAGCGATATGGCTGACTCTACTACCTGGCTTGAGACCTATTATGTGTATGACATCCGTGGTAATCTGAGATTGCAAGTGCCGCCGTCTGCTTCCGCAGCATTGAATGCTGGTACCTCATGGGATACAACTGCCTTTCGCGACAAGTGGTGCTTTCTTTACCGGTATGATTCAAAGAATCAGCTTGTGATGAAAAAGTCGCCCGGCGCGGCAAGCACTTATTATGTGTACGACCGACTGGGTAGGTTAGTGCTTATTCAGGATGGCAATCTGCGGACCTCGCACAAGTGGCTCTTTGTAAAATACGATTCAAAGTCCCGACCCGTAATGACCGGGTTCTATACCAATACTACTGATACACTATTCTCTGAGATACAAGCCAATGTTGTATCGCCCTTGTATTCAGATGTAAACGATCCGTATTATGAAGAACGCGGCACCACGCTTCACGGATACACCAACCAGAGTTTTCCTACCGCCAATGAACCCGGCGGATCCATCGAGGTGATATCTGTCAATTACTATGATCATTATGATTTTGATTTTAATGGATCGGACGATTATAGCTATACCAGTCAAAGTCTGACCGGTGAAGGAAGTCAGGGCAACAGTTTCGGCTTTCCTACCGGATCCAAAAGACTCATTGTGGGAACAACCGACTGGCTGTATGACTATGTCTTTTATGATAAAATGGGCAGGGCTATCCAGACGAAAAGTAATAACCACGTTTCAGCTACGATCGACAACCTTGTCACCGCAGTGTATAGCTTTGATGGCAAAGTGATACAGAAAAAGACTTATCACAACGCAGGAGGCTCCAACCAGACTACCGTTCTCAATACCTACACGTATGACCATGCAGGAAGAGTGCTCACCATCAAGCAGAAGAACAACTCCGATGCAGAGCAGATCGTGGCTAAGTATAATTATAATGAGTTGGGCCAGCTGGTGGATAAGCAATTGCACAACACGGGCGGTAGCAGTTACCTTCAGAGCGTAGATTTTCGATATAGTATTCGTGGATGGCTGACTTCGATCAATAATTCTCAACTCAGCAATGACGGTACTTTAAATAATGATACGGACGACTACTTTGGTATGGAGCTAGCGTATGAAGGCAGTGCCGGAATGAGCAACACTGCCATGTACAACGGAAACATCAGCGCCCTTAAATGGAAAACATTCGGTGAAGAATCAGGTACTGCCGGACAGCGAAGCTATAAGTATTCGTACGACAAGAGTGACCGGTTGCTGCAGGCTACTTTTCAGGCGTACGGTACCTCCGCGTGGGACAAGCAAGTTAACACGCTCAATGAAGGAATGACCTATGATCACAACGGTAACATCCTTAGCCTTCTTCGGAAGCAGAATGAAAAGGGTCTTAGCGGCACCTCGGTCACTCATGCATCACAGTCCCTGGATGATCTTACCTATACCTATGCCAGCGGCAATCAGTTAAGTAAAGTAGACGATGCTGTATTACCTTCCGTTGGCATTGGCGATTTCAAGGACGGAGCTTCCGAAACCACGGAGTATAATTATAACAGTGACGGAAGTCTTACGGCGGATCAAAACAAAGGAATCGATAGTATAAAATACAATGACCTTGGAAAGGTGGTCAGGGTGAAATTTACCGACGGACATTTCATCACTTACCTCTATGATGCATCGGGCACAAAGCTTACAGTGAAGAACTATAACACCAGCAGCACACTGGTATCCACGACCGATTATGTTGGTACGTTCGTATATCAGAACGGCACACTGGATTTCTTCAGTTCACCGGAAGGACGTGTAGTGAAGAATGCGTCCGGACTGGAGTATCAGTATTCCATTGCTGATCACCAGGGAAATACACGTGTGGTGTTTACGTCTGCGACACCTACTGCCGCTTCCCTTACAGCGACCTTTGAAGGGGATAGCGGCGATGACAGCGATTCGTTTACAGGAGATTTCAGCATCAGCTCGTTCCCATCGGCAAATCATACACCAAGCGGAACGAACGTAGTACCTATGAACCAGTCCACACCGGTAGGACCATCCAAAAGCATGAAAGTTTATCCGGGCGACAAGATTGATCTGGAAGTGTACAGCTATTTTGAAAGCAGCAGCGGATATGGATCCAGCAACGTCAATGCATCGGCGATGATCACGGCGATCGCGGGCGCGTTTGGAGGTGTGAGTGCGGGTGGCGGTGAAAGCGGCCTGATCTATGATGGTATTGATGCGGCGTTGGGAGCCTTCGGAATGGGCAGTAATCCGGGTGACAGCCGGCCGGCGGCATTTCTTAATTATATCCTGATGGATAAGAATTACAAAGTGATGGATATGGGATGGTCTGCTGTGCCGGCGACGGCAAATTTCTCAAAGCAGAAAGTCTCCATTCCGCAGTTTACGGTGAAAGAAGCGGGTTATCTTTTTGCTTACCTTAGCTATGAGAACCCGAGCAACAACTACGTGTACTTCGACGACTTCAAGATAACGCATACACCGACGAACATCGTGCAGTCAAATGAATATTACCCATTTGGGTTGCAGGCGGCAAGAAGCTGGACACGATCAAACACCTCCAATAATTTCTTATACAATGGAGGTACGGAATCCAACCCGGTTTCAGGTCTTTATGATCTTACTTATAGAAATTATGATCCCGGGCTGGCAAGGATGAACCAGATGGATCCTATGGCGCATAAGTACAGCAGCATTAGTTCATACAATTATTCTTTTAACAATCCTGTATTAATGAATGATCCTAATGGCTCGGATCCATATGAGTCAGTGTATTCATACATTCAGGCGCAGTGGGCTTCGAACCGAAATCTTCTATTTATGGAAACATTGGTTGCAGACAGCGGTGGAGGTGGAGGAGAAGGTGGGGACGGCCCTGTGGTTCGTGTTTATTCAGGAGTTGAGGCTTTTGCTGCTGCTGCTGCGTACGTGACGAAATTCAATGGATGGGGTGCCGAGGGTGTTGCTGGAAGTCTGGACGAAGCAATAGCAAAATATAATGCTATGAATAATAGTTCTGTTGGAGGCTATGGCAACTTGTTATTTTTCTCACAACTGAGTCATGATGGTGATGGAGGTTTGATTGGGGAAACTGTTGTATTCGATTTAAATGATTTTATAAAACAAACACAGGGGAATGAGCCACCATCATTTGGGTTCAGCCAGGGATCAGATTCATGGAACACTTTATCGAACTATATGACTGGCATCGGCATGGCAGTCGATGGTGCAGCCTTTAGTTTAGGAAGAGCACTTGATAAGCGTCTTGCCTACGAGTTCACAAAGACTGGCTACCAAGGCTTCAGCGTGAAAACGCCATCGATGAATTTCAGGACACCGTTTGGCGCAGTGAGGGCTTCCACAGGATTTGTTAAAGGTGCAGCAAATACTTTGAAAGTAGGTGGTGCAGTCCTTGGAGTTATTGGTGTCGGTATGACCGGGTATGAGATTTATACAGGTCAGAAAAGTTTGATTGGTGAAGGCGGATTGGATTTGTTTATGGGAGGCGTTGCCTTTTATCCTGTTGTTGGATGGGGCGTGTCGGGAGCTTACTTTGTTGGCAAGTGGGCACTGGAGGCAAGCGGAAATGATTTTTGGAACAAACCTTAAAGTGCATGACTTGGTATTTTTATCTCAACTACAGAATTTATAGTTACTACAGTAGAAAGAGGGACAATATGCCTCAACTGTTCTCCTTTTTAGGAACAATGGTACTGGCAAGTTTTAATGTTTTTTCAATACTGGGCACATCTGGTTTTTTTATCAGCTCCGTACATGATCTTATATTTAAAGCCAGTAAGTATTCGATCTTGATTCTTTATGCCGTAATCGGATCATTTAATTACTTATCCCTATACCGAAATAAATATTACGAAGAAGTGTTCAATGATTTTGATAAGCACGGAGAGAAGTACAAGGGATGGAACTTCTCGATAAAGCTTTACATCATATTGTCGATTGCTTTTATGCTCGGCACATTGGTGATAGCCGACCTTCGAAATCACGGACGTATCTAAACGTTGATTCATGAAAAAATAAAAACCGGATTGCTCCGGTTTTTATTTTTTAAGCATAAGCCTGTTTAGCTTTAGCATCGCGCAGGAGCGAGTCGAGGACTTTGTAAATTACCTTACGTTCATCCTCTGGGAGCTTCTCAATATCTTCAATGCGCTGGAGTGTTTTTTTATCGATCATTTTAAGTTCAGCATCACCGACAAGGCAGTCGAGTGAAACATCAAGGGCATCGGCCAGTTTTTTAGCTGTCTCGATAGAGAGCTTCATCTCATCACGTTAATACTTGCCAATGATATCCCCGGAAATGCCGGAGAGCTTTCCCAGTTCCTGCTGGGAAGCCTTCTTCTGTTTTCTGCAGTACACCAGCTTCTCTCCAAAAGTCATAATCATTCAGTTTTAAGGGGTAAAAGCCTGACGGATATCGCCTGTGCGAACTGGTTAGTGAAAGAAAGCTTGCTTAGAAAGAGTGATGAACTGAGCGGAGAGTTGAGAGAATTTTTTGAACGCTTGAAAATCAATACCAAGAAAGAGCAAAGCTTTTACGCCAAGCAGATCAGTGAAAAATTTAGAAGGAACCCTATGAGAGTGAACCGGTATTTACGAGCGCTTGAACCCCCCCGCTAGTCCGAATATACTTTATCAAGTGTAGCCGCTGGTCGGGATGTGTAATCCCGACCTTCTCATTGAATACATTGTCCCCGAACCACGGATCTGTGATCCGCCCAATCTTTACTTTATCTGCGCTCGGCGTGAGTTGATAGGTAGTCGGATAAACCTGATCTCACTTTGCCTGTTTTGGTGATAATATTAACAATGGCGAGGTTGATGAAGATTTGTTATATTGAATAGTTGGTTTCGAATGCCGGGCGCGTTAGACTTTAAGATTAGGATGGATTACCTGCCTACCGGACAGGCAGGCAAATCCTCAAGCAAATTGAGATTGGGTTTATGTAGAGGTCAGGATTGCAAATCCTGACCAGCGATCCCAAGTGATTCAGATAATTGCAAAAGGTTGACATATCCGGACTAACGGGAATTGCAATTTATGGTAATACGAAAAGTTCCCAAAGGCTAGGAACTTTATATATTAAGGATATTTATGTTTATCAAACAATAAAAGATTGGATTAGAGGAAAATAAAGAAATCATGAAAAATAAATTAATAAGTTTTTTAGTCATTATTTTATTATTCGGGTGTAACAATACGGAAAAACCTCACTATGATAAGGTGGATATTTCAGGAATATGGTTCATAGTAACAAACGATTCGATTTATGATGAAGCTATTATTACTAAAAGTACTTATTGGGCGTACTCAGACGCTCTAGGCGAAATTGAAAGAGATTTTAAGGTTGAAAAGGATAGTTTTATATTCTTTAATTCTAATGGCCATTTATTAATTAATTACAAATTTGAATGGAAGGATAAAAATGAATTTTTTATTGAGAACTCTTTTTCAAGGTCTGATTATTATCGTTTGGATATTTCATTGGATACGACAGGTTTAATTCGTGGGGGTAATGATTCTTTACTCGATACATACGTCTCAAGATTTCGGGAACGTGAAATGAAATGGAGGAATGAACATAAATATAATTATATTATTAAGGAAAGTCATTAATGATCCAGCTAGTCAGGATATCCTTTCCAGCTAGTCCCGCTAGTCCGGATATACTTTATCAAGTGAGATCGCTGGTCGGGTTCCCGCTAGTCCGAATATACTTTATCAAGTGTAGCAGCTGGTCGGGATGTGTAATCCCGACCTTCTCATTGAATACATTGTCCCCGAACCACGGATCTGTGATCCGCCCAATCTTTACTTTATCAGCGCTCGGTGTGAGTTGATAGGTAGTCGGATAAACCTGATCTCCACTTTGCCTGTTTTGGTGATAATATTAACAATGGCGAGGTTGATGAAGATTTGTTATATTGAATAGTTGGTTTCGAATGCCTGGCACGTTAGACTTTAAGATTAGGATGGATTACCTGCCTACCGGACAGGCAGGCAAATCCTCAAGCAAATTGAGATTGGGTTTATGTAGAGGTCAGGATTGCAAATCCTGACCAGCGATCCCAGCGATTCAGATAATTGCAAAAGGTTGACATATCCGGACCAGCTGGGTGTAAAGTCTGAAATGAAAGGTGAGCTTAGCAGGGACAAAGGCTTAGTAGGTAAATTAGGAGCAGAGGGAGCTGCAATTACAGCTGAGGCTAAAGTTCAAATCGGTAGTGAAAAAAACAACTTAAATGGTGGGATAAAATTAGACGGTGGTGCGTTCAAAGCAGATGCAAACATTGCGTTAAATAAAGGTCTTGAAGTTGGCCTAAATGCAGGTGCCTTTGCTGGTAAAGTTGAAGGAAAGGGTGGTGTTAGTTTGTTTGGAATAGGATTAGAAGTAAAAGCAGTGGTAACAGGCGGATCTGCTCACATTGGAGGATCTGTCCAGGCAAATTCACAAGGACTCGGATTACAGGCAAATGTCGGATTAGTTGTTGGAGGTGGTCTAAGCATACAAATTACTTACTAATATTCAATGGATAAAATACTTGCAGGTTTAGTTTTGATCACCCTCAATATGGGGTTGTACTTAATCTTTGTTTTAAGGGATCGACTGAAAATCTCTAGGAACTTCATTCTATCGTTCTACTTGTTCTTTCTAATTGTAGCTATAGCTTCTTGGATAAACAAGGGACTAAACTTGGAGTTGGTGCAGTCGTCAATATATTTATTGATAGCCCATCTGCTTGTTTTGCTTTTTTTTAAATTCCTTTTGCCAATGGTTTTCCGTAATCTTTCTTACCAAGAAATACTCAAGGGATTTTTTAATTACATTTTGTTGTCTGTCGCAACGTTAGCAACAACGGTATGGCAAATATTTTTGCTGTTTGAAGGCGTGTAGTTTATTTTTCTATTAGCTGATATACTAGTTTGGATGCCTCTTCCAATTCATCTGGAATTTTATCATCGAAGCTGAAATTTTGCAGTCGCCACTGACCGTTACCGCTTGGACTGTAGAAAAGAAAATTGAATCGTATGGGCTGCCTGTCATATTTCAATAGAAAGGTATAGTATGTGAGCTTATCCCCAACTGTTTTTTTGGTAATCTGCTCATAGCCAAAATAATCCCCCATTGCCTTCACCACAGTACTATTGATTTTGAATTTTACATTTTCAATTTGATCCTTGGAGTTATTCATCCTATCCCATCCAAATTTGCATTTCTACCTTTGCTGATTGGGTTGGGTATATTTAATTGGTATAAATATGAACGGAATTTTGATGAAGAAAATCTTGAGAGAAAACTGAAAGAGGAAAGTGTAGATAAGAGGACACGAAATGGTTGGCTGATAGGAATATATTTACTGGTGTCACTTCTTTTTCCAGTGACATTAGGGGTATTAGAGCACAATCTGAAATTGATCTAAGTTTATTTGAGAAGAAAGAGAGAAGCCCGGGTTGTTCCGGGCTTTTATATTTTTAAGCGTACGCTTTACGTGTTTTAGTATCTCTTAGAAAGGCATCGAGAAAAGAGAATACCGTTTTTTGTTCATCCGCGCTGAGCTTCTGAATCTCCATAATCCGTTTTGTGATCTTGCTGTCTAACAGCACATCGGTTTTACCTACCAGGTAATCGAGCGATATATCCAATAGTTCAGCCATCTTGGCGGCTGCTTCAATAGAGGGCTTCATCTCATCGCGCTCGTATCGTCCAATGGCCGGGCCTTTTGTTCCCAAGTGCTTTGCGAGCTCATCCTGGGAGATACCTTTCCGTTTCCTTGCTTCTAAAAGCCTTGTTGCAGCTGGTCGGGATGTGTAATCCCGACCTTCTCATTGAATACATTGTCCCCGAACCACGGATCTGTGATCCGCCCAATCTTTACTTTATCTGCGCTCGGCGTGAGTTGATAGGTAGTCGGATAAACCTGATCTCCACTTTGCCTGTTTTGGTGATAATATTAACAATGGCGAGGTTGATGAAGATTTGTTATATTGAATAGTTGGTTTCGAATGCCGGGCACGTTAGACTTTAAGATTAGGATGAATTACAAATCCTCAAGCAAATTGAGATTGTCTTTTAAGGAGGGTAGGGATTGCAAATCCCGACCAGCGATCCCAGGTGATTCAGATAATTGCAAAAGATTGACATATCCGGACCAGCTGGGAGTATTATCGTCTGGAAATGCTACCCAAAGCGAATATCAGAAAGGAGGGTTTCATCAACTTTATGAAGCCAAGAATAACCCATACTTCATTAAAGTCATGCAATCAAGGTTCAGTTCAGAAAAGCCCAAAGAAACATACGGCAAGAATTAAAGCATTTTTAAATATTATTTTGGAATGAGAAAGAGATACGCATTTGTTTTGCTTTTTATTTTGTCAAATTGTGCTGACCAGGAACCGGTACGGCTTTTGGAAAAATCTATTTCAGATCCCTACTACTCTTCTTTTTACGACAAGCAGATCAAACTCTTAATTAAAAGAACGCAGTCTAATACCTATGATACGACACGATTTGATGTGCGTGGAAATATTGTTGAGACAAGGAGCATTTTTGGTTTTGAGAAGATAGAGTATGATGGTAATCATTTTGCCACAAGATATCAAAGCTATAATGATCTTTTAGAGCATTATCAGATTTCATACGATACGAACTTAAATATTCTGATTCAAAAATGGAGCGCTGTTAAGAAATTTGATTTAGATAGAAATGTAGTAGATGTCGATCAAAAACGTTCCTTTTTTGCAGTTTTCATATTCGACAATAGGAACGTATTGCTGAAGGAAATCAATTTAAGGAATAGTTACATCGATAGTTATGGATATGAGGGTAAGTTGCTTGTAAAGCGTACTAGGTTTGATCTCGTAACCGAAAGTCTTATGAAAAATTGGTCATACTATTATGAGGGAGGAGTGATAAAAAAAATTGAAGAGCGTTATAACGGTGGTGGCGAAAATTTACTTGACCACGTACTTTATTTTAATAATGGTAGGTTAGATTCAGCTAAGATTCTTTCTGATAAGGGCACGGTCACCGAAACAGAGTTCTTTGATTACGAATATTATTAAGCCGCGAAGGCTTTTTAGTTGTGATATACTTTATCTGTTTTCTCCATTTCCAAAACCTAAGTAATTGAGAATGAGGCAGCATGATCCAGGCTCTGTCTGACTAATGGATGGTACTTAGGCCCTGAAGAGAATGAAATGATTGCTCTCCAAGCAACGGTGGTAGTATTTTTTACCTCGTGCGATACTTTATCTGCTGAAAACATGCTTACGTTGCCATGGAACCTGCATTAAAGCAGGTCGTCAAAAGAATGGAATTCAAAAACTTTACTGCAAAGCGTGCAGGAAATACAGTCAGCCTTTTTATACAAGTGCGGCCTTGTAATCCTTTCTTAATATTCACTTTAACATCATTCTATCATGGTAAGATCTTCATGAAAACGGTTCATGAAGATTTGCTATATTGAATAGTGAAGCTCTTGAGTTCAGAGCGCAGTTAATGTTAAGATATGGTATGGATTAAAAATCTTCCTTCGTTGGGAGATGGTGTTTCAGGTGAGGCCCGGATTGCAAATCCGGTCCAGCGATCTTACGAGATGCGCTCTGCATCGTTTGACTGCCTGAAACATAATCTATAACATGAACCGTGAATGTTCTCCGACAGCCGTGGCGGGTGGGCGTCCACGAATGGCGCGGCGTAAGGCGATGCACCAAATGATCAGAATAAGAGCAAAACTATCAGAGACGCGCAGCATTCGTGGGGCCTTTTCTTTTGCCTTACTTTTCTTTGGGCAAGCAAAGAAAAGTAAGAAGAGTTAATGGAGGATACTCTCAAATCTGAAAGAATGCTTGCTTTTCGCTAGTATTAAGAACAGGCCGCTCCTCTGGAGCTTGGTACACCCCACATAAATTTCATACTACAAACAGGACGCCCTTACCAGGGCTTCGGAATCTGTTTGACTATAAACGAATAAGTAACTATTTGACAATGTGGTGTTATCACAATTATGGAGATTTTACAAGTTTGAATAAGCCCCGCTAGGGGCGACCTGTTTGTAGAAATTTATTGTTAAGTATTTTGGATAAGCTCCGTAGGAGCGGCCTGTTTTTAATTCTCCAATGTACTGTGCTCTGTATAGGTTGAGAGTGACTGAAACATAATCTATAACATGAACTGTGAATGTTCCCCGACAGCCGTGGCGGGCGGGCGTCCACGAATGGCGCGGCGTTAGAGTTGCGAGCAACCACGAAGCATGCGCAGAAGTAGCGGGATATGTAACATGGTTGATATTGTATCGCTGCCCGTCCGGATGACAGGTCGGACAAGCGCATTGCTTTGTGGGGGCAAGCAAAGAAAAGTAAGAAGAGTTATTGGAGGGTACTTTTAATCTGAAAGAATGGCTTGCTTTTCGCTTGTATTAAGAACAGGCCGCTCCTCTGGAGCTTGGTACACTCCACATAAATTTCATACTACAAACAGGACGCCCTTACCAGGGCTTCGGAATCTGTTTGACTATAAACGAATAAGTAACTATTTGACAATGTGTTATCAAAATTATGGAGATTTTACAAGTTTGAATAAGCCCCGTTAGGGGCGACCTGTTTGTAGAAATTTATTGTTAAGTATTTTGGATAAGCTCCGTAGGAGCGGCCTGTTTTTAATTCTCCAATGTACTGTGCTCTGTATAGGTTGAGAGTGACTGAAACATAATCTATAACATGAACCGTGAATGTTCCCCGACAGTCGTGGCGGGTGGGCGTCCACGAATGGCGCGGCGTTAGAGTTGCGAGCAACCACGAAGCATGCGCAGAAGTAGCGGGATATGTAACATGGTTGATATTGTATCGCTGCCCGTCCGGATGACAGGTCGGACAAGCGCATTGCTTTGTGGGGGCAAGCAAAGAAAAGTAAGAAGAGTTAATGGAGGGTACTTTTAATCTGAAAGAATACTTGCTTTTTCGCTTGTATTAAGAACAGGCCGCTCCTCTGGAGCTTGGTACACTCCACATAAATTTCATACTACAAACAGGACGCCCTTACCAGGGCTTCGGAATCCATTTGACTATAAACGAATAAGTAACTATTTGACAATGTGGTGTTATCACAATTATGGAGATTTTACAAGTTTGAATAAGCCCCGTTAGGGGCGACCTGTTTGTAGAAATTTATTGTTAAGTATTTTGGATAAGCTCCGTAGGAGCGGCCTGTTTTTAATTCTCCAATGTACTGTGCTCTGTATAGGTTGAGAGTGACTGAAACATAATCTATAACATAAACCGTGAATGTTTCCCGACAGCCGTGGCGGGTGGGCGTCCACGAATGGCGCGGGGTTAGAGTGGCGAGCAAAAGAAAAGTAAGAAAAGTTTAATGGAGGGTACTCTCAATCCGATAGAGAAAGTGTTGATAAATGGATCTGGATTTTTTAAACTAAATACCATATTTCTTCATTTAAACTGAAATGGTATTATGGATTCTTGTTAACGATTAAGCGGCACGCGGCGAAGCCGTCGCGCCAAGGATACTTGATATAGTTTGCTACGGCACGCGCTATGAAGCAGATGCGCGCCCTCGCGCCGGAAGTACGGTGTACTAATAACTCAATATCAACCTTCCCAAATGATATCCCGCATACACCGCCCAGCCGCAGGCCAGCGCTGATGCAATGCATACTTGTATAATGAAGATCGCGCGACGATAAATTCTTGCCTCGCTGACTTCATCCATGCTCAATGCTGCGATGCCAGTGGTTTTGTTGTTCGTCATCATTGACACTTGTCTGCGACGTCTGAAAATTCCAAACGCAATGTACATCAGCAAGCCAGAGGATAGATAGGTCGCTAAGCCTGGCCATGATGAATCAGAAAGATCTGTATCCACTAAATCTTCATGATCATCTATCTCCATATTTTCAGCAGTGTATGTTGAACTTGCATCTGATCTGCGACCAAACGCACTCGTTATGCTTCCGAAGAATGCCGCGATCGCAAGGAACGGCGCTCCCAAGTGATCTATAATTTTTTGCACCTGCTTCGGTGTATAGAAATGCCCCACTCGTTTTCCTATGTCCGACTGTATAGGCTTGAGCCATCTCCTTAATGTCCACATGGAAGTATGATAACAGTCCGCAAGTTGCTGCATCGTGTAAGCCTTCACCTTGAATTCATCTTCGTTCTTCATAAGAGATCAATCGTTTATGAAATTTCCACTAAGAAAATTTAACAGTTTTTTTGAAATCATTCAACAGGACGCAATGAAAAAATTTTTGTCCCTTCGATTTCTACATCAATCAACATGCAATAGGCCAACAATCTGAATAGAGACCGGATAGAGTCTGAATAGAATCCGGCTTGACTCCGAATAGAATCCGGGTAAGCATCGGCAAGGATCAGAGAGGAATAGGAGAGTCGAAGGGCAATGATCCGGGATGGATCAGAGAAACATCAGAGAAGAATCCGGGAGCGATCCGAGGTGAATCAGAGAATCATCAGAGAAAGCAGCGTTTTTATCCGAGAATCATCAGAGAGCGATCAGAGAAACATCAGAGAATGCATGCAATGGTAGCTGAAAAGTACGAGTAAGGTCCGAAGAACGTAGCTGAAATACCTCTTAAAACCCTAAAATTGGGCTAAAAACAAAGAAAAGGAGATGTGGATTTGGAGGTAAGGAGTTAAAAATAGCGTTTTTAAGTTGGTTTGGTGGTTTTTTGGGGAACGTCTGGTTTGGTCTCCAGTTTAATCCAGGTCTATAAGCCTAAAACGGAACCATATAGCACTAAAAAAGGCTATATGGCGTGGCCTGATAGCACTAAAAGGCTATATGGCAGGGACAGGGTTTTATAGCTACGGTGATGGTACTAAAAAACTATCTGTTTTTGGGGCGTTTGTTGCCCGCTTCCGGACGAGGCGATCAGTTTCCTAACAGTTCTTAACAGTTCCTTACAGTTTCTAACAGTTTCTAACAGTTTCTAACAGTTTCTAACAGTTCCTAACAGTTCCTAACAGTTTCTAACAGATCGTAACAGTTTCTAACAGTTCCTTACAGTTTCTAACAGATCGTGAGTATTCGTGTAGTTTCGTAACAGTTCTTAACAGTTTGTAACAGTTCGTTACAATCGCCCTCCACCACCATTTCATATTTGACCCAAGCACGAACTCACAGATCGTTGATGCTGATTTCATGTTTGCCGTTGGCGCGCCTCTCAGGTATGCTAGCTATCCTGGAGATATCACCGGCACAGTTGCATCATCATCAGCAGATCTCATGAGTATCGTGTGAGACCAAACAAAAAATTGTTATGAGTACACTGAAAGATCAAACCGAATTGGGTGGTGTGTTCGGCGAAAGCGTCTCCGCGCGAAAAGTAAACGGCCGACTGATTTTTAAGAACCGTCCCAAACGCAAAGCCGCCAAAGCCGTCGGTTTAGCAGCAACGAACCAGGAGAAATTCCAGGAAGCGACCATCTATGCCAGCAACCTCACCGATGAATCAAAGGAGATCTACTCCTCTGGTGTCAAAGGAAAAATGCGCAGTGCCTTCGTCGTTGCAGTAAGCGACTACCTCAATGCACCGCGTGTGGGTCCTATCTACACCAGCAAATACAAAGGTGCCGTTGAAGATGCCATCGTCGTCAAAGCCAAGGATGACTTCATGGTCACCAGCGTGACGGTCATCATCACGGACGCCGCCGGCAATGAGCTCGAGCAGGGTGAAGCTGTACAGAATCTGCAGAAAATTTTCATGTGGACTTACGAGGCTACGGTAGCCAATCCATCACTGCCTGGAACAAAGATCACTGCCATCGCCTTCGATCGCGCCGGCAACAGCACAGAGTTTGAAAAAGTGTTGTAACGGTTATCGCTGACTTGTTGACCAAGCCAGTATAGTGAACAGAAGTCCCTCTCACAAGGGAGGGACTTCTTAAAATCTCTTTCCACACAAATAAAAATCTTATGAAAGGATCAATCGATAGTCAACAGCTTCCATGGATACTCAATGCACTCATGAGAATCTCACATTTATTAAGTACAAATCATCCGAAGTCAAGTGGTAAGAAACCTTTTGCTGCATCACAGCAGGCAAATCGTGATCGGTTTACCAATGCAATCCGCTATGCCCAAATGCAAATCGCGAAAGACGATCGGAGAGCGCTCTATGAAACAGGCATCACTAGAAAGAAGACCACTGCTTATAAGGTGGCGATGTGTGATGCACTCACTGCGCCTCAGGTGCGGGGCATCGACACCCGTTTCTATAGCGGTTTGATTCATGATCTTATCTCTATCCGGGCAATCGATGACTTCAGGGTAGCGCGTGTAGTCGTGAGCATCACCACCGGCAATGGCCGCGAGCTTGAGCATGGAGATGCCGTGAAAGATAATGCGCCTTCTCAATTATGGAGATATTCTGTGCGCAAGCAAAACAGATCGTTGCCAGGCACCATCATTACCGTCACGGCATTCGACCATCCCGGCAATCAACAGACCGCGGAGAAAGTAGTGGGGCAGGAGGAGCAGACAAACTATGCACCCGTCTACTTTTCAAAGTCAGCACGATTCTCAAATAAACATTATCACCAAAAAAGATAAATCAACATGAGCACTTATAAATGGCTACTGGATGCCGGCCACGGAGGCATGACCAAAGAGGGACTGTACACAACATCGCCCGCAAAGATGCACGTGTTTGACGATGGTCTCACGTTCTATGAAGGTGTCAACAACCGCGCGATCATGGACCTTCTGATTGAATCGTTGACGCAATGTAAGTTTGATTATGAACTGGTATATGATGCTGTAAAAGACACGCCCCTCAGTAAAAGAGTTTCAACAGCCAACAAGATCCAGGCATCAACTGATCAGCGCTGCATCTATCTCTCCATCCATAGTGATGCGATGCCGGAAGGAAAGCATGGTAAAGGTTCGGGAGTCTCCATCTACACGTCGAAGGGACAAACCAAAAGCGATATCATCGCTGATATCTTTGCTGACTTCTATACGGATTATTTTGACCAGTTCAAATTCCGTCAGGACCGTACCGATGGTGACGCAGATAAAGAAGAAGATTTTTATGTGCTGAGGAAAACCAATTGTCCTGCGATCCTCATTGAAAACCTGTTCTTCGACAACCGCAGGGAAGCAGAGTTCCTGTTGAGCGATGCAGGTCGCGCTAAGATCGCCGAGATACTGTTCCTGTCCATCAGCTATACCGAGCACACCAAGCCGATATAAGATCCGACAGGAGATTCAATCACCATCAAATTGAAAAATTATGAAACCACTAAAAGAAACGGACATAGGAAAATTTCTTTCAGGCAAAGGACTTGACCACCTGCTCCAGGGAATAGGAGACATGATACCGGGCATCCGCACGCTCGAGCGATTGAAAGATGTTGTGCTGGGAAACAACAGCAAGCTCACGGAAGATGACAAGAAGCAGTTTATGGAAATCTATAAGCTCAATCTTGAAGAGCTTGACAAGCGACTCACGGATGTGGCGAATGCCAGGACGCGGGAAAAGGAATTCGTTGCGGCGGCGGGTCACATAGACTGGTTCATGACCGTCTTCGGAATTGTGATACTCGTATGCTTTGTGTATACGGTGGTGATCTCGACGATGGGCACGATCCCGCTCGACATGCGTGAGATATTTATTGAGAGTCGCGCGGCGGTGCGTGATATTGTTCTTGCGATCGCAGCATACTATTGGGGAAGTTCGGCAGGGTCGAGGATGAAGGAGATGAAGAAGGATTTGGGAGGGTGAGGAGAATAGAAGAGGAATTACGGATCCGCGGATAAAAAATGAAATAATCGGATCATTTCACCTCAACCATTTTATGGTTTCAAATTAATTGGAGGTGAAAAACCATTGAAATGGTTACCAATGTTGACATCAATTTTCAACCCCACGGTTAAAACCGTGGGCTGTTTTTATTGGCTATCCAAATCATCCGTGGCAATATGAAAATGTTGCGTACCTACGGCACGCCGGCCCCCTAATCATACCATTTCTACAAAGATTAAGTCCCGCTGGGACCAATACCTACATGCCGCGTTGGTTATATGATAACGATCGTGACATCTCTTATTGTGTGTGGGTAGTTAAGGTCCTGTAGGGACCAAATCTTTGTAGCAAAGCATCGTAGTTTGCATCGGCGTGCCGTAGGTATGCAACAATATGAAATAACCATCATTGCAATATGCGTGAGATGTTCCGATGATACAGCCCACGGTTTTAACCGTGGGTATTGATTAGTCCGCAAAACATCGATAACCGTTTCAATGGTTTTCCCACCCAAATTGAAACCTTTGAAATGGTTACGAAAATATCCCATTATCCCATTCCCACTGTTAAAAACCCTGGACCATCAATTGATAATCCATCCCCACTATTCCTTACCTTTAATTCCGTGAAGTTCTCCCTCTCCCTGGCCCTTCTTCTCTTTCTTTCTCACCTCGCTTTCTCCCAGGAAGGGAAAGACACACTCCGTATCCCAACCATCAAACTCCCTGATCCAACAACAAAAATTGATTCGGCCAGCAAGAGATTAAATAACAAACTCGATAGCATAAACATAAAAGTTCCAGGCGACAGCGCTTCACGTGCCGCCATCCATAAAGCTGACTCCATTCGCTCGCACTTCCAGTCCAGCGTCGACAGTATCCAGCTTTCATATCGCAAGCCCATCAATCATCTTGACTCTGCGGGTCGTACACTTCAGCATCGCATTGATAGTTTGCGTACCCTCAAACTACCCACGACCAAGCTCACCGCAAAGCTTGATAGCATTAATATGACCCGTAATCAAAAGCTCTCGGAGTTAAATGGCAAGGTGGATCGTGCAAAACAAAAAGCAACCAAAGGACTTGGTTCCATTGAGCTTCCGCCACAGATGCAGGACCCCGTTAATAAACTCTCTCAGTCCATCAACGGCTATAGCATTCCCATGGTGAATGGATCCATACCGAATGTGAGCTCATCTGCCCAACTGCCGGGCTTGCAGATTCCAGGAGTAAACATTAATAATCCTTCGTTGGGGAATGCCAACATTCCGGGAGCTAAGAATCCTTCCGGTCTTCCGGGAATTAACAATCCTGCCGCCGACTTGTCAAAGATTTCAAATCAGGCGAAAGGTTATGGAGAAGATCTTAACAAGATAAAAGATGGCAACGTCGGCGAAGTAAAAAACCTAGACAAGACTGCAGAGAATGAAGTGATGAAATCGCAGGCAGCAGGGGAGATAAAAGATAAAACAGCAGAGGTTGATAAGTATAAATCACAGCTCAAAGGTCGTCCGGATTCTGCTGCCCTTAACATGGTGAAGCAGGAAGCAATGAAGGAAGCCACCAATCACTTCGCCGGTCAGGAGGCGGTGCTGCAGCAGGCGATGGACAAGATGGCAAAGCTTAAAACAAAGTACGACGATGTTAAAAGCATGGCGGAGCTTCCAAAGAAATTACCCAACCCACTTCACGACAAACCTTTCATCGAACGTATTGTTCCGCACATTAATTTTCAGATCATCTCTACAGGATCATTTGTAGGCGACGTCAGCATCGGTGCACTTTATAAGATATCTCCACGATTCTCTGCCGGTGCAGGATGGGTACAGCGGATTGCCTTTGATCGTCAGCAGCGTGATCAGAGGATGTATGGTCCGCGTGCCATCGTTCAGTATAATCTCCCGAAAGGTTTTAGTCTTCGCTTTGTTCCTGAATACGATTATGCAAATGTGTCGCGACTGGCCGCACCCAATGTTCATTTCCTCAGGCGACAGTGGATATGGAGTGCTTTTGTAGGAATTAAAAAAGACTTCCGTGTTTATAAAAGTGTGCGAGGCACTACCGAGGCGCTCTATAATTTATATAATCCGGATAACCAGTCACCGTATAAAGATCAGATTGCGGTACGTTTCGGATTTGAATTCCCGTTGAAGTGACGTTTGTTCCGATGGCATAAGAATTGTAGTCGTGAAAATCGCGGATGATTATTCATCATTACACAATCTTCTTTCATTCTTTCAACTTACCTTTATCAGATCATTCATTGCTAACCATTGAATATGAAAAAAGCTTTTATACTCTCTATCATATCGATATTCGCTTTTCAGATTTCTCTTCATGCACAGGAGACTTCTTTGCGCTTAGGGGTGGGTTATGGTTTTCCATTGACGAGAACGTTTGTCGGAACGACCACGGTCTTCGGTTTCAATGGATCCTATGGAGATGCGATCTTTACCTCTTACGGAGCGGGATTCAATGTCAATGCAGGATTTACAAAGCGATTTAAATCAAACATTGGATTGGATCTTGAGTTTCAGGCGCTCTTCGGCAAGAAGATCGACATAGGCTATCACGCAGACAATGTAAACGATGGTGTGCTGCCGTATAATTACTATGAAGATAATCCGAGAAGCACGTATGCTAATGCTATTTATATAACGCCGTCAGTTGTGTTTTTTGTTCCGGTCAGCAAGTTTGAAGTTTATGGAAAGCTGGGAGTAGTAGCAAGTATTTCTTCCACAACCTATGATGAACAGTTTCGCACCAAGACGCCCTACGACAATTCCAATCCTACGACTTCTACAGGAACCAAATCAGAAACCACCGGCAAGTTCTCATTAGGTTTCCGTTCTGCCATAGGTATCATGATACCCATGAGCCAGCGGATAAGTATTTTCGGAGAGGTAAGTCTTACCGCATTGAATTTTATTCCTGACAAGAAGGTGATCACAGCATCTACGGTCAATGGGTCCAGCAACATGTCATCACTGACAGTGTATCAGCGGGAGACTGTTTTTGTAAAAGGGGCAACCATAAACTTATTGGTGCCGATCGATCAAACCAAACCAAGTATAACAGGAGAAAGCCGAAGCTCCATGAGCAGCGTAGCCTTGCAGGCAGGAGTATCATTCAAATTAAGCAAAGTAGTAACTGAGTAGCCATGAAAAAGATCACATTAATATTCTGTGCATTGATTCTTATTCAATTCACATCGATGGGTCAGGGACGATCAACGATCCGCTTTGGAGTTGGATATGGATTCCCTGTAGCTTCCACAGTAACGGGAACCAACTACAATTATAATTATCAAGCAGGTTCTTACAATTATGAAAACGTATATGATTCTTATGGCTCAGGTCTGACATTAAACCTGGGTTACAGCATACGCTTCGGTAAACCGTCAGCCGAAGGAAAGCTGTCGCTTGGCGCCGACCTGGATGTGCAGGGTCTTTACGGTAAAAAGATCAGTGCCAACAACCGGACAGTCGATGAATCTTTCGGAACATTCAGAACGACTAATACTGTTACCAGCAATAGTATCGAAGCGATGCTGTTCACACCATCCATTGTATTTTACATACCCGTAAAGAGCGTAGAGTTTTATTATAAAGTAGGCCCTACCGGCGGCATCTCGAAAAGATACACTGAAACTATTTCAGATGAAGTGCTGACAGGCAATCAGCAAGAGAAAAATCACTATGAAAGAAAGCTTGAAGCGACGGGTCAGTTTACCGTAGGGGTGAAGTCATCGTTGGGAATAGCTATACCTGTTGGCACCCGGTGGAGTTTCTTTGGAGAAGTTAATCTTACCATCCTGGACTTCAGACCGGATAAAGGCAAGCTGACTGTCAATACCCGTAATGGTGTCAATCAGATCGTGCCGCCTGTTTTTGACACGGTGTATTATACACAGTTCAACTATATCTACAAGTATATCTATTCAGATCCCAATTCATTCGACGCGCCTTACCGGTATCCGATAGATCACGCTTCGCTAACCAACCTGGGATTCCAGTTTGGAGTTGGGTTTAGATTATAACAAGGTTTAGGCTACAGCCTCCTTCGTCTTCTCCAGGTAATCCCATACGAGACTGCTGGCACCAAGAATAGGAGCGGCCTGATTCTGCATGGCGGATGGAAGTATTTTTACTTTTCCGCGGAACAGCGGCATGAGGTTCTGTTCCATGTGATACAATGTCGGCTTGAAGATAAGATCACCTGCCAGTGCAAGTCCGCCGAACAGGAAGATCGCCTGAGGGTCGGTATGAACAACAGTATCCGCAAGCTTCATTCCGAGTATTCGTCCAGTATATTCGAAAGCTTCTTTGGCAACCGTATCACCACGGTTGGCAGCTTCTGATATCATTTTAGTATTAAGATCTTCAAAGCTGATGCCGCGCAATTCACTTGGTTCAAGATGATCCGCTAACAGTTTGTAAACGGTTCTCTTGATACCGGTTGCTGAAACATATGTTTCCAGGCATCCTCTTTTACCACAATTGCAATAACGTCCTGCAGGATTCACGGAAGTATGACCCAGCTCACCGGCAATACCGTGATGACCGTTTAATAAAAGTCCGCCGCACACAAATCCACTTCCCAAACCAGTACCTAATGTGATCACAACAAAATCCTTCATGCCTTTTGCATGACCGTAGATCATTTCACCAACCGCCGCAGCGTTGGCATCATTGGTAAGAATACAGGGAACTCCGAATTCATCTTTAAACAACTTAGCCAGGGGAAGCACACCTTTCCATTTAAGGTTGGTGGCACGCTCGATGGTTCCTTTATAGTAATTGCCGTTCGCTGCACCGATTCCGATTCCAACGATTCTTGAATCGGAAGGGAGGAAGTTCATTCCTTCACGGAGAGCATCTGCCATGGCTTCAAAGAAATCTTCGAAATCATCATAGTCGGTAGTAACAATATTCGCCTGGTGATAAACCTTCCCTTCACGGTCGACTACTCCAAACTTTGTATTGGTACCGCCAATGTCAATCCCTACTGTTAGTTCTTTCATCTTTCTACTTCTTAAATAGATAAAATTTTTGCCAACCTCAACGACTCCTGATCAATCTCATGATGCTGTCCATTCATGATGCTATCGAATGGATTGAATACAATCTGGTTGTTGTGAATTCCAACCATGCAATCCTTCTCATTATTTATCAATCCTTCCACCGCCGCTACACCCATACGACTTGCCAGTACACGGTCAAAGTAAGTAGGAGCACCACCTCGCTGAAGGTGTCCGAGTATTGTAACCTTAATGTCAAAGTAGTTGGAGCGTTCCGCAACCATTCTCGCAAGATCATTGGCCCCGCCGATCTTTGAACCTTCGGCTACGACAACGAGACTTGATTTCTTGCTGGTCCTTCCACTCTGTTCGAGAACGCTATAGAGCTGATCAAAAGATATCTCCTGTTCCGGAATTATGATCGCAACTGCACCTCCGGCGATTCCGCTGTTCAATGCGATGTATCCCGAGTGACGACCCATTACTTCAATAAAGAAAAGTCTGTTGTGTGAAAGAGCAGTATCACGGATCTTGTCAATGGCTTCCACGGCAGTGTTGGTAGCAGTATCATAACCGATCGTATAATCCGTTCCGGCAATGTCATTGTCGATGGTGCCGGGAATACAAACAGATGGAATTCCAAACTCCTGATAGAAAAGATGAAGACCTGTAAACGTTCCATCACCACCAATGGCAACCAATGCGTCGATGTTGTTCTTCTTGAGCGTTTCGTATGCTTTCGCGCGACCTTCCTTTGTGCGGAAGTTGTCACTGCGTGCTGACTTTAAGATGGTACCGCCACGCTGAAGAATATTCCCGACGGAACGTGCTCCAAGCTTTACGATTTCCCCTTCAATCATGCCTTCATATCCATGGATGATCCCGAAAAGTTCTTTCTGATAATAAATGCCGGCCCGCACCACTGCACGGATAGCAGCGTTCATTCCGGGAGCATCTCCACCCGAGGTAAAGACCCCGATCTTCGAAATTTTTGTGTCTGTCAAAGCCAAATAAGTGCTAAAATTAGGGGAGAATAAAGGTTTTTCAATACCTATCTTTTCAACCGTTTGAAATAAGCTATAAGGCCATTTGTGGAAGAATCGTGAGAAGTGACCTCGGTATTTGAGCTCAATTCGGGCAGGATTTTCTTGGCCAGCACTTTCCCTAATTCCACTCCCCACTGGTCGAAGCTGAAGATGTTCCAGATCACTCCCTGGACGAAGATCTTGTGCTCATACATGGCGATCAGGCTGCCCAGCGTACGGGGTGTAAGCTGCTTGAACATAAATGAGTTGCTCGGTCTGTTTCCTGAGAAGACACGGTATGGTACCAGGAATGCAATCTCATCTTCACTCATTCCCTTACCCTTGAGTTCGGCCTTCACCTCATCTTCCGTCTTGCCCATCATCAATGCTTCTGTCTGAGCAAAGAAGTTGGAAAGAAGGATCGCATGATGATCACCGATCGGGTTGTGACTGATCACCGGTGCAATGAAATCACATGGTATGACTTTGGTTCCCTGGTGAATTAATTGATAGAATGCATGCTGGCCATTGGTTCCTGGTTCGCCCCAGATAACCGGACCCGTCTGATATAATACAGGCTGACCATTGCGATCAACAGACTTTCCATTGCTTTCCATATTTCCCTGCTGGAAGTAAGCGGCAAAGCGATGAAGATATTGATCATATGGAAGGATGGCTTCACTTTGTGCATCGAAGAAGTTGGTGTACCAGATACCAATGAGTGCAAGGATAACTGGAATGTTCTTTTCTGCTGGTGTGGTTTTGAAATGGTCATCCATGGCATTGGCACCTTCCAGCAACTGAACAAAATTGTCATAGCCGATGGTACATGCGATGGACAGACCGATGGAAGACCATAGTGAATAGCGTCCACCGACCCAATCCCAGAATACAAACATATTCTCAGGTGCAATACCGAATGCCTTTACATCTTTCTCATTGGTGGAAAGCGCAACGAAATGTTTCGATACATCTCCTTTCTGGTTGGTCTTTTCCAGGAACCAGTTTCTCGCTGATTCTGCGTTCGTCATCGTCTCCTGTGTGGTAAACGTTTTGGAAGCAATGATGAAGAGTGTGGTATCGGGATTAACGATCTTTAATGTTTCCGCAAGGTGTGTTCCATCGATATTGGAAACGAAGTGCGGCTTGATATTCTTTTGATATGGCTTCAATGCTTCCGTGACCATCAATGGTCCGAGATCCGATCCGCCAATACCAATATTGACAATGTCTGTGATCGCCTTTCCGGAATGACCTTTCCACTCACCGGAGAGAAGACGATCGGAGAATGATTTCATTTGTGCCAGCGCAGCATTCACCAGCGGCATTACATTTTCTCCATTCGCGAGTATAGGAGCGTTGCTTCTGTTGCGTAAGGCAACGTGAAGAACAGGTCGGCGTTCCGTCTGATTGATCGGTTGCCCGTTGAACATCGCTTCGATCGCTTCGGTAAGATTACATTCTTTCGCCAGCTCCAGCAGAAGCTTCATGGTATCTTCATTGATGATGTTTTTGGAGTAATCAACAAGGATGTCTTCAAACTGAAGATGATAATTCTGGAAGCGCTGAGGATCCGATTCAAACAGGAAGCGCATGGGAGTTGCCTGCATGTCTAGATAATGGGCAGTCATTCTTTGCCACACGCGTGTTTCGATAGGATTTACGTTAGGGAGCATAGCGATAAGGGGTAAGCTTTGAAATTAGATTTGGTGGGTGCGAAGTTGGTCAAATTTCCAACTAAAAGCATGAGAAATGAAGCCGTTCAACACTAAAAAGCATGAATTGCAGCCTGTCAGAGTATGATTTTTGGGCAGAGGAATGTAAAAGATAGAGGTGCGGCGGAGCCAATACTATCCACCAACAACCTTCTTCAGATTGTCAACCAGTCCATCCCATAGATCCTGGAGTTCTTCCATGTCATTGAAATCTGAATAGTCGTACACTTTAAGAAAAGTCATCTGGGTAAGCTCGTTGACTTCAAGATTGAGTTCGAAATAGGAGGGATCGGTCTTGTCGTCTTCGTTCTCGGGGAGGTATTCAAACCGCACGAAATGATTGGCGCGTTGTGAACTGATGACGGCTTTGCGTTCTTCATGATCCCAGTAGAACTTGAATACTTTTTCAGGACTGATCTTTACATCATCAGCAAACCATTCGGATAAACCGCTGGCGGTCTGCATATAAGGATAAAGCATTTTTACAGAAGCGTGAAGTTCGTAGTCAGCAGTAAAAAGTTGCTTCTTGGTCATTTGTGTTTCCATCCTTTCGATCAGTAAGGGAATATATCGATTTCTTACTGAACGGCAATGTATGAAATCCCGGAACAATCGTTTTAGGTGAGGAGTGGAGCAGCTTCAGTGTAAGGAAAGACTTCCCTGCATTTTTACATATATCGCCTGGGGAGTGCGTCAGAATGATAAAAGTTTATAAATTTGCGGCCCCTTGTACGCGTAGCCTTGGCGAAGGCGTACATCGTCCACCATAGCTTTGGCGACGGTGGATTCGCTCTGAGACAGAGCTTCGGTGGAAAAATGGCGAGGTAGCTCAGTTGGTTAGAGCATCGGATTCATAACCCGAAGGTCGGCAGTTCAAATCTGCTCCTCGCTACCATGAAGTATTGCAAGCATATTTCATAACATACTTACATTAGATATCAGGTTTGCTTGCAAACTTCATAGCAGGCTCCCCCCAGTATGAAGTTTGCTCTTAACTTTCATATTAGACATTCTTCAAATAGGAAGTTTGCCTCCAATACTTCGATGAAATATCAAATTTTATTAGCAATACTTCATAGTGGCGCTATTTTTGACACTCCATTGCTGAATGAAGAAAATAGATAAGCTTATCCTCACCTCGTTTCTTGGGCCGTTTATCCTGACGTTTCTGGTCGTGGTGTTTATCCTGCTGCTTCAGCACATGCTCAAGTATTTCGATGACATCATCGGAAAAGACCTGGGCTGGGATGTTGTCGGGGCTCTTTTATTCTACTTTGCCATCTTCATGACTCCGCTGGCATTGCCGCTGGCGGTGCTGCTTTCCTCTCTCATTACCTTTGGAAATCTCAGCGAGCATTTTGAGATCACCGCTATTAAAAGTCTTGGCATATCCCTGTCGCGGGCTCTGGTCCCCATTTTCTTCTTTGTGGTCTTTCTCACCTGCTTCGCCTTCTACGTCAACAATAATGTGGTGCCGAAAGCGGCCCTGGAAGCCTACAGTCTGATGTATGACATCAAGCAGAAAAAGCCTGCCCTTGATCTGGAAGAAGGGACTTTTTATTCCGGGATACCGGAGATCAGCATCAAGGTCGGTAAGAAATTCAAGGATGGATCGTCCTTAAAGAATGTGATCATCTACGATCACCGCGGTATGACGGGTAACAAGAAAGTTACCATTGCCGATTCAGGAAGGATGTTCACCATATTAAATGATCAGTATCTCAAGCTGGAGCTTTATGATGGTTATGATTTTACGGAAGGTACTTCCAATCATGCTCAGACAGGTTCAGCCAACTCTGCTGAGTCGTTGAGAAAAACCAAGTTCGGAAAGATGGACATTGTCTTTGACCTGTCATCGTTCGGACTGCAGCGCACAGAAAAGAAATGGTTTCAGGGCAACCGCATCATGCGAAATATTCTTGAGCTGGATCAGGACATGGACTCTGTTAACCGGGAGATCAACGGCACAAGATTGATCACATACTACTCCAGGAACCAGATGTTTGCTTTTCATGGCAGGACCGACACACTCGATCTGCCACCGGATCTTAAGGCGTACAAAGAACGAAAGGATTCCATTACAGAGCTTAAAAATCCGGGATCTACTAAGTTGCCGCAGGTTCAGTTGTATAAGGCATACACCAGGGATTCACTAACGGCAAAAGACTATCATGTTTCAGATAGTGTTTTTGTAGCACCTGCCAATATCAGTGAAGTGACCACAGCCCTCAATCAAACCAGGGTGATGAAGAGTTCGCTGTCGAATATGAATGCCACAAAGACTGGCTATGGTTCAGAGTATAAAGTGTTCCGTACACAATGGCATAAGATATTCTCCAATTCCATTGCATGCATCGTAATGTTTCTGATCGGTGCGCCGCTCGGGGCAATTATTAAGAAAGGCGGGCTTGGTGTTCCGGTGATCACATCAATCATGTTCTTCATCTTCTTCTATCTCATCTCCAGTACAGGGGAGAAGTGGGCGGCTCAGGATAAGATACCAGTGCCGGTGGGGATATGGGCGGCCGACTTCCTGCTGACAATTATCGGACTATTGTTCCTGCGCCAGGCAAGACTTGATGCACGGTTGTTTGACGCAGACTTCTATAATGTGTTCTTCGACAAGCTGAGGAAGCGTTTTGGGATAAAGAAGCCGGCTGTTCAGTAGTCAGTCTGAATTTGGTGCTTTTAAGGAATTAGCTTACTTTTGCGCGATTAAAAAATGATTAGCAGCAGTAAATATTAACCGATGATCCTCGATTCAGCAAAAAAACAAGAACTTTTCAGCAAGCACGGAGTGGCCAAATCCAAGACCGATACCGGCTCACCTGAGTCTCAAATTGCCCTTTTTACCTTCAGAATCAACTCTTTGACAGAGCATTTGAAGAAACACAAGAAAGACTTTTCGACCCAGCAAGGCCTTCTTAACCTTGTAGGTCAGCGCAAGAAGCTTCTGGGCTACCTCCAGAAGTCCAATATTGACCGCTACAGGTCAATTATTGCTGAGCTTGAGCTTCGTAAATAAAGAATTAAACATGCTTACAGGGAACCTTAACAGGGTTCCCTTTTCGCTTTTATAAAGAGGCTGTTGCGCCTCCCTTTTACTTTCAGAGATCGGTTATGGCAATGTGTCAATCATACGATTGACAGATAAACGATTTCGAGCGGCCACATAAAAAACAAAAAATGAAACCAACTCCGATTACCAAATCCTGTACGTTACCTGACGGCAGGGAGATCACCATTGAGACAGGCAAACTAGCAAGACAAGCAGACGGTTCTGTTGTATTGAGATTAGCGAATACAATGTTACTCGCCACCGTCGTATCCAATAAGGATGGAAAAGAAGGCGCAGACTTTCTGCCTCTTTCCGTTGACTACCAGGAAAAATTCGCATCCACCGGCAAGATCCCGGGAGGATTTTTACGTCGTGAAGGTAAGCTTTCCGACTATGAAGTATTGATCAGCAGGTTGGTGGACAGGGCTATACGTCCCTTATTCCCAGCAGATTACCACGCTGAAACTCAGGTGATCATCCAATTGATCTCCGGTGATGAAAATGCTTTGCCAGATGCTCTTGCAGCATTCGCAGCATCAGCAGCTCTTTCAGTTTCTGATATCCCTTTCCAGGGTCCGATCTCTGAAGTACGTGTTGCCCGCATCGATGGCAAGTTCATCGTAAACCCAACACTGGAGCAAAAGGAGAAAGCAGATCTGGATCTGATCGTAGCAGGATCTCTCGACAACATTCTGATGGTCGAAGGAGAATCAAAGGAAGTAAGTGAAGATGATATGCTTGAAGGAATCAAGGTAGCTCATGAAGCGATCAAGGTTCAGTGCAATCTTCAGATCGAACTTACCAAAGCAGTTGGTAAAACTGAAAAGAGAACTTACAGCCATGAAAAGCATGACCTTGTTCTTAAAGAACAAATGGAAAAGCTTTTATATGATAAGGCATATGCCGTAGCACAGAAGCAGACATCCGCAAAGCACCTGCGCTCCGATCTTTTCGGACAAGTGCTGGAGGATTACTTCGCAACATTACCGGAAGACACTACTGTGGACAAGGGAATGGCGAAGCACTATTATCATGACATTCAGAAGAAAGCTTCCCGTGACCTCGTTCTTAATGAGCGCGTTCGCCTGGATGGAAGAAAGACCAACGAGATCAGATCCATCTGGTCTGAAGTGGACTACCTTCCAATGGCACACGGATCAGCAGTATTCACACGCGGTGAAACACAATCACTCAGCACGGTAACATTAGGTACCAAGCTTGACGAACAGATGATTGATGGAGCAATGTTCTCCGGAAATAACAAGTTCATCCTTCATTACAATTTCCCGTCATTCTCAACCGGCGAAGTAAAGCCTAACCGCGGTCCCGGCAGAAGAGAGATCGGTCATGGAAACCTTGCCTATCGTTCATTGAAGCAAGTGCTTCCGGAAGCAGACAAGAATCCATACACCATTCGTGTGGTTTCTGATATCCTTGAATCCAATGGTTCATCATCCATGGCAACTGTATGTGCTGGTTCACTGGCCCTTATGGATGCAGGCGTGCCAATCAAAGCACCTGTTTCAGGTATTGCGATGGGTATGATCTCTGATAAAGGACGTTATGCGATCCTGTCTGATATCCTCGGAGATGAAGATCATTTGGGAGATATGGATTTCAAGGTTACGGGTACTGAAAAAGGAATCACTGGTTGCCAGATGGACCTTAAAGTAGACGGACTTACATACGAAGTTTTGAAAGAGGCTTTAATGCAGGCAAAAGAAGGAAGACTTCATATCCTTAACGAGATGAAGAAATCACTTCAGGCATCCCGTGCGGACCTAAAGCCACATGCACCAAGAGCTCATACTATAATTATCGAGAAAGAGTTGATCGGCGCGGTAATCGGGCCCGGTGGAAAGATCATTCAGGACATTCAGAACACTACTGGTGCTACTGTTGTCATTGAAGAGAAAGACAAGAAGGGTGTGGTCAGCATCTTTGCAACCAACCAGGCTGCCATGGATGGTGCGATGAAGAGGATCAATGCGATCGTTGCGGTTCCAGAAGTTGGAACTGTTTATGATGGTATTGTAAAATCAATCATGCCGTTCGGTGCGTTTGTTGAATTCATGCCAGGCAAGGATGGATTACTTCATATCTCTGAGATCAAGTGGGAGCGCCTTGAAAATATGGAAGGCGTGCTTGAAGTTGGAGAGCAGGTGAAAGTGAAGCTCGTGGAAGTCGATAAGAAAACCGGAAAGTTCCGTTTGTCAAGGAAGGTATTGCTACCAAAGCCTCCGACAAAGCAGGAGCCTGTGCAGGCATAGTTGCAAAAGCAGGGTTTTCGCACTAATTTTTACTTTCAGTTTTCAGTAAGGACACACATTGATCCCTATGAGACACTTAAAGATCAGAAGGCAGATAGCGAATCGAGAAATATCTAATAATTGAAATGGAAACCCCGGACTCATCAAAGCAGAAAAAGCTTTGATGAAATCCGGGGTTTTTAATTTATACACCTTGAGCCGGATGGGTTCATGGAAGAAAAAGACCGTCAGGCGACTAGTACCTTCGTCAGAAGTAAGACTTTAATGCCTTACCTGGGTTAGTATTACTGGAAAACGGGCGAAAATTAAAAGGTCTTCTGGTGAGACCTTTTTTGTACGACTTTATGTTAGACTATCATGACAAAGGAAAAAGTTAAGGTTTTGATTATTGGTTCTGGCCCTGCAGGCTATACCGCAGCAATCTATGCGGCACGTGCAGGTATGAACCCAGTGCTTTATACTGGCGGCCAGCCAGGAGGCCAGCTGACCATCACAGGTGAGGTGGAGAACTTCCCGGGCTATCCAAAGGGAATTGACGGGCCCCAGATGATGATGGATCTGCAGGCACAGGCGGAGCGTTTTGATACAAGCGTCAGGCACGGCCTGGCAACGAAGGTTGACTTCTCCGGATATCCCTTTAAAGCAATCATTGACGACACCCACGAGATCGAAGCGGAAGCGGTGATCATCGCGACAGGTGCTACTGCCAAGTATCTAGGTTTACCATCCGAGCAGCATTTTGTTAACCGCGGGGTATCTGCCTGCGCAGTGTGCGACGGATTCTTTTATAAAGGAATGGAAGTCGCCGTTGTTGGTGCAGGTGATTCTGCAGCAGAGGAGGCTACTTATCTTTCAAAATTATGTCCGAAGGTTTATCTCATTGTAAGAAAGGATGAGATGAGAGCTTCCAGGATCATGCAGGAGCGTGTAAAGAACAACCCAAAGATCGAGATCCTCTGGAATTCAGAAACTGAAGAAGTGCTGGGAGATCATGAGGTCAATGGAATGAAGATATTCAATAACAAGACCGGTGAAAGAAGGATCATCCCGATCAAGGGATTCTTTGTGGCGATCGGACATAAGCCCAACACTGACATTTTTCAGAATCAGATTGAGATGGATGAGACCGGTTACATCATTGTGAAGCCTGGAACAACCCGCACTAATATTGAGGGAGTATTTGCAGTAGGAGATGCAGCGGATAAGGTATATCGTCAGGCGGTGACGGCTGCCGGCACAGGTTGTATGGGTGCATTGGATGCAGAGCGCTGGCTTGCTGCAAAAGAGCTTGAGCCCGTATCATGAAGCTTGATATTCTAGTCCTGGCGGCGCATCCGGATGATGCAGAGCTTGGTTGTGGAGGTACGATCCTTAAGCACATTGCTGCCGGAAAAAAGGTTGGTGTTATTGATTTCACCCGTGGTGAACTGGGAACACGTGGCACAGCATTAACGCGTGATCAGGAAGCTTCTGATGCAGCCAGGATCCTTGGTTTAACCATTCGTGAGAATCTGAATCTTGCTGATGGCTTCTTTGTAAATGATCAGAAACATCAGATGGCGGTGATCAGAATGATCCGTAAGTATCAGCCTGATATTGTTTTATGCAATGCTGTTCATGATCGTCATCCTGATCATGGAAAAGGAAGTGATCTTGCATACGAGTCCTGCTTTTTCTCAGGCCTCGCCAAGATACAGACGCAGCTGGATGGAGTAGAGCAGAAAGCCTGGAGACCCAAAGCAGTGTATCAGTATATCCAAAGTGAATTCATTGTTCCTGACTTTATTGTTGACATCTCCGGGACGTGGGAGAAAAAGATGGAAGCTATACGCGCCTTCAAGACTCAGTTTTATGATCCTGCCAGCAAAGAGCCTGAGACCTATATCTCTAATCCGAACTTTACGAAACTATTGGAAGCCCGCGCTATAGAGTTTGGTCACGCGATAGGAGTTCAGCATGGTGAAGGCTTTACAACAAGGAGATGGGTGGGAGTGAAGTCGTTGTATGATCTTCTTTGAGCATGTATAAGACACTTACGGCGCCAGCCTGTTGATCTTCCACACCGAATCATTCTTAGTATAAAGTATGCGGTCGTGCAGACGACTTTCTCTTCCTTGCCAGAATTCGATCATATGAGGAACGATCTTGTATCCACCCCATTGTTTTGGCTTTGGCAACGCAGGATGTGACTTGAATTTCTTTTCAAGTTCTTTAACACGTTCTTCAAGGATCTTACGATCTGCTATCACCAGACTTTGAGGTGATGCCCATGCTCCGATCTGACTATTGCGTGGGCGACTTTGAAAATAAGTCGTCGACTTTTCTTCAGAAACTCTTTCAGCAATACCCTCAATGCGAACCTGACGTTCAAGTTCAGGCCAGAAAAAATTCAAAGCGCAGATCGGATTTTCATCCAGCTCTTTTCCTTTATGACTTTGATAGTTGGAATAGAAAACAAATGAATTGTCTTCAACTCCTTTCAATAAAACAATGCGGGATGATGGCCGGCCGCTGTCAGAAACAGTAGCCAGGTTCATGGCTGTTGGCTCCGGAACTTTAGCATCAATAGCTTCTTTCAACCACTTATCAAATTGTGAGACGGGATTTGGGCTCACCGATTTGACGTCCAGTGTAGCCTTTGAATATTCCTTTCTGAGATTCTCTAATGATGACATTGCTTTCTTCTTTTACCGCAAAGATGGTGACTTCTGTCTACGCTTTACAGGCGAAGAAGCTAAAATTTCGGGATTCATTTGGAGGTATTGGGAATGATTGGTTTATTGAGGTACGTATCATGGAATTTTTCAAATACAGTAATAAACTAAGACCGGAAAAGGGGAGGCTGCTGATCTCAGAGCCCTATTTGCCTGACCCTAATTTTGACCGTACGATCATTTTGATGTGCGAGAATAATGAGGAAGGTTCATTTGGTTTTGTATTGAATAAGCCCTCGATAGCCAGTGTCAGCGAAGTGATGGAGGATATTAAGGATTACAATACCGCAGCGATGATCGGAGGCCCTGTTCAGCAGGACACCCTTCATTATCTGCATCGCTATTCATCTTTGGAAGATTCGGTAGAGATTGCAGAAGGTATTTATTGGGGAGGTAATTTTGAAAAGCTTCTTTTCCTGCTGGAGACCAAACAAGTTTTGCATAAAGACGTTAAGTTCTTTTTAGGATATAGCGGGTGGTCTGGCGGGCAGTTGGAAGAGGAGCTGACACAGAACTCCTGGATCGTCAGTGATAAGGTAAGTGAAGAACTTGTTTTTGATACGGTACCGGATGAGATGTGGAAAAAGACGCTAACAGTGATGGGAGGGCGTTTTTCGGTTTATTCCAATTATCCAAAAGATCCGAGGTTGAATTGAATAAATATATATTTTTGCCGTTACTAAATAACCGGAAGCACTTAAGTCAAATATGATGGAAATGGAAGCGAAAGAAGAGACTGTGACGTTGAAGACTGCTCTGGAAAATGATGAGGTAAATGCCGGCACTCAGGGCACTTCATCGACTCACGATGAATTCGAAGGAGACGTATTATCTCAGGATTATTCAAATTTTACCAAACAGGAATTTGTTGATCTCCTGAGGGAGCTTGCCACGCAGAATGATTTCAAGAAGACGGATGCTATACTGAAAGAAGCGAAGAGTCGCTTTGATGAAATTCTTGATAAAGAGCGTTCAGAAGCATTGAAGAAGTTTGTGGATGAAGGTGGAGATCCCAATGATTTTGAATTCCGTCATGATGCTGTAGACACTGCCTTTGAAGCAAACTACAAGCTGTTAAGAGATCGCAAGACAGAGCACTTCAAAGGTCTTGAAGATCAGAAGAATGATAATTTCAGAAAGAAGAATCTTTTGCTGGAAGAATTGCGCAAGCTGACAGACGGTGAAGATGACCGCCACAGTTTCGACAAGCTGAAAGAGATCCAGCAGCAATGGAAAGTAATAGGAACTGTTCCGGCAGCGCATGCAAAACCATTATGGGCAAGCTATCATGCTCTCATGGATAGGTTTTACGATAACAGGAATATCTATTTTGAATTGAAGGAGCTTGACAGAAAGAAAAATCTGGAAGCTAAAATTGAACTGGCGGTTCGCGCTGAAAAGCTCAGTAGTGTTGAAAGGATAGGAGAGGCGGTTCGTGAGCTCAATGAGCTTCATGAAGAGTATAAGCACATCGGTCCTGTTGCGCGTGAAGAAAAGGATGCTGTCTGGGATCGGTTTAAAAAAGCTTCCGACGCGATCTATGCGCGGAGAGATGCTTTCGTTACCAATCTGAATCAGGAGTGGGCAAAGAATCTTGAGACGAAAGATGCGATCATCAATGAGATAACATCGTATGCTGCGTTTCAATCGGATCGGATTAAAGAATGGAATCAGAAGACTGCTGAGGTCATTGCCATTCAGAAGAAATGGGAAACCGTTGGACCTGTTCCAAGAGCAAAGGCAAAGGAGAACAACAAACGCTTCTGGACAGCCTTTAAAAACTTCTTCAACAGCAAAGGAGTATTCTTTAAAAAGCTGGATGAGTCAAGAGTTAAGAATCTTGAACTGAAGAAAGAGCTGGTAGCTCAGGCAGAAGCCCTAAAGACGAATCCTGATTGGGATAAGACAGCGAATGCATTAAAGAATCTCCAGGTAAAATGGAAAGAGATCGGACCTGTTCCTGAGAAAATGCGGGAGAAGATCTATCAGGAGTTTAAAGCTGCCTGTGATTATTTCTTTGACCAGAGAAGAGTGAAGTTTGAGGAGGCTGATAAAGAACAGGCAGATAATCTTCACAAGAAAGAAGCAATCCTTTCAGAGATTGAGAGAATGGTGAATGAGAAGACCGGTACGCTTGGACAATTGAAAGAAATGCAACGAAGCTTTCAATCGATCGGCTTTGTGCCACGTAACGCTGTTAATTCTATAAAGGCAAGATTCAATGCTGCGACCGATAAGTTCATAGCTTCGCTGGAGCAGGTGAGCCAGGAGGATAAGGATAAGTTTGTTCTGGAGACCCAGCTTGAGAATATCAAGACTGATCCGGATGCAGCACAGAAGATATATCAGAAGGAGCAGGCGTTGCGTAAAAAGATCCAGAAGGCAGAGAATGATGTTGCTACATTACGTAACAACCTTGAGTTCTTCGGTCGGTCAAAGAATGCTGAGAAGATGAAGGCAGACTTTACTGCACAGATTGATGCCTCGAATGCGGAAGTTGCGCAATTGAAGGCTCAATTGAAGATGTTGAGGCAAGCAGCGCAGTAATCTCTGCGTTTATATCCACCTTTATCCCTTTGGTAGGTTTTAAAGCGCAGCCCTGATAGTAATGGGATTTAGTAACTCCGGGATTTGCAAAACCGCATTCTTCCTGTATTTTTGCCATCCCAAATCACGTCAAAAGCTGGCGGATAAGTAGCCAACAGCCCTTTTCAGATTTGAGGGTATGCCTCCTTAGCTCAGCTGGTAGAGCAACTGACTTGTAATCAGTAGGTCGTTGGTTCGATTCCGACAGGGGGCTCTGAAAAATGGAAAGCAGTTACAGGTTTGTAGCTGCTTTTTTTATGAAAGGGTGGGTGGTTTATGATCTTCCTGTTATCTTTCACCAGATATCTCTAACCCCCTTAGAAGATTTCTAATCTCAACTACCAGTTTCACCCTAACCATCTTTATGAAAAGAAATCTCCCAATTATTTTGACCCTGTTTTTGATTTCGGCAACGGCCTACTCGCAAACCTTCGTCAGGGGTTATATTAAAAAGAACGGAGAAAAAACAGATGGATATATAAGCTATGTGCCCTCCAAAAAGAAGAATGACGTGATCCTTTTTAAGTCAACTGAAGCAGGTGCGTCGAAACAACTTACTTCAGAGGATATTTCAGGTTTTTTTCTGGAAGGATACAACGCGGAGTTTGTTTCTATGAAAGACAATCAAAGTAAAAAAATCATTTTTACAGAAGTAATTGTATCTGGTTCTGCAACATTATCTCAATTCGGAAAAAGGTATTTTGTTTTAAAAGGAACGGATACTCTTCAGATTAACTATCCCTTGAAGGATAAGAGACAAACCGAAACAATGGCTGATCACTCCGATAGAAGGTTATTGGATATTCGAACAGTTGCCGCTGTAAAAAAATTATTCAGTGATTGTCCCGATCCTAAAATTGAAGCTAAGCTGACTAATATTACACCCGGTAGTCTTGCGAACTCCGTTTTGCAGTATAATTTATGCAAGGGTGATCCTACCACTAGTAATAAGTCCAAATCGAAACTTGGAATTGGCATTGTAGTGGGATATGTAGTACCATCAATCAAATTCACAGAACCTTATGTTGATTTTTATGATATGAAACCCACGCTGAAGTATGGACTCCAGCTTGATTTTATTCCTAAACAGTATCAAACGAGAACAGCGTTAAGTTTTCAGATAATTATTATGGAAAACAAGTATGAAAAGAGAAGCGATGCACCTTCCTATATGAATGGAAGTACTTCTTTGGATCACATTACTTTGAGATTTCCAATAGCACTTAAGATTTTTATGAAACCTGGACAACGAGGCCTGTTCCTGAATCCTGGAGTAGCTCCGTATTTCGTTCTGAACAATGATAAGGACGCGCGAATAACAGTCGGAAACCTTGCGGCGATAAGATCTTACAATGCAAGTTATTTCTTTGGAGTGGGGTATGAGTTTGATTTAAACTCAAAATTAAAATTGGCACCCATGATCAAGTATGAAAGGATGGCCACTGAGCAGTTTGTTTTCGGTTCGTCAATTCAATACTTGCAACTCGAGGCGGCTCTCAAATTTTAAATTGCAGGAACTAGTTGGAAAAATCTTTAGCGGAAAGTAATAACCCTGATTTAGTCGGTAGTAAGAGATTCGTCACGATACTGATCCTGGGATTATTGTCAGCGATCGGTCCATTTTCTATTGACATGTACCTGCCGGGATTTCCTTCCATTGCAGAAGATCTCAATACAACCATTGACAGCGTTGCCTATTCCGTCTCCAGCTTCTTCATTGGGGTTTGTTTTGGTCAGCTGCTGTGCGGCCCATTGCTCGATCGGTTTGGAAGAAAAAGACCCTTGTATGTAGGATTGATCATCTACATCCTGGCTTCCATTGGCTGTGCTTTGTCAACCTCTATCGAAGCATTGATCATCTGCAGATTCTTTCAGGCGATCGGTGGATGTGTCGGAATGGTGGCTCCGCGTGCTATCGTACGGGATGTATTTCCACTCAATGAAAACGCCAGGATCTTTTCATTCCTCATACTTATTCTAGGGGTATCACCCATACTGGCACCCACCGTTGGAAGCTATGTGATACAATTTGGCTGGAGCTATGTCTTCATCATTCTTGCACTTGTAACAATGCTGATCCTGACCGCAGTTGTTTTCTGGTTGCCGGAAAGCAAACAACCAGATCCCACTTTCTCCCTTCAACCTCGACCCATTCTCAACAGCTTTGCCGGTGTACTGAAAAACCAGCAGTTCCTTATTTATACATTATCCGGTGGAATAGCTTCTGCAGGACTCTTCGCCTATGTTGCAGGTTCCCCATTTGTGTTCATGAAATTGTATGGCGTAAATGAGAAACAGTATGGAATGATCTTCGCAGCGATCGCCGCAGGATTGATCAGCAGCAGTCAGTTAAATAATATCATGCTGAAGAAATTCACCAGTGAGCAAATCATGAGAATAGTTCTGATTCTTCAGTCCATCATTGGCATTGTTCTGGTAACCGGTACCGTGCTGGATGTTCTTGGTTTGTATGGTACCATCTTTACGATATTCCTGTTTCTGAGCTGTCAGGGATTCAGCTTCCCGAATTCTGCAGCATTGTCAATGGCTCCATTTTCTAAAGAGGCGGGGAGCGCGTCCGCTATCATGGGTGCATTGCAGATGGGACTTGGAGCATTGTCTTCTGCTGTCGTTGGTCTGGCAAATGCTCAATCAGCGATTCCCCTTACCATCGTTATGTCAGGCGGTGCGTTGATTGGTCTGCTGATCCTTCTGATAGGCACCAAAAGGATGCTTGTCAAACCAAAAGAGCTGGATGTTAAAGAAGGATGTGTTGATATGATTGAGAAGTTCTAACGAAGGGTTATTACTTTTTAAACACCACATACAGCACAATTCCAACGATCAATGCCCCGATGACTGCCAGTGCGATCTTCGCAGTACTGTAAGGCCTGTTCCCCTGAACTTCTCCTGTTCGGGCATTGATGATAAACTGATACACTTTCTTATTGTACTGATAAGCACTGATCCACACAGGAAGTAAGATGTATTTGAATGTTGCATTCTTGTAATTGGTGTTCATGGAATGGATCTGCTGACGATTGCCACCAATATCCCGTTGAACAGTTCTGGTTATGACTTCCTTCATCCTGCCTTTACCATCAACGTAAGCTGTAGGAAGATCTATCTGGTAATTCTCCGTCCTGAACCCGCTGAGATACTGATCGCTGTACTTGACGACATTCTTTAAATCCCAGGGTTCAAGGGCTCTTAGCGTGAACTTGGGTAATGTAGTACTGGCTTCGATGAGAATATCATCAAAAGTATCACTTACATTTCCGGAAGCCGGATACCAGTCGGTATGGGTTACAGTGCGTTGCTGACGCTTGCCATCTGAATCGGTGTAGGATTCGGAAACCTGGCGATCAATTCCTTTTTCACCAGAATAAGAAGTTTCTGTTTCTGCATCAAAGGTCCAGAAAGGAAGGTACATGCCACTGAGGCGGTCTGCTCGATCAACATAATGCTTTAATTCATTGGGAGCGAACCACAAACCCTGAAGCCATTTACGAAAGTTCTGAATGGCTTGAGGAGAATCGATCTTGAAGGGCAGAAGATATTGCGGCTTGAAGACAGTTGAAGAGCTTCCGTTCTTTAATACGAACGTCGTAGCGCAGAACGGACAACGATCTGCTGTAATATTTGGATTGATGGATGAAGTGGCTCCACAAGCCTCACACTTGATGCTCGTGACTACGACTTTTTCTTCTTTCTCAATGTGCTTTGTCAGGAAATCATCAATATTATTTTCGATGATCTCCGTCTGTGCTTCCTGGGGAATATCATTCTCAGCTTTGCAATACTGACAGGTAAGTTTTGTTGTTCCGGGTTTGAACGTCAGCAGAGCTCCGCAGTTCTTGCAGGACATTTCATGTTTGAGAAGGGTAGGTTCGGAAGCAGGAGTCATGGCAATATCAATCAAAGATTAATGGTCAGAGATGAATGATAGAAGATGAAGTGAATTACTTGGGCAATGGAGGCGGAGCAGATTCAAGTATTGGCTTGAGATCAGCAACTTCTCCGGCTTTTGTCCAGGCAGCCATTCCTGCTTTCCATACCAATGTCTCACTGGTCAAGGTTCCCTGCGCAACCATTTGCTTTAATGTATCTGCATTGAATGGTCCTTGCTGACTTCCGCCAACCGCTACATGATAAGGCGCAAAACCCGGAAGTGGCGGTGGTGCATCCTGACTTTTATTTTGATTCTGGTTCTGATTCTGATTCATCGCCTGACCGATTTGCTGGGCCATCGCAAAGCCCATTCCCATTCCCATGCCTTCTGATGCAACGCCTGAATTCTTGGCGGCGGCTTCCATTGCATTCGCGGCCTGAAACTGAGTGAATTGATTCAGGTTGCCAATAATACCCATGCTGCTGCGCTTGTCGAGTGCAGCCTCTACTTCCGGTGGCAATGAAATGTTCTCTACCAGGAATTTGGTGATCTCAATTCCAAGCTCATTGAATTCAGGATTGATCTTTCCTGAAATAAATTTGGAGAGCTCATCATAGTTGGCAGCAAGATCCAGCGCGGGAATTTTGCTCTCTGCTACTGCATCTGTGAATCGCGTGATGATGAGATTGCGCAACTGCTCTGTAACTTCTTCTGTTGTGAAGTGAGATTGAGTTCCGGCGATCTCTTTGATAAATTTTCCGGCGTCTACTACTTTAATGGCATAGTTACCGAAAGCTCTTAAACGAAGCGGACCAAACTCTGCATCCCTGAGCATGATGGGATTTTTGGTTCCCCACTTCTGATCTATGAACTGTTTCGAATTAACAAAGTAAACTTCTGCCTTGAAAGGACTATTAAATCCGTACTTCCATCCCATGATCGTGGTGAGGATGGGCATATTTTGAGTAGTAAGTGTATGAAGACCAGGAGGGAAGACGTCGGCTATTTTACCTTCGTTTACAAAGACTGCAACCTGACTCTCGCGAACTGTCAGCTTTGCATTCATTTTGATCTCATTCTGATGTCTTGGAAAGCGCCATACCATTGTATTGGTACTGTCGTCTGTCCACTCGATAATGTCAATTAATTCATTCTTAATTCTATCAAAAAGGCCCATGGGTATGATGTTGGTTAAAGGATCATGAAACTAATCTCTTTTTCTTAAAAACAGATATCTGCGGGACAAAATTTTAAGAGACTGATCAACCGGTTGGCAAGGATAGCGGATTCACCGTAATGATGAGAAATTATACCTGTTTAGGGGGTATCGGTTATCAGAAATCTCTTTTACCTCTTCCTTAAATTGAGTATTAACCTTGGCATGTACATCAGGTTGTATAACTTGAGTGAAATTCCACTCCCCCATGATCTTTTCCCTGCTATTAATTTTACTGTCAGGCAATTATGCTCAGCAAAAAGAAGCATTCAAACCCAGTACTGAGTTTGAGTTGAAGATCGATTACCAGTTCAAGCAAAGGAGTGTTGCAGAATCACGCCAACGACCTGATTACAGCACAGACGGAAATGAAAAGAGCAAGCCCTCTGAGGGCCCGCTTCCTTACCTGATCATAAATTTTAAAATCCTTAAGCTTTCTGAACAGGAAGTGAGGGTCAAAGCAGTGGATTATTTTGGGAAATCAATTCTTTCCAAAAAAGTAGAGACAGGTGATAATATTAAACTTGATCTTGGATTCACCGATGATATGAAAGATCGTGTTACCTCACATTCTCTCCGCATGCAATTTCTAAATGAGAAAAAGGAAGAGGTTAGCGTTGTGACGCTTCTGATTATGGAGGATGGAACCTTCCTCGTGAATGATGAGGTTCGGGGCAAATTCTAAGGCCACTTCTTTACATAAAAGGAACTCTATTCTCACCTCACAATTATATCTTGCATCCGGATTGATATAAAAACCCCTCATGCGAAAGCTCATTCTTTTTATCTCTTTGTTCATGGTTGCTCAACTGGGATTTCCCCAATACCGCCAACCGGATGCTGCGGCCATACAGCTGAAGTTTAAAAAATTAAATGTGCTTGCATCCGTTTTATACGTTGCTGCACATCCTGATGATGAAAATACAAGGGCTATTACATTTATGGCAAACGACCGACTAGCTGCGGCCGCTTACCTCTCTATGACTCGGGGAGACGGTGGACAAAATCTGATTGGTCCCGAGATAAGAGACCAGCTTGGATTGATCCGTACACAGGAATTGTTGTCCGCCCGAAAGCTCGATGGAGGCATACAGTTTTTTACCAGAGCAAATGACTTTGGGTTTTCAAAGAATGCTGCAGAGACTTTTTCTATCTGGGGAAAGGATGAAGTTCTTTCTGATGTCGTTCGTGTGATCCGTCAGTTTCAACCCGACATTATTCTTACAAGGTTTCCGCCGGATGAACGTGCAGGTCATGGTCACCATACTGCATCTGCAATGCTGGCTCAGGAAGCTTTCGATCTTACTGCTAAATCTGATTACCTCCCTGAACAGGTAAAAGAGTTTGGTGTGTGGCAGGTAAAAAGACTTTACACTAACACCGGACGTTTCTGGAATCAAACTATCAGCGAGAATACTCCTGGAGTGGTTGCGGTAAATATGGGACCGTTTAATTCTCTCCTTGGAAAATCATATTCTGAGATTGCGGCAGAAAGTCGCTCACAACATAAAAGTCAGGGCTTCGGATCTTCTGGTCGAAGGGGAGACTCACAGGAGTTCTTTGAATACGCAAAAGGTGATAAGGCAGGAAAAGATCTGTTTGATGGAATTGTCACAACCTGGCTCCGGGTGAAGGGAGGAGAAAAGGTGCAGCCACTTGTTGAAAAAGCCATCAGGGAATTTAATCCTGAGCAGCCTTCCAATTCTGTTCCTATGTTGCTTCTGATAAGAAAGCAGATCATGCTGCTGTCACCGTCTGTGTGGAAAGACAGAAAGTTTAAGGAAGTTAATCAGCTCATTCAGGATGTAACAGGATTGTATTTTGAAGTGACCTCTGACCAGCCATGGGTTGCCCCCGGTGAAACAGTAGTGAATTCTTTTGAAGTGGTAAACCGATCCATAGTCCCCATCACACTTATACAAATAAAAAGTAATCTGATGTCTATCGATTCGACAGTCAACACAGATCTCGCTTTCAATAAACTGAATACTTTTAAAACCAAAAAAAAGCTTAGTCCGACAGCCGGTTATTCTGATCCATACTGGCTTCGAGCAGAACACTCTCAAGGATTGTTTAAAGTTCCGGATGCATCATTTATTGGCAGACCGGAGAATGGCCCAGCAGTATTGATCGACTATGTAATTGAGATCAACGGTGAAAAAGTTGAATTAAGCTCTGGTCTTGTTTATAAGTGGACCGATCCTGTTAAAGGTGAGCTCAGCAGACCCTTTGAGATCGTTCCGCCTGTGCTCGTGAATTTATCACAAAAGGTATACGTGTTTAAGGATTCAAATCCCAAGCCAGTGGGAGTTCTGGTGAAGTCAACTTCAGGAAGCAAACTTATCGGAACGGTTAAGTTGACATTACCTCCTGGCTGGAAGTCACAACCAGCATCAATCGATATTGAGCTTGTAAAAAGAGGAGAAGAAAAGAAGCTTGACTTTATTGTAATTCCGGGAAAGGATGACGGCTCTTTCAGTATGGGTGGTCAGGTAGAGGTGAATGGAAGATCGTACACATCTTCCGTACAAACGATCTCATATGATCACATTCCTTTTCAGACATTGCTGCCCCCTTCCAAGTCGAACGTTGTGCGTTTGGATATCAGGAAGGAAGGTCAGGTGATAGGATATATTGCCGGAGCCGGTGATGGCATACCAGAAGCCCTCAGAAATATTGGATATGAAGTGTGGGAAATGAAGAATGAGGAGATCACTCCGGCCAATCTTCAGAAAGTAGATGCGGTAGTGCTGGGTGTACGCGCATTGAATACGAATGAACGCATCCGTCATTTTATGCCCGACCTTCTGGAGTATGTCAAAGCCGGTGGAACGATGGTCGTTCAATACAATACAAACTCTGATCTTGAAGTTGAAAAGTTCTCCCCATATCCAATCAACATTTCCCGTGATCGTGTTACGGAAGAAAACAGTGAAGTGAGGATCATCAATGCCGATCATCCGGTAATGAATTATCCAAACAAGATCGCAGCAGATGATTTTAAAGGGTGGGTGCAGGAGAGAGGATTATACTTTCCTGATAAATGGGATCCGAACTTTCAGCCTATGATCTCTATGAATGATACAGGAGAGACTGCAAAAGACGGAAGCTTGCTGATCGCAAAGTACGGTGATGGACATTATGTCTACACAGGACTTTCCTTCTTCCGCGAATTGCCGGAAGGAGTGTCGGGTGCGTATAAACTATTTGCTAATATTACCTCGTTGGGTAAAACTGCAAAGCCCAATAATCAAAAGGTAAAGCCTTCCAAATAATCTGAAATACAATGGAATCTTCAGAGAATGAAAAACCACCAGTTTTCCAAAAGTGGAATAAGTGGTACTGGCTTGTTGTCATTGTTTTGATCATTCAGATCATAGCCTATTCTATCATCACATATTCTTTTGCATGAACGTAGTTGATTGGATCGTTCTTTTCGGAACTCTTAGCCTGATCGTCGCCTATGGTGCCATCAAGACACGTGGCACCAATAATATGAGCGGCTATCTGCTTGGAAATAAGAGCCTTCCATGGTGGACGGTTTGCATTTCTATCATGGCAACACAGGCCAGTGCGGTGACATTTTTATCCACCACTGGCCAGGCGTATGAAGATGGGATGCGATTTTTACAATTCTACTTCGGACTTCCTCTTGCGATGATCATCCTTTCGGTAACGGCGGTTCCGTTGTATACCAAGCTAAAGGTGTTTACAGCATATGAATACCTTGAAACACGCTTTGACAGAAAGACCAGAACGCTTGCGGCATTTTTCTTTCTGATGCTGAGAGGACTTTCAGTAGGGATCACATTGTATGCGCCCTCGCTAATTCTCTCAACGATCTTAGGATGGAATATCAACCTGACGACTATCCTCATTGGATTGCTGGTCATGATGTACACCGTTAGTGGTGGAACCAAAGCGGTAAGCATCACGCAGAAATATCAGCTGGCGATTATCATGTCGGGAATGGTGTTGGCAGGATGGATTGCTTTTTCCCGTCTTCCGGAAGGAATCTCTTTCGGTGATACTTTCCAGATGGCAGGAGAGATGGGCAAGCTGAACATGATCAATGTATCTTTTAATTTATCGGATCGCTATAATATCTGGTCAGGATTGATCGGTGGATTGTTCTTATTTCTTTCTTATTTCGGAGCAGATCAATCACAGGTCGGCAGGTATTTATCCGGCAGCTCTATTACTGAAAGCAGATTGGGACTGATCTTCAATGGATTGCTGAAGATCCCTATGCAATTCATAATCCTCTATATCGGGATATTGATCTTTGTTTTCTATCAGTTTCATCAGGCACCGTTGATTCACAATACTTCGCTGCGTGAGAAAGCAATGGAGACAGAGGCAGCCGCTGAGATCAGGCAATTAGAGACTTCTTATAATGTTGTCTTTGATCAGCGCAAAGCGGCAGCGGGTGAGCTTGTCAACGCCATTCAGACTGAGAACGAGGATCAGATTTCAAAATCGAAGCAAACTCTGAAAGAGATCCAGAAGACTGAAGCCGATCTTAGAACGAAAACAAAGGATGCAATCAAGAAGAGTATCCCAAAGGCTAACACACAGGATAAAGATTATGTTTTCATCAACTATGTGATGACCTATCTTCCGCATGGATTGATAGGGCTCTTGCTGGCAGTGGTTTTCTCCGCTGCTATGTCATCTATGGCATCAGAATTAAATTCACTGGCCTCTACGAGTGTGGTTGATATTTATAAGCGCTCCATTAAACCTAAGGAAGACGATCTGCATTATGTAAAAGCATCCAAGTGGATGACAGCGGGATGGGCCGTATTCGGGATCATGTTTGCTTCGCTGGCCAATCAGGCAGAAAATCTTATTCAGTATGTGAATATCGTGGGGTCTTTGTTTTATGGAACGATCCTTGGGATTTTCCTTTCAGCTTTCTATCTGAAGTACTTAAAGTCAACGGCAGTCTTCTGGTCCGCCATTATTGCAGAGATGTTCATCCTGTATCTTTACAAATTCACAGATGTTGCTTTTCTTTTATACAACATAATAGGATGTGTGGTGGTGATCGGACTTGCTTTCGTGATCCAGTTCATTCAAAATAAAAATCGTCCTGCCAGCCTAAGCTAACAGGACGATTTATAAAGAAGATACTTCAGATTATTTCAATGATTTGATAAGGTCATCATTCAACTTTACATAATCCATATTCTTTTCTTTCTCAGCAACGATTCTTGAAGCGGTTGCAGATTCGATCGCACCTTTCTTGTCACCCATTGCTTTCTGGATCTTTGCTTTCTGGTAAGCAACCCAGTATGCATTAGGATTCGCTGCAGCCGCTGCGCTTACCCACTCATAAGCCTGCTTGATATCCTTACCGTTTTCGAAATAGTAAACGCCTGCGCTGAACAGGTTATTAGGATTAATCTTTGTGCTGGCTTCGATGCTCTTCATAACTTTTGTATCAAACTCAACAGTGATCGGCACCTTAACAGAAGTGTTCTCCCACATGATCTGAAGATTTGCTGTCTTGCTGTTATCAGACAAGTCAGAAATTTCAATTGTGAATGTTTCTACTTTCTCTGTAAGTTTTTCAGATTTCACAACAACACGTGTCTGATCGTTAGCTTGCTTGTAGTCTCCGGTATTGCCGCCCATTGCAACATCTTTATATAAAATCACTGTCCACTCAGTTGCTCCCGGAATTGTCAAAATAAGATAAGTTCCTTTTGGAACATCCATTCCTCCGAACTTCACATCATCACCGAATGTGATCTTAGAACCAGAGTTGGCACCTGTGCGCCAGATCTGACCATAAGGAGTCAGGTTTCCATCACCAAAGATCTTGCGACCCTTTGCTTTTGGACGTGAGTACTCAACTTTTACATCAGTAAGTCCAACGACCGTGCTGACAGTCGCTGCTGGACTTGGAGCAGGTGACATTACCTGTGCATCAGCGATAAAGCCAACGATGACTAATAGAATTACTAAAACGTTTTTCATGATAAGTTATTTAGGTTGTTTTGCGTCGGCAAAAGTAGGTTAGTTTAGTTTCTCCAGAAACCTAGTGATCCTGTAGAGTAATCACATGAATGGTGCTAATTTTGATACGAAATAATCAGAACGGGAATATTAAGGGTTCACGCTGATCTAATGACAGTTGGAAATGAAAATCAGGATGCATTAATGAATCTTACATTCTCCATTAAATGATTTTAACAAAACATTAACATTCGTAATGAAGCTGACTAAGGAATTCTATAGTGGAAAGGATGTTGTGAAAATAGCAAAGGGACTATTGGGCAAAGGCCTGTTCACCGCTATCAATGGTAATGTCATCGGTGGAATGATCGTTGAAACGGAAGCATATTCCCCAAAGGAGAGGGGATCTCACGCTTACCAGAACAGAATGACAAACCGGAATGCCGTCATGTTCAAGGAGGGCGGTCATGCCTACGTTTATCTATGCTATGGAATTCATAACCTATTTAATGTTGTCACGAATGTAGAAGGTAAAGCAGATGCAGTCTTAATTCGTGCGCTGGAACCTGTGAAAGGTACTCAGTTCATGAAAGAGAATATGAAAACCATTCATGAGAAGAGAATTACCTCAGGACCTGGCAAACTGACGAAAGCACTGGGCATTGACCGAAGTCATAACGCGCTGAAGGTTTGGTCCGCCGATCTTTGGCTGGAGGATATGAACATTAAACTAAAGAAAAATGAGATCGTCAGCAGTCCGAGAGTAGGCATTGACTACGCAGGAGAGGATGCCTTGCTGCCATGGAGGTTTAGCATTAAAGACAATCCCTGGGTAAGTAACCCTTTGCCAAAGCTGGGGAAAAAGTAATTTTGCACATTAGAATACTTACTTGAATGAAATTGAAGATTCAGAATAGCGCAACAGGCGCTCATTATTTTTTACTGATCCTTTGCCTTGTATTGCCATTTACAACCATGGCACAGCAGCTTTCGCAAAAGTCTTTTAGAAATGTAAACTCTGCCTACGATGAGCAGGCTCCTGTCATCACTCCCGATGGAAAGATGATGTATTGGACGGTGGCGAATCATCCCGATAATGTCGGTGGGAAAAAAGATCCGGGAGATATCTGGTATTCAGTATGGACAGGAGAGGAGTGGTCTTTTCCGCAACAAGGTGATAAGACCATCAATGATGAAGGATACAATGCTGTCGTTGGATTCTCTAATGATGGTGAAAGGATTTTCCTCGTTAATCATTACAGGAAGAATCCTGCAGATCTTCTGTCACAAGGCATATCCGTTTCTCTGAGAACTCCGGAAGGATGGTCAAAGCCTGAGAATATCAATATTCCTTATTTCTTAAATCGCTCTACCACTCAGGGCTTTTTATCCACTGCCGTGGAAGCCTTTGTCTTCTCTGCCAACTCCTATAGCACTGTCGGTGGAGAAGATATTTATGTTTCAATTCTTGAATCAGGCAAATGGTCAGAACCAAAGAATCTTGGCAAGAAGATCAATTCTGTTGCACAGGAGTTCAGTCCCAGTCTCAGCGCTGACGGAAAACACTTATACTTTTCATCCAATGGAAGAAAGGGTTATGGAAGCTCAGATGTTTATTATTCCGAACGACTTGATGACACCTGGACCAACTGGTCGGATCCCGTCAATATGGGTGCTAATGTCAATTCAGAAGGCAGAGAGTTGTTCTATCGTGCCTATCCGGGACAAAACTTTGCACTGTTCACCAGCACCCACAACAGCGATGGATATGGTGACATACGCTTTTATAAGCCACCTATTGATCTGAAAGATTCATTGATCCAGCAGCGCCCTGATACCATTGTAAAGATGATTGAGATCGTTCGCGAAAAGCCCATCGCTGGAAATGAGAAGTTGTTTCAGGTATATGGAAAGGTTACGAATCTGAAAACCGGTTTGCCGTTACGGGCGACGCTAACGTTTCATTCTGATTCTCTATTTACCACGCTTGCCGGCCCGGATGGAAAGTACAAGATCGTTTTTCCTTCTGTGAATGAATATTCGATTCGTGTGGAGTGCGCAGGGTATGTTGGTAACTTCGAAAAGCTTGACGTGCGCACCTACGAAATGAAAACACTGGAGATGAATTTCAAGCTTCAGCCAATTGAAATTGGTGCCACCGTAAACCTGAAAAGCGTTTTGTTCCAGCAGAGCACCTACAATCTTCTTCCGGAATCCAATGATGAGCTTGATCTTGTTGTCTCTCTGTTAAAGACAAATCCAAAGGTTGAGATCCAGCTTTCCGGTCATACTGATAATCGTGGTAACCCGGAGCACAACCAAAGACTCTCTCAAAAACGTGTTGAGAGAGTGAAGGGCTATATTGTTTCCAAAGGTATTAGCACCAAGCGCGTAAGCGGAAAGGGATTCGGAGGCTCCAAACCTATGGCGAGCAACGATTCTGAGGAAACCAGAAGACTTAACAGAAGAGTGGAGTTTACAATTGTGAAAGATTAATAACCTTTCGCAGTATCATCTCCTCTTAATCTGTCAGCACCACCTTCCAGCTTGCCATCTTTCGTTACGAGGATGGCGTCCACTCTTCCAATGACAGAGCGTTCGGTGATCTTGTGTCCCATCTGCGTAAGCTTCAGACTGTCTTTTGATGCAAGAGCTCCTTTCTCTGGTATAATAGTATCAGGAAGCCATTGACTATGAATACGTTTTGCATCCACTGCTTCCTGCATGCCCATACCATGCTCGATAACATTCAGGATGACCTGGAAAACCGAAGTGATGATCGTAGTTCCTCCAGGTGTTCCAACTACCATTACCAGCTTGCCATCTTTTTCAAGGATCGTTGGAGACATGGCACTGAGCATTCTTTTGTTGGGTTCAATTTTGTTGGCTGTTCCGCCGGTCACGCCAAACATATTGGGTACACCGGGCTTTGCGCTGAAGTCATCCATTTCATTGTTAAGAAAGAATCCTGAACCACCGACTACTACATTGGATCCAAACCATCCATTTAATGTTGTTGTAACGGAGACCGCATTTCCCTGTGCGTCAACAATGGAGAAGTGAGTGGTCTCTTCAGATTCATATCCCGCAATATTACCAGGCTTTACTTCAGAACTTGGTGTTGCCTTCTCCGGATCAAAAGTGCTCATCCGTTCTGTAATGTATTGATCAGAAATCAGTGAGCTGATTGGGACTTTAAAGAAGTCTGGATCTCCAAGGTATTTTGAGCGATCGGCGAAGACACGACGTTCTGCTTCCACCATGGCATGAACCGTTTTCTGGGAGTTGAATCCCCAGTCTTTGACAGGGTAGGACTCCATTGATTTCAAAAGCTGGATAACACATATGCCACCACTGGAAGAAGGAGGCATAGAAATGACTTTATACTCTTTATAAGTGGCAGTAACAGGTTCCCTCCAGATCGCATGATAATTTTTAAGATCTTCAAGAGAGATCAATCCTTTTCCGCGTTTCATTTCCGCGACAATATCTTCTGCAGTTTTGCCCTCATAGAATCCGGCGCGTCCAAGATCACGAATGCGCTCAAGTGCATGACCAAGATCAGTCCAGTGGATTGAATCTCCTGGCTTCCATTCATCCTTAAGTAAGAATTCTGGCTTAACGGTATTATACTTTACAAGATCCTTCTGCATGTCAACGAGGAACTTTGCTTCTTTCTCAGAAAGAGTAAATCCTTTTATAGCAAGATCGATGGCGGGTTGAACAAGTTCACTCCATGGAAGCGATCCGTATTTTTTGTGAGCTTCTATCATGCCGTCGACAGATCCGGGAACGCCGGAAGCAAGATGACCATCTGTGCTGAGTCCGTCTACTACATTTCCGTCCTTGCCGAGATACATGTTGGTAGTGGCAAGGCCGGGAGCTTTTTCACGGTAATCCAGAGCAGCGGTGCTTCCGTCTTTTGTCCGGATGATCATGAATCCACCACCGCCGATATTGCCGGCAGCAGGAAAGACAACTGCCAATGCGAATTGTACAGCGATAGCAGCATCCACTGCATTACCACCTTTCTTCATGATATCAACTCCTACCTGAGAGGCCAGAGGTTGAGCGGAGACCACCATAACAGAATCCGCTATGAGTCCGATGACAGGTTCTTTTTTGACAGGGGTCTGGCATGCCAGAATTGAAAGGAACAGAAAGGGTAATAATTTCTTCATCTAAGTATGCTTTTTTACTCCGGTAAAAGGGGCGATTTAATAAGGGTAAAGTATTTCTTTAAAAGTATAAAAAACCAGTTCTAAATTATCCTTTATGTAAATCGAACACGATTTTTGATTACTTAAAGATAAGAAATTCACTTTGTGGAATATCATTAGGGTATTTGACGTTTAATGTATTATTTAATGCCTACATATCTGGGAGACTGAATATCTATGAGCCTGAGAAAAGAGAAAGCAGCAAGACTGAAATTGGCAGTGCTGGAACAAACAGTAAAGTTGATCGGTAAGAAGCCTTTTGATGACCTTTATGTTGAAGATATCTGTGAGAAAGTGAAAATATCGAAAGTCACGCTCTTCAAATACTTTGCTACAAAGGAAGATATATTGTCCTATTACTTCAGAGTCTGGTGCCTGCGTCGTGTGGTTGAATTAAACGACAGACCCAAGGAAGGACTTCAGGGAGTGTTCTTTTTGTTTGATAAACTAAGTGAAGACGTTGAACTGCATCCCGGAATCATCCTCGGATTGATTGCATATCTGTCAAATCCTAAAAGACCCTTCAAGCCATTTCCCATCAAGGCGGAAGAAAAGAAATTTCTGTTTCCAAACGTATCTGATATTCAGTCTGTAGAGATATTGTCCCTGGATCAGATGTTTGAGAAGTTTGCCCTTGAAGCAATTTTCAAGAAGGAGATAACCAAGGCTACATCAACCCGTGATGTTACGAACCTGCTGAATACCATTTTCTATGGAAGTGTTCTCACTGCTCATTTGAGTCAGAGTGGATCCCTGAAGATGTTTATGAGAAGGCAGGTTGAGCTGGCATTGAAAGGAGTTCAGTAGAACCTAGCCTTTCATCTTCACCGTTTTCACTCCCTGCTTTTCAAACCAGCGGACCCGGATCCTGCCGACCTGAATTTTCTTGTGCCATCGGCTATTCTTATACCACGTATGATGGTAAATGGGCTTAGCCACCTTTACAGTATGATACTTATGACCACCGCCGCAGGCAGTAAGACATAAAAAGATACCGATTATAAAAAGGTGTTTCATCTTATCACTAACGCTCTAAAATAGCTATTATTCTACATAATTTTAGAGGGATGGAAGGAAGAGGGAGAATTGAGGAAAGTGGTGGCATATTAATTGAAGATCTGAACAGGTAATTATGAAAGCATACGCAACGTCATCGGAGGCAATGAAGGCTCTTAAAAGCAAGGGTTATACTGCCGACTTCAACCTCCATCCGGAATGGCTGGAGTGTCCCGCACTTGACCTGAAACTGAAGCCAGAGGAATTTCATGTGGATGAGATCCACCGGTTTGAGGGAATGAATGACCCCGACGACAGCGAGGTGTTATTTGCCATTAGTTCCACCACGGGAGCGAAAGGATTATTGATAGATGCCTATGGAGCGTATTCCGATTCCCTGAGTCCTGAGATGATCCGGAAGCTTAGAATTGACACAGCAACAAAACATTAATCAATATAAAAATTGGTCGTTTACTATTTGAAAATAAGGTCATTATCAATACTTTAGCATCACTGTTCTAATTTTTTAGTCTAACTAACATTTTTCATATATGAGAGCCATTTGGAAAGGACATATCCGATTCTCCCTCGTCACCATTCCGATCAGAGTCTATAACGCAATTGACTCCGGTCAGACAGTAAGCTTTAACCTGCTTTCGAAAGAAGGACACAATCAGGTCAGCTATGAAAAGAAGGACAAAGTGACGGGCCAGACACTTCGTACAGAAGATATTGTCAAAGGATATCAGTATGAACCAGGACAGTTTGTAATTGTCAATGATGAAGATTTTTCAAAGGTAAAGCTCAAGAGCACACGCCTGATTGATATAGAAGGATTTGTGAATACTACGGAAGTTCATCCGACGCTGTTTGATTCACCTTATTTTATTGGTCCTGATGGAGAGATTGCCGCCAAGACCTACTCACTGCTTGCCAAGACATTAAAAGAATCAGGCAAAGTGGGAGTGGGCCGCGTGGTATTAAGAGATCGTGAAACAGTTGTTCTGTTGGCTCCTGAAAAGACAGGGATTCTGATGTATAAGCTTCGTTTTCCGAATGAAGTAAGGAATATTTCTGAAGTGCCCCAGATCCTGGAAGAAACAAAAGTTGACAAGGAGCAGATCAAGATGGCAAAGATGCTGGTAGACTCAATGACCAAACAGTTTGTCGACATTGAAATGAAAGATCATTATCAGGATGCGCTGCACAGTATGATCAAAGCCAAGATCGAAGGCAAAGAGATTGTCACCATACAGGAAGAAGAAACTCCTGTGGTGGATATCATGACCGCCCTGAAAGCAAGTATCGAGAAGGCGAAGAAGCCGATGGAGAAAGCCAAGGGAGCAGCAACGGCTAAGGAGAAAAAATCAACCAAGGAAACCAAGACGTTAAAGAGAAAGGCGAGTTAAGAGGAGTGTAGCATTCAGGCTTTAAAGTTATAGGTGCCCGCTTCTCACATTCTTTCTTAAATCGTATCTTTGCGACCATGGCAAAAGTGGTCAAGTTTCCTATTCAGCCACCGGAGAAGTTCGGGTTCAGACCTGTTCGGAAAAAGCGTCCCATCACACCTGAAAAACCAGGGCAGCTTAACCTGTTTGTAGGAGGTAAGATCGTCAAGCTAAACCAGCTTAGCACCTTTGAAGAGGCCCTTTTGCTGGATGAAAATGGTGACGAACGCGCCAGGGAAATCTATCTTAAAGCCATTGTTGAATTTGACAGCGTGCCTGATGCGTTTTGTAATCTTGGCATCATTGAATCCAGGGCTAGGAATTACAGCAAAGCTGTTGATTGCTTTACTCTCAGCCTTAAAGAGGATCCCCGTCATTTTGAATCGCATTACAACCTTGCTAATCTCTACGCTGAGCTTGGAAACCTTCCCCTGGCGAAACTCCACTACCAGATTTCGATCAGCATCGAGCCAGAGTTTCCCAATAGTTATTTCAATCTTGGATTGACGCAAGCCATGAATCGCGAGATTGAAGAAGCAGTTCAATCATTGATTGCTTACAAGCAACTGGCGCCGCAGGATTCCGCACAGGTAGAAGAGCTCATCGATAACCTTCTGAGAGCCACCCGTTAATTACATTACATTAATTGTAACGTAGAACAGAATTGCACGATAGATTTCGAGCGATATCTTAAGAATTGCTATCATGACGACCGATTTAATGATCAGGGAAATGATCTTCTCATTATAGAAGATCCTTCCTGACCGTATCAGGAAATAAAAGTTGGTAGTAATGAAGATGGCCGTCAGAACCGTCTCATCCAATTGCTTTCCGAGACCAAATACATTTACGATCAGGGTAAGGAACAGGGCGTTGATAAGAAGATTGAAGCATACAAGCTCAACGGATAAGCCTACATGGTCAGTAAAATATCGGTTTCCTGACCTGTAAATAAGATTCAGCGGAAGCGAGACGATCACAGCAAAAACAATGACCAGCATCTTGGCGAGACCAGCCGTCTTCTGGTCATAAACGATCCCAAAAGATGCCACATCATGATATCCCAGCTTTGTCATTTTGGTCGCCACCGTCTGAACAGCCAGTGATCCATGAAAAGAATTGATCTGTGTTCGTAACGACGCATTGAATAGCTGGATGACAGGGAACAGGAAGTAGACAAGGTTCAATACAAAGAAGACAGAGAGTGGCCGGAGGTATTTGATCCTTCTTCCTTCCGCAAACTCTTTGCTCAGCTCACCGGGACGCTTGATCATCAGCCAGATCGTTTTGATAAACCTGCTGTCCGCGAGCGTTACCGCAAGAAGAATGCTGTTGAGAAACGTACGGAAGGAGCGGTCCTCAGGGAGAATTACTTTTTCTCCACATTGATTGCAATAAAACCCGACAAATTCATTGCCGCAGTTCTTGCAAATATGTTTCTGGAGAGATGGATTCATTTTAGATCCGCAAAGTAGAGAGTTTTCTACCCTGTCAAAAGATAAATTACTGCTGCTTGATTTCTTTAAGAACCTTCATGCCACGGCTTCGGAATCCCGGTGAAGCAAAGGGAAGATGGTCTTCAATCAGAATGCGTAGTTCATTCTTAAGTTCAGGTTGCTCCCTGGCAATCCTGGACAATACTCTCATGGAGACAGCACGAACTGCAATGGCTTCCTTTGGGTTGGCCAGATATTCAAAGCAGATATCCGCTACGATTCCCTGGAGCGATTTGGGGATCGGAACAAATTGAAATAAACGGATCGTATTTCTCTTTACAGAATCATGGAGTCCCGGACTTTTCAGGTTCTGTATGATCCTCTTCAAATGAGGTTTTGCAAGCTCCGGATGATTCTCCACACAGTAACTCAGGGGCCATGCTGCCCGCTGTGTCACGCGATATGGACCTTTCATAAACAGGTCCACCAGTTCACCAAAACGGGCCGGATTGTGCCCCACATACCTCACAACGGCATCCCTCATAGCCCTGGAATGCTCTTTTAGAATCAATTCTACCAACTTCATTATCAATAATTTACTTTAATATGAGATACATAACTTGCTGATAATTAGGATATATATAAGGCATATACTACTTTAGTCTTCTAATTAAACGATTTGTGTCATGTTCATACTTTTAGCAATCGTAGCATTTATACTTTTTCAACTGGGAGTTAGCTTTTTGCGTTTCTATTTAATGGATAACAAAAGGCACCGCAGATTGATCAACGAAGGCTTGCGATCATTCTTTTAATCCAAAGACAGAAGTTATCTCTTCCGTTACTCTTTTGGGCCGTCCGGTGACAGCATCCAAAAGACACCATGTGGTCGTGGCAGATGCCAGGATCTTTTGATCATGAATCCGACGGATCGAAACATTTCTTTTTTGTCTTGGACCCTCAGGAGCATCAATCCATGTAAATGCTTCAATGGTATCACTCAGTAGTGCGGGGGAATGATAATCTATTTCATGCCTGAGAACCACCCAGCGGTATTTGCTGATCAGCTCATCACTTCCCAGAGTTTTCCAGTGCGCATAAGCCACTTCCTGAACCCATCGCAGGTACACTACATTGTTAACATGATTCTGGTCATCGATATCTTCAGGCTGTACCTGAATAGCAAGCCGGAATACTCCGCGGTCTTTTGGGATTTCTAACATACTTATCGGAAAGCTCTTCTCGCAGCTTCAAGGAATTTAACCTTTACCATTTTTCGATACCACGTAGGAGCAAGACGCTTCATCTTCCATTGCTTTTCTGCTGCTTTTGGAAGAATGATATACAGTTCGCCCTTTCCCGCACGATGAAGGATCTCCTGTGCTACTTCTTTCGCCTCCAGTCGTGAGTGATCAATGAAGAACTGAGTAGTCTTCTTAACGATCTCTCCGCCACGGCCGCCTTGCGCAATATTTGTTTTGAAGTAAGCAGGTTGCAGGCAGGATACCTTAACGTTATGATCCATCAATTCGCAATAGAGTGTTTCACTGATCGCTACAACAGCTGCCTTGGTCACATTGTATGCTCCCATGGTAGGGGCGCAACTGATGGCGGCAAGACTTGCTGTGTTTAAGATATGTCCTGACTTTTGTTTTTTGAATGTTGGAATAAAGAAGTGACAGCCATAGATCACGCTGAATTGATTGACACGCGTCATCCATTCCCAGTTGTCCAGTGAGTACTCTTCAAACATTCCTCCATCGCCGACGCCGGCATTATTGAAGAGCAGATCGATTCCCCCGACTTTCTCCAGAAAATCAACTGCGACTTTCTGATACTGCTCACGGTTGGAGACATCCAGATGAAAGCAAATGGTTTTTGCTCCAAGTGATTCAAATTCTTTAGCAGCAATATTGAGCTGATCGATGTTCATATCTGCAATCCCCAACGTCCAGCCGTCCTGTGCGAGTTCAATACAAAATGCTTTTCCCAAACCCGAAGCTGCGCCCGTGATGAAGGCTCGTTTGGAGGGATGTTGTTGCGTGAGAGCGTAAGTCATAATAAGGATTCGTGGATAAGAGATTAACTCATTAATGAATTTGTGTTGATAGCATTGGCACCTCGTCGTGCAAGATCTTTGATGACATGGATCAGCGTTCCAAAGCGGCCATCCTTAGAATGACCCTGCTTCCAGCGTGCATAGATCTGTTGTGCAATAACAGCGTTTTTATATAATCCGAAAACATAATAGAATACCGGATTTATAATCATTCGTCCGCTTTTTTCAGTGTAGCGTTCTACGACTTCCTTGCGTGTAAGATTTCCGGGAAGCCATGATATGTTAAAGACCTTTGCAAGATCTCCATCACCTTCTTCAGCCCAGTAGGCGAGGGATGCACCAAGATCCATTCCGGGATCGCCCACCGTTGCCATCTCCCAGTCAAGCACACCAATGATCTCAGAAAGATCATTACTATTCAAAACCAGGTTGTCATACTTATAATCGTTGTGCAGTAAGGTCGGCTTAACCTCCGCCGGGAGATTGGCAGAAAGCCAGGCACTGATCTCATCCATTTGTGTGATCGGATCTGTCTGGGCAGCGATGTAACGTTTTGTCCAGCCTTCCACCTGACGCTGCACATATCCTTCCGGCTTACCCAATTGCGAAAGATTTGTTTTAGCAATATCCAATGAATGAAGTGCTGCCAAATTATCCACCAGTGATTCCGATATCTTCCTCATCTCAGAAGAGGTCACGCGGATTTCTTTTACTGATGAAGGACGCAGGATCACACCTTTGATCCTTTCCATGATATAAAAAGTTGAACCAATGATCTTTTCATCCTGACAATAGATGATCGGAGCAGGGATCCTGGAATAAGAATTTTTTAGCAGAGAAAGAACATTGAATTCCCTTCCCATGTCATGTGCAGATTTAATTGCCGCACCTGCCGGAGGTCTCCGAAGAACATATTCACCTTGCCCGGTAGTGAGCAGATAAGTAAGATTTGAATAGCCTCCCGGAAATTGTTTCTGCTCAGTAACGAATCCTATGGATGAATTCTCTTTCAGATGCTTGTTCAACGACTTGAGGTCGATCTCTTCTCCCTGCCTTACGGAAACCGGCTGATCTGAACTGATCATGATGCTTTCTTTTTCTTTTTTACATCGAGCCCGTATTCTTTGAGAATGCTCAACGCAAGACTTTGCTTATGAACTTCATCGGCGCCGTCCCAGATGCGTGCTCCCCGTTCATGCTGATACAATGTTGCCAGCATCGTTCCATCCGATAATCCCATCGCTCCATGGACCTGTATCGCGCGATCCAAAACTCTCAGCACCATGTTGGCAGTATAAAATTTAATACCGGATATCTGGTTGCGTGCAGCTGCAGCTCCTTCATCATCAATGCTTGCCGCCGTTCTCAGCACGAGAAGTCTTGAAGCGTCAATCTCTACTCTGCTTTCAGCAATGAATCCCTGAATAAATTGTTTCTCACCTAACACAGTACCCTCTTCGATCTCACGTGATGCAGCGCGCTTGCACATAAGGTCCAATGCTTTCTCAGCAATTCCGATCCATCGCATGCAATGATGTATGCGACCTGGTCCCAATCGTTCCTGGGCCAACCTGAATCCTGATCCTTCTTCACCGATCAAATAGGAGGCAGGGACTTCACAATTATCAAATCGTACTTCGGAATGACTGGCCCATAAGCCACCTGACTCACCGAAAACAGGAATTTTTCTGATGTGATTAAACCCTTTTGTGTTTGTGGGTACGAGAATCATACTGGCCCGCTGATGTGGCAATCCATCCGGATTCGTTACCGCCATCACAATCGCGAAAGCAGAACCTTCTGCACTGGACGTAAACCATTTATGCCCATTGATAACATAAGAATCACCTTTGCGGACGGCCATGGTTGCCAATCGGGTAGGATTTGAGCCAGCGAACTCAGGCTCCGTCATCGCGAAACAACTCCTTGTCTTTCCCTGCAACAGTGGATGAAGAAATTTGTCCTTCTGCTCTGCACTTCCAAACTTGCTCAGCAATTCCATGTTGCCGATATCCGGAGCCTGGCAATTGAATGAATAGTGTCCATAAAAAGGAGTGAGGGCCAGCGCTTCACTGATCTGTGCAAACTCACATAAGGTCAATCCCCATCCACCTTCATCTTTAGGAAGGTGTAATCCCCAAAGTCCGAGTGACTTCACCTGCTCGCGTTTTGCGTCAAGCAATCTGAAGGTGCCTTCGAAGCTTCGGCTATGATGATTGGCTTCCAAAGGAAGAAGCTCATCTTTGACAAAAGCCTGAACTTTAGGCAAGAGCTCTTGAAGCCGTGTGGTGGCGAATATTTTTTCCATAGTAGATCAGATAGTGGTACCGCCGTCGGCAAAGAATAAAGTACCGGTGCAATATCCCGATGCATCAGACGAAAGGAAGAGCGCAAGTGCAGCGATCTCTTCTACCGTTCCCATCCGACCCATCGGTACCATCTTCATAATTTTCTTCAATAAGTTCTCATCCTGCCAGAGTGCCTGGGAGAATTTTGTTTTGATCAATCCGGGACAAATTGAGTTTACACGGATATTATCAGGTCCCCACTCTTTAGCGGTAACTTTTGTCAGCATATTCAACGCGGCTTTGGATACGGAATAAATACCCAGGCCATGATCAGGAGTATCTCCTGCAATAGAACTGATGTTAATAACAGAGCCGCCGCCTCTTTGCTTCATGATCGGGTAGGCAAGCTTGGATAGTTCAAAGGGAGCTTTCACATTCACGCCCATGATCTTATCATAAGCCCATTCTTCTGTTTGGATAACAGGACCAAATACCGGGTTCGATGCAGCGTTGTTGATCAGGATATCAATGCCTCCGTACTTTTCGACAGTCGCGTCAATGAGTTTCTTTATTCCTGTTGCTTCACCTGTATTGGCAGCAATGCCGATGCATTCACCACCGTCAGATTTTATTTTTGCTACGACACTATCAAGTTCTTCCTGTTTTCTGGAATTGATGACTACGTGGGCACCGTGTTGGGCCAGCACGATGGCAATGGCTTCACCAATGCCTTTACTCGCTCCTGTGATAAGTGCTACTTTGTTTTTAAGATTGAATTCCATTCGTTGTTTGATTGATCGTTGATGATGCAGTCGGATAAACTGGGTTGACAACTCACCCGCCATTTCCATTAAAAATATCCAGAACCATCAAGAAATACTATACATTTTTTGGGAATGATTGTATCTTGGATGTTTCCAAAACACCTGTTATGAAGCAAATTAACTTTATTGGTTTTCTCATATTAATTTCTCTCGCATTCTCTTGTAAGGAGAAACCGAATGAAGAAACAGTTTCCTTGAGAGCATCAACATTGGATCTCTCTGCCATCAGCAATCGCCTGATGCAGCAGATCAACATTACCCCTGGAGAAAAAGTATTCATGGTGGGTATGCCAGGTGAATTTGATTCGGTGATTGTTCTGTTGAGCGATCGCATCAACGCAGCCGGCGGTGTGTACATGGGTACCATCAATGTGGATACCACGGCGTGGCCCGAATCATGGAACAATGACTTTGTAAAATCAACAAAAGGAAAAAGTAAAGAGGAACTGATAGAAATACTTTCAGGTATGGATCTTGGAATCATGTTGCCAGGGCCTGTTCCTGCTGATGCTCCGTATGGTGCGTGGCAGGAAATCATGAAGAAGCAAAGAGGACGCGCTGTTCATTTCCATTGGGCAGGGGCTTTTGATATAACCGGAAAAGGTGTCGCGATCGATAGTGCTATCAGTAAGATCTATGAGAACGCTGTTCTCAACTCCAATTACAATGCCATCGCAGCACAGCAGGCAGAGTTTGAAAGCGCTATCAGAAGAGATGGTGTCGTCGTCACCAATCCAGCCGGAACCAACATATCATTCAGGATCGGTGATCGTCCTGTTACTAAGCAGGATGGCGATGCGTCGAAATTAAGATCCGATAAAGGAAGAAACCTCATTGACCGTGAAGTAGAAATTCCTGCAGGAGCGATTCGTGTTTCTCCATTGGAGGAAACAGTAGAAGGAGTGATTGTATTTCCAAATGGCATGTGGGGAGATCAGAAAGTGGAAGGTCTGACGGTAACGTTTAAGAAAGGAAAGATCACCGACATAAAAGCAACCGAGGGACTTGAAACTGTGAAGACCGCACTCGCTCCGGGAAGAGAAGGATATCTGTTCCGTGAGCTCGTCGTTGGGTTCAATCCTTTATTGGCAATGAGCGATACTAATCCGAACATCTTATACTATGGCTATGGTGCAGGGATCGTAAGACTATCATTCGGCAATAGTGAAGAGATCGGCGGACTGGTGAGAGGAGATTTTGTCAAGATCAACTTCTTTACAGATGCGATGGTGATTGTAGGAGGTGATATCTGGGTGAAAGACGGAAAGCTTATAAAATGAAAAATGAAATTGTAATGAATCACCTCATGAGACTTTCAGTCATCGTACTTTTATTATTGAGCAGTGTTGCTGTTGCACAGAAGCAGAAAGCGAAGTCTGCAGCAGAGATTTATTTTCCGGGAGTAGATAAAGAATGGAAGAAGAAGTCTCCGGCAGAAGTTGGGATGAATGCCGACAAGTTAAAAGAAGCGATATCCTATTCTATCAGTCGTGAGTCGAAAAATCCCCGTGATCTTCAGCAGTCGCACTACCAGACTTTTGGTAAGGAACCTTTTGGAGATGGGATTGGTCCCTTCAAAGACAGGGGAGATGTATCGGGTGTAATTCTCAAAAATGGCTACATCATTGCGGAGTGGGGCGACCCATTCAGAGTGGATATGACCCACAGCGTGACCAAGAGCTTTCTTTCTGCTGTGATCGGTCTTGCGGTTGACAAGGGATTGATCGGAAGTGTGCATGATACGGTCTATAAATATATTCCGCCCATTCTGCCATATAAGCCAATCTCCACTGGCAATAAATCTGATCAATATGGTCAAAGTCAGTTACTTACACCATTTGAAACACCTCATAACAGGAAGATCACATGGGACCATTTGCTACGCCAGGTAAGTGACTTTGAAGGTACGCTATGGGGCAAGCCGGAATGGGCTGACCGGCCCAGTGCGAAGGCGGATGAATGGACCACCCGTGCCCGGAATGAACCCGGAAAAGTCTATGAGTATAATGACGTTCGCGTTAACGCATTGGCACTGGCGGGATTGTCTGTCTGGCGAAAGCCATTGCCCCAGGTTTTGAAAGAGAACATTATGGATGCGATCAATGCATCGAACACGTGGAGATGGTATGGATATGAGAATTCATATGTCGTGCTGGATGGACAGATCATGCAATCCGTAAGCGGCGGCGGACATTGGGGTGGTGGCATGATCATCAGTGCCCGAGACATGGCACGATTTGGCTATCTCACATTAAGAAAAGGGAAGTGGAACGGGAAGCAATTGTTGTCTGACAACTGGGTGAAGATGTCATTGACACCAACTCCGGCACAGCCGACGTATGGCTTTATGAACTGGTTCTTAAATACGGACAAAAAACTCATTCCTTCAGCGCCTGCAAGTTCGTTCTATCATCTTGGCAATGGAACCAACATGGTGTACGTCGATTACGAAAATGATATCGTCGTCGTAGCGCGATGGATTGAGAGCGACGCGATGTCACCCTTCATTGAGAAAGTCTTAATGGCGATAGAAAAATAGTTCCGGTTTTACAGACTGCTTACGATGCAAACGGTTTATCAATTGCGGGGCTTGGTTCACTGAACCACTTTGGACCGTTCTCCGTCATATAAACACAATCTTCCAGGCGTACACCAAACTCACCGTAGATAGAGATAGTGGGTTCGATGCTGAAACACATTCCCACCTGTAGCGGAGTTTTGTTTTCGAGTACCATGTTGCCCCACTCATGACCATCCATTCCGATGCCATGACCGGTGCGATGGGGAAGTCCCGGCACTTTATAACCTGGACCGAATCCAGCGTCGGTAATTACTTTTCGTGATGCGATGTCAACGTTCTCACAAGGGTCGCCGAGTTTTGCAGCTGCGAATCCGGCAGCTTGTGATTTCTTTTCCAGATCCCAGATCTCGCGTTGACGTTTGGTAGGTTCACCAAAGACAACCGTGCGACTGATATCGGAAGAATAGCCACCCACTTTGCATCCGCCATCCATTAGAACGATATCACCTTTGGCTAATTTCTGAGGAGTGCTGCTTCCATGAGGAAAAGCAGACGGAGCGCCAAACGATGCAGAGGCACCACCAGGAGCACCAAGCTTGCTATGAGCTTCCGATACAATACCTGAAAATTCTCCCTGAGACATTCCTTCACGAAGCATGGAGACGGCAACTTTATAAGCAGCGATGGTGACATCATTGGCTTTCTGCATTAAAGCAATCTCCGCCGGACTCTTTATCATGCGACACGTTGCTGTAATGGAGTTCGCGATATCATATTCGAGATGAGAAGCTTCTTTACGTATTCCGTCGAACAAAAAGAACCTAACCCGTTCTTCCATTCCTATTTTGCCGGTCTTGATGCCGAGGTCTGAGAACAATTGAGCGACCAGCTTATACGGACTTTCGTGTTCCTGCCAGACTCTGACATCGGTTCCTATTTTTATCAGTTCACGGATGCGTTCTTCTTCAAAAGCGGGGCCGACATACTTTACTTCGCCTTTGCGGGGAATGATGGCGGCCATCATGCGTTCGCTGTTACCCCATTTCAGGCCGGTGAAGTATTCCATGCTGGTGCCACCGTCGAGGTAGACGGCATCCATCTTCATGGCGGTCATGAGGCTTTGAGCTTTTTCAATTCTCTTTTTGCGTTCGTCTATGGAGATAGGAACGATGTCTTTGGTCATGGAAGTAAGTCCATCGAGGGGAGAAGTTTCTTTGGGAGCTTCGGCTTTGGAATCGCACGCGATGCCTGAGAGTATGGTGGCTCCGCCAGCGGTTACGGCAGAAGTTTTGAGGAAATTCCTACGGTTGATGGACATAGTCTTCGGTTTAAGAGTATGGGTAAATCTAATGTTATATTCTGAGGTGAGGAAGAGATTGGTGAGGGAGGGATATAGGAATTTGATGATTGGTAGAGGCTGAAACATGATCTTAGTCTTAGTAGTAATATCCTATGGATACTTATTGACTGATAGTATTGAAGGTAAAATTATTTTGCTCCACAGCCGCATGGCTGCATCATCACACCGGTGCCGGGTCTTTAGCCACCCGCAATCCTCCGCACCGCCTGGCAAAATACCAAGGCACCTTATGTGATGATTGGAAGGTTGTCCTTCGTGGAGAGATTGATTCCAGAGTGATGTACTTTTCATCACACCGAGATAGATCTTTATGTAATGATGAAAGATATTTAACGTCATTATGGGTCGGGGGTCGTGGTTTGCGAGCTCTAAGGAGCTAGGAACCATCTCATAGAAATCTTGCTACAGACAGGTCGCCCTTATCAGGGCTATGAAGTCCATTAACTATTAACGGAATAGAAACTATTTGACGAAGTGATGTTATCACTATTGTAACTAATTTAAGAAGTTGGATAAGCCCCGTTAGGGGCGACCTGTTTGTAGAACTTTGTATCAAGTGTATTTGTCCAAGCTCCATCGGAGCGGCCTGTTTTAATTATCTTTTGCTTGCGACGGCTTTGCTGGTACCATTGAGAGGTAACGGTATTATATAATGAAGTGCGTAAGCCCTACTTACAAAACAACCTCCCGTTCCGTCTTATTCCCCGGTCTGTCATACGCCGCTGCGACGATCTTCATTCCTGGCTGTAATGGCTGAGCAACAGTAGGTGTATAAAACCATCCGTTGACTTTCCTCTTTGAGTTTTCAGAAGCTTCTCCTTGTTCAATAAATGTATCGTCGGCAGTAAAGATCTCTACACTCACCTGCACGACCATGAAGTCGTCGGTGGCGATGATCTGGATCTCATCCTTGCCCGCTGACTTGCGCTTGTTAACATCAATGCTGCCGATCTTTGGTGGATTTTGAAAGTCAGCCAATGCTACCGTGTATGCCGATTCATGCTTTCCACGTTTACCGGCGGAATATAATTTGTTCAGCTCTTCATCATTATGCACTGAACTTGCATAGCGTGATGCCTGCCTGAACCGTTCATGCTGGGCAATCGCTTTCTCCGAGAGCTTACCCTTTTTACCAGTACGCTTCGGTCGGGATTTTACTGTCAGACGGTTGTTGACTTTCTGGATCGATACAGTATCGCCAAAAACACTTCCAAGCTCTGTTTTGTCTTTCTTCTTGCTCATATCATGCCATTTTAAAGGGGCTGCATAAAACGCAAATAGGGAATGCTGAAGCACACCAGTGGGGACTGGATCAGGACTTCCTCCGATATGAAGATAAGAATTATAGGATATTGACCTAAAATGTCCCTAGGAAAAAGATAGTGAAAACCTAGGGTGAACCTAGCCTGAACCTAGGTAGAACCTAGCCTGAACCTAGGTAGAACCTAGCCTGAACCTAGGTAGAACCTAGCTCGAACCTAGGTAGAACCTAGCCTGAACCTAGCTTAAACCTAGCCTGAACCTAGCTTGAACCTAGGGTCAACGGATAAAATATCACTCAGAACAGCAAATTCTGACATTTGCTGATCGCAGAATTATAGCAATTCAGATTCCGGTAGAAGAGAATCAAAAGTTGTATCCACTAACTATAAAAGATACGGTCAAACACTGCTGTTGTTACATAACGTTATAAATTTCTTTGTATAAAAAATTTTTGCACAGGGCTGCACGGAAATGGCGCGACGGCTTTGCCGCGTGCAGAAGCGAATCAAATTTGAAATTACAATACGATAGACTTTATATAGAATAAAAATTTATAGTCATTCCTATTTAGTTAGTCACAATGGTATCATAGATACTGTTTTTATTTTAAGGCGGCACGCGGCAAAGCCGGCGCGCCATATAATCCATTGAATAAGTAAAAATTATCCTTAAATTTTAGTCTTAATAAAAGTATCATCAACCCATGGCGAAGCAAACCTCAGGCATCTTCAAGGTCACCGTTTCTGAATCCATCGGCGAGGTCTCTGCCATGATAACCGAAGCCGTCAAGCCCAAAGCTGTTCTGACATTCGCTCATGGTGCCGGTGCCGGAATGCAGCATTCCTTCATGGAGAGCATGGCCGAAGCGCTGAAGCAGCAATCCATCACCACCGTCCGCTTTAACTTTCCCTACATGGAAAATAAAAAGGGGAGACCTGATTCACCTGCCATTGCTCATAAAACTATTGAAGTCGTCATTGATGAGACACGTAAGAGATATCCAAAGCTTCCGGTGTTTGTGAGCGGCAAATCTTTCGGTGGAAGAATGTCATCACAGAAAATATCGAAAGAATGTCCGGAGTTTGTAAAGGGGATTATCTTCTTTGGCTTCCCGCTTCATCCTGCCGGTGCGCCCGCTATTGACCGCGCCGAACATCTGTCGCTCATAAAGATTCCGATGCTGTTTCTTCAGGGCACCAAAGATGCATTGGCGGAAATGGAATTGCTGGAACCTGTCGTTAAAAAACTGAAGACTGCTGTCCTGAAGAAATTTGAAGGCGCAGATCACTCGTTCAAGGTAAAGAGCAAAATCCTAATCGAGCCGTTGGCAGAAGAAGCAAGTCAATGGATCGACAAGCATTACAAATGATGAAGCATGCTAACCTTTTCTATTGGATAGTTTTAACATTCGTCGTTAGCAGTATTTCTTGCAGTAATCCCAATTCAAAAATGGAAATGTCTCCAGATGAAGATCTGATCCGTACCGAAAGAACGCGGTCCAATGATGCTATTCAAAAGAAAGATACCGCCACGCTCGCCAGCATCTGGACGACCGACTATCATTGCATCACCTCCAGAAACTTCCAAGCATCCGGAAGGAATGAAAACAGAGACCGGTTCGCCAGTGAGTTCATCGCCAAGCCTGATGTAATTTATATCCGTACTCCTGAGAAGATCGAGATATTCCCAACATGGAAAATGGCTGCCGAGAATGGAACCTGGGTAGGACGGTGGACGGAGAAGGGAGCAAAGATTGAAATCAGTGGAACGTATTACGCAAAGTGGCATAAGCTGAATGGTCAGTGGATGATCCGTGCTGAAATATTCACACCGCTTAAGTGTACGGGTGGAGAATTTTGTGATCAGCCTCCGATTTAATGAACGTATTGATTTAACTATCAGAATGAAAAAAAAATATATTATCGCCAATGTTGTCTTGCTGATGCTGCTGATCGCATATCTGTATCCAACACCCAGGCACACCTTCAAAGAATTATACAAAGGATCAGAAGATGATAAATTAGCGTTACTGGATTCAGTTCGTGCGTTGCCTCTCAAGTCCGTTACCATCGACGGCAAGCAATGGAATTATCTTGCTGCTGGAAATGGAAAGGAAAGCATCATCTTCCTTCACGGGATGGCAGGAGGTTATGATATATGGTGGCAGCAGATCAGTGCTTTCAAAAATAAATACAGGATCATCACATTAACCTATCCACCGGCAGGTTCGTTGTCGGAAATGGGAAATGCAGTCATTAAGATACTTGACAATGAGAACATAGCATCCACGAATGTTCTGGGTTCGTCGCTTGGCGGATACTTTGCACAGTATCTTAAGACTACTTACCCTGACCGGTTTAAGAAAGCAGTCTTTGCCAATACCTTTCCACCCAACTCCATTTATAAAGAGAAGAATGGTACGACCGCATCCATAGCCCGGTTCCTTCCCGAGTGGCTGGTGATGGTTGCTTTTCGTGGAAACATCAGAAGCAAAGTAATACCTACTTCAGAGAATTCTCCATTGGCGGAAGCTTACCTGCTGGAGCAATCCTATGGCGGCATGAGCAAGAAGCAATTTCTATCGCGCTATCTCTGTGTGGTGGATTCGTTTGTCCCTTCAAAAGAACTGACATCATCCAATGATATTCTTCTGATCGAATCCGACAATGATCCCTTGATCTTTCCTGAACTGCGGCAACAGTTGAAAGAACTATACCCTGCTGCACGGCTTTATACTTTTAAGGGTAAGGGACACTTTCCTTATTTAAATGAGACCGGGCAGTACAACAAAGTGATCGGTGAGTTTTTTGAGAGCAGCGGGATGGAGGTGTTTTATAATCGATAGTATGACTCGGCAAATCTAAAAGCGAGTACTTGCTTTTTCGCTTGTTTAAGAACAGGCCGCTCCTCTGGAGCCGGGAACACCTCATATAAATTTCATACTACAAACAGGTCGCCCTTATCAGGGCTTCCGAACCTATTGACTATAAAAGAATGATTAACTATTTGACATGGTGGTGTTATCACGTATAACGATTTTACAAATCTGGATTAGCCCGCCAGGGGAGACCTGTTTGTAGAAATTTGTTATTAAATATTTTGTGTAAGCTCCAGAGGAGCGGCCTGTTTTTTTGTGTGATACCATATTTAATGAGACGTGTATTGCATCACCTTGACTGATGAAACATGATCTTTAACCGAACACAGAACGTTCTCCGACAGCCGTGGCGGGTGGGCGCTATAAGCAATCATGTCTGATCTGAGAATCGCCATTCAGGACAGCTCGTTCTTCAAATAAAGAAGGTCAACTTTCAGCTTTTCCTTATCTTTGCGCCTCATTTAATCGATTTCCGTGAATTATCTTTCTGCAGAGCTCATTTCCAAAGCATTTAATGACAAATGGCTGTTTCGTGACATCTCCCTGGGTATCTCAAAAGGGGAAAAATTTGCCATGGTTGGAAATAATGGGGTCGGCAAATCAACATTACTCAAGCTCCTTACAGGAGAACTGAAATCCGATACTGGTAAAGTTGTAGTTCGCGACGGGATCCGCGTTGGAATTCTTACGCAGCAGCCTCAGGTCGACAACCAGAAGCAGGTAAAAGACATTTTGTTTGATTCATCCAACAAGGTTGCGGCCGTTGTAAAAGAATACGAAGACTGTCTTCATCATCCGGATGTTCCTGCCCAGCGTATGCAGGATGCTCTTGAGAAAATGGAAGAGTATAATGCATGGGATTATGATGCGAAGGTTCAGGAGGTAACAACGAAGCTGGATGTGCCTGACCTTGACAGGAAATTCGGTGAACTCTCCGGTGGTCAGAAGAAACGGATCTTCCTCGCTCAGCTCCTGTTGGCAAGTCCGGATCTTATCATCATGGATGAGCCTACCAATCACCTTGACTTAACAGCCATCGAATGGCTGGAGGAATATCTTTCCGGACCGAACATCACATTGATCATGGTTACCCACGATCGTTATTTCCTGGATAATGTAGCCAATGAAATTATAGAACTGGATCGCGGCAAGCTTTTCAGATATAAAGGCAACTACGCTTACTTTCTCGAAAAGAAATCTGAAAGGGAAGAGATGCTAAAGACAGAAGTGTCCAAAGCACGACTTCTCCTGAAGAAAGAACTTGAATGGATGCGCAAGCAGCCAAGAGCCCGCGGAACCAAAGCGAAGTATAGAATTGAAGCATATTACGAACTGGAAAAAGTAGCATCTCAGGATCTTCGCAAAGACAGACTTGAGTTGGATATTAAAGAGTCGCGTCAGGGAGGAAAGATCCTTGAAGTAGAACACATTAAGAAGAAGTACGGTGACCAGGTGGTGATTGAAGATTTCTCGTGCGTGTTCAAGAAGTTCGATCGTATTGGTGTGGTGGGCAAGAACGGTGTAGGAAAATCAACCTTCCTCAACATCATTACACAGCAGGCCAAACCTGATAGCGGACTGGTGATGCCAGGCGCTACGACCAAGTTCGGATACTTCACTCAGGACAGCATGACGCTGAATCCTCAGAATCGTATTATCGAAGAAGTAAAAGAGATTGCAGAATTCATTACGCTTTCTGACGGAAGTCAATTGTCTGCTGCAAAGTTCCTGGAGAATTTCTTATTCCCACCGGAAAAGCAATATACGTTTATTGAGAAGCTGAGTGGCGGTGAGAAGAAACGTCTTCAGTTGCTGAAGCTTCTCGTGAAGAGTCCAAACTTCCTGGTGCTTGATGAGCCCACGAATGATTTTGATATTGATACTCTTAATGTCCTGGAAGATTTCCTTGAGAAATTTGGTGGATGTTTATTGCTCGTGTCTCACGATCGTTACTTTATGGATCACCTGGTGGATCAGCTCTTCATTTTTGAAGGAGATGGAAAGATCAGGATGTTCAATGGTAACTATACCTATTACCGTGACACCCTGAAAGGTGAGCACACAGAAGGTGTAGATGATGAAGATGAAGTCGTAGCACCAATCGCTGTTAAAGAGATCCCGTCAAACGGAAAGAAGAAGGTTTCCATTAAGGAAAAGAAGGAGTATGAGCAACTGGAGAAAGAGATCGCCCAACTGGAAGCTGAAAAAGCTGAAGTGACCGTAAAGCTTAACAGTGGAGAGACCAGTCATGAGCAATTGCTGAAATGGTCGCAGCAGGTGAAAAGCATTTCAGAGCAGATCGAAAAGAAGTCGGCGAGATGGCTTGAGCTGAGTGAAGTAGTGTAATAGCGAGCCTTTTAAGGATTTCAATAGTTTCGGTTTGGATTACAATAATTTCCAGGGTCACGCGACTATGATCTCACATGAGAATCCTTAAAAATCTATTCAAAATCGTGCTGATCACCATTCTGGTGCTCAGTGCTGTTATCTTCCTTTTTATGCAGCAGAAATCTTTTGGAAAGCTTCCTTCGGGAAAGCGCCTTGAACGCATTAAGAATTCACCGAACTACAAGGACGGTAGTTTTATGAATCTGATTGAAACTCCTATGTTGTCGGAAGACACTTCCTATCCGAAAATGATGAAGGAGTTTTTCTTTTCAAAGGGAATCAATCGCGAGCCAACAAAGACGTTACCATCCATTAAAACCAATTTAAAAACTCTCGATGGCGCACCAATGATAGTATGGTTTGGTCATTCAACCTATCTCATCATCGTGGATGGCAAGAAGATATTAGTGGATCCTGTGTTTAGTGCATATGCATCGCCTGTTCAATACTTTGGAAGCAAGAATTATGCGGTCACCAATCCTTATGCTATAGAAGATTTTCCCGATGTTGATCTGGTTGTGATCTCACACGACCATTATGATCACCTTGATTACAATACAGTCCTTAAGCTTAAATCAAAAACCAAATTCTTTTGTGTTCCACTCGGTATAGGTTCACATCTTGAATACTGGGGCGTTGAGGAATCAAAGATCAAAGAGTTTGACTGGTGGCAGACTGAAGAGGTTGTCACTGGAGTGGAGCTGACATCAACACCGGCACGTCACTTCTCCGGAAGAGGTTTTAAAAGAGGTCAGACGTTATGGTCATCCTATGTTTTAAAGGTCGGCAAGTACAAGCTTTTCATTGGCGGTGATTCAGGCTATGATGAATCGTTTAAGAAGATAGGGGAGAAGTATGGTCCGTTTGATATCGTGATGCTCGAGTGCGGGCAATATGATAAGAAGTGGCCTTATATTCATATGATGCCAGAGCAGACAGTTCAGGCAAGTATTGACCTGCAGGCGAATGTGCTGTTGCCGGTACATTGGGGAAAATTCACACTGGCACTTCATCCCTGGACGGAACCTATTGACAGAGCAGTGAAGGCTGCTGATTCGCTCAAGGCAAAGCTGACGACACCGGTCATTGGTGACCCGATCCGTCTTGACAGCATTGCACCGGGTTCGAAATGGTGGGAGTAACAGTCGCATTACGATTGGATAAAATGTTTTGTAAATTTCGAGACGAAATTTGCAGATGAAATCAGCGACGGTCAGTGAAATAAAGAAAGAGCTCAAGTCGAAGGAAGACGAAGAATTGAGGGAGCTGGTTTTCAGGCTGGCAAAGTACAAGAAGGACAATAAGGAGCTGCTGACTTATCTTTTGTTTGAGTCAGAAGATGAGAACTCATACGTCCAGAGTGTCATGGCCGACATGGAGGAGATGTTTGGTGAGGTGTCAAGAGGGAATATTTATTTCGCAAAGAAGACCCTTCGCAAGATCCTGCGTATGGCCAATAAGCAAATCCGTTACTCCGGGAACAAGCAAACTGAGCTTGAAATAAGAATCCGTTTTTGCACGCTTTTAAAAGATAGCGGGATCCGCTACAAAAGCAGTCAGGTGCTTGTAAATTTATATCAGCAGCAACTAAAGAAAATCCACGCAACCTTGACTAAATTGCCAGAGGATTTGCAGTACGACTATCTGCAAGCGATAGCGAACCTGGCGTAATCCAATGGAAAAACAACCCAATAATCCTTTGCACGGACAAACTCTTGAAATGATCCTGACGCACCTGGTGGACCGTTATGGATGGGAAGAACTAGGAAATCGTATTGCAATTAATTGCTTTATACATGATCCGAGCATAAAGTCAAGTCTTGTCTTTTTACGAAAGACAGCCTGGGCAAGAAAGAAAGTAGAGGATCTCTATCTGGAATCCATCAGTTAACAATTCACTCTCGTTTCTATTTTTAATGGAGAACCGTTTATCATTTTCCTGGTAAACTATTGCTATTTTTTCCGATCTTGTTTGATACATCATTCGGAAATCTCTTATGCAAAAAGTTGCACTGTTGCTCTTCATTATTGCACCGTTTATTGCACACAGCCAGGCAAAATGGAATAACCTTTTTAATGGTAAAGATCTTAGTGGCTGGAAACAGCTCAACGGCAAGGCTACTTACGAAATAAAAAATAAGGAGATCATCGGTACTACGGTTCTTAATGAACCCAACTCATTTCTGGTAACAGAAAAACTCTACGATGATTTTATTCTTGAGCTTGAGTATAAGCTTGATGATGATATGAATTCCGGTATTCAGTTTCGCAGTGAAAGCAAGGAGGACTATCAGAAAGGTCGCGTTCATGGTTACCAGATTGAAATTGATCCATCTCCCCGGGCGTGGACAGGGGGGATCTATGATGAAGGCAGAAGAGAATGGCTTTATCCCCTCGAGTATAATCCAAATGCAAAGTCAGCATACAAAAAGAACGACTGGAATAAACTTCATGTTGAATGTATCGGAGATGTCATGCGTGTATGGGTGAATGGCATCGCTACCGCCAATGTTGTTGACAATGTAACGCGTAAAGGATTCATCGCACTTCAGGTGCATTCGATCAGCAAACAGGAAGAAGTCGGTAAGAAGATCCGGTGGAGAAATATCCGCATACAAACGGAAGGACTTAAGCCTTCACCACCGGATGATATTTTCGTTATGAACTTTGTTGCCAATAATATTTCGGAGCAAGAGATAGCAAACGGGTACAAGCTTTTATGGGATGGAGCAACCACGAATGGCTGGAGAGGTGCATATAAAGATAAATTTCCTGAGAAAGGATGGGAGATCAAGGACGGAGCAATTCAGGTGAGTAAGTCAACGGGGGCTGAATCAGAGAACGGCGGTGATATTGTGACTACCAATGAGTATGCAGCTTTTGATCTTCAGTTTGAATTTAAGTTGACGGAAGGTGCCAACAGCGGTGTCAAATATTTTGTAACGGAGAAAGAGGCCAACAAAGGTTCCGCCATCGGACTGGAGTACCAGGTGCTTGATGATGAGAAGCATCCGGATGCAAAAATGGGAGTAGTGGGAAATAGAAGACAGGCATCTTTGTATGATCTTATTCCTTCCCTTCAGGTAAAAAGAGGTCAGCATAAAATGGGAGAGTGGAACAGCGGAAGAGTCATTGTATATCCTGACAATCGTGTGGAACACTGGCTCAATGGATATAAAGTTGTTGAGTATCAGCGTGGATCATTGATCTATCAGGCGCTGGTGGCAAGAAGCAAGTATGCTGAGTGGCCTGAGTTTGGAATGGCACCGAAAGGACGTATTCTTATACAAGACCATGGTGATCAGGTATCCTTCAGGAGCATTAAGATCAAAGAACTGATTAAATAAAGTCCAAAATAAAACTTCAGAACTATGAAGAGAAGAAATTTTCTAAAGAAATCAGCGATGGCCGCAACTGCTACCTACCTGGGATCTATGGCTTTCAGTGCCGAAAGTTATGGCAACATCATCGGTGCGAATGACCGTGTCCGTGTGGGAGTTGTTGGATTTTCAGACCGGTTCAAGAGCTCGCTGGTGCCAGCTTTTATGAGTCACTATAAGGAGCTCAACTTTGATATGGTGGGCGTTTCTGATATCTGGAAAGTAAAACGCGAAGCAGGTCAGGCATTCCTCAAAGAAAAACTGGGACATGATGTTAAGGCATATCGCAACAATGAGGAGCTCTATGGCTCGAAAGATATTGATGCGGTCATTATCAGTACTGCCGATTTTCAGCATGCACTCCATGCGATCGAAGCCGTTAAGAATAATTGTGATGCCTATGTTGAGAAGCCATTTGCTGAAACGATGGAGGACAATCGCGCAGCATTGAAAGCAATTAAGGAATCAAAAAAGATCATTCAGATAGGTTCTCAGAGAAGAAGCGGAGCCAACTATCAGGCTGCGTCAGAATTTATACAGCAAGGAAAGTTCGGACCTATTACCATGGTAGAACTTACCTGGAATGTTAATCAGCCGGGTCGCTGGAGAAGAGAAGCGCTTGTTGCACAGATGAAAGAAGAAGACACAGATTGGAAGCGATTCCTGATGAATCGTCCTGCTGAACCATTTGACGCGCGCAAGCATCTTGAGTTCAGATTGTTCTGGCCTTACTCTTCAGGATTGCCAGGTCAATGGATGAGTCATCAGATCGATACTGTTCATTGGTTTTCCAAACTGAAGCATCCACGAAGTGTGACGGCCAATGGAGGCATTTATATGTGGAAAGATGGGCGTAAGAACTGGGATACGCTTACAGCAGTATTTGATTACGGTCCGGAAGCAGATCCTTCCAGTGGATTTCAGGTGACGTTTGCTTCACGTATGCACAATGGAGAAGATAAGCCGAAAGAGGTTTATTACTCTAATGGAGGAGAGTTGAATTTATCCACCAATAAGGTTTCCAACAGCGGGGGTCTTATGGAGAATCATGCAAAAGCGATGAACATGAAGCCTAACCTTCTTGCATCAATGGATCTGAATGTCAAGGATGAGACCGTGGTGACGGCAGCGAATACCGGCGGCGATGTGCTGACAACGAATCATATGCTCAACTGGATGCAATGTGTACGAGACCGGAAAGAAACAAATGCCCCGGTGGAAGCGGGATACTCTCATGCAATCGCCTGCATCATGACGACAGCAGCATCCAGAACGGGAGAGAAGGCAACCTTTGATGAAAGTAAACAGGAAGTAATGGCAGGCGGAAAAATATTTAAATACTGATGAAAGTTTTTTTTGCTTTATGTTTGGCTTGCTTCAGCTTGTTGGCAAACGGACAATCCGGTTTCACTTTTCGTGAAAGTCCAGAGAAGAAGAAGTTCGAAATCTTCTATAACAAGAAACTGATCACTTCTTATTGCTACTTTGATTCTACGGAAAAGCCGGTGCTGTTTCCCATCAAAACACTTTCGGGAATAACAATAACAAGAGGTTATCCGATTTCACCAAGACCCGGTGAGCGTACCGATCATCCACATCATGTGGGTCTGTGGTTGAATTATGAGAGTGTGAATGGTCTTGATTTCTGGAATAATAGCAGTGCCATTGCTGCTGAGAAAAAATCAATGTATGGATCCATAAAGCATGTCAAGATAATTTCAGGTGGTAATGATAAGGGTAATTCACTTTCATTGATAACCAAAAGTAATTGGGTGAATCAGGCAGGCGAAGTATTGCTGGAGGAAACAACTTATTTTACATTCAGTGAACTTAACGGTGATCTTTTAATTGACCGGACCAGCACGCTCACAGCAAAGGTGCCCGAAGTGATCTTCAAAGATGTAAAGGATGGATTGCTTGGATTACGGGTGGCCCGTGAACTTGAAATGCCCTCCAAACAGGAAGATAACTTTGTTGATGCGAATGGAATAGTGACAAAGGTACCGATGACCAGCAATGCGGGAGTGACAGGCTTGTATGTTAATCGTGAAGGAATTACCGGAGATGATACATGGTCAAAACGCTCCTCCTGGACATGCCTGAATGGAGAGAAAGATGGATCGAAGATTTCGATTGCTATCATTGATCATCCCGGCAATATAGGAGCACCTACTTACTGGCATGCGAGAGGATATGGTCTCTTTGCCGCCAACCCGTTGGGAAGAAAGATTTTCAGTCAGGGGAAAGAAGAGTTAAATTTAACCCTTAAGAAAAAGCAATCGGCGACCTTCCGATATCGTGTGGTGATCCATGAAGGAAAAGCTTTCCTGGACCATGATCAGATTGATGGGTTGATGAATTTATTTGCGCTAACAAAATAGGATGAAGCATTCGTTGTATTTATTGTTGTTAATAGTTCTTTGCGGTGGAACTGTCAAAGGTCAGCTTCTGAAAGTGGGAGTAGCTGGCTTAAGTCACGATCATGCTCATAGTATTATGCAGCAGTACAAGAATCATGAAGTAATACTTTTGGGTATTGCTGAACCTGATTTGAAACTGGCGGAACGTTATAAAAACCGGTATCAGGTTCCTGACTCTCTTTTCTTCACTGACCTTTCCACTATGTTGGCGAAGACACGTCCCGAAGTTGTTCTTGCCTACAATGCGATCTCAGAGCATCTGCAGGTTGTTGAGCTATGTGCTCCAAAAGGAATTCACGTGATGGTGGAAAAGCCGCTGGCGTTAAATGTAAAGCATGCTGACCGGATGAAAGCACTTGCTGTTCAATATAAGATCCAGCTTTTGACAAATTATGAGACGACCTGGTATTCCAGTAATCATGAACTTTATTCACTGGTAAAAGAAAAGAATGAGATTGGTCCTATCCGAAAGATGGTGGTGCATGACGGCCATAATGGTCCGAAGGAAATAGGATGTAGTAAAGAGTTTCTGGACTGGCTTACGGATCCTGAGAAAAATGGCGGTGGAGCGATCATTGATTTTGGATGTTACGGTGCCAACCTGATGACATGGCTCATGGATGGTAAGGCTCCCATCGCAGTAACGGCCGTATTGAGACATATAAAGCCCGATGTTTATCCGAAGGTGGATGATGATGCAACAATCATTGTGGAGTATAAAGATGCGACAGGAATTATTGAAGCATCATGGAACTGGCCTTTTGGAATAAAAGATCTGGAGGTATTTGGCAGGGAAGGATATCTGCATGCATTGAATGGCAATACCCTTCAGGAGAAAAAGAAAGCAGACCTTATAATAGTTCCAACGAATCCACCCACGTATGCTGACAACATTACGTATCTCACAGCAGTACTTCGGGGTAAATATAAATCCGAGAATGATCTGTCTTCTTTAAACAACAATATGATAGTTGTAAGGATCCTGGAAGCAGCGCGAAGGTCTGCAAAAGAAGGAAGGCGCATTGAGTTGTAGGCGTAGTTCTAACCCCAAATATTTTTCGGTTCACCTCCTGACTGTGCGGATGAATGACTACTTTCGCGGCAGTTTTTTCCATCTATAGATGTTTTTAAGAAGTATTGCCGCACTTTTTCTGGTCCTAAGCTCTTTGGTATCGATTGCACAGCAAAAGGAAACTCCGATTGAAACTCCCTTTAAGAAGAGGGGCACTTTGTATTTTAGCTGGGGATATAATCGCGACTGGTATTCCGCAAGCACTATTCATTTTAAGAATACCACTACGGACAACTATGATTTTACTTTCATTGATGCAAAGGCGCACGATAATCCATCGATGACTGAGTGGTGGCATCCGGACCGCCTGACGATCCCGCAATACGATATGACGCTGGGCTATATGTTCAATGACAAGCATGATCTTGGTATTGAGATCAGCTGGAATCATTTGAAGTATGTAGTCACCGATAATCAGATGATACATGTGGTTGGAAACATAAGAGGTCAGTACATTGATAAAGACACACTGGTAACTCCTGATTTTGTTCACCTTCAGCATACGAACGGCAACAATTATCTGATGGTCAACCTTGTGAAGCGTCACAAACTGTGGACGTCACGACATTTTGAGTTGAGTGCTATTGGAAAAGTAGGAGCAGGGCCAATGATCTCTTATACAATTTCATCCATCCTCGGCAGCGGCGACAACGGACGATTCCGTTACCACGGTTGGGTTGCTGGAACAAGTGTGGGATTGAGATTCAACATTTATAAATACTTTTTTATTCAAAGCGATATCCAGGGAGCTTTTGCAGACTACACAGATATTGAATTAGGTACTGACCATCAGGGTCGCGCTACCCATACTTTTACTTCTCTCCAATGGATATGGATGGGTGGTGTTAATTTCCAGATAGGAAAAAAGGATCCTCTTCATACAAATTAGTGCAGAGTTTCCGGTGACTTTATTTCAATCGCTGCATTTAATCTGAAAATGCAACGATATGATCTCTCATAAAAAGCACAGGAGCGTTGAGCTAAGTACAAGCTCAATGGCAGATATAGCATTTCTTTTACTGACTTTCTTTCTGGTCACTACACAGATCCAGAATGACAGGGGATTGATAATGGTATTGCCTTCTTTATTTACAAAGAACCTTCCTCAGGAAATCTCCAGCCGGAATCTTTTCAAAATACAAATCAATTCAAGTGATAAGTATCTGGTTGAGGATATTCCACGTACAGATTTGTCGGGAATAAGAGAAGAGATAAAACTGTTCATACTTAATTATGGAAAGATTGCAGGTCTTTCAGACAATCCTGAAAATGCAATTGTTTCACTAAAAACGGACAGGGGTACGAGTTACTCAACTTACATTAAAGCACTGGACGAAATACAGGGAGCTTATTACGAAATATATTCACGACGTGCGGGAATATCCGCTGATCAATTCCGATCGCTCGATTTGAGTGATGCTAAGAATAAACTGATATACGAAAAGGCCCGTTTGGGTATTCCGATGAATATCTCCATTGCTGAGCCGACCCGAATTGATTGAGATTAACAGTCAATTGATTAATTTCGTTGCTGTCATTTATAACTTCTCTTTCTGTGTCCATCCTCAAGGTAGTTCTCATCGTCATAGCGGTTCTTGTTGTTCTGTTTATACTCCTGCTGGTTTACACACTTTCACCAACGATAAGAGACATTTCGAAGCATGAAGAGCTAAAGGCATTTGTTGAGGTTCCATTGATCATCAGGTCCCCTGCATTTATATACAAAAGTGATAAAGGTTCTTATCGTTTTCATGAGTATGTTCTTACTCAAAATGAGCAATATCAGAGTTCAATGACGCATGAGCTTGTAATAGGATCAAAGGTTATGCTGAAGAAAATAAAAACATACCGAAGTGACGGTGGTGCAGGATTTACAGATGTGTTTGCACTTGGAGAGTACATCGCACCCGATGGTAAGAAAATAGAGTTTGAATACATCTGGGGAAATATTGATCCGGGACTTTATTCCGGAATTGTAGAGCCGTTGCCAGGAGCGCCCTGGCAGGATAGTACTGCAGCTCCGATAAGAGTTAAGAGAAACTAATTATTAAATTTGATGTAATACAGAACTCAATTCATGAAGAAGATATTCTTAAACCTCTCACTTGTTTTAATCCCTGTATTTGCTTTCGCGCAATCAGTTGATGAGAAACAGGTATCAACATCTGTTGAAATTCTTACAAAGGCGATTATCGATGCCGACAAACCGACATTGAACACCCTTCTATCGGACAATCTGAGCTATGGTCATTCCGGTGGAAAAGTAGAAGATAAGTCCCAATTCATTGAATCGCTGATGACGAAGAATTCTGATTTTGTAACCATTGCTCTAACAGAACAGACCATCAAAGTAATCGATAATGTGGCAGTAGTAAGACATATTCTGAAAGCTGAAACTCTTAACAGGGGAGAAGCAGGATCTGCAAGTCTAAGTGTTATGCTGATCTGGATCAGGCAGAATAACCAATGGAAGTTGCTGGCACGTCAGGCAGTTAAAGTATAATTAAATATGAAAAGAATGAGATTCAATTTCCTTTGCGGGATCATCATGAGCGTATGTTGCCTGGCAACCTTAGAATTATACGCTCAAAATCAAAAGAAAGAGTTTTATGAGATTAAAGTTTATCATTTAAAGAATAAATCTCAGGAGGATAGGGTAGATGAATATTTAAAGAATCTGTTCATCCCGGCCATGCATAAGGCAGGAATAAAAAATGTGGGGGTTTTCAAACCCATTGCCACCGATACGGCTTTTGGAAAACGAATCTATGTTCTCACAGCGTATTCATCTCCGGAAAGATTTGTTGAAGTGTCAGATGGACTGGTTTCCAATCTCTCATCTGAAAAGAGTGAGTATTTGGATGCTGCTTACACCGATGCTCCGTATCAACGGATTGAATCAATACTTCTCCGTGCTTTTCCATTGATGCTCCAGATGGAGACACCAAAGATCACGTCAGCAAGGGGAGATAGAATCTATGAATTACGTAGTTACGAAAGTGCGACGGAAAGTATCTACAGGAGTAAAGTCAGGATGTTCAATGACGGCGACGAGGTAGGGCTTTTTAAAAGGCTTGGATTTAATGCTGTCTTTTATGCGGATGTAATTTCAGGAAGCAGAATGCCGAACCTGATGTATATGACGACTTTCGTGAATAGGACTGCCCGCGATGAGAAATGGAAGCTGTTTGTTGAAGATCCGCATTGGAAAAGATTGGTCTCCATGCCTGAATATCAGCACAATATTTCAAAAATGAGTATCTACTTATTAACGCCAACGGAGTATTCTGACTACTGATAAGTATAATGCGTAAAGCGACCGGAGTGATTTTTGATTCTCCAGATAGCATAATTTTTATACCTTTGCGGCGTTATTAAGATTTAAACCCAAATTTAGAATATGAATCGTTTTCTTCGCCTTTTTGTCATTAGTTCATTGTGTGTGGCTTTGTTGGGTGGGTGTAGTTTGACGGATGGCTCAAGTGGCTCATTGGAACTTCCACCTTCAGGATCCATTGCTTTCGTCAATGCATCTCCCAGTTCTGCAGATGTTAATATCTATTTCAATGAAGATAAAGTAAATGTAGAGCCGTTTAAATTCAAAGATTATTTTAACTATTTCACGACTGCTGAAGGAGATAAGAAATTTAAAATAACGCTGGTAGGCTCAACAGTTGCCCTTTCTGATACCACTATCCGGGTAGTACAGAATAAAGCTTACACCGTATACGTAGTGGACAAACCTGGAACTACAACAGTAAAAACACTCTTTCTTGAGGATACAGGATTACTTACTGATAAAGCAAATACGATGATCCGCCTCATCCATCTTTCACCAGATACACCTGCGGTTAATATTACACTCGCCGGAGTTGCGCCTTCAATTGGAACTGGATTGACTTATCAGCACGCTAGTAATTATGTTGAGTTTCCAACAGCATCCTATACCGCTGAAATCAGACGTGTAAGTGATAATGCATTGTTACTTCAGGTAGCTTTACCCGCATTACTTCCTGGTTCTTACCAGACAATGCTGTTCGTTGGCTACACAACGCCTCCGGTAGGAAATACAAATACATTGAGTGCAACAGTTATCAGATAGGAAAACTGTAGTGTAATCTGAAAGCGGATGGTCTTAAAAGCCATCCGCTTTTTTTTGCTATAGTTCAATGAGATTTCTTTCAAACCAGCCCTTTTCAGAGGACGATTTCAATTCATTGACAACTTTCTGTTCGATCTTTTCGAGACCATTGGCAATTGAGGTATTGATCATGGCATGCTCAATGAACTCATCCTCCTTCATCCCAAGACTTTCCATCAAAGGTTTTAATCTCTCGGATCCAAATACCTTGAAAACAGTATCATCCAGCGAAAGGCAAAAGGAAATGACCGCGTTGGGAAATTTAATTCTTAGATGCTCAAGACTCTTCCTTTCCTCCGGGAGATAGGGATATCTTCCCAGAATAAAGAAATTGATTTTCCTGTCACTTGAGAGATTGGTGAGAGGAAACAGATCGATCAAGAATATTTTATCGGTTGTTGAGAGAATATCCTTCCCTGCATATGTATCTATACTCTGAAAAGGTACAGGAGCTTTATTTAAGAATGTCTCCATCGCTTGTCGCGATTCCTCAAAGGGAAAGGCTATGATTGCGATCTCTGAATTCCTGATCGATAGCAGGCATTCACGGACAGTGCCCTTTAAACACTCTTCCCTTGTCTTCCAGACTTTATTGTTTGCCTTTGGAGGAGATGGCTTACCAAATGAGAATAGCCCCATAAGATCGATTTACTTTAACGCCTGGCGATAGGAGCTGACAAACAACTTTCTGGTATATTGAAAGCATTCACCAGCGGCACAGCTTCCTGACGTATATCCCAGCAGAGTTGATTTACCATTTTGCGTATGGCTTTTGTTTTTGAACCTTCCATGTATCCGTTTTCCAGATACCATCCTCTGTTCTTCTCAATCTGAGAAAGAGCAAACAGCTGGCATAATTTGGAAAGGACTTTTTTACACTCTGCATCTTTGGTTTCCTTCACCTGCAGTTGAAACTGTTCCAGGATAACGCGCTCCACATGTGCGAATGCTACTTGTACAAGATGATGCTGACTCACATTGAAGGCATCAAATGAATCCATGCCGCTGCTAATATGTTTACGCAGTCGTTTTGCAGAGGATGTAAGGATATCGCGCTCACGATATTTAAAGGCATGCAGATGAAACTCTGGATCCAGTAAATGATCTTCGTCTGTATTTCTTACAGTGAATGGATTCATTTCTGTGATCGAAGTAGTAGCCTGGTCAGTTACATAATTCAGAATTCCGAATAGTCCCATGTTGCTGAACTCCTGCTTGAATTCAGTCAAACGACTTTTTGCTACAAGCTGCATCAAAACAGTATTGTCACCTTCAAAAGTGGTGTAGATCTCTGAATCATTCTTGAGTCTATCGATTCTGTTTTCAGCCAGATAACCTTTTCCACCACATGCCTCACGACACTCTTGCAGGGTTGCTGTAGTATTCCAGGTTGCAAAAGACTTGAGACCTGCGGCCAACGCTTCAATTTCCTGCATGTCTGCTTCCGTTCTGTTCAGGAACCGGTTTGTCAGGTAACGAAGTGAGAAATGCAACGCATAAGCATTCGCAAGCAACGGCATGAGGCGCCGCTGATGTGTTCTGTAATTTAAGATCGGCACTTCACTGCCGCCATCAGGACCAAATTGCCTTCTCTGATCGCCGTATCGTATTGCAATTGTAAGTCCTGATTTGGATGCGCTTAAGCCTGATCTTGGAATTCCAATTCGTCCACCAACTAATGTTCCCAACATTGTAAAGAAACGTCTGTTATCACTTGATATGGGACTTGCAAACTTCCCGTCATCGGTTACGCTTGCAAAGCGGTCCAGTAGATTTTCATAAGGAATAACAACATTAGTGAATTGAATTTTTCCATTGTCGACTCCATTCAATCCCATTTTCCTTCCGCAATCCTCGATGGAAATTCCAGGTAAGGTCTTTCCATCCTTGTCGCGAAGTGGAACCAGAAAGGCGCTAACCCCATAGTCCTTTCCGTCGACGATCAGCTTTGCAAATGTTGTTGCCATCTGACCATGCACTGCAGCATTCCCGATATATTCTTTCTTTGCGTAATCATCGGGTGTGTGAACTGTGAAAGTCCTGCTGGAGTGGTTATAGGTTGCTGTTGTTTCAAGTCCTCTCACATTTGAGCCGTGACCAGTTTCTGTCATGGCGAAGCATCCCGGCAACTCGAGTGTACCAATTGATTTAAGATACTTCTTGTGATGCTTTTCTGTTCCCAGGAAATAGACGCTCATTCCAAAAAGTCCAAACTGAACTCCGAATTTTATTACAAGACTGAGATCGTGATAGCTCAATGCTTCCATGATCGCGAAATAGTTCGCCATATCAGCCTGTCCACCGAATTCTTTTGGATAGGCCATTGATCCAAAGCCCTGCTTTGCCAATTCCCTGCACCACATGAGAACTTTCTCACGGTACTCTGAAAGGTTATCTGTTTCCAGGTATTTGAACTCAGGATCAGAGATGACAGCCTTTACCTTGTTAATGATAGCCTCTTCAGGACCGTCCAGAATTTTAGTCAATGTCTCAATCGAAAAGGTGTGTTGCGTGCCACGATCCTGAGTGATAGTAGATCTTCTCTGAGGATGAAAACTATAGATAGCTTCACCACCAATAATTCCCAGGGTTTCATCAACGGTCAATAGAGATTGTTTGGCCTGAGCCAGAGAATCATTAAAAGAACCATTGCCATGAAGTTGAGCAAGCGTAACGCCTAAATCAGCAAGACGGATGTTATTTGAAGTTGTTTTATCAACAGCTTTTCTGATCTCTGCAAGCCATTCCTTAAACTCATCCGGCGAGGGAGGAGATGTAGGATCGATCTGCTCATAAAGAAACTTTCGTTCTTCACCCTTCAGCCATTTTTGTCCATCGATAATGTCTTTGATCACTTTTATCTCACTGGGAGTTAGTACGGCATCTGACCACACCATATAAAATACAGGAAGGAAAACATGCAGATCCGGGTTGGCTTTGAGTAGGTTGGAGCGAAGCATAACAATGAGGTTTGAAGATTGAAGACTGGAGTTGCGTAGATATTATTCCTTTTCGTCTGTTATGACAACTTTCTCCATTACATCGCCGCCGCGGATCTGATCTATTACATCAAGGCCTTCATAAACTTTTCCGAAAACGGTATGGTTACGATCGAGATGTTTCGTGTTTTCACGATTGTGACAGATAAAGAATTGAGATCCTCCGGTATTGCGGCCTGCATGTGCCATAGAAAGAACACCGCGATCATGGAATTGATTATCGCCTGTAAGTTCGCAATCAATTTGATAACCCGGGCCACCATTGCCTTTACCGTTAGGGCAACCACCCTGGATCATAAAATTTGGTATTACACGGTGAAAGATCAATCCATTATAGAAACCTTTCTGTGCGAGGTCAGTAAAATTCTTGACTGCTTTAGGAGCGTCCTGTTCAAAGAACTTAATTTTCATGACTCCCTTTTTTGTGTGGATTTCAGCTATCTTCATTCGATTTTTTTATTTAGGGAAGCAAGATAATGATAAAGTGCATTAGCCGTAAAAAAGTATACCCCTCGCAACAAATTGCGGAAGATGCCTTGATTGATGCCCAGACAAAATTTGAATATGGACCAAGATCGGGGCCTATTGCAGTCTATCGTTGCGAAGATTGCGGATATTTCCACCTGACATCGCAAGGGGGAATGAACCAAAAGCTCTCAGAATATATTAAAGGAGGGGGATTGAAGCGACAAAAGGAAGCTGACCGATGGGAGAACAAACTAAAACATAAATAAGACGAAATGAATTGGATCGAAATTTTTGGACATACAGGAGCATTTTTAAGTGCAGTAACATTTATTCCACAGGTTTATAAAGTGTGGCAAACGAAGAGTGTAAATGATTTAAGTCTTACGATGATCTTCATTGTTTTCATCAGCACGATTATTTGGCTTGTCTACGCCATCGCTCTAAATCTATGGCCGGTCATCATCGCCAATAGTATCGTTTGTTTTCTTAGCATTTTGCTGATCTATTTTAAATTTGCCTACCAGAAGAAATGATTCATAATTAAAGAATTAAAAATGCCTGTTGCGATTGGTACACCGTTAACGTCCTCTGCCGTCAAAGTGATGATGCTTGGTTCTGGTGAGCTAGGAAAGGAAGTTGTTATTGAATTTCAGCGTTATGGTGTCGAAGTCATTGCGGTGGATCGCTATGAAAATGCGCCCGCCATGCAGGTTGCTCACAGATCCTATACTATCTCAATGCTGGATGGAAAGGCTTTGCGTGATCTTATCCTGAAAGAGAAGCCGGACTTTATTGTTCCGGAAGTGGAAGCAATTGCCACCAGTACCTTGATCGAACTTGAGAAAGAGGGGTTCAGAATTATTCCCACAGCCAATGCTACAATGTTAACGATGAATCGTGAAGGGATCCGGTCGCTCACAGCAGAAAAGCTTCAGATCAAAACTTCACTTTATCGTTTTGCAGGAACCCGTGATGAATTTTTTAATGCTGTCAAGGTCATTGGAATTCCATGTGTGGTAAAGCCCGTGATGAGTTCATCTGGCAAAGGTCAAAGTACCATTCACACTGAGCAAGACATAGATTCTGCATGGCAATATTCCCAGGAGGGTGGAAGGAGTGGTGGCGGAAGGGTTATCATAGAAGGCTTTATTGACTTTGACTATGAAATCACATTGCTTACCATAAAGCATAAGGATGGAGTTTCATTTTGTGCACCGATCGGTCATCGCCAGGAGCATGGAGACTATCAGGAATCATGGCAGCCTCATCCGATGTCTGAAAAAGCATTGAGTACATGCCAGGAAATCGCAAGGAAGGTGGTGGATGAATTGGGAGGTGTAGGAATTTTTGGGGTAGAATTTTTTATCAAAGGGGATATCGTCTACTTCAGCGAGTTGTCGCCTCGCCCTCATGATACCGGCATGGTGACGATGATCTCGCAGGATTTATCAGAGTTTGCATTGCATGTAAGAGCAATTCTGGGTTTACCAATACCTGTTATTCGTCAGCTTGGATTTGCCGCATCCTGCGTGATTCTTGTGAAAGGTAAATCATCTAATATTGTCTTCTCAGGCTTTGAGAGAGCATTGGCAGAAGAGGACACTCAATTGCGTTTGTTTGGAAAACCGGAAGTCAATGGAGAAAGAAGGATGGGTGTGTGTCTTGCGTTGGGAGGATCGATTGAAGAAGCCAGAGCAAAAGCGGGCAGAGTTTCAAAAAATATTCAATACGATCTTCAATAAAAATCAAACTTCTTATGAGCGATGCATCCGGTAGGAATAACCAGGGATTAATTTCCGCTATCATAGTGGCAGGATTGATTGCCGGAACATTGGACATTCTGTCTGCCTTTACATCGTTTTATATTAGTACGGGGAAAAGTCCTGTAATCGTTCTCAACTATATTTCAAGTGCAGTATTCGGAAAGGAAGCATATTCCGGCGGCGGAATGATGAGTGCTGTCGGCCTGCTATTCCATTATATCATCGCCTTTGGATGGACAATTCTGTTTTTTATCCTCTATCCGAAATTATCCTTCCTGAGAGGAAATAAGTTTGTTGTGGGACTTGCCTATGGAGTTTTTGTCTGGGTGATGATGAATCAGGTGATTGTTCCAATGACGCAGATTCCTGCACGCCCATTTAATCTGAACGGTGCTATAACGAATGCGATTATTCTTATGTTCGCTATTGGCTTACCTGTTTCTATTCTCGCTAACCGCTATTATTCCCGCCATTCATAACTTAAATTTTATTAACTGGGTTGTTTCCGGGTGATGGGTTTTATAATCCCACCTTCTTAATCCAGAATTCAAAAAGTTTAGATACTTTTCAGTTCGTTTAATCCAACAACGACATGAAAAAGATAATCTTCCTGGTTCTTCTTTCATCATCTGTCTTCGCGCAGAAATTTACACCTCAGGAGATTTCCAGGTGGAAGGCCCAGGCAAAGGGCATTACAATCACAAGGGATACCTGGGGAGTTCCTCACATTGCGGGTAAGACAGATGCCGATGCCGTGTTTGGATTGTTATATGCTCAGTGCGAGAATGATTTTGAAAGGGTTGAAAGGAATTATCTTATCGCCATCGCACGCCTCGCAGAAGTCGAAGGAGAGTCATTTATCTATCATGATTTACGTACTCGACTCTATCAGGATACCGTCAAGGCCATTGCTCTTTATAAATCAAGTCCCAACTGGATGAAGAAAGTCTGTATGGCTTTTGCGGATGGAATCAATTTCTACTTGTACACACACCCAGATGTAAAACCAAAACTGATTAAACGATTCCAACCGTGGATGCCATTGCTTTTCAGTGAAGGAAGCATCGGCGGTGATATCGAAAGGGTTTCTTTAGCTGAGCTTAAGAACTTATACGGTACCCCAAATGAAAAGACAGCAAGAAAAGAAGATCAGGGAGACGGATCATACGACAACTTTGAACCAGAGCCGAAGGGTTCAAATGGATTTGCAATTGCTCCATCAAAAAGTGCTTCGGGAAATTCACTATTACTGATCAACCCTCATACATCGTTCTATTTCAGATCGGAGGTGCACATGAAGAGTGATGAAGGTCTAAATGCATATGGCGCCGTAACCTGGGGTCAGTTCTTTATCTATCAGGGCTTCAATGAGCATTGCGGATGGATGCACACAACCAGCGGTGCAGATAGTTTTGATTCATACTGGGAAACAATAATCGAAAAAGATAAAAAACAATTCTATAAATATGGCACTGAGCTGAAGCCTCTTACCAGTCAGACGATTTCAATTTTTTATAAGAGTCCGACCGGCAGAATGAAAAAGGATTTCACAGTCTTCCGTACTCATCATGGACCTGTTGTGGAATTGCATGACGGAAAAATGGGAGTGATTAAGATCATGGATGAGCCATTAAAGGCGCTTACGCAATCGTATCAAAGGACGAAGGCCGCTTCGCTTGATGATTTTAAAAATACGATGGCCCTTCAAACCAACTCTTCCAATAATACTGTGTACGCAGATGATAAGGGAAATATTTCCTACTGGCATGGAGATTTTATTCCACGACGGGATCCATCATTTGATTGGTCCATGCCTCTCGATGGCAGCAATCCTGCGACCGATTGGAAGGGTCTTCATCCTCTTGAAGACATTGTTCAGATTCATAATCCTGCATCGGGTTGGATTCAAAACTGTAATTCAACTCCCTTTACCGTTTCGGGAGAAAGTAGTCCAAAAAAAGAAAACTATCTTAACTACATAGCGCCGGATGCAGAAAACGCAAGGGGTATTCATGCAGTGAAAGTATTGAAAGATGAGAAGGCATTCACTCTCGACAAACTGATTGCCGCCGCCTATGATTCTTATCTTCCGGGATTTGAAAGATTGATACCATCTCTTGTTTCTTCCTATAATGAGCAGGCATCAAAAAGTGATACCCTCAGCGTAAAACTTTCTGAACCTTTAGAGCTTTTAAGAAATTGGGACCTGAGATTCTCTGAGACATCTATTCCTACTACACTCGCAGTTTACTGGGCACAACACTTGCGTCAGGACGTTGCTTTAAGAATACCCTCGAACAGTGATCAGCTTGCTGTTATAGATTTTCTTGAAAAGGGAACATCATCATCAGAGAAGTTAAAAGCGTTATCGAAAGCAATGAATGAATTACAAAGAAGCTTTGGAAGCTGGAAAAAGCCATGGGGTGAAATCAATCGCTTTCAACGGATTACTGGAAAGATCGAATCTGTATTCGATGACAATCAACCCAGTATTGCAGTTCCCTTCACTTCATCTTATTGGGGATCTCTGGCAGCCTTTGGTGCAAGGAAGTATTCTAATACAAAAAAGATTTATGGCAGTGTGGGAAATAGCTTTGTGGCCGTCGTGGAGTTTGGTAAAAAAGTCCGGGCCAGGTCTATCGTAACGGGCGGTTCAAGCAGTGACCCATCGTCATTACATTTCAATGACCAGTCTGCGATGTACGCTCAGGGTAAATTTAAAGATGTGCTGTTCTATGATGAGGATATCAAACTTCATGTAGAGCGTTCTTATCATCCCGGTGATTTATAGATCTTAAAATCAGGAAATCACATTATATGAATCAACGATCGCACTGGGATGGCATTGGCTCCAACTATCAGGATGAGATTTTTGATGTATTTAAAAGTGACAGGAATTCAAGGCTGAAATACTATTTTGAAAAGCATTCCAATCCAAAAAGCAAAGCAATCGATTTTGGGTGTGGAGTGGGGAAGGCGTTTCCATATTTGTCGCCAGCATTCTCAAGTGTTTTGGGTATTGATATCTCTTCAGAGCTTTTGAGTATTGCCCGACTTGGGAAATTCAGCAATGTTACGTGCAAGCGGGCAGACCTGACCAGTAGAAATCTTGTTTTTCCACCTACGGATTTTGTCTTTTGTTGTAATGTCATCATGCTTCCTGAACTGGATAAGAATATTGCTATGATCAGGAACATCCATAAAGCTCTATCATCAAATGGAACTGCCGTGATCGTGGTTCCATCCCTTGAGTCGGTTATGTTCTCTTCCTGGCGATTGATGGAATGGTATAAGAAGGAGGGTGTTAATCCATCAGAGATTCCAGCATCTGAATTGAGCTATTATAAGGGCAGTAAGCGCGAAATTCTTCAGGGGATTATTTATATTGACAAAATTCCTACCAAGCATTATTCAGAATCAGAAATAAGGGTGCTCTTCAGTGAGGCAAAACTTAATATTACTGCCTTGGAAAAACTGGAATATGAATGGAATACTGAATTTGATTCACCACCTTCATGGATGAAAGCGCCATATCCCTGGGACTGGCTCATAGAAATTAAAAAGCTTAAATAATCTCATGGTCACTCTTGACAAACTTCTGGGTATCGAATATCCTATCATCGTTGCACCGATGTTTCTGATCTCGAATACGAAAATGATAAAGGCTGCGCTCTCCAGCGGAGTTACAGCTGCGTTTCCTGCCATGAACTATCGCACAGATGCTGAGTTGCGTTCCGCTATCAAGGAAATAAAAGACTTCACATCCAAACCTTTTGGTGTAAATCTTATTGTTAACAAATCGAATCCTAAATATCCATCACATCTCGAAACACTGTTGGAGCTCAAGGTTGATTTCATTATCACTTCACTTGGCAGTCCAAGAGAAGTCATTGAGCGGTGCAAGCCTTTGGGTATAAAGGTCTTTTGTGATGTAGTAGATCTTGCATACGCCAAAAAAGTAGAGGAGATGGGTGCTGATGCTGTCATTGCTGTCAACAGCAGGGCAGGAGGGCATGCTGGAAATATCCTTCCGAAGGATCTGATTACGTTACTAAAAGAAAATTGCAATATCCCAATCATTGCAGCGGGAGGAATATCACAAGGCAAACATCTTAAAGAGATGATGGACTGGGGTGCTGCTGGCGCTTCGATTGGAACGATCTTCATTGCCTGTGATGAAGCCGACATTTCACCGGATTACAAGCAAGCCATGATAGACTATGGTGAAAAAGATATTGTCAGGACCAACAAACTTTCAGGATCAGCCCTCACTGTGATCAATACTCCCTACGTTAAACAGCTGGGGACAAAGGCAAATTTTCTGGAATGGATACTCAATAATAACAAGACGTTGAAAAAGTACGCTAAAATGTTGATCGCATTACGTGGAATGAAAGCTGTAGAGAAAGCGGCTTTCGGAGCGACCTATAAAACTGTTTGGTGTGCTGGCCCCGCCATTGAGGACGTAAAATCGGTGCGTGCCATGAAAGATATTATCAAGACCCTTACTGATGAGTACGACGTTGCTACAGGTCGTCGGTAATCGATCACCGTGCAACAAGTTTTGAATTTGTTGCATTGTTGAATTTAAGTTGCACACATTTTAGTAGCTACGACTTAAATTTTTTGACTTAATTTCGTTCCGTTAAATAATCCACACATTTTTAATGAGCACCCCAAAATCTCTATTCTCACTCGACAATAAAATCGCAGTTATAACCGGGGGAACCGGTGTTCTTGGACAATCCATGGTAAAGGGATTATCGGCTGCGGGAGCATCAGTAGCTATTCTTGGCAGGAGGAAGGAAGCGGCAGAAGATCTCGTTAAGGAGATCAAGGCATCAGGTGGAAAAGCATTGGCGGTAAAAGCTGATGTTTTAGATCGTCATCAATTAGAGGAAGCCCGCACCGAAATCATTCGAGAGTTTGGGTCCATTGATATCCTTGTGAATGCTGCCGGTGGCAATATGCCTGGTGCAATCATAGCTCCGGATAAGAATTTCTTTGATCTCAATCTGGCTGATTTTCAAAAAGTGGTTGACCTCAATCTCATGGGAACGGTAATGCCTACCCAGGTCTTTTCAGAAGACATGGCCAAGCGGAAGAAAGGAGTGATCATCAATATTGCGTCAATGGCTACCTTCCGACCGATTACAAGAGTAGTCGGATATTCAGCAGCCAAAGCGGCTGTTGGAAATTTTACAGAATGGCTTGCAGTTGAAATGGCAAAGAAATTTGGAGAAGGTATTCGTGTTAATGCGATCTCTCCTGGATTCTTTCTGACCGAACAAAACAGAGCATTGCTGTCAAATCCTGATGGAACGTATACGGCTCGTGGCCAATCAGCAATCAATCAAACTCCTTTTGCACGGTTTGGAAAACCAGAAGAACTGATTGGAACATTGGTATGGCTGTGCTCGGATGCTTCTGCATTTGTAACCGGTGTCAATGTTCCGGTAGACGGTGGCTTTAATGTATTCTGTGGCGTATAGTTTTTAACATCGTATTGTTTATTTTATAATATGACAAAGTCATTTAAGCCATTTCTGAACAAAGATTTTTTATTGACCAATGATGCAGCCGTTCAGCTCTACGAACAATATGCTGCTTCAATGCCTATCATCGATTATCACAATCATCTTTCGCCAAAAGAGATAGCGGAGAACAGGAAGTTCAATAATATTACAGAACCTTGGCTTGCTGGCGATCATTATAAATGGCGGGCCATGCGTACCAATGGTGTTGCAGAAAAATACTGCACCGGCAATGCATCTCCTTTTGATAAGTTCAATGAATGGGCTAAGACAGTTCCTTACACCATGCGGAATCCATTGTACCACTGGACTCACCTCGAACTGAAGAGTTATTTTGGAATTACTAAGATACTGGATGAATCTTCCGCAAGAGATATCTATGATCAAAGCTCAGCAATGCTTCAGCAGGAAGATTTTAGGGTGCAGGGACTATTAGCAAAAATGAATGTTCAGGTGGTCTGCACAACCGATGATCCAATTGATTCTCTGGAGTATCATCAGCAATTTGCAAAACAGGGAACAGCATTGAAAATGTATCCTTCGTTTCGTCCTGATAAGGCGTATGCAACTGAGAATCCAGTGGCATACAATGAATATCTGGAGAAGTTGGCAGGTGCTTCAAATACATCTATCAACAGTTTCGATGATCTGATCTCAGCACTTGTAAACAGAATTAAGTTTTTTAATTCACTGGGCTGTCGTGCTTCAGATCATGGTCTGGAGTTTATACACTTTGATGCAAATGCTTTGTCAAAGTCCCCTGAATTATTTAAGAAGGTGAGAGGCGGAAAAGAGCTTTCGACGGAAGAACGTCTTCAGTTGAGATGTGCAATTCTGATTCATCTTTGTAAGGAATATCATTCTATTGGTTGGGCGCAGCAGCTTCATTTGGGAGCACTGCGTAATAATTCAGCGAGAATGATAAAGCAATTAGGACCTGATACCGGTTTTGATTCTGTAGGTGATTTTAGTCAGGCTCAGCATCTTTCAAGATTTTTAGATTATCTCGATACGAGCAATCAACTCGCCAAAACTGTCATCTATAATTTGAACCCTTCAGACAACGAAGTTTTTGCGACGATGGTGGGGAACTTCAATGATGGATCGATGCCGGGTAAAATGCAATTCGGCTCTGGCTGGTGGTTCCTAGATCAGAAGGATGGCATGGAAAGGCAGATGAATACGCTGTCCAATATGGGGTTATTGTCACGCTTCGTTGGAATGGTAACAGATTCAAGGAGTTTCCTTTCATTTCCTCGTCACGAGTATTTCCGTAGAACGCTTTGTAATCTTGTTGGAAAGGATGTTGAAAATGGAGAATTGCCGAATGATATACCTCGCATTGGAAAGATGATTGAGGATATCTGTTACAACAATGTAAAAACCTACTTTAAGTTTTAGGAGGTCAGTTTTATTTCTGCCGCAAGATCAGAAAAAAGGAGTGACCTGAATGGATCACTCCTAAAAAGTAAACATCATCACCCATCTCTTCTTCCGGCATCTTTTGATACCTTCCGTCATCTGATAGGTGTCACCTCCAGCGGTAGAAGCGAGACCTTCTTTATAAGCGCGCACAGCTTTCGTGTATTCCTTTTTCAATTCATACACCTGACCAATGTTCTCATAAAGAGCCAGTCTGTTAGCTCCTGGCTTTGTCAATCCCTTTTGAAGAACAGACAATGCCTCGTCATAACGCCACTGACGGATGTACAATGCACCAAGGTGCAGGTAAGGAGCAGGAAATTCTGCTTCAAACCTGATCGCCCACTGTAAGTGCTGCTCAGCCTTTGCGGCATCCGCAGTATAGTACATGTAAGCCCATCCGATGTGATTGTGAAGACTTCCATACCCTGGCTCTTCATAAAGAAGACCATTCAGCACGTTTAGTCCTGCCTCAATTTGATTCTCATAAATCATTCCTTCGGCGTCCTTCATGTATTTTTCAATCCATTCAATTCTCATAATTAAAAAGTTAAAGATCAAAGGCGAAGGCTTAATCTGGTATTGATAAAATTTCACCTTAGTAAATTAATTTCTCAGGCATTTGGAGAGATTAAATTTTGATCTTTAATCTTCATCTTCTCCTCCAGCCATCCTCACAATCTTCGGAGAAAATTCTCCGAGCACTTCCACTAATTCATCCTGATAGCTCATCACTTTCCGGATGTCCTTGTAGGCCATCGGTGCTTCATCCAGACCGCCACCGATCAGATCCACTCCCGATTTCTCCAATTCCTGTCTTACCATTTTTTTGGTAATACTGTTCTTGGCTGCACTTCTAGACATCAATCGACCTGCTCCGTGAGATGCAGAGTTCAATGATTGCTGATTGCCTTTGCCCTTCACAACATACCCAGGCGCAGTCATCGATCCTGGAATAATTCCAAGAACACCCTTGCCTGCAGGGGTCGCGCCTTTGCGATGAACAATTACTTCACTTCCATCCATCAGCTTTTCCTTCCAGGCGAAGTTGTGATGGTTCTCTACCGTAAATAGAGATTGTTCACCTAAGGCTGATGCAATTCTCTGATGGATCTGCTGATGATTTGCGGAAGCATAATCACCCGCAAGATTCATCCCCAGCCAGTACTCTTGTCCTGCTTCTGAATCAAGATCCAGCCATGCAAGATGAGATGCTTCTCCAGGCAAGTGGCATAGCTCTTTTGCCAGTCGGGTATAGTGTCTTGCAACTTCTGCTCCAAGACCTCTCGAACCTGAATGAGATAGTGCTGCCAGATACCTTCCGGAATTCAGTTTCCATTCATTGTTGGCATTCAACTCAATCCATCCAAACTCAACAAAGTGATTCCCACTTCCTGAAGAACCTATCTGTGTTGCCGCCCTTCCTTTCAGATTTCGGAGAATCGGAATTTCGCTAAACAGTTTGCTCTCCAATACTTCATGCTCCTTGGGCTTCTTAAATGCTTCGCTTCCAAAGCATGTAGTGTCCAGTAGTATATTCTTCAGGTCGCTTCTGTGTCTTTCCAGATAAACATCATCCAATGGATATACGGTTAAACACATGCGACATCCGATATCAACTCCGACAGCATATGGAATCACTGCATTACGTGTTGCCAAAACTCCGCCAATGGGCAATCCATATCCCTGATGAGCATCAGGCATTAAAGCACCCGCCACTGTTACCGGCAGCTTCATTGCGATCTCCATCTGATTCCGGGCTCCTTCTTCAATATTTTCGGAACCGTAGATCGGATATTCAATTCTGTTCTTTAATAGTTCGTGCGACCTGTTTTTCTTTTCTGATGGTAACAATGCCAACGCCACCTTGCTCCATAAAGAATCTTCGACATAGTCTTTTGGATTTGCCAGAACAGCTTTCAAAACCGCATAGATTTCCTCCTTATCACTTCTGCGATAGAATCTTACTACAGTATTGATGGCGAGTCCAATCGCCTTTCCTTCAGGGTAACCTAATTTGATCAGATCATTCCCACTTAACATTTTCCTTTTCATAACTCAACTCTTTAATTTTCTCATGAGGAGAAATTCTTAACAACACATTATTACTTTCATTTTTGACAAAATGATTCTCTTACCATTTAAGGCTTTCATTTTTTCAAATCGAATGGGTCTATAATAAAAAAACCCGGTTGATGCCGGGTTTACAGTGATTGATCAGGTTATGATCAACTGAAAATCCGGCACACGCATCCAAAACCACTATGCGGTGTTGAATTGAAACGATATTTTGCTATTTCTCTCAGCATGATGGAACAAAGGTAAATGAGTTCTCTTCTGATTTCAAAGAGAGCAAAGAAATATAATTGTTATTTATAATGATTATGAAGTCTTGACTGAGACTTACATCTGACGAAGAGTGATCATCTCCTCTTTCTCAGGATCCCAAACCTTGAGACGGAAACACTTCCACATGTCAACCGGGCTAAGAGATGTTTTGGCAACATTCTTAAGTTCGGGCATGCTCTTCATCGCTTCTCTCAGACGGTAGAAAGGAATTCTTGAATTGAGATGATGAACATGATGATATGCGATATCGGCAGTAAACCAATGCATGATTGGATTCATTTTCATGAAACTGGTTGATGCCAGTGCAGCATTGTCGTAAGACCAATCCTTGTTTTCACGAAACTTCGCGCCTGGAAAATTATGCTGACTGTAAAACAGATATGATCCCATGCTGAAAGCAATAAAGAAAGGGAGCCACCATACAAGAATAAAAGCTTCAAACCCTAAATAGTAGTAAGTCGCAAAACCCATTCCCCAATGAAGTAAAAGTGAGGCAAGGGAATCCATATGCTTGGAAGGACTCTGAACGAATGACTTCAGATTTAACCAGTATGTAAACAAAGTAAAGTATCCCAGAAGTATTGTAAGGGGATGGCGATTGATAAGATATATTCTTCGCTCACTTTTAGTAAGGCTTTTGAACCTTTCCTTGCTTACCGTTGGATAAGAACCAATGCCGGAAATGGTGAGTTTTGAATTGTTATTATGATGATGTTCGTGGGTACGCTTCCAGATGGTTTCGGGCGCGAGCATATATATGCCTACAAGTTTCATGAGCCATTCAGCAACCTGAGAGCGCTGTAAAATTGCCCGGTGCTGGTAATCGTGATAGATAACAAAAATCCTCATGTAGGTAAGGCCGGCAGCAATACTCATTATAATATGACCCCAGCTGGGAATAAAGGTCAACGCGGTAGCAACCAGGAATACACCTGCCAGCACAATTGTGAAAAGGACCTCAGCCCAGCTTCTCAACCTGTTTTCACAGGCAAATTCCTTGCTGGCGGCTATTAATTCCTTTCCGGTACGCATATTTTGGTATTCGTGCATGGATCACAAAGTTAAGAAAAATCAAGGGTAATTCCGTATATACGATATCTACTCATCCTTTGCTGGCCGCTGATGTTTCCACCGGCGGTGTGACCAAAGCCAGATAGTGGGGTCAGAAATAATGTCTTTCTCCAATCGGTTCATGAAAGCCTCAGATATTTCATTATCAGTTGTCTGCTTGGGATTCTCAAACAACAATTCGGGTGTCACCTCGTAGTATCCCCGTTTGGGTCTGGAAATCTTAATGTAAACGACAGGATAATTGAATTTAGTACTGAGCTTTTCCGGACCCATAAAAACTGCTGTGTCCTGACCAAGAAAATTCATCCAATGAGCATTATCATGTGAAGCGCTTTGGTCGGCAATGAAGGCAGTTGCCGTTAGTTGCTTCCTGCTGGCCACCATGTCTCTGAGGGTTTGATTAACAGGCGTAATCCGTGTTCCAAATTTTGTTCGCATGCCCACCATCATATTGTCAAAGTATTTATTTGACAAGGGACGATAGATCACCACCAATTGATAACCCGTGTTGAGTGTAAAGCTTGGACCGGCCCATTCCCAGTTACCGTAATGTCCCATAACCAAAATGATGCTTCTGTTCTCTTCACAAAGTTTTGTCAGCCACTCTTGTTTGTGAAACGTGCATCGCTCACGAGCTTCTTTTTCGGTAGTCCGGAGTGTCTTGAGTGTTTCTAGAATAAGATCGCATAGATATCTGTAGTAAGCATCCGCCAGTGCGTTAATCTCTTTCTCTGATTTATCCCGAAAAGAATTTTTAAGATTTTGCACAACCACGTCTCTCCTGTATCCGCTGATCTTAAACAGCAGATAGAAAAAGTCGGAAAGTTTGTAAAGTGCCCAAAAAGGGAGGGAAGCAATAAGGTAAATAATGGGGTAGGCGATGTAAAAGAAGAAGGCCTGCATCAATGGGAGTAGTGAGAATTTACATTCAAAGGTATGCGTTTTTTCAATTCCTTTATTCCCTGACCAATTCTGAGGATTATTTTGCCCGTCTGTCAAATTAGCGAAAATCGCGTGGCCTTTTAGAGGGAGGGTTTGTATTATTGTAATCCAATTTAAATCCTCTCCAAATCAATTAACCTACCCACACTTAAATGAATAAAAAATTGCATTTAGCGATCAGTTGTTCTCTGATGCTGGCCATGGTGCTGGCTTCATGCTCTCCCAAAAAGGGCGATGAACAAAGCGACACATCCTTTAAGGTTCCTGTTGAATACTACAAACTTAAGAATGGTCTTAAGGTGGCACTCTCTCAGGATAAAACTGCACCAACAGTTGCAGTAGCTGTTTATTACAACATTGGTTTCCGTATTGAACCTCGTGACCGTACCGGTTTTGCGCACTTGTTTGAACATATGATGTTTCAGGGTTCTGAGAATCTTGGCAAAATGGAATTTATCAAGCTGGTGCAGGCTAACGGTGGAATTTTAAACGGGTCTACACGCTTTGACTTTACGAATTACTTTGAAGTAATGCCCGCTCATAAATTTGAAACTGCACTCTGGGCTGAAGCGGATCGTATGAAAGGACTGGCAATCAATCAGGATAATCTAACCAATCAGCAGGGTGTTGTGAAAAATGAAGTGAAGGTTAATGTCCTCAATCAGCCTTATGGTGGTTTTCCATGGCTGGACATGCCGCAGTATGCCAACGAAAATTGGTATAATGCCCATAACTTTTATGGTGACCTTGCTGACCTTGACTCAGCAAAACTTGAAGACGTTGACAGCTTCTTTAAAACTTATTATGCTCCCAACAATGCCGCACTCGCAGTCGTAGGAGATTTTGAAATTGAAGATGCAAAGAAGTGGATCGAACAATACTTTGGAAGTATTCCTTCATCACAACTTCCTCCAAAGCCTGATATTTCTGAACCAAAACAGGAAAAGGAAAAGAGATTCACCAAACAGGATAAGCTTGCAACAAAGCCGGCCATTGCAATTGCTTATAAAATGCCTGACCGTAATACTCCTGAATACTACGCTATGGGATTGATTGATCAGATGTTACTTCAGGGACAAGACAGTAAATTGAATTTTGCACTCGTACAGGAAAAAGGTTATACCGACAATGTCAGCGGTGGAATCAATTACCTTGGAAACATGTACAACTATCAGGGACCCATGATCTGGATGGCGGATCTGATACATGATTCAAACATACCATCGGATTCTATCATCAAGGTTGTTGACAAGGCAGTCGCTGAACTTGAAAAAGGAGTAACAAAAGAAGAGCTTGATCTGGCAATCGTAAAGATCCGTTCACAGCTTTATGATGACATGGGACAATTTTTCGGAATCGGAAGAGCAGATTTGCTGGCAAGTTTTGCACTATTCGACGACGATCCATCCAGGATCAATACACTAGAAGGAGAATTCAAAAAAGTAACTCCTGAATTAATTCAAAAGACGGTGAAAGAATATCTGAGAGCAACTAACCGCACGATTCTTATTTCAGAACCTGTTAAATCGACTCCACAATGAAAAATATAATATCGGTGATCGTACTGGCTTTCATTTCTTTTGGAGCCATCGCGCAAAAACAATTGCCACCAGCAGGTGGTACACCAAAGGATTTTAAAATCCCTGAAAAGAAACAAGCGCAGTTGAAGAATGGTTTACGTTCTACTCTTGTGTCTTATGGAGCTCTTCCAAAGGTTAACATTGACCTTATTATCAAGACGGGAAATGTTCATGAAGCTGCCGATCAGGTCTGGCTTGCAGATCTGACCGTCAATATCATGAATGAGGGAACGAAGACCATGGACTTTAAAGCGATCTCAAAGAAAGTGGCAAGCATGGGTGGAAACATCAATATTAATGCTGGTGTTGATCAGGTTAATATCAGCGGCTCTGTGCTTTCTGAATTTGCTCCTGAGCTGATCAAAGTGATTGGCGACATAGCTATGAATCCGGCTTTCTCTGAAAGTGAGATCGAACGATTAAAGGCAGATTTGAAACGTCAGCTTAGTGTCCAACGTTCAGTTCCTCAATCCATGGCGCGTGAGAGATTCTTTGCGTCAGTGTATAAGGATCATGCATACGGAAGATATTTTCCGACGGAAGCAATGATTACAAGCTACACGATGCCAATGGTAAAGAACTTCTATGATCAGAACTTCGGTGCCAAAAGATCTGTGATCTACGTGGTAGGAAAATTTGATGAGGGTGCTGTCAATAAATCCATTGACGCAACCTTTGGAAGCTGGAGAGAAGGCCCGGAGGTGACCTATCCACCGGCGGTAGCTTCCCAGTCAAGCAATATCGATATCATCGACCGGCCTGACGCACCGCAATCAACGATCATCATTGGACTTCCAACATTAAATCCGGCAAGTCCTGATTATCAGGCGTTGCTTACTACCAATCTTCTTTTAGGAGGCTCTTTTGGATCACGCATCACCAGCAACATTCGTGAGGACAAGGGTTATACTTATTCTCCAAGCAGTTCAATTCAGCTGCGCAAGAATTCTGCGGTATGGTTTGAATCGGCTGATGTTACAAGCGAGCACACAGGTGCATCTTTACAGGAAATTGCAAAAGAGATAAAGATATTGTCAACAGAACCACCTAAAGCTGAAGAGCTGGATGGCATTAAGAGATATGAAGCCGGAGTTTTTGTCCTGCAGAATTCTACTCCTTCAGGTATTGTCAATCAATTAAACTTTCTTGATCAGAATGGTTTGAGCGATGACTATCTCAAGAATAAGGTTACCAGAATCTATGCGGTAACTCCTGAGAAAGTGTCACAGATGACCAAGGATTATTTTGACTATGAAAAAATGACGCTGGTAGTAGTGGGTGATAAGAAGCTGCTGGACAAGCAGATCAAAGCTCATAAAGACTCAAAGAAATCAAAGTAGTATAAATTATAAAATGGTGTTAGTTGTTCGAATTCGATGAACAACTAACACCATTATTTTTGATTAGCAGAATTATGCTTTTGCTAGTTCAACGTTGAGATGAAGTTTTACTTCTTCACTGACAACCATTCCACCGGCTTCTGTAAGAGCATTCCAGCTCAATCCAAAATCCTTGCGGTTGATCTTTCCATTGATTTCAAAGCCTGCTTTTGTGTTACCCCATGGATCAACCATGATGCCACCAAATTCGACGGCTAATTCAACAGTTTTTGTTGTCTCACGGATGGTAAGAGGTCCAACCAATTTGTAATCGGATCCGCTCACTTTTTTCAATTCACCCTTGAAATTCATGGTAGGGTATTGTTCTGATGCAAAGAAATCAGCCGACTTCAAATGACCATCTCTGTCAGCTTGATTGGTTTCAATGCTGTTAGTGTCAATACTGAAGGTAACTTCTGCGCCATCAAAATCTTTGCTATCAGTTTCAACACTTCCGCTGAACTTCTTGAAAAATCCTGTTACCGTTGAAATCACCAGGTGCTTTACTTTGAATTGAACTTCTGTGTGTGTTGGATCAATTCCCCATTTTGTCTTTGTTGCTACTGCAGTTTCCATTTTTTATTTGATTTTGTTGTGAATACTTTTTTTCTGCTTTTGATACACCAAAGGTAGGGTGCTATACAGCCCTCGGTCCTTGAACCAGGTTAAGAAAACAGGAGGGGGGACTTGAACTAGATTAAGAAAACTACTTTTCCATCCTTCTCCGACGGATTTTGCTAAGGAATTCAGGAGTAATTCCAAGGTAGGAAGCAATGTATTTCAGTGGAACATATTGCTCCAGGGAAGAATACTTCTGCTCAAACTCCTGATAACGTTCTTCTGCTGTTGCAGAAAAGGCAAGCACAAGCCGATGCTGATGTGCCACCAATGAATTCTGGAACAGCATGCGAAAGTAACGTTCAAGCTTTGGAAGTCTTTCCAATGCAGCATCCATATCGGTTTTAGGAAGCAGGAACACTTCGCTGTCCGCTAAAGCCTTCGTGGTATAGATGGAAGGAATTTGCTTTGTAAAACTGTGAAGATCACCGGTCCACCAGCCTGCAGTGGCAAATTGAATAACTCTATCAGTCCCTTGCTTATCGGTAAAGTAGGACATCAGGCATCCGGAATTTACATAAAGCATTCCCTTCGATATTTCATGGGCACGTTCAGGGAAATCACCTTGACGGACTTTGATTGGCAACAAAAGAGATTTAAAGTACATCTCTTCCGCAGGATCAAGATTGACGTGTCGTGTGATAGAACTAATGATTGAATTGGTATCCATGATCGTCCGTGAAGGTAGTGAATCGCTTCAGCCCATCAACAGAATCAGGCTATTTTTGATTCGTTAAACTCTTTACTTTGTGTTTCCGAAATGGAAAACCAAACGCAAACACCTCGCCGAAAGATCATTCATGTTGACATGGATGCATTCTATGCTTCGATAGAGCAGCGTGATCATCCTGAGTATCGTGGAAAGCCTATCGTTGTTGGTGGCTCACCGCAGGGTCGTGGCGGAGTGGTGGCAACTGCCAGCTATGAAGCCCGCAAGTTTGGAATTCGTTCGGCTATGTCTTCGAAAAAGGCTCTCCAGCTTTGCCCCCATGTGATTTTTGTAAGGCCAAGATTTGAAGCTTATAAAGAAGCATCGAGGAAGATCCGGGAGATATTCCATCGCTATACAGATCTTATTGAACCACTTTCGTTGGACGAAGCATTTCTCGATGTTACAGAAGACAAGCAAAACATTGGATCCGCAATCGAAATTGCTCAGATGATACGGAAGGCCATTCGTGAGGAACTGAACCTTACTGCTTCCGCCGGAGTTTCAATAAATAAGTTTGTCGCTAAGATCGCGTCAGACATGAACAAACCCGATGGATTTACTTTTATCGGTCCTTCAAAGATTGAAGCATTCATGGAGTCACTACCAGTGGAAAAATTCTTCGGGGTGGGGAAAGTGACTGCGACCCGAATGAAAAATCTGGGACTTCATAATGGGGCAGATCTTAAAAAATTAACCGAAGCAGAATTGATTCGGCACTTTGGAAAGGCTGGAAAGTTCTTTTATAAGATCGTCCGCGGAATTGATCCAAGAGAAGTTCAACCTCATCGTGAAACAAAATCAGTAGGAGCAGAGGATACCTTTCCATATGACCTTACGACATTAAGTGAAATGAACGAAGAACTGGAAAAGATTGCTGAAGTCTTGTATGAACGCCTGAAGCGAAATGGTCTGAAAGGAAGAACCATCACCCTCAAGATCAAATATCATGACTTTAAACTCGCCACGCGCAGCCAATCATTCACAGAAGCGGTGAATGATTATGAGAGCATTTCTGGCACGGCAAAGCAATTACTCTCTGCTTCAGATTCTGAAGACAAAAAAATTCGCCTGCTGGGAATATCCCTTTCCAATTTCGGCGATCCTATTATCCGTCAAAAGGACGAGGAGCCAACGGATCAGCTCAAATTATTCTAGATAACTTTCTTAGGGGGAAGTTCAAATGCTTTTGCCTCGTGTTCAAAATGTCCTTTGTGGGAACCATCACAAAATGGCTTGTTGGCTGACCGGCCACAGCGACAAACAGAAACTACAGTCCGGCCCTGAAGGCCATAGGCATTTCCACCAGCGTCAACAATCTCAAAATCTCCCTCGATTTTTATAGATCCATTACTATTTACAGTAAGCTTTACTTTTTCCATAATCTTTCTTAAAGGGCAAATTTGCGCAGGATGATGTCAAGAACTCTTCTAAATATGGGTAAACCAATAATTGAGAACATCTAGGGGTAATTGTTGTTTTGTATCTATGGTTTAAATAATTTTTCGGATTATATAATATGACCAAGATTTTAAGGGTTTTGCTGGCAGATGATGACGAAGATGATCGTGAGCTTTTTTTCAGGGCAATGTCTGAGGTGGATCCTTCTGTGAAAGTTACCGCCGTCTTAAATGGAGATATGCTGATGAGAGACCTGGCAGGAATGACCAATCTCCCTCAGTTGATCTTTTTGGATCTGAATATGCCGTTGAAGAATGGACTCGAGTGTCTGGCTGAGATCAAGCAAAATCCCGTCTTTGGCAAAGTTCCAATTCTTATCTACTCAACATCCATCAGCCCTTCCGAAGTTGAAAAAGCGTGGAGCCTGGGTGCCCTTTGTTTTGTCAGGAAGCCGGATTCCTATCAAAAGCTAAAAGAAATCATATCAAGGATGATTAATATGGACCTGAGCACATTTGCCCACCAGCCGCGCGAAAACTTTATCCTTAGTTTCTGAGAGAACGAATGGAATCCAGGCTTCACATACCCCCAGAATTAAATTCCAGACTGAACTTTGTGCACTTGCCGGGCTATGCTCAATATATTCTTGACAATAAATTAAGCGAGTACGCGCATCTTTCTCTTAAAATCTCAAGGGAACTTGATATTCCATTGCTTCGGTATTTCTCAAACTTTTCAGAAGAACAGCTTATCGGGATGAGCATGGAACGCAATCGTGAGACCATGCAATTGCTGGTGGAAAACAGGGCGTCGGAAATTATTGAGACAACCACTAAAAACTGGATTACGAATCAGCTTCCAATGATTCAGCGGGATCAGATCGTAACGGAAGATATTGTACTCGTGAGTTTTATGCGTCGTAAGGTATTGCGTGATCTGCTGATCGGATATGCAAAGGATATACTTCATTTCACTCAGGTGATGGAAGAAGTGGATCGTTGGACGATGATCCAGGACACTACGATGTTTAACGTTTTTATACGCCTGCAACAGGAGAAAATCAATGATACTCACGCGGCATTGCAAAGACGTGAACAGGAATTGCTGGAAGCACAGGAAATAGGACAGATCGGAAGCTTTGAATGGGATCTTGCAGGTAAGAATTCAATTTATACTCCTCAGGTTTATAAGATTTTTGAATTTGATCGTCCAGAGAGTATGGAGTCGTTTATGAATGATGTTTATCCTGACGATCGGGAAAAGCTTTCAAAAGCGATGACGAAAGGATTTGAAGTTGGACACTTTGATTGCGAGTATCGTTATAAGAGGAAGACAGACAAGGTGCTTTGGACGCGTGGCAAAGTACTATACGATGGCACAAAGCCTGTTAAAGTAGTGGGAACTGTAATGGATATTACAGAACGTAGTGCTAAGACACAGCAACTAGCTTCCCTTAATGAATCCCTGGAGCACACCAATGCAGAATTACAACGCACGAATAAAGAACTCGAGTCCTTTAATTTTGTAGCCAGTCACGATCTGCAGGAACCTCTAAGGAAGATAAGAATCTTCGGAGACCGAATGCTGAATGCTTCCGATGGATTGACATTGCCGCCAACAACCAGAGGTTATGCTGAGAAAATGCATCAGGCGGCAGGTCGCATGCAGAAACTTATTGACGACTTCTTATCTTTTTCCAGAACGGTTGCCTCACCCAAGATATTTGAGCCGGTCGACCTTTCTGCATTGCTGGAAGATGTTAAAAATGATCTTGCAGAAATGATAAAGGAAAAAAATGTGAGAATTCATGCTGCCAGACTTCCTGTATTGAATATTATTCCATTTCAATTCCGGCAACTTCTTATTAACCTGATTTCCAATTCCATCAAGTATAGCAAGGAAGGTGTCCAGCCGATGATCCGGATTGATGTGGAGAGGGTGGCTGCAAATCAAATTGATGTCCCGGGTATTAAAGATTATGAAAACTATTTTAAGCTGTCCATTTCAGACAATGGAATCGGGTTTGAGCAGAAATATGCAGATAAAATATTTGAATTATTCCAGCGACTTCATTCAAAGGATAACTACTCGGGTACAGGCATTGGATTGTCGATCTGTAAGAAGATCGTGGATAGTCATGATGGGTTCATTACCGCAAGGGGAATCCCAGGAGAGGGGGCAGAATTTGATATTTACCTTCCGCTAAGGCAATCAGAATAAAAGCACAAAGATATTTTTGCTAGTTAGCCACTTCAATCTTCACCTTAGAACCCTTTAATTTTTCGTTCTTAATATTGGCGAGGGTTTTCATAAGCTTGGAACGTTTGATAGAAACATACGAAGCATGATCCAGTGTTGTGATTAACCCTATTTCATCTGCCAGCAATTCACCTTTCTTGGTTAACAATCCTACTATATCACCTTTGCTGATCTTATCTTTCTTGCCTGCGCTGATGTAAAGGCAAGAGAACGCAGGAGGGGGAGGAAGTTCGATCTTTCCGGATAATTTCAATTCTGAAACAGATTTGTCGATGTATTCCGGAAGAGTTTCATCTTCTGCAATAATTAAATAGGCATCACCCTCTGCATGCATGCGGGCCGTTCGTCCGTTACGATGAACAAAGGCTTCCTGCTGAAGAGGGAGTTGATAGTGTACAATATGTCGGATCTCAGGAACATCAAGTCCGCGTGAAGCAAGGTCAGTAGCAATCAAAACATTATGAGCCCCGCCTCTGAATTTTATAAGATTTTTTTCCCGATCGATCTGTTCCATAGCACCATGAAGAATACCATGCTCAAATTTGTAGTTGGTGAAGAGAGCACTGATTCTATCAACTGCATCACGGTGATTACAAAAAACGATACAAACCTCCTGGTTAAATCTTGAAACAAGCTTCAGCAATGTTTCGATCTTGTCCACACTGCGGGTGTGGATCAGCTTTAACTTTAATTTTGATTCAACTTCACCCTTCAGATAATTGAGCGTTTCGAATTTCTTAAAAGGTGTAAAGTCTGGTAATGGATCAAGCCGTGTGGCAGAAGTCAGAATGTATTGTTGCCTCCCGCTTAGTGCATTGAAAACAACTTTAAGCTCTTCCTGAAAGCCCATCTGCAGGGATTTATCAAATTCATCCAGAACTACCATGCGGATGTAAGATGGATCAAATGATTTCCTCCTGATATGATCTGCCAGGCGGCCTGGTGTTCCGATGACAATCGCAGGTGCCTCACTTAAGCTGTTTTGTTCAATCTTTACAGAATGGCCGCCATACACACAACTTACTTTATAGGAAGTCTTCATGGAACGAAGAACCTGTTCGATCTGCAATGATAATTCCCGTGACGGAGCTACGATCAATGCCTGGACTTCCTTTGATTGACTGTTCAGCTTATTAATCAAAGGAATCAAAAATGATAAGGTCTTGCCAGATCCTGTGGGGGCAAGCACCAACAGATTGTCGCCGGAACCTGACTTTTCTATAACCTCTTCCTGCATTTCAGTAAATGAAGGGATACTAAGATTCTTGAGAAATTCGGCGTATCGGGTGTTCAGAGAGTGTTCCATCCCGCAAAGGTAACTATTAAAGTATTCGCTCAAGCCAACCGCTGACCTGTTCGTAGAAACTTATAATGGATCTGGGATAAACGATGACACAGAAGATCAATCCAAACAGAGAACCATACAAATGAGCATCGTGATTGATATTGTCTTTAGCTCTCTTGCTCTGAAAGTATGAATAGACCAGATACAATGATCCCAGAATGAATCCTGGCATGCAGAGAGCAAAGAACAGACATAGGTAACGCATGGGTTCAAGAATGATGAAAGCAAAGACAACAGCAGCCACACCCCCTGATGCACCCAAAGAATTGTAATTGGGATTGTTCTTCTCCTTGAAATAAGTAGGCAGGTCAGACACGGCAATTGCCAGAAGGTAAAGCATCAGGTAGTAGTAAATCCCCGTCGTTCCAAACAGTACAATAAAATCATGCTCTACAGCCAGACCAAGAAAATATAATGAGAACATGTTTAGACCCAGGTGAGTGTAATCTTTATGGATAAACCCAGAGGTTATAAATCGCTCAAACTGATTCTTTCTATTGATGTTATAGGGATTCATCATCAGTCGGTTCATCAAACCCGGACGACTGAAAACGAAGAAGCTGATGGCCACAGTAACGATAACGATCAGAAGAGTGAATGAAAATTCCAAAGAGAAGGGTTAAATCCTTACAAATATAAACATATGTGCCAATGAGGCTCGTGTCAGAAGAGTCGGAAGAGATTTTGTGGAAAATTTTATACACAAATTCATCATGCGAATACTGCTGAAATGAAATCCTTCAGGTATGCAAATTGCAACCTGTAATGCATGAAAAATACAGCTTCCAACATTGCATTGCGATGGCTTACGCTTCTGGCAGTTTTGTTGAACATCGCCTTTAATGGATTGTACACCAGAATTTTCAATACCCCGGACATTGCAGAAATAAGCAGGAGCTACAATGACCTCTTTACGCCGGCCGGATATGTCTTTAGTATTTGGGGCCTTATCTATTTGTCATTCGTTATCTATGCAATCGTTCAGTTGTTGCCTTCCCAACGCAATGTTAAGATTTATGATCAACTGTCACCCTACCTGATTGCAGCCAACATTCTGGGCTCAGCCTGGATACTTGCCTTTACTCATCGGTACATTCTTCTAAGTCTAATTATTCTGATCATTACCCTTGTTATCAGCATTGTGATGCTAACCAGATCCACGCGTGCGATCGAAGACAGAAATTTCAATCGCTGGCTTTGGGTTCCTTTTAGTTTGTTCTGCGGATGGATATCGGTCGCCACAATTGCGTGCGCTGCTGTCACACTAATTGATCTGAAATGGGATGGAGCATCTCTGACTGCCGAGCAATGGACCATCGCAATGGTTATTGTTGCCGGAGCACTCGCGATTGTTGTAGAGAGCCGTTATAATAATTTTATCTATCCTCTCGTGATCGTGTGGGCATCTATTGGTATCTGGGATCAAAGACAACTTGATCATCCAAACATCGGAATGATCGCACTGGTTTCATCAATCTTCATTCTTCTTTTTGTCATGTGCCATGCCCTGGTGCGGTTCTTTCAAACAGAAGGAGGGATCGTAAATCATAAGTGATCCCTTCATCTCTTATCAATATACTGATCCAGGTATTGCAACACAGCTCCCCATTGCTTGTGCCAACGCTCATCGACAAAAGCCTGACCGGAGTCATCCACGGAAATGATATTCTGATTGTTATTCCAGAAGACATCTACGGAAAGTCCTCCGCGATCAAGGACAGCAGTGTCCATTAGGTATTTTATTTCATCAAACTGATTAGTCTTCAATACCAAGTAAAGACTGTCCATTTGAACATCTGTCAGCTTGAAGAATGTAATGCTATCTATATTATGATCAGAAACCTTAAAAAAGGAACTATCAGCAGAGATATAAAGATTCGTTTGGTGATTCATCATTCCACCATCTTCCCTCATCTTGAGTACAAGATCCAATGGTCGCGTGTCAGGGAGTTTCCCGGTATCCTCTGCTGTTTCCGTTTTTGAAGTACATGAAACGAACACAATACCGGCCATCAATATCAAAAGAGATACTCTCATAATTCAAGTTTGATTAAAAGTAGGATTTTCTGCACAAAAAAAGAGCGGAATGACATCCGCTCTTTTCATTCTAGGAATTATTTCTAATTAGTTCTTTGTCTTCATATCTACTGCAAAATCTCTTGCAGTCTTGGCAGTCATGATATCCATAAAGCTGATCGCACCATTGGTCGTCGGTCCGCCACCAGTCTGGAATTGAGGAACAATGGCACCCGTATATTTACTGAACGCATCGGCCCATGCCTTTTGAACTTCAACCTGTGCATTCAACTTCATCTCAAGGGCACCATCCGCCTGCATGATGCGTGAACGTGCATAGGCCTGAGCATCGGCCATTTCTTTGATCTTCTTTGCTTCCAGAATAGCACCTTCATAAGCGATTTTCTGCTGAAGCTTGTCTTGCTCAGCAACTTTAACCTTTGTTTCGGCTTCTACCACCTGCTTGGTTTGTTCCTGCTTCTGCTGATATTCAATTTCAACAAGAGCCTGCTCACCTTTGGCTTTGGCAGTAAGTGTTTGCTGCTGAGCTGTCATCAACTCTTGTTTTGAAATGGATGACTTGGTCACAGCATCGATGATCTTCACAAGCTTCTGATCCACTTTATCTTCATAATCAACATCTGTGATGGCAGCATCGGCTACCGTAATACCATATTCCTTAATGGAAGAAAGCTTGCGTTTTGGCAATGCACTCTTTTTGTCATACTGAATGGAGGTCTGATAAACACGCTTCTTCTCCTTTTCCAATGAATCGTAAACAAGATTCTCTTCTGTGATCAGAAGATAGACTCCTTCTTTAAGCTGGTCCATGAAATCCTGGGCCATCTGTGCACGACCGCCACCATAGTGTTTCTCACTGCTCATCAACTGTGCTGAAGATTGAAGACACTCCTTTGTATAAGGAGCAAGTCTTTTGCTCACCAGTGATTGAGGTGTACGATGGGTGTTGTGAATGAGGATCATCTCCTTTTCATCGGATGGAAGGATGAATTGGGTAATCCCTTTTACATTGGCTGTTGTCGCATCACTGAAACGGATCATGATCTGACCCACCTCAATGCCGTTGTCTTCCAGATCTGCATTGGCAGCTTCTGCCTGATAGGTAACGGATATCTGATTAGGCCATTCTTTTTCTTTTGCGAAGAAACCTGCATAGAATATTCCGGGCGCAAATTGAACGATCTGCTGTCCGGTTGTTCTTTCAACAACGGTTCTGTTGCCGGCATCATTCCATGAGAATGGATTGATGATGAGGAATAAGATAAACGCAATTACGGCTATTACGCCAGCAAATATTGAGCGTCTGTTAAAAGGTACTTTGTTGATAATTGGGTCCATAGCATTTAGGGGTTTTGATTGGGGTTGTTTTGATTGTTTTGTTCTTTCTTATTTTGATTTGAAAAATAATTGGTGAGCAGCAAAACAATGGCGTATGCTGCAAAACCAAATACGGCCAGGAATCCGACCGCAAGCGCTAGTCTAATCATATAGGGTTGTTTATAGTAAGAGGAAATTGGTTGTTAATACAAAGAGCCGTGAAAGGCCTGGAAAACCGCAACGAATGTTGAGATGCTACATTGAAGTATGGTAAATACGAAATTATATACAGTTGGGTGTAGGTGGGAAACCAGCTTTTAAGATAAATATTTATACCCTGAAATCTTAGGAAATCTCCTTTTTTTAAATGCAAAAATTGAATTCATAGCAGCAGTAATTGGCAAAGGAATGCCTGGCAAAACTATCTCCTGACACTACACTTCAAAATTTCCACTGCTTTACTACTTTGAAAATATTTCCTCAAAAAACTATCCACATAACTTTGTGCCTTCATTCCTAATCCTATTTTTGCCACTCTTTTAAAACACTATTTTTTTAACTTCTCATGGAAAATATCATTGCTCAGATTGCTGCCGAACTCAGCTTAAAGGAAAAACAGGTAAACATTGTTGTCGGACTTTTAGAGGAAGGTGCTACTATTCCCTTCATCGCCCGATATCGTAAGGAACTCACAGATAGCCTTGACGAAGTAGTTCTCGCATCCATTCGCGATCGCCATGAAGAACTGGTGGAGCTGGAGAAAAGGAGAGAAGCAATACTGAAATCAATTGAGAAGCAGGAAAAGCTTACTCCTCAGTTAAAGAAAGCCATTGAAGCAGCCACTACTCTTGCTGAACTTGAAGACATCTATCTTCCTTACAAGCCTAAACGCAAAACAAGAGCAACCGCTGCGCGTGAAAAAGGTCTTGAGCCATTGGCGCTAAGCATCTTCGAACAGCAAGGCAATATTGATGTCGCAGCATTGGCTGCCTCATTCATTAACCTTGAAAAAGGAGTGGCTACAGAAGAAGAAGCGTTGCAGGGTGCCAGGGACATCATGGCTGAATGGGTGAGTGAAAATCAGGAAGCACGTAAAACGGTTCGTGAACTCTTCTGGAAAGAAGGTGTCATCGAATCCAAAGTATTAAAATCAAAAGCAGAAAGTGAGGAAGCACAGAAGTTCAAAGATTACTTTGAATGGAAAGAGCCTATCAAGAAAGCTCCTTCTCATCGGGTGCTAGCCATGCGTCGGGCAGAAAATGAAAGCATCATCTCATTGGACATTTCTCCCAATGAGGACTCAGCCATTCAATCACTCGAGCATCAGTTTGTTAAAACATCAAAGCCGGTTGCCGAACAGGTAAAGCTGGCAGTCAAAGACAGTTATAAACGTCTTTTGAAACCTTCATTGGAAAGTGAAGTCCGTGTCGAATCGAAGTTGATGGCGGACGCCGAAGCGATAAAAGTATTTGCATCTAATCTTAAGGAACTCCTTCTTGCTTCACCACTTGGCCAGAAACGTGTGCTGGCATTGGATCCAGGCTTTCGTACCGGAACTAAACTGGTTTGCCTCGGTGAGCAGGGTGATCTTTTATTCAATACCGTCATCTATCCAAACGAACCTCAAAAGGAAAAAGTCAAGTCCGGAACCATCGTCATGGGACTTTGTGATAAGTTCAAAATCGAAGCTATCGCCATTGGTAATGGAACAGCAAGTCGTGAGACAGAATCGTTTGTGAAGGCATTGGGCTTGCCAAAGGAGATCATGGTAGCCATGGTCAATGAAAGCGGTGCCTCTGTCTATTCAGCATCGGAAGTAGCGCGTGAGGAATTTCCAGATCATGATATCACCGTAAGGGGAGCAGTTTCAATTGGTCGCCGCCTGACAGACCCGTTGGCAGAGCTCGTGAAGATCGATCCGAAGTCTATTGGCGTCGGACAGTATCAGCATGATGTAGATCAATCGAAGCTTAAAGCTGGCCTTGACGATGTTGTAATGAGCTGTGTAAATCAGGTAGGCGTTGAGGTAAATACTGCCAGTAAGGAGTTATTGTCTTATGTTTCAGGCTTAGGGCCACAACTGGCGAAAAGCATTGTTGAATATCGTAATGAGCATGGTGCATTCAAAGACCGAAGCGCTTTGCATAAGGTGCCAAGGTTAGGAGACAAAGCCTTTGAGCAATGCGCCGGCTTCCTTCGCATACGTGACTCTAAAAATCCACTGGACAGGAGTGGAGTTCATCCGGAAAGCTATCCACTGGTTGAAAAGTTTGCCAAAGACCTCGGTTGTTCTATCAGTGATCTTATGACCAGCGCCGAACTTCGTAAGAAGCTTGATATCAAAAAATATATATCCGACAAGGTTGGTCTGCCGACATTAACTGACATCCTTGCTGAATTGGAGAAGCCAGGAAGAGATCCACGTCAGAAATTTGAACTGTTCTCTTTTGAAGACGGTATTCACGAGATCAAAGACCTGAAGATTGGTATGGTGCTGCCAGGTATTGTAACCAACGTGACAAACTTTGGTGCGTTTGTGGATATCGGTGTTCACCAGGATGGTCTAGTACACATCAGTCACCTCAGTGATAAATTCGTTAAGGATCCCAATGCGGTGACCTCAGTGGCACAGAAAGTAAAAGTCACGGTCATGGAGGTGGATGTTGCGAGGAAGCGCATTGCGTTATCCATGAAGAGCGATCCGTTCGGTGGTGGTACTTCCAAGCCTCAGGAATCAGATAAATCATCAAGGTCAAAGCCTTCAGTAGTTAAGCCATCTTCAAAGACCAAAGAAAATTCTGTTAGCAGGTCATCTGCTACCCCTTTGAAAGAAGAAACTATGGAAGACAAGCTTGCCATGCTTCGGGAAAAGTTCAAGAAGTAGTTATTGCTGAATGAATTAAAACAAAAAGCTCCGTTATGATTCCATAACGGAGCTAATGTCGCCTGTATTTATTTAACCCTATTGAAGAAATTACATACACTTTTCAGAGTAGATACCACTCCAGTCCTTGATAACCTTTGATTTCAGGTCACTGTTGAGTCGGATGAGCTTTTGCTCAAGTTCTATGGGGGAGTATCCATGATCACATTGAAATAGGAATATCAGTTTCGCCAGGGATGTGATCTTATCCTGTGTACTCATTCTGGCAAACGCCTGAGTGGTGGTGATATCCTTAATGAACTGTTGCTTCTTTTTAGCAGCCTTGTAGTTCTTGCAAAAGAAACTCTTTTTGATTCTGACAATTGCCTGAAGAAAGCTCATTTTAAATTGCGTTTAGGTTTTATTACAACTCGTCCGCCGGTTATCGTCTCGCTTTTTATTTGCTCGACAATACAAATGTGCTCTCTATCATTACCTAATGAATCAGGGGATGTATTATTTGATAAAAATCAGGGAATAGAGAAAGATTTCAACGAATGGAGCATAGAATCAAACCTTTGATGTATTCCAAAGATTATTACCCTGAGTGATTTTCGTAAGGCCTCGGGGTAAACCCCGAGATGGATGGTGCATTACCTGGCGGATAGACTGATCTGTCTATGGAACTCACAATACATGGAGACAGTCAATCAGATATAAGGCCATGTGCATTGATAGGTGAGAGACTGAAAATCCAACCACTTGAGGGCAGCAATAGGTTTGAAAAACTGCATTGAATCAATGAAGATATGCGCAACAAAATGAAGTTTTTATGATATGCTAACAGTTGGTTGGCAGGTGATCATTAAGCAATTACGTTATCAAAAATTTTTTTTAATCACCTGATTAAGCCATTTTTGATTTTCGATAAACAACCACTACAAATTTTAACATTATGATTTTTAATGAATCGAACTCAATGGTAGTAGATTCTCAATCAGAAGTTGCTGAAAAGAGAACGGATGCTACCCACGGCCATCGTTCATTGTTTTCTAAAGAGAACTTTAGCAAAGAGGACGTTATTGCCGATTTCTACTGGGATAATATCTATCCTACGCCAACGTACCTGACGGTTCAGATCAGCGAACATGAGCATATCCTGCTCCGTCCGGAATACCTTGAATGCATTAACCACAGCTGTGATCCGAATGCATTTTTTGATACGACTCGCAAGCAATTGATCGCTGTAAAGTCTATCGAAAAGGGTGAACAGTTCACTTTTTTCTATCCTTCAGCAGAGTGGGACATGGATCAACCGTTCCAATGCCAGTGTGGAAGCAAGAACTGCATCGGAATGATCAAGGGAGCAAAGTACTTACCTGAAAACGTGTTGAGCTTTTACCGCTTTACCGATTTCATCAAAGGTAAATTGGCTTCAAAGGCTAAGTAAGTCACTCATCTTACACCCGTAAGTCAACCGGTATCGCACCTACTTGAAGTATTGCTTCAAGTAACTCGCAGATACCGGTTGTTTTTATGTCAGGTCATGGCATAAAACATAAAAGTCTATAAGAATCAGACGTATGAACACCCAAAGTGTATGACTTTTAAGGTCGAAGTACCCAGTAAAGTCTGCATCAATTGGTTAAGAATGTTATGATATAAATAAAAGTATTTATATTTGACCAAGGTTATGACACTTAAGTCAATAACATGTCAATAGTTAAAGCGTACGGTTCATCTACATCGTTAATAAAAATCGAAAGGTTCAATAACCTGACCGGCGCCTCCGACTCCCTTCTCTTCCCAGGTCGCTTATTTATCAACTTATTGATATAAAAGTGATTACAGCCAGAGACTTTACCAGTAACTTAAAGAATAAAGTAAGCTTTCAGGAAAGCAAAGACGACTATCTCGTCTGGATACTGGCACCCTTCCTCGTTACCGATGATCCCAATCTTAAGTACTATTACGACTACACCCAGAGTATTGCTGAGTACACAAAAGTCTTCAATGAAGTAGGCGTTGAGTGGAAATGGGAGAACGTAAGGCTCGATAATATCGAAGAAGTTATCCTCCGGATAAGAAATTATCCTTCTTCAAAGGTCAATATCGTCATCAATTTGTGCGATGGTGATGAAATGAATGGAATTCCAGGGGTTTCTGTCATCCATACCCTCAATAAGTACGATATGATCTATACTGGTTCTGATGACCTCTTCTATGTCATTACGACCTCTAAGATCCCCATGAAGGAAGCTTTTGACCTTCATTCGGTACCCACACCAGCATGGAAAGTAGTAGATCCTTTAAAAGTCAACCCGGCAACTCTATTCAGTGAGGTAGGCGATGTCATGATCGTGAAGCCTGCTGTCTCTGCCGGAAGTCTGGGACTCAGCATCAAGAACGTTGTCAGCAATGAGACAGAGTTCAATTCAATCCTCAATCAAATGCAAAACGGATATCATGGCTGGAAGCTGGATACTGGTGGCATATTCGTTGAGCAGTTCATCAGCGGACGTGAGTTCACAACTTTTGTAGTTGGGTCCTCTACCAATCCTGATGATATTCATTTTTACCCTGCAGTGGAACGTGTATTCCATGCGTCACTGCCCGAAAAGGAACAATTCTTATCATTTGACCGGCTTTGGGAAACATATGATAACGAGACTCCACTGCCTGATAAGGGAGTACTTTATGATTATCGTGAAGCTGAAGCTGAACTTATACCTGCATTAAAGCAAGTAAGCCTTCAAGCGTTCAAGTCAGTAGGAGGTATGGGATATGGACGCCTGGATATCCGAATGGATAAACAAACTGGCAAGCTTTACGTACTAGAGATCAACGCTCAATGTGGTTTGAGCGAAGACGAAGACTATACTTCCATCGGTGCAATTTTGCGATTTGGAAAAAAATCTTTTACTTATTTAATAATTCAGATTATCGAAGACGCATTGTCGCGTTATGGGGCAAAACATAAAGCAATACAATAGATGAAAGTTTGTGTACTTCAACCAGATTATTCAACAACTGACGTAGACTATAAGAACTACGATCCAGCTCGGGATTTAACAAGCTTACTTCCTGAAGATGATGTTGTTGATCATGTCTTCTTAAACAAACTCACGACCTATCGTCAGTTGAAAGAAGCCAGCAAGAAAGGTTATGACATCTATGTCAATTTATGTGAGGGCTACCTCGAATGGGAAGTTCCTTCCATCGATGTGATCCACACACTCGAGCTACTCAACTTGCCCTACACCGGTCCAAATCCGGTATTATACGATCCCCCGAAGCCTTTAATGAAATATGTTGCCTATGGAGCAGGAGTGAAGACTCCAGCATCGGTAGACGTGATGTCACTGGAGGATATCGATGACGTATTGGACAAGCTTACCTTCCCGATGTTCATCAAGCCAGCCAAAGCAGGAGACAGTCTCGGCGTTGATGAGCTATCCTTAGTGAACACTGAATCAGAGCTTCGTGCCAAGATCACTGCCATTCTGGATGAATATCCTGAGATTTTAGTAGAAGAATACATCGCAGGCCGCGAGTTTACTGTACTAGTAGCCGCTAATAAGGATGCTAAGTCTTGCACTGTTTATAAGCCTGTCGAATACATATTCCCGAAAGGACGCCACTTCAAGACCTATGCGCTCAAAACATCCGAGCTTCATCCTGAATCAAACGTTCCTTGCCATGACTTTAAGCTTGAAAGAGCATTAAAGACTGCCACACAACAGATTTTCACTGCATTTGGTGGAGTTGGGTATGCAAGACTTGATTTCCGCATGGATGCCAACGGCCAGATCTACTTCCTCGAGATCAACTTTACATGCTCTGCATTCTACGTTGACAGCTATCAGGGTTCTGCAGATCATATCTTGAACTATGACCCTGCCGGAAAGAGCGGATTCCTAAAGCACATTATCGGCGAAGGTATTGCCCGTCATAAAGCCAAGCAGAAGAAGTATGTGCTGAAGGGTAATTCTGTTGCTGGTTACGGTATCGCCGCAAGCCGCCGCATCCGCAAGAACGAGGTGATCTTCATGGGCGAAGAGATGTCACAACGCATTGTTTCCAAGAGCTTTGTTGAAGCCAACTGGAACCAAAAGCAAAAGAACGATTTCCGCCACTATGCATATCCTATCAGCAAAGAGGTCTATATTCTTTGGGATGAAAACCCTATCAACTGGGCTCCTCAAAACCATAGCTGTAGTCCAAACACTGCTTATCAGGGTCTTAATGTGGTAGCAACAAGAGATATCTCCATTGGAGAGGAACTCACGCTTGACTATGCATTATTCCTGGACGAAACACTGGATCCATTTGTTTGCCAGTGCGGAAGTCCAAACTGCAGGGAGATTATTTCCGGAACCAAGGAAAATGTCATTACCGGAGCAAGCCATCTGAAAGCCCGTGCTCCTAAAAGACAGGATATCCTGGTCCCCGTTCCAGTCCCTGAAAGACTGGTAAAACGAGCAGTTCGACCTAAGTAATCAAATGGTTGTTTTTTTAAAGGATTCTTTACTTAAGTAATTGAATCCTAGTAAACTACACTCTATTATATATAATGGAGATTGAGGCTGGATAGGTTTTGGCTTTCCTGATCCCGCAATTCGTACAATAGACTTCACCCGCCTCCGTTAAGAGTGCGCCGGTCGGAAATGAGAATCTGACCTCCGGAGCATTAGTGATGTTGGGCAATTTTTCTCAAGCCAAGATATGTCTCCATTGCATCTAAGAGGATTTGTAATCGTAAATCCTGCATGATATCCCGGGTTCTCATACTCATTATTCTCGTTACAGGATATTCTCTCTATGGTCAGACTGATTCCATAAAGGCAAAGCTTGATTCAATCAAAGCCCGGATCGACCCTATCAAAACTTATACGACTGCAGAGCTTAAAGGTGAAGCACCCAAAATTGATGGACTTGGAAATGATCCTGCATGGGAGCAGGTGACATGGGGTGGTGGTGGCTTTCGTCAGAAAATGCCGGATGCCGGTGCAGTAGCATCCGTTGAGACGTACTTCAAGGTGCTGTATGATGCAAAGAATCTCTACATCCTCTTCCGCTGCCTTGATCCCGAACCATCTAAGATCGTTAGCCGGATGTCGCGACGTGATGGGTTTGAAGGAGATTGGGTTGAAGTAAACATCGACAGTTATGCCGACAAGCGCACGGCCTTTTCATTTACTTCTTCTGTTTCAGGAGTAAAGGGCGACGAGTATGTTTCCAATAACGGCGAAGTATGGGACGCAAGCTGGGATCCTATCTGGTATCTCAAGACCAGCATCAACAGCGAAGGCTGGATGGCCGAGCTAAGAATACCACTTAGTCAATTGCGCTTCCCGGATAAACCTGAACATGTCTGGGGATTTCAGGTACAGCGGTTGCTTTTCAGAAAACAGGAGATGTCCAACTGGCAGTTTATACCACCCACCAGCAATGGATGGGTTCACAGGTTTCCTGAACTTCATGGGATCAAAGGTATCAGGCCTCAAAAACAACTCGAGATCCAGCCTTATATAGTAGCCAAGACAGAAACATTTCAGAAAGAAGAGAACAATCCATTTGCAACAGGTGCGTCGTCATCAGTTGATGTAGGTCTGGATGCAAAGATCGGTATCACCAGCGATATCACGTTGGATCTTACCGTCAATCCTGATTTCGGTCAGGTCGAAGCAGATCCTTCCCGTGTAAACCTTACTGCTTTTGAATTATTCTTTCAGGAACGCAGACCATTCTTCATTGAAGGAAGTCATACGCTGAACTTCCCGATCTCAGACATGTCAAGTGATAACCTTTTCTACTCCAGGCGCATTGGAAGACGGCCACAGGGAGAACCCGATATCGTTGGGCCGAATGTTTTTTCAACATCCAAGAGCAGAACTACCATCCTGGGAGCAGCCAAGCTTACCGGAAAGAACAAGAAAGGATTTTCATGGGGAATACTTGAATCCGTTACCAATCCCGAAAAGGCTACGCTTGATAGCCTTGGCGAACGCAGCTATCAGACCATAGAGCCGCTGACGAATTATTTTGTGGCAAGAGCACAACAGGATATTCATAAAGGAAATACGCTGATCGGCGCAATGTTTACAGCGACCAATAGAAAGATCGTGGATCAGCGACTGACCTGGCTGCCTGACAATGCTTATTCGGGTGGTGTAGACTTTACTCACAACTGGCATGAGCGTAAGTATTATTTCGCCGGTAAGGTATTCATGAGTCATATAAGCGGAAGTGCGGAATCCATGATCACATCGCAACGGGCATCTGAGAGATTCTTCCAGCGACCGGATAATAACCATGCGGAAGTGGATTCAACCTTAAAGTCGTTGACAGGTTCTGGTGGTCAATTCGTAATTGGTAAACGCAGTGGAAGAATAACTTTTGATCTGGGTGGTAGCTGGCTTTCGCCTCAGCTTGAGCTTAATGATGTTGGCTTTCTCCTTCAGACCGATAAGATCAATCAATGGTCATGGGTTCAATACAGAATACCAAATCCAAAAGGTATTGCAAGATCCCAACGGTATGGCGTGTATGAAAACCTGGGAATGGATTTCGATGGGCGTACCACCTCAAGAACATATTCAACAGATGCCTTTGTGGAACTAAAGAATTTCTGGTTTATGGCTGGAGGAATTACGTTGAGTGGTCAGAGTATTTCCAATGCTGATCTGAGAGGTGGACCTGCTATTCAGTATCCCGGCAGTTCATCCTATTGGTTCTATCTCAGCACCGATCGCCGCAAGAAGCTCCAGGTAGGAGTTGGTCCAAGCTGGTTTGTTGGCGACAATGATTACCTGAGGACCAATGATCTTGATCTTGAATTCACTTACCGGCCTTCCAATGCATTGAATTTTTCTGTCAATCCTTCTTTCAGCCATAGCAGAAATCATTTGCAGTACGTGGCTACTGGTTCTGTGGACGGAGAAGATCGTTATGTACTTGGCGAGATTGAACAGGCTACTTTCAGAGTTTCGTTGCGTATGACGTATATGCTTACGCCGAATCTGTCTATTCAATACTGGGGACAGCCTTTCGGAACGGCGGGTACCTATTCTAATTTCAAGCAGGTTACTGATTCACGGGCTGCAGAGTATGGAAATCGTTTTGCACTCCTTGCTCCATCTCAGATCAATCCTATTGGAGACAGTTATCATGTTGATCAATATAACCGGGGTGCATCTGATTATTCATTTGATAAGCCTGACTTTAATTTTGGTCAGTTCCGATCCAATATGGTCATGCGTTGGGAATATATTCCTGGTTCTACATTGTTTCTCGTCTGGACACAGGAAATGAATGGAGCGTTTTATGATCGCAAAGGCTCTGAGTGGGATCGTTATTCTTTTGATTTCAACACTCAGGCACACAACATATTTTTGATCAAATACACCTACAGGTTTGTCCTTTAGTTTTCTACATTCGTAGAATGATCGTTGTACTGGTCTTCCTCAATGTTTCCATTTTCTTATTCCTGTCGGGTCTCCATTTCTACTGGGCCTTTGGCGGCACCTGGGGTGAACTTACAAGTCTGCCTTCCAAACCAGATGGAACACTTTTCTTTAAACCCGGTATCGTATCAACGTTGGTAGTCGCATTCGGATTATTGTTCTTTGCCACCGTCACCTTCATGAATCTTGGCTGGATCGACTTGCATACAACGAATGAAATTTCAGCTATCGCGCAACGTTTCGTTAAGATTGTCACAATGATCATAGGCTTTATCTTTCTCCTTCGTGCCGTCGGTAATTTCAGTTATGTAGGATTCTTTAAAAAGATCAAAGGCACTCCATTTGGGATCAATGATTCTAAGTATTATTCACCTCTGTGCCTTTTCATCGGCACCGCCAGCTTTTTGATCTATTATTTTTCCTGAAACCGTGAAGCATTGATTACTTTGAAGTCAAATATTCTGATCCTATGAAATTCTGTAAAGCATTTACTATCGCCGCTGTACTCTTTGTGCCATTACTTACACATGCTCAGCTGTCCAAAGTTGAAAAGAAACTCACGGCCCATGTGGATGCTCATTACAATGAAGGCTTAAAACTTCTGGAAGAGGTGGTGAACATCAATAGTGGCTCTATGAATTTCGATGGCGTCAGGAAGGTAGGACAGATATTCAGGGCGAAGCTGGATGCTCTTGGCTTTCAGACGAAATGGGTTGACGGGAAACCATTTGGAAGAGCCGGGCACCTCGTCGCCGAACACAAAGGAAAAGGAAAGACCCTCTTACTGATCGGTCATCTCGATACTGTTTTTGAACTGGCCAGTCCTTTTCAGCAATTCAAAATGGTCAACGATTCCACGATCACCGGACCAGGTGTGGGAGATATGAAAGGAGGCGACGTTGTTATTATCCAATCGTTGCAAGCCTTGAAAGACAATGGACTCTTAAAGGATATGAACATCATTGTGGTGATGACCGGTGATGAAGAGCTTAGCGGAAAGCCATTGAATCTTGCACGGTATGATCTCATCGAAGCAGCAAAAGCCGCCGACATTGCTATTGGATCTGAAGATGGTGCCGGTGACCCAAAGACTGCCGTGGTGGCAAGGAGAAGTTCATCCAACTGGGAGTTGACGGTTACAGGAATTCCAGCACACTCATCACAGATATTTACCGAAGCCGTTGGAGCCGGTGCAATCTATGAGGCCTCCAGAATATTAAATGAATTTTATGAAGCGCTGGCAGGAGAGGAGTATCTTACTTTCAACCCTGGAATGATCATCGGCGGATCTTCTGTTGAACATGATAAGGCAATGGACGGAGGTTCAGCTTATGGAAAAGCGAATATCGTTTCGAAGCAGACAATTGTGTCAGGAGACATCCGTACCATTTCACCGGAGCAACTAAAGAAGACGCAGGAAACGATGATGGCAATCGTATCACGTCATCGCCCATTGACAAAGGCCGAAATCACATTCTATGATGGATACCCTCCATTAGCACCGACAGAAGGAAATTATAAGCTACTGAGCTATCTGAATCAGGTCAGTAAGGATATAGGAGCAGGAACGGTAGTGGCTGTGAATCCACGTAAAGCAGGTGCGGCAGACATATCATTCACAGCAGCGTATGTAGACATGGCTATTGATGGTCTTGGTTTGCGTTCAACCGGCGGACATACGATCGATGAAACGGCAGATCCACGATCTATTTCCCTGCAGGCAAAGCGGGCATCTATTCTTTTTTACAGATTGACACAGGATAAACTTTCGGCTGAAAAGCCGAGGTAATTTTATAAATTCAATAAATATTTTGTGATGAAACGCAGGCACTTTATTCAGACAGTTTCTACAACGGCCGTAGGCATGGGGCTGTCTGGTCTGCCATTGAATACCTCAGCAAATCCAAACGATAATAATACCGACATGAAACAGGATGTTAAAAGAAAAATATTCATAACAGGAGGGGGCGGATTCAAAAGTTTTTCAAAGTTCATTATGGGACTTACAAAAAAGGAGAATCCAAAGGTGTGTTATGTTCCCACGGCTACGGGTGACAGCGTGAATACCATCAGCAATTGGTATGCTTCCTGTGAGGACCTTCCGGTAAAGCCATTTGTGCTGAAGACTTTTATTGGTTCCTACGATACCAAAAAAACCTTTGAAGAGACTATCATGGGCATGGATATCATTTTTGTGGGTGGTGGAAACACGCTCAACATGATTGCTATCTGGAAAGCCCAGGGTATAGATCTGGCATTGCGTAAAGCATATGAGTCGGGCATTGTAATGTCCGGTGGAAGTGCAGGATCGCTTTGCTGGTTTCAAAGCGGAACTACCGATTCAAGGCCGATCAAGCTGAGTAAGGTTGATTGCCTTGGATGGATCAAAGGATCTCATTGCCCTCATTATGATGCTGAAGTTCAAAGAAGACCACTCTACCAGGATCTGATCAAGAAAGGTGAACTGCCTCCGGGATATGCCTGTGATAACAATGCAGGAATCTATTTTGAGAATGAACAGTTTGTAAAGTCTGTCGCTCTCAACAAAGAAAGCAAGTCGTACTATGTGGATGTTGTGGAAGGACAGGTGAGCGAGAAGGCTTTGCCAACTGAATTGTTATAAGATCTCAGGAAAGAATTCCTGATCAATCAAGGACGTGCAGTGTAACCCAGTACTTATAAGCAATCAATGCCTTGTTTGCTTTTGAAAGTCTATTCATGTCCAGCTTGCTGACTGAAGGCAGAACCAATTTGTTGAGCCTTGCAAGGACTTTAAAGAATGATTTTTTCATAATAAACTAAAGATAATAAAAATCTGAGGTTTAAATGAAACTGCAGCCCGATCCATAGATCAGGCTGCAGTAGTTTTTACTTGTCGGGTAAAATATCTTCTATCTCACAGAAAGACTTCCTTCAACTCCTCCATCCATAGTATGTCCAATGGCTGCTGCCGCTACAATCTTCACAAGCGATACCATCTTTCCATTCTTTGTATCCCAGTAATGAGCATCTTCAGGAGTTACTTTGATAACGGTTATTCTTGGATCGTCTTTTCCTTGTGTAAACCAGGCCTTCGCAAGAGGAGACCAGAGTTCTTCTATCTTTTTCTTATCGCGTGAGATGGTAGCGTTACCATAGACGGTAAGAAATTCTGAATCGGAAGCATTTGTTGAAAACAATTGAACACGTGAATCTTCTGAGATATTCATGTTCTTATTGCTGTCTCCGGGACTCAGGAACCATAAATTTCCCTGATCGCAAACTTTTGCCACGCTCATGGGACGTGAATGCAGAGGCAACTCTTCAAGCTTTGTTGTAAACATGCACATGGAATTGTGCTTCACAAGCTCCTTTAACTTATCAATCGCATCTTCGCGACTGAGGTCTTCGTTATTATGATCGTTGTTCATTGGTTTCTTTTTAGGAAGTATGCTTCAATTTCTATTCCAGCGAAAGGCATTTATGGTGTTGAACTCATCCATATTAAATTGAAGATAATCTGCCTCTGATATGAACAAACCACTACCTTTGAAGCCTGTGCGTGGAATAAATTACACGTTCAATCCATGAGATATTTCTTTCACATAGGCTATAATGGGATCCGCTACCGGGGATGGCAGCGACAAGCTAAAGCTGTGAATATCCAGGAGGTAATTGAAACCACCCTTGGTCAGATTCTGAAGACTGATGTCACTATCATCGGTTGCGGCAGAACGGATGCCATGGTCCATGCATCACAGTTCTTTTTTCATGCTGACATTGAAAGAGAGTGGGATTATGATCTGATCTTTCGTTTGAATAAAATGCTCCCGGATGATATTGCCATCTTCGAGATCATTCCTGTAGATGACTCACGACATGCAAGATTTGACGCAACTCAGCGAACATACGATTACTTTATCCATACCTATAAAGATCCTTTCCTGAATGATCTCAGCTCTCTCTATCTGGAAAGAAATCTCAATCTCGACAGGATGAAGCAGGCTGTTTCTCTTCTCGTCAAATACAATGATTATGCGGCACTCTGCAAATCACCGTTAGGCTATCGCACAACGATATGCAATGTTACGACCGCAGCATTGTATGCTGACCCTTCCGGGGATCGGATACGATTTCAGATTTCAGCTAACAGATTCCTGGCGAGAATGATCAGGATCATCATGACGAAATTTCTTGATATCGGAAGGGGAGAATTAAGTGTTGAAGAATTTGAAAGCTATCTGATAACGAAAGAAACACCTAAGCTTATCGAACCGGCATATCCGCAGGGTTTATACCTTTCAAAAGTAATATATCCTTATCTTGATATTCCACCGAGAGCGAACTTTTCACCCATCCTTCAGAATGCTATTACCGACTGGATACTGGTGTAGTCGTCATTTCTTTTTCTCTTTCTCTTCTTCTTTCTTCTTGTCGTCCTTCTTTCCAAAGACCTTTTGAAGGAATGTTTTCTTCTCCTCTTTGGGCTTGTCAACCGATGCTATGTTGATCTCATTATCTATCGAAGGCTGGAGCGCCTGAATAAATGCATTTCTTATTACCGTAAGGATCGCGTACCAGATGTTGGCATCCGGATCTTTGACATCTCCCTTAAACGGGATCTTTGTGGCAAACTGATCCTTAGGCTGGTTGGTGAACACATCGGCTACCGTTCCTACAATAGCTTCCCACATTTTCTGAAAGATATTGTCTTTGCGATCTTCCTTGCCAAGGATATCCAGATCTTTGATCACCGGCTTTACATACCCATCAAACTTGCCATTTTTGGCAGCAACTTCTGTGTAGAGTCCAAAGGTTCCCTTGTTCACATCGACCTTGGCATATGCCTGGAAGAACTCGTTTAGCTTAACGAGATTAGTATTCTTTACTTCAGCATTTACATCAAATGTCGGTTGATCCGCAAGGGGATTTAATTTCAGATTAAAGGTTAGCGTTCCATCATAAACATCCGCGGATGCCCTGACTTTAGCAGGAAGCAATACTGTCGAATCATAACTGTTCCTCAGATTTTGAGCGAGGATGTATGTATTGGTCATTTCAATGTCGACTTTCGGCTTCGAAGTTTCATCGACATACTTTATGCGGCCATTGTTCACTTCGAATCGGTTTACTTTCAATGGCATGAATCCATGCAAGAGATCTTTAAAGCTGGTAGAGTCCTTTTTCAGATTGGAGGGTTCCACCTTGTCCTTTGTAAAGCGTAGGGTAGGTTCTTCAAAGACGAGCTCACCGACGATTGAGCCATGAAAAATTGCTTTCCATTCAACCGAAAGGTCAATGCTTTTCGATGCAAAAAATGGTGTCTGTTTATTTGTATTTGAATCCAGCTTGTTGAGATAGATGCTATCGATCTTGTAAGCCCCACGGATCAGCCAGATGTCAATGTCATTGATGTGACCGTAGTATCCCTTCATGTTGGCAAGGGTCTTGTTTGCATAGTGCAACACAACGGAGGGAAGTATCAATCGGATCACCAGCAATACAGCAAGGATGATGATCAGTATTTTAGTCCCTTTTCTTAGCGGGCGACGTGGTTTTGATTGGCTCATATGCTGATTATTCAAAAAATCATACCAATAGAGCACTCTTTTAAACAACGAAAGGGAGAAGACTGGTCTTCTCCCTCGTTTTTAGAAGCGGAGCAGATTATTTCTTAGCCCAAACTTCTACAACTGCCTTATCCTTATCCTTGTTAACAGTGTCGTACCAGAATGTAACCTTTTCAATCAATCTCTGGTTTCCCTTAAGATCGATCAACTGGCCATCATTGTTCTTGGACATTTCTGCAGGAAGCTTAACATCCTGAGTATCACCGTTTGCAAAGTGTACAGTAACCTTGTGGATATTGATGGTACCATTGTTCACCTTAACTTTTAATGCAGTGTATGCTTCTTTGGTGGATGCTGTTACCACGTCACGGTCAAGAGTGAAATCAACCACTTTTGTTCCGAGCTTATCCCATGTCATCGTGTTTTGCGCCTGAACAAACAGACTGCTTCCAAGCATGATAGCAAAGGCAAAGAAATAGATAAATTTTACTTGAGTTTTCATAATTATTGATTTGTTGGTTTTGTCAGGTAAGTCAAAATAACTGTGCCATAAAGGGGATCAGCACATCAATAATCTGATCCCTATCGCCGTGGATTTTTTTCCACGCGTGATGCCTTCATGCACCGGACTTATAGAAAATCCTCAGGTGAACTGAGAAAAGCGGAAATGGGATGCTAATCCGATACTAATCAGGTAATCAACCGAATTGAGATGGGGAAGAGGGTAAGGAGAACTTGGCCTGAACCTAGGCTGAACCTAGCCTGAACCTAGGCTGAACCTAGCTTGAACCTAGCCTGAACCTAGGTAGAACCTAGCCTGAACCTAGGTAGAACCTAGCCTGAACCTAGTCTGAACCTAGGGTCGTAGGTCATTTTGTGCATCTTCAACGCCAGGAATGCTGCTTTGTAGGTTGTAAAAAAGAAGCAGACAAAACATGGATAAAGTATCCTGAGTTTCATCTGCGATAACGAAAGTGAAAGTAAAAAAGTTGGTTCAATTTAACTTCTTAATACAGAAGTTTTCAACTTACATTAATCTTCGTAAGCTTTTTTGTCGTGCTTGCTACCGGAAGATTTCTTAGGAACTTCTGCCAATCTTTTCTTCATGTCTTTCAATGAAGTATCAGTCTGGCCCGTCATGTCGCGCTCTGACTTCTCTTCATGTTTGGTTTTTGGCTTTTTGAATAATGGTGCACCAGGTTTGCTCTTTCCTTTTGGAAGAGGACTTGCTCCATGAGTATCATTTTTTGTAGTTGCCATGATCTTTATAAGTTTAATTTAAACAGTAACTAAATGTATGCCATCAGATATATTCTGTGGAATTAAGGCCACAGCCTTTAAGAAGCCTTTGAAATCTTAACATTCTTCCACTTACCAAGAGTTCTTACTCTACTATCAAACAGAAGATCGCCTCTGTCCTTGTATCGCTTGTTCAGATTATCCTGAATGATCCATGATCCATCAATCTGCGGATCTCCTGCATATATATTTACAGTATCACCATAATTGAATACTCCGTTCCAGCGTTTCAGTAAATTTCTTGACAACGCCATCCAACGCAATTGTTGTTTCCCTAATTTCAGTGTATCAATTCTTGCATTGCTTGCTGTGATCAATGGACTTCTGTCACATTGATTATGTGTAGGATTATATACAGTAAGTGTTTCAAGAATGTAGAAATTTTCCACCGTTGGAGTAACGTTTCCGGCTATTGTGTTAACGGATGATCCTGCATTGGGGGCAGTGATCAAAACCATCGAAAACAGCAAAATTAGCGCGATTTGTTTCATATCGGGTATGAGCAAAATATCATGCCAACCGCCAAAAAGTGCCCTCCAGCAAGGAGTGTAGAAAACCGATGGAACAGTTTTTTTAAGAGGTGTTGAAAAAACAAAACACCAAACTTTAAACTATTTATGAAAACAACATTTTTAAAATTGGGAGCGTCATTGGCTTTAGTGAGCGCTCTTATACTTACGCAATCATGCTCTGATTCTGATAACAAGTCAGGAGTTGGAAACGGTGAAGCTGAATTTCAGATCACAGATGCACCTACAGATGATGCAGATGTAAAGGGAGTATTTGTAACAGTAACAGATGTGAAGGTAGACGGAGTTTCTGTTTCTGGCTTTACAAAACAAACTATCGATTTAAAGGCTTATTCAGAAGGTACTACTAAGTTATTGGCAACATCCAATCTTGCTGCTAAAAGCTACAGTAACCTGACATTGGTAATTGATAGTGATTTTGATGCATCCGGAACTGCTCCTGGAAGCTATGTATTAACAAACGATAATGTTAAGTATAAGCTTCGCGACAGCGGTACAATCGACATCACTTTGAACAATACATGGAAAGTTTCAGCTAATACAAAATCTACCATCATCCTTGATTTTGACATTCGCAAAGCCATCCGTAAAGTTGATAATGCTGCCGTTCGCTACAATTTTGTCAGCAATGATAATCTTAAAGCTTCTGTTCGCGTGGTAAGCCAAAGTGATGCGGCTACTATTAATGGAAATTACACTGAACAAGTTAACACAAACGCAGACAAGCTTTTTGTATATGCTTACAAGAAGGGAACATTTGATGCAGGAGTGGAAGGTCAGCCTCAGGGAGATGATAAGATCCTGTTCAAGAATGCAGTAACCAGCGCTGAAGTAAAAGGCACTTTGAATGCTAAAACTTACAAGCTCGCTTTTGTTGAAGCTGGTGAGTATGAATTGCACTTTGCATCATACGATGTGGATAGCAACGACGACGTAAATTTACAGGCGCTGCTTACTTCAACGATTACTCTTGGAGCTTCTTCACCTAACATTGTAACAATCCAGGGAGGCGTTAATATGAATGTAACAACATCGGTTACTGCTATTAACTAATCTCTTTCTTATAAATCTGAAAAGGCACTTCCTTCGGGAAGTGCTTTTTTGTTTAGGAGGATTTTAATATCCGAAAAGGAAACAGGAGCACTGCCGTTATAAATTTAAAGACCAGGTCGATCGACAATCCCACGATCCTGAAGGGGAGAAGAATCAACCAGAGAATCGGAAAGAGAAGGATCAGCACCAGCGCCAACGGCCAGCAGGTTACTAACAGGAAGCACCACAAAACCAGACCAATGAATGTTCTCATAGCGAATTTTGAGAACCTGGTTGCAAAGAGCAATCCAGCTTGTAACTACCTGTAAATCAAATAGTTGAAATATTGAATTCTGACTGATTATCCACTTTTGTACACATCATTGTACGGCGATGAACAATCCTTAATTCTCCTGTTCACCCCGCTCAATAGCCTGAGTGATGGAATTAACAACCTCGTCGAGCTTTACGGCAGAGAGCTGCAGGTGGTCCATCACTTTCTTGGACTCTTCATTGTGATCGGTATTATTCATGAGATTGATCAGACCTAGTATACTTGCCAGAGGTGCCCGTAGCTTGTGGGCATTGATAAACGCGTACTCTTCCAACGCCTTGTTCTTTTTCTCCAGCACCCGTGTGCGATCTTTTACCAGCGATTCAAGATTTTCATTGATCTCATTGATAAAATTCTTTTGCCGCTCCAGTTCAATGAACTGTTGCTGGATCTCTGCATTACTTAGCTGAAGGGCCAGTCTTGCCTTTATCTCTTTTACCGTAAGGTTGTATCGGGTATTGATCAGAATTACCATAAATATTCCGGAGACTCCCAGCAGCAGTCCACCTTTGATCAAAAACTCATCCAGCTTGATTGCAGGATTCAAGGCTACAAAGATGATGGTAGCGAGTGCTGATAACAGTAAAGCAAGCAGTGAGTACCTCAATTCCCACATCATAAACATGGATGCTCCGATCAGCAATGCGATATAATTCAGGTTGTGACCAATTAAATGTTCGCTGGTGATAAGGTCGTAGGTATAGGCATTTTGAAGCGAAATGAGCAGGAATGGAACCAGAACAAGATAGTAGGATGGGAAACTGAATTTCTTCCTCATTAAGAGCATTCCGATGGTAATGGCTGAGATACCCAACCGGATAAACAGGAGGGATAACCAACCATGTTGAATATTGAAGTAATCTGTAATGGCGAATAACGGATCGAAGATGATGGCAACCCAGGCTCCTATGAAGTGATACCGCGATGAGACGTTATCCATTTCAGATTTCCAGCTCTCACTGCTGACCCCCAGAAGAAACCGATCCCTTAAAACATTCACTTTCTTTTCAGCTACCACTTTAGAATTGGAATACAGGTAAAAATATTAAAGCCATGTACATTTGAATGAATTTAATGACAGACGGTCTATAGCACTTCTTTCACAACAAACTCTTTCCCATTGAAATTAAATGATTCACCTTTTGCCTTTCCTGATAACTTCATTCCAATAGGAGAAGCAGGGGAGATCGCGAAGAATGTTTCATTGTCGACACTCAATTTTCCTGCGCTGATGGTTAGATAGAAATTACCCTGCGTGGTGATCGCAACACTTCCCAGTTGCACTGTTTCATAAGCTCCTGGCTTTATTTGAATCAGCACCTGGTTTAGCTTTTTTGCCTCAGCCAGCTGGACCATACTCTTTTCAATTTCTATCTGGGCCATCGCTCTGCCCGTCTCATACTTGTCGCCGGCACTGCTTTTAGTCTCTTCGTTTGCAGATCGCTGAATAACCCGTATAGCATCTTCTGCCTCATCCATTCTTTGCCTGACGTAATCAATGCAAAGATTGTAGAGCTTTTCCCTGACTGACGATTGGGGCAATTTCGACATTAATGACCGGCGGAGTTAAGAATGAGCAAAGTCCCGGATATGTGTACGTAGTAAATCAGCATTGTGGTTTTTTCAAACCGGGCTTTTAGCGAGGTACCATCAGGAGATTGGGAGGCAGGGTAGGCGGGGGATGGATTCTGAGAAAATGGAAGGAAGCACTTCATGCCATTAAGGTAAATAAAAAAGCCACAGAGCGCGAACCCTGTGGCCTTCATTATATTGAATGAGAGATTAGCTCAATTCTTTTTCAAGTGCGTCAATTCTTGCTTGTGCTTCAGTGTTACCCATTGAAAGTGACAAGCGATATAATTCAAGTGCTTCACGGCGTGTTTCTTTCTTCTTGCGAGGAGCGAATTTGGTACGTTCAGCGGCTGTTTCAAGAGCCTGAGCTTGTGCATAGTACATGCTGGCTACCTTATTTCTGTTTTGCTCGTTGATATCAGTTACAAGACCTTCAAGTGAAGCAACATCAGATTCTTTCACCTTGATCACTTCATCCTTGATAGAAAGCAATGAATCCTTACTGTTAACCTTAGCCCAAAGATTTGCATTCTGATCACGCATGGTTACGATCTCAAGTTGCAAAGCAGTGATTTCCTCAGAACGTGATGCCAGGTCAGCTTTCAATCTCTTGATCGTTCCTGCAGTAACACGATTCTTATCGGCTGTCTTCTGAAGCTCATCGATCTTCTTCTGAGTTGCGCTAATGTGATTGTTGATGTCTTTCAAACGGCTTACATATTCAGCGTATGAAGTTCCTTCAATCATTTTAGTGCGCAATGCATGACGGTTAGCATCGATTGAATCAAGTAGTGAGCCTACTTCAGTCATTGTTTTCTCAACTTCCTTACGCTGATTCAGTTCTACTGTAAGTGAATCAACTTTGTTATGGAGTTGAGCTTTCTCTTTTGAATCGCAGCTCGATAGCAGGGTAGCTATAACGACGCCAAAAGCCAAAAACCCGTTTCTTAAATTTTTCATAGTTATGTTTAGTTTTTTAAGCCTTGTTGAAAAATTCAGGCCGCACTGTGATATCAGGCAAAATCCGGAGTTAAAGAGCCGGAATGATCGTTTAGCGACGGGAAATCAGCTTTTGTGACAGTTTATGAGAGTGGGTAGAAAGATTCCCACATGCAACACGTGGAAATTAATCCACAATCAGCATTCTGATGCCTGTTTTCACTCAGAATTTGATAAAATCAATTATTACTAATATATTTGCATCGCATTTTAAGTAATAGTGCGTTCCAATAGTGCCTTTCGGCTTTCTCTTGAGTTCCACCTTCCTTAATTAAGACAATCAATTCAATGCAATATTCCTGAAAAGGGAATCTTATTTGAGTCCTTGTTGATGCAACAAACAGTGAGTTTTCTCAATTAATTAATAAACAATGCAAGGAACAGTTAAATTTTTCAATGATGCCAAAGGATTTGGTTTCATCAAGCCATCTGATTCAGGTGAAGACATTTTTGTACACTCTTCAGGTCTTATCGACCAGATTCGTGAAAACGATCAGGTTGAATACGAAGCTGAAAGAGGCAAAAAAGGTATGAATGCCGTTAAAGTTAAGGTTGTTAACTAACAACAACTTTAATTCTTAATACTGATGTAGAAACCACCTTCGGGTGGTTTTTGCTTTTAAGCCCATTCTGTATTTATATAGCGTTTCATACCTTGAAGCATGTTTGAAAGATTCAGGACATCTGCCAAAGATGCACCCTACATTGCTGGCACTTCCGTGAAGCTCATCCGGGGCGGAATCGAATACTTTGACCTCCTGGAGAAAATGATCTCCTCTGCAAAGCACATCATTCACTTTCAGATGTACATCTTTGACAATGACGCAACCGGTCAGAGAATTGCAACAGCCTTAAAAGATGCCAGCCGTCGTGGCGTCCGCATATTCCTGATGCTGGATGCCTACGCTTCCAAGAATTTATCAAAAGCATTTATCCAGGATCTGAAAGATTCCGGAATTCGTTTCCACTGGTTTGCACCTATTCTCAAGGGAAAGAAATTCTACCTTGGAAGAAGACTTCATCACAAGGTGATCGTCATCGACAGCTTCAATTGTCTTGTGGGTGGTCTCAACATCAGCGACAAATACAACGATACTGAAAAGGGTGCAGCATGGCTCGACTGGGCATTATATTCTGAAGGCACTATCGGCACCAGCCTGGCGGGAATTTGTATTCGCAGGTTTAAAACTTCCAGACTTTCTGCTATAGAAACAGTAAAACCGACGCACCTGCCTGTGAGTGGCATCGTGAAGAATTGTGAGGTGCGCCCAAGAAGAAATGACTGGATCGGGAGAAGAAGAGAGATATCACGCAGCTATGTTGAAATGTTCAATAACGCGGCAGACCGGATCATTATAATGTCTCCCTACTTTCTGCCAGGCCAGATGTTCAGAAACAGCATCAAGCGTGCAGCAAAACGTGGAGTTTCCATCAAGGTAATCCTGGCGGGTGTTTCAGATATTGGTACCAGCAAGTATGCCGAGCGTTATTTGTACCGATGGCTGTTCATGAACAAAGTCCGGATATTTGAATACAATAAGACTGTACTTCATGGAAAGATCGCCGTCTGCGATAGCAAATGGATGACCATAGGTTCCTACAATCTGAATAATCTCAGTGCTTACGCCAGTGTTGAACTGAACATTGATGTAAAGAATCCAACCATGGCTTTGAACACCGAGAATTGTCTGACAGAGATCATGGACAATCACTGTGAAGAGATTACAGAAGAAAAATATCATCGCACCACAGGATGGCTGGCGAGAGTAATGCAGAAGCTGGCCTATAATCTTTTGAGACTGGCTGCATTCATCGTCATCAAGAAAAGAGAATAGAGATCAGGGTTTGCTGGCGGACCGATCGCCGGAAATTCTTTTTATCAGTATCTCCACCGTGCCACGGTTCCAGTTAGAGAATCTTCCCTGCTGAACAACAAACAAATTAGCATCAGGATGATAGAGGTCATAATGAAATGCAAACATGGCATGAGGATCACTCCATCCTGCAATCTGCCCAAATCTCAGGTCGTTGAATAAAAGTCCATCGCCACGTTTCTCAACGGTATAGTATCCCTGTGAAAAGCGAATGAGCTTATTGAGATCTTCCTTATCCTTCAATTCATTAAGCAGGGATTCCTGTTTTGGAAAAAATACAAGATCGATAGAATCATTTTGATCAAAGACAGACTGGTATCCAATGTAATATCCGGTCGGAACCTCCGCAGCGATGAACCAGAGCCAGTTATTGAGAGGAGTGGGGGTGGTCAGTATTCTGCCAGGAGTCACTTGCTGACGGGACAATGAGGATCTCACATCGGATTCAATCGATATCTTGTTGTAAAAAGAATAGAGAAGATAAGCCGAGCTTATGATCAGCGCGAACCAGACACACTTAATCCGGTTAGCTGAATCGCTGCGTAAGAGGAGAAGGCCAGCGAAACCAATGCCCAGCCACACTGAAAAGAACGGATCAGCTACATAAAGAATGTTGAATGCAATTCGTTGATGACTGAATGGCTCAAACCATCCTACTCCATAGTTGTTGCATCCGTCCAGAAGAAGATGAATTCCGAATTCAAGGGAGAAGAAGAAAACCCATCGGCTAAAAGTAATGCCATTGCCTTTACTATACCGTGAGGCAATCCACCCTGCCAATGTGCAGATAATAAGACCAAAGAAGATTGAATGGGTAAAGCCGCGGTGGGCAAGGAGATTGTCAACAGGACGAAGCCAGATGGAAAGAAGGAAGTCGATGTCCGGAATACTCTGAGCAATTGCACCTAGCAGCATTGCCCTCTTTCCCAGTTCCTTACCAGCGACTGCTTCGCCGATGCAAGCTCCAAGGACGATATGCGTAATGGAATCCATTGGCTTGCCTCTTGACGTTTACTTTTTCATCTGCCGAAGTCATCCTGAAGACGTATGATGTCATCTTCATTGGAAGGCTGATGAAGGTCTGTATGCTGCCAGATTTCTGCTACAACACCCCAATCGCTTAAACCGATCAGACGGTGGCGCTGTCCTTGCATAAGGCGAATCAGTTCACCTTCTTTTAGTTCTTTCTTTTCACCTTCTACATCCGTAAGACTTGTTACCACGCCGACTTTGCCGGAGATGACTCTCCATATTTCAGCACGACGATGATGATATTGCCACGAAAGACGTTTCTCAGGAGCTACTACCAGTATCTTTGGACTTAGCTTTCCACTGATACGAAGGGTGGAGAGATCAATTTCAGGAAAGAAGAGCTTACCAAATTCTGCAGCCTCACTTTCATCCATTACAAAAAAACCACCCCATGGACGTTGAGTATCTTTAGTGTCAATCTTGAGATTGCATCCATTCAGAAAGTGTTCAACTTCAGCAAAGACATCTTTCTTCTCAGAGCTTTTTAGTTTCAGGTTCATAGGTTGTTCTAAGCTTAAGGTTTCTCAGCGGCGTAAATACTTGCAACCTGTTCTACTGTAAGAACGGATTTGTAAACTCTCAGCTCATCAAGGTATCCTCTCAAAAATCCTCCCTGATCAACAGCATTGGGATCTAAAGGATTGAGAGAATATTTGTCGGTAGGAAGATCTTGTCCAAATACAAAGTTGACACCAGGATTGGTTGTAAGTGTTGTTCCTGCATGGATGTGATCTTTAAGCACAACACCATTGCGGTAAAACACCATGTGACCATTGCCGAATGTTACTGCGATGTGATACCAGTTTCCTGGGAATAGGACGGTAGCATTGTCATCGGTGATGTTGGTGCCGGGTGTCGCGGCAGGATTAACGGTGAAGACTGCTCTGCCGATGTTATCTGTAAATAGCTGATATCCATTTTTCCTGTTAAGCGATGCAAGGGATTGATTTGCCAGAAATGGTCTTAGCGTATCAAGCTTAACCCATAGTGAGATAGAGATTTGTCCCTGATTAAATTCCGGAGTGTAGGGAATCTCAATGTTTGCACCGTGATCGAAGTGAAGAGTTCTGGAGACATTTCCATTTCTATCAGTGCCACGTGTTGGTAATCCACGACCCCAGTACTCGTGGCCTCGCTTTAGAATAGCGTTGTTTCCCTTACCGGAATAGTCTTTTAAGAGGATACCTTCTTCAAGTATGTCAAGTTCATCAAACGTCCATTGCCCTACGAGGTTTGTCGGATCGACGGTGATCACTTTTTTGCTCATGTAAGTGTCAATAGCAGTATTGAGATTATTAAGAGACTGGGTAAGGAGTGCCTGAGTAATATTTGTTTTTACATAGATCTTTTGAGCCGAGTCAATTGAGTCTATCAGAATCTTCCTGGATCCTTTCGGGAAATTGCCGGTAGCCGCTCCTTCGTAAGTTGAAGTCACGAGCTTAATGCCAGCGGTAATACGCTTTGAAAGTTCGGTTACCGATGGGGCAGGAACAAACTCACTATCTGAGCAACCATTAAAACCAAAAGTCACCACAATAAGAGTAAGAGCCAGCAGTGTCCTGGAGGCAACTCTTTTTACACACACATCATTCAAAGGGAAGTTCACAGCAGGTTGTCTAATTTATATTCATTCAACGCGGCAAAAATAAGGACAAAATAGGAGAACGTCATCTTTAAGAATTTATGCGTGATCGGACGAACTTTCTTCAGGAAATCAAAGAATTCAATAAATCGTAATTATCTGATTTGTAGATATTTAATACATCACATTTTAAGTCAAAATTGGGATTTTCACTGATGCCAGAATGTTGCAGATTTTTTCAATGCGTTGATCCATACAAATCGATGGGATGAAACATCAAACGTTTTCGGGCATTAAACCCGGTTTAAGTACCAGAACAACTGAATTATTTGATGCTCTTAATTATTATAGTACCACAGAAAGAGATATTTTTATCCATTACTTATATGGAAGACACAGGACTTATTCAATACGCACCCATTGCTCTGATGTTCTTATTCGCCGCCGGCTTTGTCGGTGTTACAATGGTTGCCACCCACTTACTGGGTCCAAAGAGAAATACCAAGATCAAACTGGAAGCTTTCGAATGTGGAATTGAAGCAAAAGGAAACGCCAGAATCCCATTTAGCATCAAGTATTTCCTGGTGGCTATCCTCTTCGTGCTATTTGATGTAGAAGTTATATTCATGTACCCCTGGGCGGTGAATTTCAATGACTTAGGTGTGACAGGATTTGTGGAAATGATCCTCTTTATTTCTTCCATGCTGATCGGATTCTTTTACATTCTTAAGAAAGGTGCATTGACCTGGGAAGACTAGGTTGAGAGACATATTTATGAGTACAGTAGCAGACAATATTAATGTAGGGCAGAAGCCGGAAGGCCTTGAAGGTACTGGCTTTTTTGCGACAAGACTTGAGCAGGTCGTTGGCCTTGCACGTAAGAACTCCATTTGGCCATTACCATTTGCCACATCCTGCTGCGGGATTGAATTTATGGCAACCATGGGTGCTCACTATGACCTCGCCAGGTTCGGATCTGAAAGATTAAGCTTTTCACCGCGACAAGCTGATTTACTGATGGTTATGGGAACCATTGCCAAGAAAATGGGACCGGTTTTGAAGCAGGTTTATGAACAAATGGCGGAGCCTCGCTGGGTGCTATCCGTTGGAGCGTGTGCTTCAAGTGGTGGCATATTTGATACCTACAGCGTACTTCAGGGAATAGACCGGATTATACCAGTGGATGTGTATGTCCCGGGATGCCCGCCGCGCCCTGAGCAGATCATTGATGGTGTTATGAAGATTCAGGCGCTTGTTGAATCTGAGTCCCTCAGAAGAAGAGATTCAAAGGAGTATAAGGCCATGTTAAATACTTACGGAATTGAGTAACGTGGAAGGCACCGATCTGGAAAAAATTGTATCTGTTATAAAGGAGAAGTATGATGGGGAGATCCTGCATGCTGAAATGTTATACGATTTCCCAGTCATTTCGCTGAAGCAGGATAAGATCGTTGATGTTATTAAACACTTGCGAGATCATGCTGAAACAAAATTTCAGTTCCTGACAACACTATGTGGAATTCACTACGCTGAAGTAAATCAGATCGCTGTGATGTATCAGCTCCATAATATGGTGAGTAACCAGCGAGTAAGGCTTAAGATTTATCTGCCGGTTGAAAATCCGGTCGTTCAATCTCTTACTTCAGTTTTTCCAGGAGCAAACTGGATGGAGCGTGAGACCTATGATTTTTATGGTGTGAAATTCGAAGGTCATCCTAACCTGAAACGTATTTTAAATGTGGATGAGATGATCATATTCCCATTGCGGAAGGAGTATCCTCTCGAAGATCAGGTTCGTGTTGATAAAAATGACTCAATGTTCGGAAGATAAGCTATGGATGTAAATCAAACAGCAACCGATCATATTTATAAGCCAGAGGAGAAGCAATATTCTTACCTCAATCTTGGCCCTACACATCCGGCGACGCATGGAATATTCCAGAACGTCCTGAAAATGGATGGTGAAATTATAGAAGAGGCTACCTCTACGATTGGATACATTCACCGTGCATTTGAAAAGCTTGCCGAGAGAAGACCTTTTTATCAGATACCACCGATTACAGATCGCATGAACTATTGTTCAGCGCCTATTAATAATATTGGTTGGCACATGACTGTTGAAAAGCTTCTTGGAATTGAAGTTCCGAAGCGTGTGCAATACCTGCGTGTCATTGTCATGGAATTAGCACGCATTGCCGACCACGTTATTTGCAATGCAGTAATTGGTGTGGATACAGGGGCGTTAACGGGCTTTGTTTATATGTTTCAGCAGCGTGAATCTGTTTATGAAATTTATGAAGAGATCTGCGGCGCGCGACTGACATCCAATCTTGGGCGCATCGGCGGCTTTGAAAGAGACTTTACTCCCAAGACATGGGAGAAGATCAATAAATTCCTGAAAGAGTTTCCAACCGTATTAAAAGAGTTTGAGAATCTTCTCAATCGTAACAGGATTTTCATGGATCGTACCATTGGTTGTGGTCCTATCACTGGAGAGAAAGCTTTGAGCTATAGTTTTACCGGCCCGAATCTTCGTGCTGCCGGTGTTGATTACGATGTGCGTGTTGCCATGCCTTATTCTTCCTATCAGGATTTTGATTTTCAGATCCCAGTAGGGCAGAATGGCGATACCTATGATAGGTTCATGGTTCGTCAGGAGGAAATGTGGCAGAGCTTAAGCATCATCAAACAGGCGATGGCAAAATTACCGGAAGGACCATTCCATGCTAATGTTCCTGAATTCTATCTGCCTCCAAAGGAAGAAGTTTATGACAAGATGGAAGCGCTTATCTACCATTTCAAAATCGTGATGGGAGAGACCGATGTTCCAAAAGGTGAGGTATATCATTGTGTGGAAGGTGGAAACGGTGAGCTTGGATTCTATCTGATCAGCGATGGCGGAAGAACTCCTTTCCGTCTTCATTTCAGAAGGCCATGCTTTATTTATTACCAGGCATTTCCTGAAATGGTGAAAGGCTCTATGTTGTCGGATGCGATCCTGACGATGAGTAGCATGAATGTTATTGCGGGAGAACTTGATGCTTGATTGAAACAGATGGAACAGATAAAATTTTCGGAACAGACGCTCGCATTGGTGAACAGGATCATCAAACGATATCCTGAAGGAAAACAAAAGTCTGCATTGCTGCCTGTTCTTCATTTGGCTCAGGCTGAATTCAATGGCTGGCTGAGCGCACCCGTGATGGATTATGTTGCGTCGTTGCTCAGCATCAAGCCTGTCGAAGTTTATGAAGTGGCATCTTTCTATTCAATGTATAACCTGAAGCCGGTTGGTACCTGCCTTATTGAAGTTTGTCAGACAGGACCATGCTGGTTGAGAGGAGCGGATGATATCGTTGAACATTTGAAGAACAGATTAAACATTAATGTTGGTGAGACAACCAGTGATGGCATGTTCACATTAAAGACTGTTGAATGTTTAGGTTCCTGTGGAACAGCACCCATGCTTCAGATTGGGGCAAAGTATCATGAGGATCTGACAAATGAAAAAGTGGATGACATTCTGGAAAAGATGCGCTCAGAGAATAAGCGCAGTTCCTACATGAGATGAACTATTGATAAAAAGATTAATAAATGGGTAAGAAATTTCTACTAGAGCACGTAAACGTACCAGGCATTGAAACACTCCCGGTGTATCAGTCCAAAGGCGGCTATGCGTCAGTAGAGAAGGCGTTGAAGACTATGACGCCTGATCAACTCATAGAAGAAGTAAAGTTTTCTGATCTCCGCGGAAGAGGTGGCGCTGGGTTTCCAACAGGGTTGAAATGGAGTTTTATGGATCGCAAGTCCGATAAGCCAAGATATCTTGTAGTGAACGCTGATGAAAGCGAGCCGGGAACTTTCAAGGATCGTTATCTCATGGAGAAGCTCCCTCACTTATTGATAGAGGGAATGATTGTCTCCTGTTTTGCATTAGGTGCAAAGTCAGGATACATCTATATCCGTGGTGAGTACATGTACATCGTTCGCATTCTTGAGAAGGCAATTGACGAAGCATATCAGGCCGGACTCCTTGGCAAGAATATTTTAGGAACCGACTTTTCTCTTGATCTGTATGTGCATCCTGGAGCAGGAGCGTATATCTGTGGTGAAGAAACTGCCTTGCTGGAATCATTGGAAGGGAAGCGCGGCAATCCAAGATTGAAACCACCCTTTCCGGCGATTGCAGGTTTATATGCATGCCCAACAGTTGTAAACAATGTTGAATCCATTGCAGCGGTTCCAACGATCATCAATATCACTGCAGACAAGTATAATGATGTCGGTATTGGCAAGAGCTCGGGTACAAAACTCATATCGGCGAGTGGTCATATTAATAAACCAGGCATCTACGAAATTGAACTAGGCCTTCCGGTAGAAGAATTTATTTACTCTGATGAATACTGTGGTGGCATATGGAAAGGAAGAAAGCTTAAGGCTGTTGTTGCCGGTGGATCTTCTGTGCCAATCTTACCTGCCAATCTTATATTAAAAACGGCTAAAGGTGAACCACGTCTGATGACCTATGAGTCACTGGCCGATGGAGGATTCGTTAGCGGAACAATGCTTGGTTCCGGTGGCTTTATAGTGATGGATGAAACTGCCTGTATCGTTCGGAATCTATGGACCTTTGCGCGATTCTATCATCATGAATCATGCGGACAATGCAGTCCTTGTCGTGAAGGTACGGGTTGGATGGAAAAAGTCTTGCATCGTATTGAGCATGGTCATGGACATATGGAAGATATCGATCTGCTGGTGAGTGTTGCCAAGAAGATTGAAGGAAATACAATTTGTCCTTTGGGAGATGCAGCGGCGTGGCCGGTTGCCAGTGCGATCCGTCACTTCCGTGAAGAGTTTGAATATCATGTTAAGTATCCGGAAAAAGTGAAAGACCCAAAGCATTTTGAGAAGGAGCCGTTTGTGAGTGAAGGAATGCTGGTCAATGGTTAATTAAAGAATAAAGAATAGCGATTAACTTTTAATGAATAACGCTTAGATGGCTAAAGTAACGATCGATGGCATTGAAGTAGAAGTTCCGGATGGAACTACGATACTGAATGCTGCACGTAAAATCGGAGGGGAGTTGGTTCCCCCAGCAATGTGTTATTACACCAATCTGAAGGATAGTGGTGGTAAGTGTCGTGTGTGTCTTGTTAAAGTAGCGCAAGGATCCACGAAAGATCCTCGTCCGATGCCAAAGCTTGTAGCCTCCTGCCGTACGCCAGTGATGGATGGGATGGTAGTTCAAAGTAAATCATCACCGGAAGTTCTGGAAGCAAGGAAAGCAGTCGTTGAATTTTTATTGATCAATCATCCACTTGATTGTCCGATCTGTGATCAGGCAGGAGAGTGCGATCTCCAGAACCTTGCCTATGAGCATGGAGCTGCAGCAACGCGTTATGAAGAAGACAGGAGAACCTTTGAAAAGATTGACATAGGAGACAAGATCAAGCTTCACATGACACGGTGCATCCTTTGCTACCGTTGCACATTTGTAGCGGATCAGCTTACCAATAACAGAGTTCATGGTGTTATGAGTCGCGGAGATAAATCCGAGATCAGCACCTACATAAAAGAATCAATTGATAATGACTTCTCAGGCAACATGATTGACGTTTGCCCGGTAGGAGCATTGACTGATAAGACTTTCCGCTTTAAAAGCAGGGTCTGGTTCACCAACCCATTGGATGCTCATCGTGATTGCCCTAAATGTTCCGGCAAGGTGATCCTGTGGACGAAGGGAGATGATGTGTTAAGAGTTTCTGCACGCAAAGACAAATATGGCGAGGTAACAGAATACATCTGTAACGAATGCCGATTTGAGCATAAGAAGATGTCAGACTGGACCGTGGATGGCCCGCGTCACATTGAGCATAATTCAGTGATCTCACAGAATCATTATGAGAGAACTGATCTGTTGAAATTGAAAAAAGAAATAGAACGTCAGATTGAATTTGAAAGAGGAGCAGAGTTGCCCCCGGAACCTAGTCCTAAACTGACCAATTGATGTTGTATTACACAATCCTTTGCGGTGGAATATTCACCATTACTCTGACGATTGCGGCATATTCAACATATGCTGAGCGTAAGGTTGCTGCATTTCTTCAGGATCGTATAGGTCCTGATCGGGCGGGTCCTTTTGGTATTTTGCAGCCACTTGCTGATGGATTGAAATTCTTCATGAAAGAAGAGATCATTCCAAACGTATCTAATAAGTTCCTGTTCATAGCTGGTCCATGCATTGCCATGCTCACTGCATTGATGGCAGGTGTAGTTATTCCATGGGGCGGCACTTTAGAATATGATGGAGTTATCTATTCCCTCCAGATCGCAGATCTCAACATTGGGATTCTTTATGTATTCGGTATTGTGTCAATTGGTGTGTATGGCATCATGATTGGCGGCTGGTCATCCAACAACAAATTTTCGCTGCTGGGTGCTATCCGTGCGTCAGCGCAAATGATCAGTTATGAAATTGCAATGGGTTTCTCCATCATCGCGATGATCATGATGACTGGAACGTTAAGCCTGGGTGAGATCAGCGCGCAGCAGGCAGGCGGGATGGGTGGAGATTGGAATTTTTGGAACGTACTGTATCAGCCTGTTGGGTTCATTATCTTCCTTATCTGCGCTTTCGCGGAATGTAATCGCACACCGTTCGATTTACCGGAGTGTGAGACAGAGCTGGTGGGCGGATATCACACCGAATACAGCAGTATGAAACTTGGTTTCTACCTCTTTGCAGAATATATCAATATGTTCATTTCATCTGCAGTAATTGCAACGCTTTACTTTGGTGGATATAATTTCCCATTTATGAATAACCTTGGCCTTGATCATAACACAATTACGATCATAGGATCATTGATTCTCTTTGGGAAGATTTTCTTCTTTATTTTCTTCTTCATGTGGATCCGCTGGACTGTTCCACGTTTTCGCTATGATCAATTGATGAATCTTGGCTGGAAGATATTAATACCATTGTCAGTAGCGAACATATTTGCCACTGGTCTGGTAATGATTTTGACAAAATAAAAATTAAGGAGCACCGCGAATGTTAACGAACAGATCTAAGCAGGTAGTAAAGAAGGAAATGACATTCATGGAGAGAATGTATCTGCCTGCTATTCTTGGAGGTGTGGTGATTACAATCAAGCATTTATTCAGAAAGAGCGCTACGATCAGGTATCCTGAAAAGGAACGTGAGATCAGTGACATCTGGAGAGGTCAGCACGTGCTAAAGAGAGATGAGAAAGGTGCAGAACGATGTACTGCTTGTGGCCTTTGCGCGGTAGCATGTCCTGCGGAAGCGATTACAATGGTTGCGGCAGAACGCAATAAAGGTGAAGAGAATTTATATCGTGAAGAAAAATATGCATCAACGTATGAGATCAACATGCTACGTTGCATTTTCTGCGGACTCTGTGAAGAAGCATGTCCAAAGGAGGCAATTTTTCTTACCGATCGGATTATACCAACAGATTACGGACGGGAGAGCTTTGTTTTTGGGAAGGATAAACTGGTGGAACCGGTAAATGCGCGCATTGACGTAACAAAACGTCAAACGCCTGCAGTACTGGAATTTAAAACACACAAGAAATTAAGCCATAACAAATAACGTAGCCTTGACCCTTAATCTTTTCTACTTTCTGTCGTTTGTCTCGGTGTTCACTGCACTGCTGGTAGTCTTTTCGAAGAACCCGGTGTATAGTGTCCTCTATCTTGTATTGACTTTTGTCTCTATCTTTTGTCATTATATATTGTTGAGTTCTCAGTTCCTGGCGATCGTTCACCTGATCGTTTATGCTGGAGCTATCATGGTTCTGTTCCTTTATGTTATCATGTTCCTGAACCTGAACCATGAAACCGAACCACACAAAAGCAACTTGTTGAAATTCGCAGCAACGATCTGTGCATCCATGCTGCTGATTATCCTGGTTGCATCATTGAAAGGCGCAGGCGGAATGGAAACTAATTCACCAAGCCCAAGCATGATAGGATCGGTTAAGAACCTTGGACACGTTTTATTCACAGATTTCCTGCTTCCATTTGAAGTGGCATCCATACTTCTCCTGGCCGCAATGGTCGGAGCCGTTATGATCGCAAAAAATGAGAAACCTCAAACCGACAAAAAGCCATGATACCGATAGACTATTATCTCTGGCTGAGTGCGGCTTTGTTTACGATTGGAGTGTTAGGCGTGCTCTATAGAAGAAATGCGATTATCATTTTTATGTGTGTTGAGCTTATGCTGAATGCTGTTAATCTGGTGATGGTAGCTTTCTCAAATTATTTGAATGATCCTGCCGGGCAGGTTTTTGTATTCTTTATCATGGCAGTAGCAGCAGCAGAAGTTGCAGTTGGACTGGCAATCCTTATGATGATGTATCGCAATACCCGCACGACAGATATTAACGTATTGAATCGACTAAAATGGTAGGAAGTACATTGATAGCACTGGTTCCTTTATTGCCACTGATCGGTTTCCTGATCATCAGTCTGAACTATAAGAGACTTTCACACAGCGCGTCTTCCATCATCGCTTGCGGAGTAGTATTTATTTCCTTCCTGATCTCCATAGAGCTCTTCGCTCATCTGCTTTCTCTTCCTGTTGAGCAAAGAAGCATTCAGGTAACGGTTCTTAACTGGATTGCCACCGGAAATCTCTCACTCAATTTCAGTTTCCTCATCGACCCGTTGTCTTCCATATTCCTGATGATCATAACCGGGGTTGGATTTCTTATCCATCTCTATTCAGTGGGCTATATGCATGATGATGCAGGCTTCAATAAATTCTTTTCTTATCTGAATCTCTTCGTCTTCTTCATGCTCATGCTGGTGATGGGTTCAAATTATGTCGTGATGTTTGTCGGGTGGGAGGGTGTAGGACTTTGCTCATACCTGCTCATTGGATTCTGGTTTAAGAATAACAACTATAATGATGCTGCTAACAAGGCATTTATCATGAATCGCATTGGTGACCTTGGACTTCTTGTTGGGATGATCCTGATCTTCATGAATTGCGGGAGCCTGGATTATACAGAAGTGTTCACAAAAGTTTCTTCCTTAGATTCATCTACCATAACGCTTATTACAGTCTTGCTTTTTGTCGGTGCTATGGGAAAGAGCGCTCAAATACCTCTTTATACATGGCTTCCTGATGCAATGGCTGGCCCAACACCGGTATCTGCTTTGATCCATGCTGCTACCATGGTAACGGCAGGAGTTTACATGGTGTGTCGTAACAATCTTTTGTATGCTTTGTCACCTGTGGCCCTCAACCTTATTCTTATCATTGGACTTGCCACTGCACTCTTTGCAGCAACGATCGCCCTCACACAGAACGACATTAAGAAAGTGCTTGCATATTCTACTGTAAGTCAGCTGGGCCTGATGTTCGTGGCACTTGGTCTTGGTGCTTTTTCAAGTGGAATCTTCCACATGGCAACACATGCATTCTTTAAAGCGTTGCTTTTCCTGGGAGCAGGAAGTGTCATCCATGCTTTGGGAGGCGAGCAAGATCTGAGGAAGATGGGTGGATTGAAAAAGTATTTGCCCATTACCTATCTGACTTTTCTGGTGGGAACACTTGCCATTTCAGGAATTCCACCATTCGCTGGTTTCTTTTCCAAGGATGAGATTCTTGCCGAGGCCTTTGCAAATAATCCAATGGTGTGGGCGGTTGCATTACTGGCATCACTGCTGACAGTATTCTATATGTTCCGTTTGTTCTTCCTGACATTCTTTGGATCTGAAAGAGCGAGCCATGAAACGATGCATCACATTCATGAATCACCAAAGAGCATGGCAATTCCTTTGATCGCATTAGCGGTATTATCTCTTGTGGGAGGTTTTATGAATGTTCCAGAAGCACTATTTGGTTCTTCACAATTATCAGAATACCTGTCGCCTGTATTTGCTCAATCGAAAGAACTTATGGCTGAGCATACATTATCACATGCAACGGAGTATGGATTAATGGGAACAGTCATTGCTTTAACATTAGCAGTTATCGGTGTTGCCTGGTCTATGTATGTTAAGAAGGCAAGTGTTCCAGTTGCAGAAGGTTCTGACATCGGGACTCTGCAAAAACTCTCTTATAATAAGTATTACGTTGACGAGATCTATGACACGATTGTAGTAAAGCCGCTCTATTGGCTCTCTTCTAAATTTGACCAGATTGTTGAAAAACTCGCGATTGACGGTTTTGTAAACTCAGCCGGCGATTCAGTGGTCCAATGGAGTAAGGTATTCAGACTATTTCAAAGCGGCACGATCGGATTTTACATTTTCATGATGGTTATAGGTATTGTATTGATGCTTTCACTATCCTTCATTTATTAAACGGCAGATAAAGAAACTATGATCCTTTCCTTCATCATATTCTGGCCGTTATTTATATCAGTAGTGATACTGATAAGTCGTTTGAAGAATGCAAAAGAACTTGCTCTCGGTGCTGCAGTGATTGAACTTATTGCATCGCTCGTCATGGTGTCGCAATTTTCAAATACCGCCGAGCCACAGTTTGCTGTCAATATTCCATGGATCACATCTATGGGTGTGAAGGTGAATTTTAATGTAGCAGTTGATGGCATCAGTCTTCTTCTTGTTCTACTGACAACGGTCCTCGTTCCATTTATCATTCTTTCATCTTTTTCAGGCTCTGAATCGAAGCCTTCATCATTCTATGGACTTATCCTGATGATGCAGATGGCGCTCATTGGAGTCTTCACAGCGAGAGACGGATTTTTGTTTTACATCTTCTGGGAAGTTGCTCTCATACCGATCTATTTCATTTGCCTGATCTGGGGCGGAACCGATCGGAATAAGATCACATTGAAGTTTTTCATTTATACACTGGCCGGAAGTTTATTCATGCTGGTAGGTCTTGTGTATCTCTATCTCCAGACTCCCAATGAACATTCATTTGATATTACAGCACTATATGCCGCTGGAAGATCATTACCGGTAGAAATACAAAGTGTGATCTTCTGGGCAATGTTCGTGGCCTTTGCTATTAAGATGCCGGTATTTCCATTTCATACCTGGCAGCCGGATACTTATTCAGTGGCACCGGTTCAGGGCACCATGTTGTTATCAGCTATCATGCTCAAGATGGGAATTTATGGAGTGATCCGCTGGCTTATCCCGGTGGTTCCGATGGGAGTGAGTGAGTGGGGAAATGTAGCCATCATTCTTTCCGTTATTGGAATCATCTATGCTTCCTGCATAGCCATCATTCAGAACGACTTCAAACGACTAATTGCATACTCATCGATTGCCCACGTAGGTCTTATATCGGCCGGCTTATTTACATTGAGTAAAATAGGAATGCAGGGAGCTATCATTCAGATGCTAAGTCATGGTATTGTGGTGTTTGCATTATTCTATATTGTTGAGATCATCTTTGATCGCACAAAAACACGATCTCTTTCACAGTTGGGTGGAATCAGGAATGAAGCACCAGTTCTCAGCTCTGTATTTATTGTGGTAATGCTGGGAAGTGTTGCGCTGCCATTGACAAGTGGTTTCGTTGGTGAATTTCTGTTGATCAATTCTCTGGTTCAATATCAAATCGTTATTGGAACAGTTGCCGGACTTACCATCATCCTTGGCGCAATTTACATGCTTCGTACTTTTCAGAAAGCAATGTCAGGGGAGACCAACGCGGCGACAAAAGGATTTTTGGATCTGACTACCCAGGAAAAGGTGGTACTTTATCCAATGGTGATCATGATCCTGGCCATAGGAATTTACCCTACACCACTATTGGAAATTTCAGAAGCGGCAGTAGATAATATTTTAGTTATAGTTTCGGATTTATCAGCTTCAGCAAAATAGCATGAACGCATTGTACGTAATTTTTGGTTTGGGATTTCTTTCACTGATTGCAGAGATCGTTAATCTTAAAAAAGGATTAACCATCGCTATTATCATCGGCATCCTGGCGGCCGTTGTTTTAATAGGCATGGACTGGAACACAAATCAGAGTTTCTACAATGAGATGGTGACATTCGATAATGCAGCTATCTCATTTACTGCTTTAATTCTTGTGATCAGCATCTTCTGGTTCTGGATGGCAGGAGATTATTTTTCAGATCAACCGCATCAAACCGATCGTTCCGCTCTGATTCTGTTTTCATTGTCAGGTGCTCTGATCATGGTGTCATTTAGTAACATGGCCATGCTGTTTTTAGGAATAGAAGTGCTCTCAATTTCATTATATGTATTAGCAGGAAGCAATAAGAACAGTCTGCTTTCCAATGAGGCGTCGTTCAAGTACTTCCTCATGGGTTCATTTGCTACTGGATTTTTATTGATGGGTATTGCCCTGATCTATGGAGCAACAGGTTCTTTCAATATTCAAAAGATTGCAGTCAGTGTAATGGAGCAGCCTGCACTGCCAGGATTCTTTTATGTAGGAATTATTCTGATGCTGGTGGGTATGGCTTTTAAAATATCGGCGGTTCCTTTTCATTTCTGGGCACCGGATGTTTATGAAGGTTCTCCCATCACCATTACGGCTTTCATGTCTACCGTCGTCAAGATTGCAGCCATCGCAGCATTCTATAAGTTGTTTACTATATTCTATCAGGTACCAGAAACATCATGGAGGCCATTGGGTATTATACTCCAGGCGATAACGGTGCTTACGCTTATTGTTCCGAATGTCACTGCTGTATTCCAGACCAATGTCAAGAGGTTGCTGGCGTATTCAAGTGTAGGTAACGTAGGTTATATATTGCTGGCTTTCATTAGCGGCGGCAACAGGGGTGAAGTAGTCTTCTATTATCTCACAGCATATTCACTCGCTTCAATTGCAGCATTTACAGTCTTGTATAAAATTGAAAAATCCGGCAATGGTACTTTCAAGGGACTCTTCAAAAGAAATCCACTAATGGCTCTGTTGATGACAGTCGCTCTGCTTTCGCTTGCAGGTATTCCTCCTTTGGCTGGCTTTCTGGCAAAGTACCTGGTATTTGTACAGGCACTGGAGGCTGATCACTCCGGACTGGTGATCATCGCTATCATCACTTCGCTGACCGGGGTTTTCTATTATTTCAGAGTGCTGATCTCCATGTTTCAGGATTCGGGAGATGCTTCAGTTGTGAATGATTCATTCTCATCCAAATTACTGATGATCATATTGTTAGCTCTTATCATCGGCATAGGATTGTTCCCTGATTTTCTAACCATGCTGATGGCTGCCTAGCCACAACAGGAACAGTCTCCCGGGCTAACGAAAAACTAATCTCGGCGGCAAAATACACCTTGCTTTTTCGGTTCCTGAATTTTACCTTCATTCGATTGAAATGAATTTAAACTCACAGTCATGGGAAAAGTAAGAGACATTTTGAAATTCAAGGGTGGTGCTGTTTTCGCGGTTGACCCAGGTATGATGGTCTACAAAGCGATCGAACAGATGTGTGAGAGAAATATTGGTGGTCTTCTGATTACTGAAAATGACAGGCTCGTAGGAATTTTTACAGAACGTGATTACGCCAGAAAGCTCATCCTCAAAGGGAAATCCTCAAAGGATACACCTATCAGTGAACTGATGACTAAAAATCCTTTCACCGTAACTTCCGACAGTACGATTGAGGATTGCATGAAGCTTATGACTGAAAAACACATCCGGCACTTGCCTGTTGTAGAGGGTGAGAAGCTGACCGGAGTGATCTCTATTGGAGATGTGGTCAAGCAGATCATCCAGGATCAGAAAGCAATTATTGAGCACCTGGAATCCTACATTCACCAGTAATCCTGCCTTGATTTCACCCCTTTTAAAACTCTCTAAAGCCTTCAGAAATGCTGAATTTTGAGAAGTTTTGAGGAAGGGAATATCAAAGTTTGCCCGATTTTGACTATCTTTGCAGGTCTTTTAATTACCACTAAGGCAATAGACCAGAACATTAAGTCGTTTTGCCCGTAAGTAGATTCTGAAGGCCTTTTTTTGAACTATTTTTATATAAAACTGTTTTACCACACATGAGACAACTAAAGATTGTTAAGCAGATCACGAACCGGGAGAGTCAGTCTCTCGACAAGTATTTACAGGAAATTGGGAAAGTGGATCTTATTACATCTGATGAAGAAGTAAAGCTTGCACAGAGAATAAGAGAGGGAGATCAGATGGCGTTGGAAAAATTGACCAAGGCAAACTTGCGTTTCGTTGTTTCAGTAGCCAAGCAGTATCAGAATAATGGATTAACCCTGGGTGACCTTATCAATGAAGGTAACGTAGGATTGATCAAAGCAGCAAAGAGATTTGATGAGAAGCGTGGATTCAAATTCATTTCATACGCAGTATGGTGGATCCGTCAGTCAATCATGCAGGCTCTTGCAGAGCAATCACGTATTGTACGCCTTCCTCTAAACCGGGTAGGTTCACTTAATAAGATCACAAAGACTTTCTCTGAACTTGAGCAAAAATTCCAGCGTGAGCCTTCACCGGAAGAATTAGCGGATGTATTGGAAGTAACAACAGAAGAAGTTGTAGACACATTGAAGATCGGTGGCCGTCATGTGTCCATGAATGCTCCCTTTGTTCAGGGTGAAGAAAACGGTCTTCTTGACGTTCTTGAAAACGACAGCGAAGAAACTCCTGATTCAGGTTTGATCATGGATTCACTTCGTCGTGAAGTTCAGCGCGCTCTTTCAACATTAACTGTTCGCGAATCAGATGTTATTGCATCCTATTTCGGACTTAATGGTGAGCAGTCAATGACACTCGAAGAGATTGGCGCTAAGTTTAACCTGACTCGTGAACGCGTTCGTCAGATCAAGGAAAAAGCTACCCGCCGCCTGAGACATAACTCTCGCAGCAAAGCTCTTAAATCATATTTGGGCTAAGCTTTACCAAAAAACAGTCAAAGACCCTATTCCGGCATCCGGTTTAGGGTCTTTTTATTTGTCCACACTTCTGCCATCCAGCATTAAAATATCACCAGTCTTTCCATATTTCTGCTAAATTTACCCCACCTATAACCACTGAATCTTAGCCTTAGTTAGCCAGTATGAAGAGCCTTAGCCCTGATGAGAAAATCCTTTCAATTGATATTGGTGGTTCCCGGATTAAAGGAACAATTCTGGACGTAGATGGCAAGATGCTCCGTGAGTACGTCAGGATAAAAACTCCTACCACTGCAAGTCCGGAAAGCGTAATGGATGCGATCGTTGAGCTAACCAAAAATTTTGAACCTTATTCAAAGGTTTCAGTAGGTTTTCCGGGATATGTCAGAAACGGAATTGTATTTACTGCACCTAACCTAAGCACTCCGTTATGGAATGGGGTGGACTTAAAGAATCGATTGTCAGCCATCCTTAAGCAACCTGTTCGAATTCTCAATGATGCAGATATGCAGGGTCTCGGTATTGCCAGTGGCAAAGGACTCGAAATGGTGGTTACCCTTGGGACTGGATTTGGAACCGCTTTGCTGATCGATGGAAATCTGCTGCCTCACCTTGAGATTGCTCATCACCCTGTTTCCAAAGAAAGAGATTACGATGAATATGTGGGAGAGAAGGCATTCCAGGAAGTGGGTAGCGAACGCTGGAACAAGCGTATGAAAAAGGTGATAGAAATCATGAAGACTGTGGTCAACTATGATCGTCTTTATATCAGTGGCGGAAATTCCAAGAAGATAACTTTTAAGATCGACGATAACATCAAACTGGTTTCAAACATTGATGGAATCAAAGGAGGAGCCAAGCTCTGGCAAAAGGAAAATTATTATAACGTTTAAATTCGACTCACCTTAGTTAACCTACTCAACATAACAAAGTCATTATGCAAACTAAAGAAAAAGACCTCGTTCAAGCTGCCATAAACACAGTAAGATTACTCGCTGCTGACGGTGTACAAAAAGCAAACTCAGGACATCCGGGCATGCCAATGGGTGCTGCACCGATGGGCTATGTACTTTGGTCAGAGGTTATGAATTACAATCCTCAAAATGCTTCCTGGGCAAATCGCGATCGCTTTATATTATCGGCTGGTCACGGCTGCATGTTCCAGTATAGCCTGCTGCATCTCACAGGATACAATTGCACAATGGAGGATCTCAAGAAATTCCGTCAGCTGCATAGTAAAACAGCGGGCCACCCGGAGTATGGATTATTGGAAGGCATTGAAGTCACTACCGGTCCATTAGGACAGGGTTTTGCCAATGGCGTAGGCTTTGCCATTGCACAGAAGTATCTCGCTGCACGCTATAACAAGCCTGGCTTTGAACTTTTTGATTATCATATCTACTCTATCTGCGGAGATGGTGATTTGAATGAAGGTGTGAGCGCCGAAGCAGCTTCTCTCGCAGGACACCTGAAGCTTGGTAACATTATCTACTTATACGATGATAACCACATCTCCATTGAAGGAGATACCAATCTTACATTTACAGAGGATGTTGGAAAACGTTTTGAAGCATACGACTGGCATGTTCAGGTTGTTGCAGATGGAAATGATGTGAAAGCAATTGCCGATGCTATTAAGAAAGCAAAAGCAGTTACCGATAAGCCATCCATTATCAAGATCAGAACACACATTGCTTTCGGAAGTCCTAATAAAGTTGACACCGCACATGCACACGGTTCACCGCTTGGTGAAGCAGAATTAAAACTTACCAAGCAGAATCTTGGCTTTGATCCTGAGCAATCATTCTTTGTTTCGGATGAAGTATCCAACTTCTATAGTGAATGTGGCAAGAAAGGTATTGCCAAAGAACAGAAGTGGAATGAATTATTCCAATCTTACAAGAAAGCACATCCGGAATTAGCAAAAGAGTATGAATTGCTTAGCAGCGGTCAATTGCCGCAAGGATGGAAAGATAAAATTCCTTCATTCAAAGCTGAAGATGGAAAACTTGCTACCCGCCAGGCATCCGGAAAAGTATTGAATGCAATTGCTGATGTGCTTCCAAACCTGATAGGGGGCGCTGCCGATCTTGCTCCGTCTACTGAAACATGGTTAAAGAAATACGAAGCGTTTACGCCTGCCAATTACGGTGGACGTAATTTCCATTTTGGAATCCGCGAACATGCAATGGGCTCTATACTTAATGGAATGGTGTTGACAAAAGGAATTATTCCTTATGGCGCAACCTTCCTGATCTTCTCTGAATACATGCGACCTCCAATCCGTCTGTCAGCGATCATGAAAGTAAGAGCGATCTATGTTTACACACATGATAGCATTGGATTAGGTGAGGATGGAACTACTCACCAGCCGATCGAACAATTGGCTTCCCTAAGATCGATACCTAATATTGTCGTGATTCGTCCGGCGGATGCTAATGAAACAGCACAGGCCTGGAGAGTGGCGATTGAGCATACAACAGGTCCTGTCATCATCGCATTGACCCGCCAGGGATTACCTGTGATTGATCAGGCAAAGTATGGTAAAGCAACAGAGCTTGAGAAGGGTGCTTACATCCTATCAGATTCTGAAGAAACACCTAAGGTCATTCTGATTGCCACCGGTTCTGAGGTTTCATTGATCATGGAAGCTCAGGCTAAATTGAAAGAGCAGGGAATTCCTGCACGCGTTGTAAGCATGCCATCGTGGGAATTGTTTGAGAAACAGGATAAGGCTTATAAGGAAAAAGTGTTTCCACCTTCGATCCGTAAGAGACTTGCTGTTGAGACAGGATCTCCAATGGGATGGCATAAATATGTTACTGATGAAGGTGATATGATTACCATGAATTCATTTGGAGAATCCGGCGCCATCAATGATCTGATGAAGTTCTTTGGATTCACTGTAGATAATGTGGTGACAAAAGCAAAAGCGTTGCTGGGTAAATAGTCATTGCGATGAGGATTGGAATAGCGGCAGACCACGGAGGTTTTTTGTTGAAGACAGATATCAAGGCGTGGCTTACTTCACAGGGCCATGATGTCAGGGACTTTGGTGCTCATGAACTGGTTTCAACGGATGACTATCCTGATTTCGTGGTGCCGCTCGCAAAAGCAGTATCATCAAAGGAAGTGGAGCGCGGCATTGCAATTTGCGGAAGTGGTGTAGGGGCTTCGGTGGCAGCGAATAAAGTTGCAGGGGTGAGAGCTGCCTTGATCCATGAGAATTTCTCTGCGCACCAGGGAGTAGAAGATGATGATATGAATCTGATCTGTCTGGGTGGAAGAGTGTTGGGGACGAAAGCAGCAGAGGAATTTATTTCTGCGTTCATCAATGCAAAGTACATTGGTGGTGGAAGGTATCAGAGGAGACTTGATAAGGTTTTGAAACTTGAGACCGGTAAATAAAAATTATCGTGTCAAAAGGATCTAAAACAATATTTCTGGATATAGGAGGAGTGTTACTAACGAATGGATGGGACTATCCCGCGCGTGAGAAAGCAGCAAAGCATTTTGAGCTGGATATCATCGCAATGGATAAACTTCATTCATTTATTTTTAACATCTACGAGATTGGAAAAATAAGCCTCGATCAATATCTGGATACTGTGATCTTTGGAAAGCCAAGAAAATTCACTAAGAAAGAGTTTGCCGATTTTATGTATGCTCAATCTGAAGAATTGCCAGGAATAATTCCATGGCTCAGTAAATGGAAAAAAGAGAATCATCGCAGGATCATCGCGATAAATAATGAAGGAAGGGAAATGAACGAGTACCGCATTCAGAAATTTGGACTGAGAGATTGCTTCGATGCGTTTGTTTCTTCCTGTGAAGTAGGCATGAGAAAACCAGATCCCGGAATATTTCAGTTGGCATTGGGCATTGCCCAGACTAAAACCACCGACTGCATTTATTTTGATGACCGTCAGATGCTTGTGGATGCTGCTACAACGTTGGGCATTCCATCCTATAAGCACGACACTTTTGAAAAGACTAAAACAATTTTAGAAAACCTGTAAGACTTTAATCCCCAAAGAAATGAAAGGCGATAATTATGTTTTTGGAATGATCGGACTCGGAACCATGGGTCGCAATCTTTTATTGAATATGGCTGACCACGGCTACAAAGTGGCGGGCCACGACAAAGATGAAAAGAAAGTGCAAGCCCTGAGCACCGAATCAGGTAAGCCAAATGTAAAAGGATTCAGTTCCGCAAAGGAGTTTATTGACAGCCTGCAATCACCACGCGCCATCATGATGCTGGTGCCAGCGGGTAAGATAGTTGACAATGTTATTGAAGAGCTGACACCTTTGCTGGATGCGGGAGATCTTATTATAGATGGTGGAAATTCTCATTTCACAGATACAAATCGCCGTGTTGAATTATTAAAGCAAAAGAATATTCACTTTTTCGGAATGGGTATTTCGGGAGGAGAAGAAGGCGCAAGAAAAGGTCCGAGCATGATGCCTGGAGGTGATCCTGAAGCTTATAAAGTAGTTCAGAAGATATTTGAATCGGTAGCTGCTAAAGTGAATGGCGACCCATGCGTAACGTATATCGGGCCAGGTGCATCAGGTCACTTCACCAAGATGGTACACAACGGAATCGAGTATGGTATCATGCAACTGATTGCTGAAACCTATGAATTTATGAAGAAGGGATTGAAACTTTCTGACGACAAGATCCACGCAAGCTTCAGGGAATGGAGTAATGGTCGCCTTCAGTCATTCCTGATGGACATTACCCGAGATATTCTTGCTTTCAAGGAAAAAGGATCTGATCATTTACTTTTAAATGATATCAAAGATGAAGCTCGCTCAAAAGGAACCGGCAAGTGGACATCTCAGGTAGCTATGGATTTGCAAACAGCTCTAACTGTAATTGATACTGCTGTATCTATGCGTGATCTTTCCAAATACAAAGCGTTGCGCACAAAAGCAGCAGCAATGTATGGGGCAGAACCCGTCAAACTGCAAGGGACACCGGAAGAACTTGTAAAATCATTGGAAGCTGCATTATATTTCTCAACCATTCTTGCCTACGCACAAGGCATGCATCTGCTTACTCAGGCATCAACAGAATTCAAGTATGACCTTAAAATGGATAAGATCGCATTGATCTGGCGCGGTGGATGTATCATTCGCTCAACGTTCCTCGAAGACATTCATCAGGCATACAAAAATGACAATACACTTCAGCATTTGCTGCTGGATCCTGCTATTCAAAAGAAAGTGAGTACACTGCTGGCTCCAACCCGTGCCGTTATTTCTTCGGCCATTAATTCAGGAATTGCTATGCCAGCATTCACGGCAGCATTAAGTTACTTCGATGCATTCAAAAGCGAGCGCATGCCTTCGAATGTTATTCAGGCACAGCGTGATTTTTTTGGTGCTCATACCTATGAATTAATTGGTAAAGAAGGTACGTTCCATACGCAATGGTTTGTTAAATAATTTCATACGACAACTTAGAAAATGAATCAAAAAAATAGCCCCGTTCAGTCTCAGCCAACCATCTTCTTTATTTTTGGTGGAACAGGAGATCTTACTTCGCGAAAGCTTGTTCCTGCATTGTACAATCTCTTCATTGATGGATGGCTCCCGGATAACTTTGCAATCGTTGGGATGGGGCGTACTCAGCAAACCGACGATCAATTCAGAGGATTGCTGCTGGATGACATCAATAAGTTCTCCCGTAGCGGAAAGGCTGATGCAGAGAAATGGAAGAAGTTCTCTGCAAATGTGTATTTCCAGGTGTCAGATATCGCTGAAGAAAAAACATATATTGAGCAAGGTGAAAGAATTAAGAAGCTGGGAGCAGAGTGGAAAACAGAACCATGCGTAATCTATTATTTGGCAGTTGCTCCAAGATTCTTTACACCCATCGCAGAGAATCTTGCCAAGCATAAACTTGCATCCGATCCTGAAAAGAGTCGCGTAGTCATTGAAAAACCATTTGGACACGATCTTGAATCCGGCAAGCAATTAAATAAACTACTGAACAGCATTTTCTCGGAAAAGCAGATCTATCGCATTGATCATTACCTTGGAAAAGAGACCGTTCAGAACATTCTTGCATTCCGATTTGCGAACTCTATCCTTGAACCGCTTTGGAATCGTAACTATATCGACCATGTTCAGATATCAGTTTCAGAACAACTGGGAGTAGGCGATCGTGGTGGTTATTATGATGAAGCAGGTGCTTTGCGCGATATGGTTCAGAACCACATCTTGCAATTACTTTGCCTTGTAGCAATGGAGCCACCGGTAAGTTTTCAGGCAGATGAAGTGCGTAATCGAAAGGTGGATGTACTTCTTGCCATGCGTAAGTTTGATGCAGAAGACATTCAGAAAAACACCGTTCGTGGCCAGTATCGAAAGGGCTGGGTAGAAGGAAAAGAAGTTCCGGGATATCGTGAAGAAAAAGGTGTAAACCCTGAATCAAATACAGAGACCTTTGCAGCGATTAAGTTCTTCGTTGACAACTGGAGATGGCATGGCGTTCCATTCTATCTGCGGACAGGAAAACGAATGCCGGAAGCTTCTTCCATGATCACGATACAATTCAAGGATGTTCCTCACATGATCTTCCCAACAGAAGCAGTGGAAGGCTGGCAGCAAAATAAGCTGATCATCAGCATTCAGCCTGAGATGAGTATACGCCTCCAGGTACAGGCAAAGAGACCAGGGCTGGATATGATCCTTAATCCTGTTGATTTGATATTTGACTATAGCGGAACATACAAAGGTGAAACACCGGAAGCGTATGAGACATTGCTGCTTGACACGATGATGGGTGACCAGACATTGTTCATGCGTGGTGATCAGGTAGAGGCGGCATGGGATCTATTGATGCCTATTCTGAACTCATGGGCAAAGAAGAAGAGCACCAGTTTCCCTAATTACTCAGCGGACTCATGGGGACCAGAGGCAGCGGATGCATTGATTGCAAAAGATGGCTTCCATTGGTTTACGCTGCCGAAGAAAACTAAAAGCTAGTATGGTGATAAAGGTTTTTGATACACCTGAATTATTGTTGCCGGCGCTTGCCGACTATATCATGGTTGAGGCGAAGGAAGCAATTGAAAAGAGGGGAAGGTTTAATCTTGTGCTTTCGGGTGGAAGCTCTCCTAAAAAACTCTATGAGCTACTGGCTTCAGATAGCTATCTCTACAAAATTCAATGGAATAACGTTTACTTCTTTTTTGGGGATGATCGCTATGTGCCACATAACCACAAGGACAGTAATTTCCTCATGGCGACATTGGCTTTGTTTGATCCCCTGAGAATACCGAAAGATCATATTTTTGGAATTGATACCTCATTAAGTCCTGAAAACGCTGCGATAGCATACGAACAAACGATTAAGGAACATTTTAAAGGGAGCGAATGCATCTTTGATGTGATCTTACTCGGCCTTGGAGACAATTCCCATACAGCATCACTCTTTCCCCACACAACAGTGTTGCATGAGAAAACGGCATTGGTAAAGGAGATATATGTTGAAGAGGTAAAGATGAACCGGATCACATTTACAGCGCCGTTAATCAATCTCGGCCACAAGATTTTGTTCCTGGTTTATGGAGCAGGGAAGGCTGAAGCTGTAAAACACATCCTGGAAGATCCCACCAACATTGACGAGTATCCGGCACAGCTTATTAAGGCAAAACAGGGAGAGGTTGTTTGGTTTTTGGATAAGGGAGCAGCTGCAAAAATACGGGGAAATTAAAATTGAAGAGCGCTTGATCTTAGGATCTTTGGCGCAACTTCGGCTGACTCACCAAAATTTCACCAAATCTGAGCTTCAGATGGAACTTATTTCCCCATGAAGAAGTAGTCTATTTATTCTTTAACTTTACAACAAACAACCAAATTCAGCCAATGCCAAAATCACAAGAAACGTGGAATAAGAAGGAAAAAGAGAAGAAAAAACAGAAGAAGAAGGAAGATAAGGCGCAACGCAAAGACGAAAGAAAGGCCAACGCATCAGGCGGTGGTTTCGAAAATATGATTGCCTATGTGGATGAATACGGCAATTTCTCATCAACACCACCAGATCCAATGAAGAGAAAGGTGGTCGTAAATGCATCCAGCATCGAAGTTGGGGTTCCCCGTAGAAAAGCAAGTGACGAGGTTGAAGCAGGCCGAAAAGGCATTGTTACCTTCTTCAATGAATCCAAAGGTTTTGGTTTTATCAAAGACACTGACAACGGTGAAAGCATCTTTACACACATCAAGGATCATCAGGATGCCATTCGTGAAAACGATCGCGTTACCTTCCGAGTAGAGCAAGGTCAGAAGGGCCCTAATGCCGTTGCGGTAAAGCTCATCAAATAAGAGTCTGAGATTTTGATTTCTGACGACTGATTAGCAGTACTCCCGTTAAGATGAGTCCTGTTCCAATTAACTGAGTCAGAAATACAGGCTCCTGTAAAAAGAAATAAGCCATCAATATCGTAGATACCGGTCCAACGCTGCCAACAATGGCGGCGTTGTCTGATCCGATTCTCTTAATGCTTTCCGCCACCAGATAGGAGGGAATCACCGTAGAAAGCACCGCCATCAAAAAGCTATAGCCGTATGTCATTCCACTTAAATGCAGGAGTGATGTTTCGCTTGTAAAGAAAAAATGAAGTAGTACTCCCGCCGCTGCAAAGCTCATTGCATAGCTGTTAAACTTTGAAGCACCAACTATAGGTATCAATCTTCCACTTCCAACAATATATGCTGCATAGGTAAAAGCGCAGATGAAAATGAGGAGCGACCCCAGCATAAAATTACTGTTGTGAGAAGAGTGGAAATTTATTTCACCAAAGAATGAGATCATCAGCCCTGCGTAGGTGATGATCAGAGCTATCCACTGTAACCTGTTAATTTTTACTTTGAAGATTGCTGCGGACATCAGCAATACGAGTGTTGGATATATGAACAGAATCAGACGCTCAATTCCTGCCGTTACATATTGCAAACCAAGGAAGTCGAGCAGACTGCTGACATAATAACCAAGACATCCTATAATCGCTATTTGAATCCATTGCCCTGCTGTAAATCGAACGTTGCTGCTTTTACTTGACGAGACGAAGGCAGAGATGACAAAGAAAGGAAGAGAAAATATCATTCTGAGCGCCAGCAGTGTGATTGCATCCACTTCTGTATCACGATAGGCCAGCTTTACAAAAATCGCTTTCGTGGAAAAGCAAATTGCTCCCGCCAGGGCAATAAGAACTCCCTTTATAAAATAAGAATTTGATCTGAGCTGCGACATGAGATGCTATCGCTCAAACAATTCAAGGAACTCTTTCTTCTTGTTAGGAGAAATCTCAAGCTCCTGGTTATTCTTCATCGTAACAGAGCCGCCCTTTCCTTTTGAATACCGGATAACAAATTCCGGATTTGCCACATAGGAGCGATGAATCCTCAGGAAGCGATGCTCGTGCAATACTTCTTCAAAATATTTAAGCGTCCTGCAGATCAAAAGAGGCTGACCGGTTTCAAAATAGAAGCGTGTGAAGTTATCAACTGCCTCGCAATAAAGGATCGTGTTGATATTTCTGATCTCAAAACCTTCCATAGTAGGAAGCATGATCTTTTGTGTGCCGCTGCTTCGGAGATTATCTACCAGCACCTTTGCATGTTGCGTGTAGTCTGTTTCCTTTCGCTCTTTTCTAATCTTCTCAACGGCTTTGATCAACTCATCGATATCAATAGGCTTGAGCAGGTAATAGGCAGCACTTTGATTCAGTGCCTGAATGGCATAGTTGTCGAATGCAGTTACGAAGACCGTTTCGAAAGTAATGTTGGTGATCTTGTTCAGAAGATCAAATCCATTGCCATAGGGCATCTCTATGTCAAGAAATACAATGTCAGGATGATGCTTTTGAATGGCTTCCAGTCCCGTGGATACCGATTCCCCAAAGCCGCTGACGGTGATATCGGAGCAATACTTTCCAAGATATCCTGCCAGTATCTCGCGACTATCCCTTTCATCATCGATGATCACTACTTTCATACGGCTTTCGGTTTTGTATTGATCGGTAGAAATATCTTTACACGCGTACCAGTGCCTTCTGGTAAATCCTCAATCGTCACACGGTAATTTGCTTTGTAGACTTTATTCAGGATTGCAAGCCGCTCCTGGATATTTTTTAACCCTGTCGAATTATGCTTGCGCTGATTTTCTGTTTTCAGCTCAGTGGATTTCTTACGGCCAATCCCGTTGTCAAGTATCTCTACTACCAGATCATTTGACTCCTGCTTCATCTGCAGGGTCAGCTTGCCCTTTGATTCCCTGTATCGCAATCCATGCCAGACAGCATTTTCCAAATAGGGTTGTATGAGCATTGGTGGGATCTCAATCAAATCTTCATTGAGACTTTCGTCTAAGATGATCTCATAATCGAATTTGTCCCTGAACCGATAGTGCTCAAGTTTCAAATACAATGACAATATTTCCTGTTCCTTGTGAAGTGTGATAAAGTCTTGTTGTGAATTCTCCAACACAAGGCGCATGAGTTGCGAAAACTCTGATAAAAACCTGTTAGCGGTACGTTCATCCTGTTGCGCTACAAAATGATTGACAGAATTCAGAGCATTAAAAATAAAGTGAGGATTCATCTGACCTCGTAAGGACTTCAGTGCCAGCAATTGATTGGCAACTTTACTCGCCTGGGCATTTCTGTAAATAAAGAATGAGGTAGTCGACAGGATCAGCATCATTCCCATCAAGCCGTAAATAATGATCTGCTGCCGGAAGAAAGTATCTCGTTCAATTGTGTCCTCCCGCTGCCCAATGGAAATGCTTTTTGAAAACTCATCAATATCTTTTTGCTTTTTGATAAGATCTGATTTCTCACTTTGAACAAGATCCTGCTGAACCTCACGTTTTTCAACGGCGATACTATACTTCTTATAAGCGCTCAGGGCCAGCAAATTTTTATTGTTCTTTTCATATAGAAGGGCAAGAGCAAGGAATGCACTTGCTTGTTCTTTGGGATTATCAAGAGTATCTGCGATGGCGGCGGCTTCCTCCATTTCCCGGATTGCTGCCTTGTTATCACCGCTGGCTTCAAGGGTCTTTCCGATTTCAATCTTGTCTTTTGTCACCTCGGCCATATTTTTTGATTCGAGATTATATTCAATAGCTTCATTACGCAGTTTGATCTCTTCTTCAAAGCGATTCTGGCCACGAAGAGCAGTGGCAATCTCGGTCTTTGTCGCCTGCATGGATTGTGATTGCTGAATGTCCGCTTTATTTCCTGAACGCACCTGATTGACAGAATTCTGATAAAGGTCCTTCGATTTTTCAAGATCGTTTGTCTTGGTATAGATCTTTGCCTTCTGATTTTCCGCACGTAGACCTAATGAAGAATTCTTATCATTATCTGATATAATATCATCGAGTGTTGTGAGTGCTTCTTTGTATTGTCCCTTTCGATAGTAAACTTCTGATATGTCGAGCAATCTCTCTGAATAATAGCTATCAGAAATTTTTGATCGACTCCCACTGATCTGCACCGCTTCCTGTAAATAAGTAAGGGCATCATCATACTTTTCAAGCATCAGATTGGCAGTACCCAATCCCTGAAGCATACGCCTGTATTCCCGTGAGCCTGTATTCCCTTTTTCAAATTTATCATAAGCCTGTAAATAGTTTTCCAGGGCCAGCTTCCACTCAAGAATGCTCTCGTTTATTTCACCCAAGAGAACATAGCACTTAGCTTCTGTTAACTCGTCCTGTTGCGCAAGGCTGACGCCAAGTGCCTCCTTTACTTTATCAAGGGCCTGATCAGGATTTGATTGACGAAGGGCAGAGGCTTCGTCTAAAAGACTTTTTGCATCATTCGCAACTGACCTGGACTTATAGGTCTTGTAATTACTGCTGCTCTTATCTCTCCTCTTATCATTTTCCTGACCATAGCATTCTTCATACGAGATCACACCCATAAGAAGACATAGAATGACGACTGCTTTTCGAATCATAATTACTTAATGCGGGAAAGTTAGCACATTAATTATTACGCATTTTCACCAAAAAGGATGGAATCATAATGCTTGCTCAGTGGATTGACAGATTCACTCAGTGGACTGGAGGTCTGACGGAGTTGAGGTACCCTAAGAACTTTTTTACCGTAAAATTTACTCAAAAACAGCAACATTTATGAAAACCCACAGATTAGTAAATCGATTCAAAGCCGCCTTCCTCATGATGATGATCGCGATGAGTACCTTACTTTCAAACACGGCATCCGCAAAGGAGACTCCTTGTGAAACGCCACCACCGGTCAAAGAGCAAACCATCATGCTGGCATTGCTACTGGACACCAGCAATAGTATGGATGGATTGATTGACCAGGCAAAGTCGCAGCTCTGGAAAATCGTTAATGAACTTGCTGCTGCAAAATGCAGTGACGGTACCAGACCGAACATTAAAATTTCACTCTATGAGTATGGGAATAACAGATTATCTGAAGAGACTGGTTATATCCGTCAGGTGAGTGCTTTGACTACAGATCTTGATGTGATTTCGGAGAAGCTTTTCTCCCTCACTACAAGTGGTGGTGATGAATACTGTGGACATGTTATTCAAACGTCTTTGAGTCAGCTTGCATGGTCAGCATCAGAAGCCGACCTCAAGATGATCTTCATTGCTGGTAATGAACCTTTCAATCAGGGTGGAGTATCATTTCATAAAGCTTGTGGAATCGCAAGAGATAAAGATGTGGTAGTCAATACAATCTTTTGTGGAGATTTCAATGAAGGCTTGCGTACAGAATGGAAGAACGGAGCCGACATCACAGGTGGAACTTATATGAGCATTGAACAAAATACCAAAACAGTATATGTTCCAACTCCTTTTGATGAGAAGATCGAAGCGATGAATGACAGATTGAATGACACCTATGTGTATTACGGAAAATCAGGTGTGGCTAAGAAAGATCTGCAATCAGCTCAGGATAGAAATGCTCAGAGCTACGGACAATCCAATAAAGTTGAAAGGGCAGTTTCCAAAAGCTCACATGCCTACCAGAATTCGTCATGGGATCTTGTAGATGCAATGAAGGAGAATGAGAAGGCCGTTACCGAAGCTGCTGATAGCGATCTGCCAAAACAAATGCAGGGCATGAATGCACAGCAGCGTAAAGATTATGTTGCTAAAAAATCAGCTGAGCGCAAGAAGATCCAGGAAGAGATTCAAAGCCTTAATGTGAAGAGACAGGAGTACATAGCCGCCAACACACCAAAGGAAAGTATGGAATCAACATTGGATGGAGCATTGATCAAGGCAATTAAGGTACGTGCGAAGACTAAGAACATGGTTTGGAAGTAGGAGGGTGAGTGATGATGGAGAATGTCCGGAGTGGTTACCGGACATTTTTTTTGACTATACTTTTATAAGATAAGATTGTCACCTCACCGAAAAATACTATTTTGTAAGATAGTTGTGATCAGAAATCACATGGCACTTCTGTTTTATGAAACTTTCAGGACACATAATCGATATTCCTAATCGCCGCACATACAAAGGGGAAATAGAAGTTCTGGGAGGTATCATCTCATCCATTACGGAAAAGGAATCTGTCGAAGATCAATTCCTGCTTCCTGGCTTTATTGATTCCCACGTTCATATTGAAAGTTCTATGGTGGTGCCTTCCGAGTTCGCAAGGATGGCTGTTGTTCATGGGACGGTAGCGACCATTTCCGATCCGCATGAGATAGGAAATGTCATGGGTATTCAGGGTGTCAACTATATGATTGAAAATGGAAAGCAAGTTCCTTTCAAATTCTATTTTGGAGCACCGAGTTGTGTACCTGCCACTACCTTTGAAACCGCGGGTGCCTCCATCGATCTTGATGGTGTTGAAGAACTTTTGAAAAGACCAGAGATAAAGTATCTGGCAGAGATGATGAACTGGCCAGGAGTTTTATCGGGAGATACAAAGGTTAAAGCTAAAATTGATCTTGCCAGAAAGTACGGAAAGGTTGTGGATGGTCATGCGCCGGGACTTCTGGGAGAAGAAGCCAGGAGTTATATCGCAGCGGGCATTAGCACAGATCATGAGTGTTTCACTTGTGAGGAGGCTTCTCATAAGCTTTCGCACAGTATGAAGATTCTTATCCGTGAAGGAAGTGCTGCCAAAAATTTTGAAGCACTGGCAGATCTGCTGCACGACCACCATGATAATATGATGTTCTGCTCTGACGATAAGCACCCTGATAGCCTTGAAGATGGCCATATCAATTTGCTGGTGAAGCGTGCTCTTGCAAAAGGGATTGATATTTACAAAGTATTGTCGGCCGCCTGTATCAATCCAATCGGTCATTACAAGCTGGAGGTTGGACAATTGAGAGTTGGTGATGCTGCCGATTTCATTGTCGTTAACAACCTTACGGATTTTGCTATCAGGCAGACATACATTGATGGAGAATTGGTAGCAGAAAATGGGAAGACGAGAATTTCCAGGGTAAAGAATGATATTATTAACAATTTTTCTGTCAGTCATACATCTGCGCACGACTTTGTTGTTAAATCTCAGGGAGACAGGATCAGGGTCATTGAAGCATTGGATGGCCAGCTAATCACCAATACTCTGATCGTAGCAGGTAAAAAGGAAAATGGAAATGTTGTTTCCGATCCATATCGTGACATTCTGAAAATTGCTGTAGTAAACCGTTATTCAGATGCAAAGCCTTCTATTGGGTTTATAAAGAACTTCGGATTTCAGCAAGGTGCCATAGCATCTTCGGTTGGGCATGATTCACATAATATCCTTGCGGTAGGTGTTGATGACGAATCGATCAATAGAGTTGTTAATATGATAATATCCGCGAAAGGTGGAGTGGCAGCATATGATGGCAATTCTGAAATGTTGCTTCCATTACGTGTTGCAGGGATTATGTCAAATGAAGATGGTTATAGTGTAAGCGAACAATATAAAAAGATAGATGCCTTTGCGAAGGATATGGGTAGTCCGTTAAGTGCACCATTTATGACGCTGTCGTTTATGGCATTATTAGTCATCCCAAGTCTGAAGATAAGTGACAAGGGATTGTTTGATGGAGACAGATTTGAATTTGTAGAAACTCAGTGCTGAGCGCCACGATCATTCTCCAATAAGTTTCCCCTTAAGCGTGTGCTTCTTTGCTTTTATATTCGTGATGGTCTCCTGAAGAATTTCACATTCAATCAGATTGGATTCTGAAGATCTCCGACCACTGAACACATTAATGAGAACCTGAAAATCCTTTTCTTTTAAAATGCTGTAAGCCTTAGTGGAAATCTTTGCGCCTTCGAAATGAGCATTGCCCGGTTTATTCAATTCCACTCTAGAAGAGCCCAGATTAACCTCACCCATCTCATCAATCAAATTACTGACAACAGAATCTTTAGGTGTACCTGACAGGTAGGCCTGAACAATGATTGTTTCATTTGCATTGGATAATTTTTTCTCTGCTTTGTCAGAAAGGCTGATCTCAATATCAAAGGAGGGAAGCCTGATAGAATCACCCTCAAGGGTCAAACCATCAATAATATCTGCATCGGATATCTCCCTTGTCTCATTTTTCCTGGCACATGATGTTAGAAAGAAGAAAATAAAAATACAGGATGCTATTTTCATAATTAACGAAGTTTAGATTCAAGGCCGATACGGGAATATTGATAACCACCCATTTCCATTTTCATGCCATAGGCTTTAAATCCAAGGGAGGCAGACGCGTCATCACCATAGAAAAAGTTAAAAATAGCCTGGTACACAAAGCTATCCTTGTGCTTCTGATAAAGGGCATCCAAAGATTCAAAGTCAATATCAGATTTCAGAATATTAATCCCACTTTCTCTTGAAACAAATCGTTCCTGATAGACGTGATCACGCAATGATACAGGCTTTAAGGCACTCCAGTTATAGATCGACCGGTTTATATATTCCAGGGTTCGAAGCTTTATCATTTCAGGCGTAAAAGTTTCACTTGCCCAAAAAACTGGTGTGCAGAACTTTCTTTTCAGGAGAGCATGCAATTTGAACTTGCTGTCGTAATCGCTGGTAAAGCGGTTGGTCCAGCCACCCTTCACATCATCGGATAAATTCAAAGCGACCTTGAATATAGAGTTTGATGTGTTATGGTAAGACTTTTGATTAATCTCTGAAAGGGTCTCCCGCATGATCTCCTCAGCACCGAGGTCTTTAAGTTCTTTCAGTTTTTGGATCAATCCTTCCTTGGCCATAGGATTAAAGCCGCTAATAGGCATCGTGAGGTCTCCCTTTACTCCGCCCTCCAGAGTTTTCAGGTAATTCTGAAAACGGTCTATCGACAGAGGCTGCTGATACAAGGAAGACATGATATCGATGGTGGGAAGCAGTTCAAAAGTCATTTCAGAATCCTTAAAGTTCAAAATTACTAAAAGAGAAATGGATCATTGATTGTGGAAAAGAATTCCCACGAACCGCTGAATCAATTGTAAAACCCACGAACCAACTCAACACTAAAATGGCATACTATTTTCAGTAAATGTTAAACCACACACTATATACATATCATGAAAACAAAAGCCAAGACACCCAATAAGACAAAGACTGCAGCGCGTTCTGCTAAGAAAGTTCAGAAAGATTTTCCAGGCTATCCATTGTATGCACCACAGGAGGATATCATGTTGGCGGGCAAAAGAGTGGAAGGGGACGTTGAGGATATGAAGGCCAATCCACATGCAAAGACTAAAGCAATAAAAAGTGAAGATATCGTCCCATCCATTGATACAGAAGAAGAGGAAGAACTGATTGCCAAAGATCAATTTGCTGTGACAAGTGAAGACCTTGAAGCCTTGGGCCCTGAAGACCTGAGTCTAGACATGGGTGCTGATGAGGAATTGAAGCATCGTTCAAGGCCCGTTGATTTCACCGGAAAGGACCTTGATGTTCCTGGAAGCGAGTTGGATGATGCCGCCGAATCAGTAGGATCAGAAGATGAAGAGAATAATGGTTATAGCATTGGAGGGGATGATCATAATGATCTGGAAGAGAATAAGGGTAAATAAGGGATTAACAGCCTTAGGTGGAAGGATTCTGCCTTCTATCAACGGGTCATTTCGCCTTTGTAAAGTCGTCTAAAGCAAGGTTTAAATTCATTACCTTAGCCATATAACTTTTTTATATGGCACATTACAATTTACAGATCAACGGTCGCAGTTACGAGACCGATGCTGACGCTGATACACCTTTACTCTGGGTGCTTAGGGATAATCTCGGATTGGTTGGCACTAAATATGGATGTGGGATTGCTCAATGCGGAGCATGCACTGTGCATCTGAATGGAACAGCCGTAAGATCCTGTTCACTGCCGATCTCCTCCATAGGTTCAAAGAAAGTTATAACAATCGAAGGTCTTTCTGAAAATGGAGACCACCCAGTGCAAAAAGCCTGGGAAGAAGTAGATGTCGCTCAGTGCGGCTATTGTCAGGCTGGTCAGATCATGACCGCTTCAGCATTGCTGGGAAAGAATCCCAGGCCAAGTTCAAAGGATATTGATGATGCAATGAATGGCAACATATGCCGCTGCGGAACCTATCATCGTATTCATGAAGCAGTAACACTGGCGTCTTCCAAAATGAAATAAGTATGTCTATCGAACTCAAAACGAATCGTCGCGATTTTATTAAGCTTGCTGCAACAGCAGGTGGTGGCTTGTTCCTGGGATTTCATTGGAATGAATCAGCTGCATCACCCATGGAAGTATTAAATCCATCGGATGTTGCTTCCGGAAACATTGACTTCAATGCTTTTCTCTCCATATCACCGGATAATATCATTACCATTTATTCTCCCAATCCGGAATTAGGGCAGAACATCAAAACTTCTTTCCCGATGATCGTCGCGGAAGAACTTGAGGCCGACTGGTCAAAAGTAAAAGTGGTTCAGGCGGCGCTCGATACAAAGAAGTTTGAACGTCAATTGACCGGTGGAAGCGGAGCGATTCCTCATTCATGGGAGCGGCTTAGAAAGGCAGGAGCTACTGCAAAGTATTTACTGACAGAGGCTGCTGCGAAACGATGGGGAGTTGCTTCCAATACCCTCACTGCCGCAAACGGCATGGTACTTCATTCCGATGGCCGGAAAATTACATATGGTGAGCTGGCAACAGAAGCTTCTGCCATTGCATTGCCAACAGAGGTTAAACTAAAAGATAAAAAGGATTTCAAGATAATAGGTCAGGCTATTCACAATGTTGACAACAAGGAGTTGTTCACTGGTAAACCACTATTCGGATTGGATGTCTATCGTGAAGGAATGCTGTTTGCCATGATCCAGCGGCCAACAGCATTTGGAATGAAGATTAAATCCGTGGACAGTGCTGCTGCTAAGGCGATGACAGGCATCGTGGATGTCGTGACCTTCAAGAACAATGTCGCGGTTGTAGGCAAATCTACCTGGCAGGTTAACAAGGCTCGGAAGCTATTGAGGATTGAGTATGAAGCCGATGGAAAAATTGAAAGCTCAACGGATCACGATCGGATTTTCAAAGAACTCCTGGATGGTAAGGATGCAACGCAAAGACGTAAGGATGGAGATGTAGAGGCGGCATTCAAATCTGCCGCTAAGGTCATTTCACGTGAGTACCAATGTCCGTTTCTGTCGCATAGTCCGATGGAACCGATGAACTTCTTTGCAAATGTAAAAGCGGATGGAGTGGAGCTGATAGGACCTACGCAAACTCCTGATCTTGCCAGAAATGAAGTCGCAAAGCTTTTAGGAATTGCTCCGGATAAAATAACAGTCGAGATCACAAGACTCGGTGGCGGATTTGGTCGAAGATTGAAGGCAGATTATGCAATTGAAGCAGCCGAATTATCATCCATCATTAAATCGCCTGTAAAAGTTATCTGGACGCGGGAAGATGACATGTCAGGTGGAAGCTATCGGCCTGCAGTACGCTACCGCTTTGAAGCAGCATTGGATATCAATGGTAATCTGATCGGATATAAATTGAGGGGGGCTGGTATCAATTCAGGAAACTCTACCCGTGAGGATAATTTTCCCTCTGGCGCTGTTGATAATCTATTGATAGAATCAGTAGAGCATAAATCACCGATCACTACCGGGGCATGGCGTGCACCGATCACTAATTTTCTCGCTTTCGCGGAACAATCATTCATTGACGAAGTTGCTGCTGTTGCCAAGCAGGATCCGATCCAGTTCCGCCTTGCACTCCTGGAGAAGGCAAAGAAGGCACCAGTAGGAGCAATCAAGTATGACATCGACCGGATGAAGAAAGTCATTGAGACAGCCGCTGAAAAGTCGGGATGGGGCAAAAAGAAAGATGTGGCTCAGGGATTTAGTGTTTACTTCTCACATCGATCGTATGTTGCGCAGGTAGCTGAGGTAAGTATGGCGAAAGGCAATCCGGTTCTGGAAAAGATCCATGCCGCCGTGGATTGTGGAATTGTCATAAATCTTATTGGTGCAAATCAACAGGTAAGAGGTGGGGTGGTGGATGGTCTGGGTCATGCCCTTTACGGAAATCTGACTTTCAAAGATGGCGCTGTAGAGCAAAAGAACTTCAACAGCTATCGACTGATCCGAATGAAGGAAGTTCCTCAGATTGACATACATTTTATTGATAACGGAATAGATCCTACTGGCCTCGGAGAACCTGCCTTACCTCCAACAGGAGGAGCAGTAGGCAATGCACTGGCGAAAGCAACAGGAAAGAGATTGTATCATCAGCCGTTTACCAAACAGGAAGGTCTGGAAGGGATAAGCATAGGAGATAAGATTTAACGTTTCCTATGGAAGAAATAATCAGTCAGTTTCAGAAGAGTATCGCCGATGGGATGATCTCCAAACAGGAAAAAGATGCTCTCAGAAAACTGGTGGTGGAACAGGCACCTGATCAGGACAAGATCAATTTTCTCAGAAGCAAGATGTTTGAAATTGCCAACGAGAAAATAACGCCGGAGAATTACAAGTTCATCCTTGAATGGGTGAAGAACATCAACAGCACATTAAATTCCAGATCCAGCGAAAAATCAGAAGCCTATTTCAGTCCCGGCGAGACTTGCCGGAATTCCATCATCAATCATATTAACTCTGCCACGGGTAATCTTAAGATATGTGTGTTCACCATCAGTGATGACGTCATCACGTCTGCAATTCTCGCAGCGCATAAACGAAATGTAGCAATCCGCATTCTCACAGACAACGACAAGCTTTTGGATATTGGTTCGGACATCACAACACTTTCAAAGGCAGGGATCTCTATCAGGATTGATAACACCCCGAATCACATGCATCATAAATTCATGATCATTGATGATGAGTCTTTAATTACAGGAAGCTACAACTGGACACGCAGTGCCGCCATGTACAATCATGAGAACATCATCGTAACCACAGAAGGTGGTTTGGTACGTGAGTTCAAAGAACAGTTTGAGAAACTGTGGAATGGAATGGGAGATTTTGTGTAAGAGTAATATTTAAGACTTCCTCTCTACCTCTCTCAGATTCTCGATCTTCTTATTTCTCAGGAATCCTGTGATATCTTCAAAATGCTCTTTCACCCGCTTGTTTCCAAATTCAAAAACCTTTGTTGCAAGGCCATCCAGGAAGTCGCGGTCGTGAGATACGAGGATCATTGTGCCATCGAATGCAATCAAAGCTTCTTTCAGAATATCCTTGGTCTTGATGTCAAGATGATTGGTAGGCTCATCAAGAATAAGAAGGTTGACAGGCTGAAGAAGAAGCTTGATCATCGCGAGACGTGTTTTCTCTCCTCCTGAAAGCATCTTCACTTTTTTGTCAATGGATTCACCACTGAACATAAAAGCGCCGAGGATGTCCTTGATCTTTGTTCTGATATCTCCAACAGCAATCTGATCGATCGTCTGAAATACGGTAAGGCTTTCATCCAGAAGAGACGCCTGATTCTGTGCAAAGTATCCGATCAGGGATCCATGTCCAAGCTGAACTTTTCCTTCAAACTCAATCTCACTCATGATCGCCTTTACAAGCGTCGATTTACCCTCACCGTTCTTTCCAATAAAGGCAATTCGTTCTCCACGTGAAATCGTAAGAGATACATCCTTTAAAACTGTATGATCACCATACTTCTTTGTCATCCCTTCAATGATGACAGGATAATTACCAGAACGGGGAGCAGGAGGGAACTTCAGATTCAACGCTGAGGAATCCACTTCATCCACCTCAATGATCTCGATCTTTTCAAGTGTCTTCACACGGGATTGTACCTGAAGGGTTTTAGAATATGTTCCTTTAAAACGATCAATGAATTCCTGAATGTCGGCAATCTGCTTTCTCTGATCTTCAAATTGCTTCTGCTGCTGCTCACGACGCTCTTTACGAAGCTGAAGATAGTGTGTATACTTTGCCTTGTAGTCGTAGATACGGCCCATGGTAACTTCAATCGTACGGTTCGTAATGTTATCAACGAATGTCTTATCGTGACTGATAACAATTACCGCCTTCGCATTGTTGATCAGGAAATCTTCCAGCCATTGAATGGAATCAATATCCATATGATTTGTAGGCTCATCAAGCAAAACCAGATCAGGCTTTTGCAGGAGGATCTTCGCCAGCTCAATCCGCATGCGCCATCCACCACTGAATTCCTTTGTTGGCCTGCTGAAATCAGATCTTAAAAAGCCAAGACCCATAAGAGTCTTCTCTACTTCTGCATCAAAATTTATTTCTTCTACAGAATAGTATTTTTCACTTAGTTCCGATACTTGTTCAATGATCTTTGCGTAATCATCGGATTCATAATCCGTACGGGTTTCAAGCTGATGATTGAGATGATCCATCTGCTTTTTCATGTCAAGGATCTTCCCAAAAGCCTTGGAGGCTTCTTCAAAAACCGTTGCATTATCCTCTGTCAGCAAATGCTGGGGCAGATAGGCAATGATCGCATCCTTAGGAGCCGATACTTTACCGCGGGTAGGTTTGCTATAACCTGCTATGATCTTCAGCAAGGTCGACTTTCCAGCGCCGTTTTTGCCCATTAAGGCAATCCGGTCGTTGTCGTTAATATTAAAAGAAATGTTGCTGAAAAGAGCTGAACCGTTAAACTCTACCGTGACTGCGTCTACAGAAATCATTGATTATAAAATAAGGGTGCAAAGATACTGGGAAAGCTGAAAGATTAAAGCCATAAAATTGGAATCCGTTTCATATCTGCCCACGTTTCTGGCTTACCATATCTAGTCGTATATTTTCCGCCACAAGCCAGGATCAGAATGCCTTTATTGAAAGTTTCAGGAATCAGTAAGAAAAGCGATGATGGCTTTGTGCTCTCCGATATTGATTTCTCTCAGGAGCGTTTCTACAAAATCGCCATTGCTGGAGAAACCGGTTCAGGAAAAACGACGCTACTAAAAATCATTTCAGGACTTGTACAACCGGATAATGGAGAGGTTCTCTTTGACGACCAGCACGTAAATGGACCCGAAGAACAATTAGTGCCAGGACATTCTGAGATTGCCTATCTGTCACAACAGTATGACATGCCCAGGTCGTTAAGGGTAGAGCAGGCACTGGGTTATTCAAACGAACTTGCAGGTGAGGATGCCCATCTGGTTTATGAACTATGTCAGATCACAGAATTTCTTAAGCGTAGAACAGAAGAGCTCTCCGGAGGTGAACGGCAGCGTGTTGCTTTAGCAAGAGCATTGGTGCGATCACCAAAACTTTTATTACTGGATGAACCGTTCTCCAATCTTGATATAACCCATAAGAATATTTTAAAAGAGGTGATTTATGATATTGGTGATCAGTTAAAGATCACCAGCATTCTCGTTTCTCATGATCCGCTGGATACTCTTTCATGGGCAGATGAAATCCTTGTCATGAAGAATGGAAGAATAATTCAGAAGGGGATACCTGCTCAGATATATAATCAACCAGTTGATCGATATACAGCAGGACTCTTTGGAAAATTTAATCTTCTGCCGGTCGATAAGTTCGGTGACAGTCTAAGCTTGCCTTCAAACATTGTGAAGAAGAATATTTTCCTGCGACCAGAAAAGATAAGAGTGATGCCAGCCGAAAATAATTCCATGTCCGGAACGGTTACAGGGGTCCATTATTTCGGAAGTCACTATGAAGTTGAGATGGCAATAGCGGATACTTTGGTAACAGTCCGATCTATGGATAGCCATTTTCAGGAAGGAGCACGGGTGAGCATCTCTATTTCTGACAAGGAAGTCTGGTTCCTGGATTAATTGATAATCTGAAGAATAAAAACCACCAGAGAAACTACCGCCATCAGGCTGATAATAAGAAAGGCCACACCTTTACCCTTCAGGTCCTCATGATTGGAGGGAATCAATTCGAATATTTTGAAAAGTGTCTTGGTGGATCTCCAGGAAAAAACGATGAACAAAAGTAATGGCAATAAAACACCAGCAAGTTCAAAAGGCGGACTGTTTGTTGAGATCATGTGACCAATGCCGATAGAAGCGAGTCCTGAGATTCCACCGGAAATCAAGGCTGTCTTTGCTTTCATGCCAATGAAAATGACAGAGGTAATTCCACATAAAATCAGAAATACACCATAGAAAAAAAGAAGAACGAGAGTTTGTTGTTGCATTGTTATGATAGATTAGAAGATCGAAATTATAAATTATGATCAACAATTCTCTTGTTATCTAAAGAATCCTATACATAATCTAAAGGATCCTATAGAGTCAGGCTTACTGATCTGAAATGCCTTGAATTAATAACAATTTTATCATGTCATTCGACGATTTAGTCTTGCCTCTTCACGGGTAAACTTCTAGATTTAATAAGGTCCTATAATAAACTTCAAACAAAATCTAAACCTTATGAGAAAGATCAGTCTTTTACCTGCAGCTCTGGTTGGGCTTTCATTGCTACTGTTTTCATTTAAGAAGGAGGCGCCGGTAGTTCCTTTCCATTGCCTTAGTTCTTCAGTAAATATGTCCGCCGACAACGGACCGAATATTGCAAGCATTACGATGACTCAATCGCAGACTGTACTTTTCAGAACCAACTGTGTAAATAATGCCAGCAGTTATCTCTGGACGATCGGAGCAGGTTATTCTACAACAACATACTATGATGCCACCATCAGCATCCAGGGGAGCTATTTTCTGTTCGCACCTCCCGGAGGCTGTGAAGAGTTTAATGCTAATCTAAGCGGGGGCGTCTATCATACAACTCTCAGTGCCCAGGCAGATACATCAGGTTCAGCAGTAACCATTGATGTTTATATTACCGGTGTTGGCACCTGCAATTAAAAAGGATCTTTTTCAAATGATAAATGGCTTCCGGAAACGGAGGTCATTTTTTTTACCCGGCAACGAGTATTTCATCTTCCAATATCTCACTCCAGTGCCCGAATGCCTCCATGATCACGATGATCTGTTCTGATTGAACTGGACCCTCCGGGTTTTTCACTCTTAAGATCCTGTCACAGTCATCCAGGTCAAAATTGATCTTATAATCAGGAAAGACAAGATTCATCCGATCCATCAGCAATTCCGCCTGATCAGTTTCATTCACGTTGGTTTTGAAAATCTCGACCATGTATGATTAACTTCTGTTCTTAAGATGTTCTTTCTCTGCAATAACTATTCCACCTGCTCTAGTTCTCAAGTTTCTTCTTGAGATTTTCAAGACTCAATGCCAGATCCTTTCCCAGTACCTGATCAAGTTTCAACATAGCAAACATTGCATTCATGGGATACTTGCTGCTTCCATTAAATGTCCATTTTACTTTTGTATGCTGAGCATCCAGGGGAGTGGTGGTCATTGTTGTTTGAGAGACTCCTGCAAACGGTCTGACGAATCGTATCTCGCAATCAATGGATTCGCCTTCCTTAATGCTGGTAATCTCCTGAGCTCCTTCACCTGCCTGATTATTGGTACTGTTCCAGGCTGCGATAAAGCCTACCTGACCATCAGTCCCAGTGTACTCTCTTTTTGAATTCATATCGAGCTGCCACCACTTATTATACTGATCCTGATTTTTAATCAGGCGTACATAAGCAAATACATCTGATAGCGGTCTTGAGATAATGATATCCTTTTCAATAGCGTATTCCTTCCTGATAAAGAGCGCGATCAGGAGAAACAGGCCTATGATGATGGCTATCACAGAAATAATCCAGATTATAATGGTCATGAGTCAGGTTTTAGATAGTTTGTTTTTCAAAATACAACAGCCAGTCTCTTCCAAACTTGTCGGTAACGGTTCCCATCATTCCTGCAAAGAAATCATGGAGAGGATGAACGACTTGTCCTTCTGAAGAAAGCTTTTTAAAGTATGTTTTTATTTCTTTTTCACTCCCGCAATTAAGCGACAATGAAATTGAATTCCCGGTAATGACTCCAGCCGATCCGGAGACATCCGATCCCAACAACACAAGTTCTCCATTGACCAGACTCGCATGCAAGATCGTATTTCTTGCCGATGGAGGAAATTGATTTTCCATCGGTGAACCCTCTACCGGTTGAAGAGTCAGCTCACCTCCCAGACATTCCTTATAAAAGGTCATTGCCTCGCGACAATTTCCATTGAAAGTTAGATAAGCATTGATCTGAGACATCTGATCGAATCGAATTATAGCTCAAAACTACCTTGATTGATAGATACTGTGCGGGGATCATTGCGGCAATCTGAGGGGCCAATCACGACATTCGTTATCTGTTGAATTTATAGGATGAGCACCTTCGATGTCAGGCAATGCATTCTTTAAAAAAAATCAGTCGGATATGGCAATTTCCTGAAGCCAAAATCGGCTATTCTGCAATAATTTGAGGGTTTTACGCAAAGTGAGGTGTAAATACGCCACTTAGAGGGGTTGATTGCGACAAATCAATATTCTAGTTTTGATTCATAGTCACTCAGCAACCGATCAAAAAAACACAACTATGAAACACATTTCAATTCTGGTTACACGCGGAGCAACAGCAGTAAGCTGTATTGAAGGATCCTTTATTGCTTTCAACAAGGCCAATGACTTTTTAGTAAGCCTCGGAAAAGCACCCATGTTCGAAGTTCAATTGGTGGGAATAGATCAGTCACCGCAGGTATATGATCGGTTGTTCTCCATTACTCCGGAGAGAAGCATCACCAATGTAAAGAAGACTGACATGATCATCATCCCCGCAGTAAACGGAGACATGGAGAAAGTCATTGATATGAACAAAGAATTTTTCCCCTGGATCAACAAGCAATACAAAGATGGGGCAGAGGTTGCAAGTCTTTGTGTAGGAACCTTCCTGCTTGCGTCTACCGGACTACTGAGTGGAAAGAAATGCGCTACACACTGGATGGCTACCAACGACTTCAGAAAGATGTTCCCGGATGTGACATTGATATCTGAGAAGATCATTACTGATGAGCATGGCATTTATACCAGCGGCGGCGCAAATTCATTCTGGAACCTGATCATCTACCTCATCGAAAAGCATGCAGGAAGGGAAGTAGCGATCCTTTGTGCTAAGATGTATGAGATCGAAATAGACCGGGGCAGTCAATCTCCTTTTTCAATCTTCATGGGACAAAAAGAACATGATGATGAACCGGTAAGAAAGGCTCAGGAGTTTATTGAGAACAACTTTCAGGACAAGATCACAGTGGATGCCCTGGCCAATATGTTTGCTGTAGGTCGTAGAAGCCTGGAACGACGTTTCAAGAAAGCAACCTGCAACACCGTTTCGGAATACATTCAAAGAGTAAAGATGGAAGCTGCAAAGAAGAGCTTTGAAACCAGCAGAAAGAATATCAACGAGATCATGGACACGGTAGGATATTCAGATACAAAAGCATTCCGCACGATCTTTAAAAGAACCACAGGGTTGTCACCGGTAGAATACAGAAACAAGTATAATAAGGAAATGCTGATGAGCGCTTAGGCTGAGTGAACAACAAAAAACGCACTGGCAGAATTATTGCCAGTGCGTTTTTTTATAATGGACTTCACTTACGCCAGAACAGCAGCTTTTTCGCGCAGACGTTTGTGATGATAGATGTAGGAGCCAGCGATGATTCCAAACATAATGAAGAATCCAGCCCACTCGGAAGGACCATCTCCAAAAGCAATATGAGAGTACATAGCACCGGCAAGATCATAAACGATACCGGCATACGCCCACTCTTTTAGTCTTGGAAAGCCGGGAACAAGAATGGCGATCAATCCCAGAACCTTAGCCACACCAAGAAAGGGAACGAGGTATTCGGGATAACCAATCCTTGTGATGTGTTCAACAGCTTCCTTCGCTGCGAAGGCATCGAATATCCCGCCAATTCCAATCATGGCAGTCATTAAGCCAGTGAAGATCCAATAGATGATGTTTGTCTTTTTCATAGGGTTTGATTTTTAATAAGGGTTAAAACTATATGTGTTGATGATGCATCTTATGGGTACAAACTTATCAACCTTCAAAGTTCCCGCCACGGTGTCTGTGCGGCATTCTACGGGGGTAAGCGCGACAGAAAGCCAGTTACAAATGAATGAAAATTTAATCCCGTTTCCGAACATATAGCGCCCGTATGCGTACATGAAATCAAATGCAGGAACAGATTCTGAATTGAAAACCAGTAATTTAATCTGGCCTGAATAATGGAATAAAACCCTTTTTTAATCTTCTCAACCACCTAACAAACCCTTCATGCTCAAAAGTTACTTCCTGGTTGCCCTCCGCAGTTTGTCAAGAAATAAGCTTCATGCCTCCATCAATATCATCGGACTTGCAATTGGTATGACCTGCTGCATTCTGATCGCCTTGTTCGTTCAATTTGAGCTTGGGTATGATCGTCAGAATAAAAGAGCTGATAGAATTTACAGGGTGGTGGTAGATCTTGAGGCAAATAAATGGGCCATCTCTGCTTTCCCTTTGGGCCAGTTGCTGAAAGACAATTTCGCAGAGGTAACAGCCTTTACCCGCATCAAACCTGTTGAGGTCTTCATGCTGAATTCCGGTTCAGGCTCTCTCATCAAGAACAAAGAGAAAGTGTTTTATGCCGATTCATCCGTCTTTGATGTAATGGACATCGCATTAGTAAAGGGAGATCCAACAACCGCTTTGGCTAACATCAATTCAATGGTGCTTTCAGAAGAGAGAGCCCGGACTTATTTCGGTGAAGAAGACCCGATAGGCAAGACCCTTACTATGGTGACCGGTAAAAAGGAATTTGTCATCACCGGAGTCTTTAAAGCATTGCCTTCGAATTCCCATGTACACATGGACATCATGGCTTCATCAGACAACTACGAACAGATGCGTCCTGATTCAAAGACCGGCTGGAACTCTCTTACCAGCCACTATACTTACCTCGTGCTTCCCAACGATCTTGACTACATAAGCTTTGAGAAAAAGATATCAGAGTTCCTCGATACCTATCAGCAGCGCAGACCTGAAGACAGAAGGAACATCCTGAGACTTCAACCGCTGACTTCTATCCATCTTTACTCTAACCGCGGACTCGAGATCGAAGCAAACGGAAATGTTGGCACCGTTTATATTCTTTCTGCCATTGCATTCTTTATTCTCATCATTGCCTGCATCAACTTTATGAATCTTACCACGGCTCAGTCATTGAAGAGGGCCAGGGAAGTGGGTATCCGTAAAGTAGTGGGAAGTCAAAAGAGGCAGCTGATCTTTCAATTCCTCAGTGAATCCGTTATCATCAGTTTCATTGCACTTGCCATATCTATTGTCTTGTTAGGTATCGTAGTTCCATCATTCAATGACGCATCCGGCAAGCTCCTGGTCATTAATCCACTGCAGAATGGAACCATTGTCATGGTATTCATGGGAATAACATTGTTTGCTGGCCTTGTAGCTGGATTATATCCTGCATTCTTCCTTTCGAGCTTCAAGCCTGTAACAGTACTGAAAGGAAAGTTCATTGGTAATGTCAGCGGACAAATCCTTCGCAAAGGGCTGGTGGTATTTCAATTCGCCATTGCATTTATCATTATGGTTGGAACCTATGTAGTGTATTCTCAATTGGACTATATGCTGCAGAAGGATATTGGATTTGAAAGAGAGGAAGTACTGGTTCTCAAAATGCCACGCGATAGCGTAGGGGATCTCACCGTAAAGAACGAGCTCTCCAGAGTAGCAGGAGTTCAAAGTGTGACACGATTCAATGAGATGCCGGGGCAAATGGTAAGAACCAGCACGTTCTGGTATGAAGGTGCCCCGGACAACATCGCTGCTAATCTTTATAATTTCAGTGGGGATCCTGATCTGCTTAACACACTTGGCATGAAGATGAAAGCAGGCACTTATTTTCAGCCGGAATCAAAACAGTTCTATAAGGAATTTGTCATCAATGAAACTGCATTAAAGCATTTTGGCTGGAAGCTCGATGAAGCTGTTGGAAAGATGATGGACTTTGGTGGCAGGGATTCCATTCCGGGTCGCGTGATTGGTGTCATTGAAGATTTTCACTTCAAACATCTCCATGATGCCATCGATCCACTGGCTATGTATCTTGAACCTGCCTATGAAGGAAGATTTATGGCTATAAAAGTGAAATCAACCAACATGAGTGAAATGGTTGCCGCGATCGAGAAAGAATGGAAGGCCGTTCTTCCATCCTATGAATTTGAATATCAGTTCCTGGATGAAACATTCGACAAGCTGTTTGATCAGGAGAAAAAGCTCGGCCAGCTGTTTGGAGTATTTTCAGGGATGGCAATCCTGATCTCCTGTCTTGGATTATTTGGTCTTGCCTCGTTTACCATGGAGCAAAGCCGTAAGTCGGTAGCCGTTCGCAAAGTGCTCGGTGCATCAGTTCCCGGAATTCTCTTTATGATGTCCAAGGATTTTCTGAAGCTTGTATTGATGGGAATGCTCATCGCTGCACCTCTTGCTTATTACGCAACGGATCGCTGGCTTCAGGGATTCTCTTATAATGTCGGGTTTGCCTGGATTGTATTCGTCTATGCCGCTTTCGTTGGACTCTTTGTAGCGTTTGCTACCGTGAGCTATCACTCATTGAAAGCAGCTACTACAAATCCTGTTAACTCATTGAAAGAACAATAGAACAATAGTTTTCATTTTAAAGAACATAAAAAAAGCCCTTGATTGAAGGGCTTTTTTTATTCGTCAATATTTTAAACTAGCGAACGAATACCAGATACTGCCATGGAGTTAACTTCAATGGCTTTGCTGCGGAAAGTTCAAAACTCTCTCCCGTGAAATAATCTTTATACGTTCCGGCTGCCTTCTCATCTTTGATACGAAGTTCCTGTGGCTTACCGGAGAAGTTCAATACACTGATCACGCTGTTGTTTTCTTTTGTCCTCTGGAATGCATAAACATTAGGATCCGCATCGTTGATTCTTACAGGCATCGCACCGTATTCACCAGCCCACAAAGCCTTGTTATCCTTGTGCAGCGAAATAAGCTTTTTATAAAACGGTTGGAATTGTTTAGGATCACTCCAGTCAATGGAGTCTTTGGAGAAGAATTTCAAACGCTTATCGAGGCCGGCATCCTGACCGCTGTAAAGCATCGGCACACCATACGCTGTGAAGATAAATGTCGCGAATGTCTTTGCTCCATCACCATAACGTTCAAACTCTGTTCCATGCCATGAGTTTTCATCATGATTGGTGATCATCGTCATTCTGAATGGTTTCTGACCATATTCCTTAAGATCATCGGCAATCCATTTTGCCAGATCATTTGCGTTGGCTTCTCCTTTACCCACTTTGTCCTGAATGGTCAGCAATGGCCATGCATACGTTGCGTCAAACTGAAGATGCATGCGGGCACCGTCCCATTCTGCCAGCCAGAAAATATCTTTCTCAGGATCAATGGCAGTCCTTGCTTCTTCCCAGAAATACAATGGGATCTCATGACCTGCGTGGTCACAACGGAATCCATCAATATCGAAATTCGTTACCCAATACTTCATATCGCTGATCATCAATGATCGTGCTCCCGGATTGGTGTGATCCAGTAATGCGATATCATCCCAGTCTGATTCGTGAGCGATGTTTCCCTTTTCATCATGAGCATAGTAATCCGGATGCTCTGTGATCCATGGATGATCCCATGCAGTGTGATTCGGTACCCAGTCAAGGATCAGGTACATGCCGAGCTCATGAGTCTTCGTAACAAGATTCTTGAAATCTTCATCTGTACCAAACTCAGGATTTACCTTTTTGTAATCACTGATGGAGTAATAGCTTCCAAGAGGTTCTTTGCGCTTCAGCACGCCGATCGGTTGGACAGGCATGATCCAGAGCATCTTTACGCCAAGATCTTTTAAGCGTGGAAGATCCTTTGCAAAAGCATTGATCGTTCCTTCTTTTGTATGCTGACGGATATTGACTTCATAAATGGTGCCATCCGCTACTTTCTCAGGGAATGTAATTCCTTTCGACGTTGATGACGGAACATCATTCGAAGTTTTAGTCTGACATGAGTAGAGACAGGCTGCAAAGACACACAGGACAATAATGTACTTGTTCATAGGAGGTTGGTAATCGTTAATTAAATGTAATAATTCAGGCAGGGGTTTTTACAGAAATTCCCAAAGCTTTATGGGTACGCTCACGTGATTCCTTCACCATTTCATCGCTGTCGCGTAAAAAGCGACGATAAGACGGCACCATCTCTTTCAGCTTGTTCTTCCAGGATGCCTGTTGTGAATCACCTTTAAAACATTTCGGAATCAATCCCAGCATAATTGATACTGCTGTTGATGCACCAGGAGAAGCGCCCAGCAATGCCGCGATGCTTCCATCTTCTGCAACAACTACCTCTGTTCCAAACTCAAGCACGCCACCCTGGTCTGCATCTTTCTTGATTACCTGAACCCGCTGACCAGCATCCAGCAGTTCCCAGTCTTCCATCTTGGCATAAGGAACGTATTCACGCAAGGCAGTCAACCTGTCTTCCGGTGTTTGCCTTACCTGTTGGATAAGATATTTGGTAAGGTCAACATTTCTAAGGCCGGCATAAACCATTGGCAATACGTTATCAAGCTGAATCGATTTAGGAAGATCCATGAACGATCCATTCTTTAAGAACTTCGTTGAGAATCCAGCAAATGGTCCAAACAGTAATTCCTTCTTACCATTGATCCATCGTGAATCAACGTGAGGCACTGACATAGGAGGGGAGCCAACAGAAGCTTTGCCATATACTTTAGCAAAATGCTTCTCGATCAGTTCCGGATTTACACATTTAAGCCATTGGCCACCAACCGGGAAACCACCAAAACCTTTTCCTTCACGGATGTCTGATTTTTCAAGAAGATGAAGTGAAGCTCCACCCGCACCGATGAACACAAACGTGGCCGTTACCTTTCTCTTCTTGTCAGTCTTCAGGTCTTCTACCTTTACTTCCCAGGTGTTATCTTTTTGCTGATCAAGGTCTGTGACTTCATGTTCATAATGAACCGATACCCCTGGTTTGCTTTTCAGGTAGTCAAGCATGCCTCTTGTCAATGCACCGAAGTTCACATCGGTTCCAATCTCCATGCGTGTAGCAGCGACCGACTGATTCTTTTTGCGGCCACGCATGGCAACCGGAAACCACTCTGTTAATTTTTCAGGATCTTCTGAATATTCCATTCCCCTGAAGAGAGGAGTATTCTGCATGAGCTGATATCTTTTCTTGAGGAAAGCAACGTTGTCATCTCCCCAGACAAGGCTGAAGTGTGGAACACGGGTTATGAAGTCAGACGCATTTGACATGAACTTCTGTTCCATCAGGTAGGTCCAGAATTCTTTGGAACCTTCAAATGACTCGGCAATCTTGGTTGCCTTTAATATATCGATCGAACCCTTTGAGTTCTGGGGAGTATAATTCAATTCACAAAAGGCAGAGTGTCCGGTGCCGGCATTGTTCCAGGCATCAGAGCTTTCTGATCCTGCTACATCCAGACGCTCAAATATCTCTATGGTCAGGTCGGGCTTGAGCTCTTTCAACAGCACGCCGAGCGTGGCACTCATGATGCCAGCGCCAATTAAAACAACATCAGGTCCGGATTTAGGGGGGGTGATTTTAGCCATAATGCGAATTAAGCATGAATGAGAGGATGGTGCAAATCCTGGCACAGAACGAAGCAAGTTTTAACCTTTTCCGTCATGGATTGGCAAACCGACACTTTCAATACGGCGACCTTTTACCGTACTTCGCGCCTTCAAAAAAAATCATACTCCGATCGATTCATGAGCCTGGCACAAAAACTTTTTTGGGGAAGCAGGCCCATAGTATCCAGACATGAATTCAAGTACGCGATGCTGAGAGGGGAGTTCGCCATCATCATTCTTATGGTAGGCGTATTCTATTCCTTTCTTGATTCTGTTAACGGAGTCTTTGTCTTCATCCCCTGGTATTCATTGATGATTGCCATGTCGGCCGCGGCCATCGTTCTCAACAGGAGAAAGCACTACACCTCGTCCACGGTGATCATCCTGTTCATCATCAATTTCCTGGTTTACATTTTTGCTGATGTAGATCATCCTGACGGAGGTGTCTTCTTTTACTTTATGACATCGTCCATGGCAGGACTGATCTTATTGAGTTATTACAATTCAAAAGCCGGACTTCTCTTTGCATTCTTTCCGGTACCCATAGGATATCTTGCATTCTTCTTTGATGCACATCTTGCACCGTCGCCCGTTTATGGACCCGGGATGGTTGCCGTAAATTTCATCGCCAATTTTACCATTGCATTGCTGTCAACGGTCTTCATGCTGCAGTTCTTATTAAACAGGAACAAAGAATCTGAAGAATCGCTGCGCGAACAAAATGAATTGCTTGAAAAGACGAATAAGGAACTTGACCATTTCGTCTATAGTGTTTCACATGATCTGAGAGCACCGCTCAGCTCCATTCTTGGCCTGACAAATGTTTACGAACTGGCAAAAGACGATACTGAAAGAGCATCCATGGTCAGGATGATGCAGGAACGGGCTCAGACGCTTGATAACTTCATTCGTGAGGTGCTCGACTATTCAAAGAACACCCGCGTTGAACTCAGAATACTTCCGGTCAAAGTAAAAGAGATACTGGATGATGTCATTCGTGAGATCCTTTTCATTCAGGGTGCAGAAGAAGTAAGCATTCATGTTCATGCAGATGCTTCTTTAAATGTAAGGACTGATAAGGAGCGGGTAAAAGTTATCCTTACCAATATCATCGGCAATGCCATTTACTATCGTGACATTATCAAACGACCTTCCGTTGATATCGAGTCATTTATTAAGGATGGAAAATGGATAACGATCATCCGCGATAATGGCATCGGAATCCCTCCGGAACATCAGGGCAGAATCTTTGAAATGTTCTATAAGGCTCACGACCGGGCACAGGGAACGGGTCTTGGACTTTACATCGTAAAAGAAACTCTTCAACGATTGAATGGAGAAGTCACTGTAGAATCTGTTTACGGGGAAGGGTCAACCTTTACGGTGAGTATTTCAGCAAACTAACGATTACGCTTTCAGATTTTCATCGAGCCACTGCTCATACCAATCAAGAAAATTATTGGCAGCCGGCAGACTCGGTAAATACAGATCCTGATCAATATAGGCCACGCGTCCATAGTCATCGCCTTTGACGATCAGCATTGTTTGCCCTGAACAGCCGCGGGTTCCTAATGACATCATGCCATTGAACAGCTCTTTGTATTTCCGATCATTCTCAATGCTTTCAACTCCACCTTGAGAAAAAGCAGTCATGTCTTCCCAATTATTCTGTGTCAGTCCTGAATTGATGACACTGGGAGAGGACATTGATTCTTTGTCGATCTGCATATATCCGAATTCGCCTAACGGATAGATCCCATAATAAGGCCCGGCACCACCACCATCGTATGATAAGCCACCATTCCCGATATTGGTAATGAAGGCGATATACTCTTCCGGAAGTCTGACGTCGTACTTGTTCTCAAATTCAAGGATATCATCCAGGGTGGCAGGAGAATCAATTTCATACTGATGACTATCCGCACCAAAGACCTGAAGATCTTTGTCCTTGCTTTTTAATTTCTCAAGCTTGGTCTTAATGCGGGAAAGCTGTTCGTCGAACTTCATATCTTAAACAGGATCGACTGCGATGACATTCTTAATAAGGATATTTAATACCTTATGATCAGCACCCGCACTGATGTTGCTGAAATGCTCGTAAGGATTGGTAAGGATATCAAAGTCGAAAGATTCTTCCGTCACCTCGAGAATCAGTCCACGTTGTTTTTTGAAAGTATGAGGTCCCTTGCAGGTCAGCAAAACCTCCGAGTCTTTAACAAGATTCTTTTTGATCTGACTTTTAGGAGCGTATCCCATGCTGCTTGATTGATCAACCAAGATAAAAAACTGCTGATCAATAGTCAACAAGATATTACAGAACGGGCCTCGGATCAAACACTACTTTAAGGGAATTTACTTTTGCGTCTTTGACATGGTAAAGTCCACAGCAAAAGATCTTTTTACCCTGCATTTCCAGATCATACAAAATGCATATGTCATCACCTTCAGCAAAGACGTTTTTAATATCATACTTAAGCTTCATCTTTTTCATATCGGAAAAGTAGGCTTCAGCACCATTGCGTGAACCCATGACACCCTCAAAAGAGAAATCATCAGCAACCCTGCTTTGTGCATCTTCAAAATTCTCAGTATTGAGATCCTTTATTAATGTCAATACGACTTCTTTAGGATTTAAGTGCGATTGTTCCATCTTAAATTACTTACCGCTCTCTACCAGTTTCTTCAATCCATGAAGAACTTTATCCCAGCCTTTAACCGATTTATCGTATCGTTCCTGAGCACCCTCGCCATTGCCCACATCATCGGAAACAGAAAGTGTTGTGATACCATTGTGATAGGTCATGGAATCTGTGACGGTGGAAGTCGTGGCTTCATTACTTCCTTTGGCTTTATTGTGAAGGCTGTACTTCAATAGCTTGTCCTTTTCAACCTTAATGATCTCACCCTTCATTTCAATCGGGATGATCCAGAACATTCTTCCTTTAAATGTGATAGGACTTCCTGGCTTCCAGTCAGAATGCACTTCACAATTGAAGAAATATTTCTTCGTTTTTGCAGGATTGGTGAGCGCATCCCACACTTCACTGGGAAGACCCTTGATATCAATGCTCTTCTTCACCACATGTGATTCAGTACTGTGAGGTACATTTTTGCGGGTTACCGGACGCTGTGGCGTAACCGTCTGGCGCTTTTGTAATGGCTGTTTGGAGGATAAACCACCGCTTTTATTACCGTTTTTTGGATTCTTTGAATCTGTTGTCTTATGTATGATTTTGCTCATGAGTCATGTCTGTTTAATCAGCATATGTCTTAAAATACTGTGCCATCTGAGGTGATTCATCAATCACGGGTGAATATGGCATCAAAAGGATTTTATGGTAATTTTAAAAGTTCATGAGCATTCAATCACCTTCATTGCGCATTGTTAACGTCACGCGATATGTAATGCCCCTTCGTGAAGGCGGTTCATTGCCGGCGATCATTGAAGCAGATGACCAGTTCTTCTATGTTTTGAAATTCAGGGGAGCGGGACAGGGTTCAAGGGCGTTGATTGCCGAACTCATTGGAGGAGAAATTGCACGAACTCTTGGATTCAAAGTACCTGAAATAGTCTTTGCCAACCTCGACAGTTCCTTCGGCAGGATGGAGGGGGATGAAGAGATCCAGGATCTTCTCAAAGCAAGCACAGGATTGAATCTTGCTGTTCATTATCTGTCAGGTGCCATCACCTTTGATGCGATTGTAAGAAAAGTAAACACGGTACTGGCATCCCAGATTGTTTGGCTTGATAGCTTGCTGCTGAACGTCGACCGGACTGCACGCAATACCAACATGCTCATCTGGCATGGAGAGCTCTGGCTGATTGATCACGGTGCATCATTATACATTCATCACAACTGGAATGATTTCAACAAAGACATTCAAAAGCCATTTGCCCAGGTGAAAGATCATGTTATGCTTGCAGGGGCGAGTCAGCTGGAACATGTGGACGCTTCATTTAAGGCCATCCTGACTCCTGAAAAGATCCGGGCCATTGTTTCATTGGTACCGGATGAATGGCTTGGAAATGAACCGCACTTCGCCAGCACCGAAGAGCATCGCAACGCCTATATCGATTTTTTGAACTCACGGATTTCTCATTCTGATATCTTTGTTAAAGAAGCCCAAGATGCAAGAGCAGCACTTATTTGAATCAGCCGTGATCCGGGTAGTACCGCAGGTAGAGCGTGAGGAATTCCTCAACGTTGGTGTGATCCTCTATTGCAAGGATGAGAAGTTTCTTAAAATGAAATTCAAGCTTGATGAAGCCAGATTAAAATCACTGTGGAGTAAAGTTGAGATCTCCGAACTAAGAGAACAGCTCGTTGCCTTTGAACAGATCTGTGCCGGAGGAAATGAAGGCGGCACTATCGGCAAGCTCACCATGCCGGAAAGGTTCCGGTGGCTCACAGCAACCAGGAGCACGATCATTCAGACTTCCAAGGTTCACCCAGGACTGTGCACCAATGCAGGGGAGATGATGGAGAGATTATTCAGCCAGATGGTATAAGCAAGGTTCAGAACTTTAAGAATGATATGTCATCTGCCGTAATAGAAAAATCAACATACGATTTCCTTAAGAACCTGTCCAGGAATAACAATCGTGACTGGTTCAATGCGCGTAAGGATCAATACCTGTCAGCCAAAGAGAATGTGGAGTCGTTCGTGGATGCGCTCATCAGCAAAATGAACAACCATGATGATATCTCTACACCTTCCGGTAAGAAAAGTTTATACCGCATTTATAACGACGTACGATTCTCAAAGGAGAAAGTACCGTATACGGCAAAATTCTCCGGCTACTTAAAGAGAATGAAACCTCAGCTCAGAGGCGGATATTATTTTCGAATTAAGCCAGGCAGCACCCAGATAGCGTGTGGCTTTGCCTATCCCAATCCCGAAGACTTAAAAAGAATACGGCTGGACATTGCGGGTAATTATGAGGATTGGAACAAGCTTCTGAAATCAAAATCATTGAAGTCCAGCTTTGGATCGATGATGGGAGATAAGGTGAAGACGGCACCGCAGGGATTTGCTAAAGACCATCCGGCAATTGAGTTGCTTCGATACAAGCAATTCTGGTTTGTGCATGCCTATACCGATAAGGAAGTTCTGTCACCGGACTTTCTGAATAACGTGAACAAAACGTTCAAAGTCATACGACCTTTCTTCAATTACATGAGTGAAGTGTTGACGACCGACCTGAATGGAGAAAAGATTATATAGCTTAAAATCAATAAACTTTATTTTCATACCAACGATGAAAAAGATCATACTTGCTTTCATGTTTGTTTGTCCTGCTTTGCTGAAGGCTCAACCCTCAGGCGATGCGTTCAGGAGTTTTATTCCTGCCGGGTGGGAACTGCTTGCCGCTGCTTCCGGTGACCTGAACAAGGATTCAATTGATGATGTTGCTATTATCATTGAGGAAAGAGTGGGCAGTGGAGATTTTGGTAAGCTTCGAAACATCATGATTCTTTTCAGAGCGAAAGATGGTAAATACTCGCTGGCCTGTAAGGGTGAAAAGGCTGTGATGGGAAGCGAGAGTGGCGGCACGATGGGAGATGGCTTTAACGAAATGAAGATTGTAAAGGGAGTCATCATCCTGAACTTTGCGGGTGGTAGCCGCGATCAATGGGATCTGACGTATCGCTACCGATATCAGAACGGAGACTTTTATATGATCGGAGCAACGAACAAAGGAGGTAACGGGATTGACAGCTATAACTTTGACTTCAATGTGAATACAGGAAAAATGATCGTAGTCAAAAAATACAAAAGCAACCCAAAGAAGAACATCAATGAAACCAGAGTTGTAAAGAAAGATCCACAGCCTATGCTGAAGTCATTTGAACCGTGGACGTTGCAATATGATGGCGGAGTAACCTTCTGATCACATTACTTGTTTTTCTTCAGCGCTTCAACTTCTGCTCTCAGTAATTTCAACTCTTTCATCACGGCTTCAAATCCCTGGTGAACCTCTTGTTCAGTCTCCTGGAGGTCACCCTGGATCTCAGTGATCTTCTTTTTATTGAACTTCTGATCCAGTACAACTTTCTCATGTACCTGTGAGGTTAAGACCGCCACAAAGACATTGAAGCTGATGATGGCTGTGAGGACGACGAAGCTCACGAAATAACTCTTGATCAGCCAGCTGTCATTGTAGTTGGCACTGGCCGCATACATCATGTCGCTCCAGCCGTCCAGTGTCATGAGCTGGAAAAGAGTGATGAAGGCATGACCTAGCGTTGTGAAGTCGGCGTGGTCAAACTGATGATGGCTGAACAAATAGATTCCAATGATGGAATAGATGTAAAGTAAAATGCCTAGCAACAGGGCAAAGGAGAATATCGTGGGGATGATGGACACGATCTTCTGTTCTACTGATTTCAACTCGGAACTGATCTCCAGTAAGCGCAATACCCGCAGCACACGGAACAATCTGCTTACGGCAAGGAATTCAGGGTGCTCAAAGAAGTGACCGAACAAGCTTGCGGCGCTCACGGCAACAATGGTGAAGTCGAACAGATTCCAGAAACCTTTTTCATCAACATCTACACGGCCATTCTTAATGGAGAAGAGCTTGAAGAAGTGCAGTGGATTTGTTTCTCCCAGGATACGGAAGATGATCTCACAGACGAAGAAGAACGTGAAGGCAAAGTCGAGCATATCAAATACATCCTTGTGCTCAGGATAGAACGTTTCCAGTCCAAGAGTAAATGAGCATAGAATGATGACGATGCTGACGAGCTCGTGAAATATCTTGCTGTCAACAATTGTTTTAAAGGTAGTTTTCAGGAGGGTCATTGCGGGGGGAGTGAGGGAATGAAAGATTTCAAAACTGAGGCTGAGGTGCGTCTGGTAAAGTTTCGTCGAGCCAGTTCTCATACCAATCCAGGAAGCCGACGCTGGCTTCGCGGTCTTTTATATTCTGATAGAATGGAGTGATGGATTGATTCTCATCCAGCATCCACATCTTGCCGTATTGTTCACCGGAAGTTATTAAGATGGCCGACAGATCATGGCCGTAGTTTGCGAGCTTGATAAACCCACCGAACGGATCGTCGAAAGGACCACGAAGAGAAAGATCATCTTTTATGTCTTCCATGATCGCATCCGCATAGACATTGTCATACGGAAATTCCATGCTGCAGAAGTCAGGGTATTCCTTCAGGAAAGCCTTGTCGGGATGAGCATCCTTCAATTCAAATATTCCCCAGGCCGGACCTGCACCGCCATCACCGGCAAGCTTGAGAAACTCACGATACTCTTCCGGTAACACTACGCCGATAAGTTTTTCGGTGGCCTCAATCTCTTTTTCGGTTAAGGGTTTGTTCAATTTATAATGGTGACCTTCCATTCGATAGTATGGATTGTCTCCGGCGCCGAATACTTCCAGTTTGGTGTCCTTTTTCCTTTGAGCTTCGAGTTTGGTTTTGAGTAGTTGAATCCGATCAGAAATTTTCATGATGAGGAATGGGGTAGGCATAAAAATACCAATGCCGGACGAATCCAACACTGGTTTTATAAATATTTGCAGGAAATCTTAGAGCTTCACCAAAACAGGTTGGTGCGAAGCGTCGCCTCTTCTGCGTGCTGTCTGTTCCTGTTGAATGGATTTCTTTTCCTGAATGCCTGCACGTTGATTGCTGCCGTCACAGGTGCCTAAAAGCCACCAGATTACAGCAAAGGCCAGGATTGTTCCGAGACATCCGCCACCGATCTTGGATGCTCCCCAGCCGGCAAGAAGACCTTTAAATAGATTGTTCATGATTTTGAGTTGGGTTAGATTTTATTTTCCACTTAGTATCAAAATATCATGCCATGAGGCTTGCCGCCGATATTGAATTCAAAATAAAGTCGTGTATTTTTAATCTATGGCGAAGAAAGCAAAAGCATCTGCTCCGAATGAACTCGACTTCAAACTGAAGCTCAACAATCTCATCAACGAGTTTCCCGATCAGGATAAGCTTGCAACTTTTAAGCAGACGCCCGACAACCAGATCAATGTTTTGAAAGTGGGAGAGGGAAGGAGAGTTCACATGAATGGCATGAATCACCTGCCGAAGAGATTGCTGGACAAAGTGCTGGCGATGATCATACAGTTTGAAAAACTGTAGCACTCATTAAAAGGAGTTCAGTCCCCGGACACACACAGATAAATAGTAATGCAGCCTTTGCTTTAGTTAATGGATTAACACGGAAGCAGGTAGCTTGAAGTGTACTCATCAGCAAGCTGATATTTAAGAGCACGGTTTATTTGAAGGCATGCATCATCGATAGCTACAAGCTTAAAAGGCCTGAAGGGCCGAGATTTATTAGCCCTGGCCGCAGGCCAGGGTTTTACGATGCAAACGTGCATTTAAGCCCTGAAGGGGCGAGATTGTTAGTTGCGTATTACCAATTGGAATCGACGCTTATGATGATGAGTGTTTGATGGTGAATTATCAAACCATAATCCCGCCCCTTACGCTTGCGCAGGAGCAAAGCATCATGTCGGTGATACCACCATCATATGGCAACATTTAAGGTTGATTCGGATAGCCCGCGGTTTTAACCGTGGGTTATAAATTGATGTCTGCATCCTTAACCATTTCAATGGTTTCCCAAACCCAATTAATTTTGAAACCATTTAAAATGGTTGTGGTGAGATATCCGTCACAAGACCCACGGTTAAAACCATGGGCTTCATTCACCAAAAAAAATTCCCTCCAATCCGTAACATCTGAAATCTTTGAACGTATCTTTTTGTTGTCATTCTGCATAGCATGGATTTCTATGCGCCGGGGTTTTAAGAGGCAGATGTGCGGTTAGCCGTAAGCCTTAATTCAGGTTGATAGCCCGGCAAAATGACCCTCGACCATAGGTTTTACCTAGGTTCTACCTAGGTTCAGGCTAGGTTCAAGCTAGGTTCTGCCTAGGTTCAGGCTAGGTTCTGCCTAGGTTCAAGCTAGGTTCAAGCTAGGTTCAGGCTAGGTTCACCCTAGGTTCACCCCAGGTTCTCAATACCCTCTTCATAGGCTAATACCCGATTAGTATCGGATGATGTCCCAATGGGTATCCTTTTCTATCCCATTAGCAATAACGAATACTTTCAAAATGTAATCGTTCATAATATTGTAGCGTACCTACGGCACGCTGAAAGAACTTAATCATACATTTCTACAAAGATTTGGTCCCGCTGGGACCAGTATCTACCTACATATTACATTGTTATTGATAATGTTTTATCAGCACTCAACTCTGCCACCTCATTACGGTTTTTCAAAGGTCCCGGAGGGACCTAATCTTTGTAGTTAATGAAGTCCGGAATTTGCACCGGCGTGCCGTAGGTACGCAACATTTTATAAAGGATATAGCCAGGCATTATGTGGATAGCCTATTGTTCTCTCTTTTGTCTTTTTTAGATGGCTTTCTAATGTGCCCCTTTTTTGTTCATCACTTATTCTTCAGCGAATGCACCGAATACTTGCACCCAAACTTCTTCACAAATTCATCATCAATCTCATTCGCCTTCTTGAATAAGCCCGTGATATTGGCATTGATCTCATTCTGACGCGACGAGAATATATCGGTGATATAAACCCGATAGGAGATAAACACTTCCTTGTCATGAACTCCTAATTGATAAACTCCTACATCTGCAGAGAGCAATTCCTCCAGCAGCGGTCCCATGTTTTGCATCGGCAACTGATTGATCGGGGAAGTAGCATACAGATAGCTGTTGTTGTAAACAAACAATCTCACCATTGCTGAGTCGACATGGAACTCCCAGAACTCTGTGCCCTGGCGCGCAAGCACCGGATTCACTCCGAGTCCGGCGATAGCACGTTCACAGAAGTTGCTGATATCCGACAGGACGGGTTCATCAAAATATTTGACGTCGATGTTCTGGCCACAGCTGAGGCAGAACTCAGATCGTTCATTGATCAATGCCGCGCATGAATCACATACAAGATTGAATGTTGTTCCTGATACTTTGCTGAGTGCGTTGAACTCTTCCGTAAGCGTGGAGATGGGAACCGCAAAACCCATGTTGTCCGCGTTGTTGAATTTGCTGGTAGTGATACCGATCACCTTTCCATGAGCATTGATCATAGGACCACCACTATTGCCAGGATTAACGGCTGCGTCGGTCTGAATGAACTTACGTCCGCTCATGAGCTGACTTGGTGCACTGACAGTTCCTTCTGTCACCGTGAATGGCATACCGAAAGGATATCCCGCTACAAATACTTTATCACCCTGCTGAAGAGCGGAGTCATCGTGAAGTTCAAGCTGTGGGATATCGAATTTCTTGTCAACACTGAGGAATGCAACATCTTCCTGGGGATTGACCAGCACTACTTTCGCGAGGTGACGGTTGCCTTCCTTGTCCTGTAGTGAAACTGTTTTGGAATTACCAACCACGTGATAGTTGGTAACAAAAATATTCTTGTCTTTAAGATAGAAGCTGGTACCTGATCCGCTTGCGGTCATCACCTTATAGATCGATTGTTCGAATGCGTGAGCCATGGTATAATTAGTTAGCAGGGAATGGATAGTTTTCGATAGTCTGAAGTCCGGTGAGTAATATACCCGAAGCTTCTGCCCATGTTTTGCCTGACGCATTGGTCAGCGCATTGATCAGAATAATGTTAACGGTGTTGTCCATGTTGTTTCTGTAAAACAGATCATAGATACAGTAGTGCGACTCAATGCAGGATCCTATGTAATTCTTTCCTGCATGAAACTCCTGGGTCTTTGCAGAGGCAGCTTTGATCATTCCTTTGACGCGATCGCCGCTGATGCTTGCCTTTTCAGGCACGAACGTATCTGCCTGGTAAAGCTGTTTTACAAAAGCATCTTTTCCTTTTTGCTGGATGCCTGCGAGGAATGTCTTCGCTGTCTGAATGCGTTCGTTGACATTGATATTACCGTTGGCAAGTTCACCGGCAACGCGATCAAGCTCGGTCTTAAGGAATCCCTGTGTCTGGAGACAAAGGTCAATTCTCTTTAATGCCAGCATGAGATAGTCGAGCGTGCTGCCGAACCAACGCTGGGTATCGAAGTAGGTCTGGTATTCACCGGTCTCTTTGATGATCTCGTTGACATGGTCCCATGCTTTAGATGCAACATCTGCGGCGGGGTAGATTACTTTTGGTTCTACGAGATTCTTTGCTTTGAATTTTTCGCGAAGCTCATCGTCATAGCGATCGGCAGTAGAGCAGATCTCTTTCAGAACGTAATACATTTTATACGGCTCACAGGTATCGAGCGTAGAGCTGTAATGGAAAGTCAGTTGATTGGAAGAGAGCTTTATTTGCGAGAGTGTGAGAGGATAGAAGTTGAGTTCGGCGATCCTTCTCATCAAAGGTATGCGCATGGCATCTTTGATATCGACGAGAGGGCAGGTGATGTTGACCTTATCATTCGTGATGGTGATATCCACGACGACCGATCCATGAGGAACAATGAATTGCGTCTGGGAGGAGTTACCATACTTGCTTCTCAGGGCGGGGTTGATATAGTCGAGGAGACTGTTGAAAGAATCCTGATAGCGTTTTTCGTCCCATGCTTTTGTGACGTTGGGCCATAGCGCTGCGGTGAGGTTTCCCTGGAGGTTTCCCCACAGGTTAACATAGAATTTAGGTGCTGTAGTCATTTGGGGTCTTTAAGAAAATACGAAGTACTAACGTAAAGAAGTTTTCGGAAAGACGGAAATGGTTCTGGCCCTGTACCATGGACTCAATTTGTTAGAATATTTAGAGGAGTTGGTTCACCATTTTACCAGAACAAATAGGTAAACGCGTGATATGCTTTGAAAGACTAGCGATTTTCTTTCACTTTAGTTGCTCAATTACCAACAATAAAAAAGCCTCAATCCTTTTAAGAATTGAGGCTTTTAGCTGCGGTCTGGACGGGACTCGAACCCGCGACCTCCTGCGTGACAGGCAGGCATTCTAACCAGCTGAACTACCAGACCGTTGCTGCTTCTTTCAAAACAGGGTGCAAAGATAGCTTTCAGGGCTATTTATCCAAAAAGCGAATCCAAATAGTGGAAATATCTTTAATGCACTCTCGTAGTCAGGCTTTTGCACGCCGCTTTTAATGCCCTTCACTCACCATCAGCTTCATCGAAGCCTCAATCTCCTTATCAAATCCAAAGTCGTACTGGAAGTCCGAGATCTCCCAGCCCGTACCATTCTTATACAAAGCAAAGGTGAATCTCACGGGATCGCGCTGGTAGTACACCAGGTAGCTCACATACCTCAGGCGGGTGCCTAGATTCTTGCTCTTTAATTCCTCATAACCAATGTATTCGCCCATCGTCTTGATCTCTTTCTCGAGGCGTATGATAATGTTATCCATCTCACCACCACTTGTTTGAATCCACTTGTTGGTAGTAAGCGTGTACTTCAATGCCGCATCATAACCCTTGTTCTTGTACAGGTCAAAGAAGGTGTCGATGAGCTCCTGGCCATTGTCTTTCGTCTGCGAATAGGATACCGAAACGATCGCCGTCAGCAGAATGATGAGAAGTTGCTTTTTCATAATTGTTGGTTTTAGAATTTGGTAAAGGGAGAACTGAACAGAAGAGACCTTTTCGAACCGCCAGCCAACCAAAACGATCCTTATTTCCCTTCTTCATTCTCTTATTCTATGCCTGAATTTACCCCTGCGGTAACTCGCGAATGCCGCGTATTGCCGAAAAACCAGCCCAACTACCAACCGGGACGCTGAATTTCAAAAAAACGCTACTTTTGCACTCCATAACCACTCTGTAGAGAAGATGAATTTGCTGGATTTTGAAAAACCGATCGCCGAACTGGAGTCCAAACTCCAGGATATGAAGCAACTCGCTGACGACAGCGATACCTCCGTAACCCAGGCGATCAAGGCCCTCGAGAAGAAAATACTAGACCTTAAGAAAGAGACTTTTGAAAACCTTACCGGATGGCAGCGCGTCATTTTATCCCGCCATCCCGATCGTCCTTACACATTAGACTACATCTACGAAATCACGACCGACTTCATTGAACTTCATGGCGACAGAAACGTCGGCGATGATAAAGCAATGGTTGGTGGACTCGGTACCATTGATGGCCAGACCTTCATGCTGATCGGTCAGCAGAAAGGAAGAAATACAAAGCAACGTCAGATGCGCAACTTTGGAATGGCCAACCCTGAAGGCTATCGCAAGGCATTGCGTCTGATGAAGATCGCAGAGAAATACAACAAGCCTATCGTTACTTTCATCGATACTCCCGGAGCGTTTCCAGGACTCGAAGCAGAAGAGCGCGGACAGGGTGAGGCCATCGCACGGAATCTTAAAGAGATGTTCATGCTGAAGGTACCTGTCATCTGTATCATCGTGGGTGAAGGTGCATCCGGTGGTGCATTGGGCATTGCCATTGGTGACCGCGTGCTCATGCTGGAGAACTCATGGTACTCTGTTATCTCTCCTGAGAATTGCTCCGCTATCCTTTGGAGAAGCTGGGACTTTAAAGAGCAGGCGGCAGAGTTATTGAAGCTGACTTCAAAAGACATGTTTGCTTTGAAGATCATCGACGGAATCATCAAGGAACCACTGGGAGGAGCTCACACGGACATCAAGTGGATGGCCAGTGAAGTGAAGAAGACGATCATGAAGTCTTACAAAGAGCTCAGCAAGATACCTGCTCAGGATTTGATCAATCAGCGGATTGAGAAGTTCACCTCGATGGGTGTCGTTAAAGAATAGAATTTATACGGGGTTGTCATTCGTTGATTCGTTGGTGACGATCGTAAGCATCAACGAGTCAAATATCTATAAATCTTCAAGTCGACGATGACCCTTCACGTTATCAATACCGGATTTTTTAAGCTGGACGGTGGCGCCATGTTTGGCGTGGTTCCCAAATCCATCTGGAACAAGTCGAACCCCGGCGACGAAAACAATCTTTGCACCTGGGCGATGCGATGTCTTCTCATTGAAGATGGAAAGCAACTCATTCTTATTGACAATGGCATTGGCGACAAGCAGGATGAGAAATTCCTATCGCATTATTATCTGCACGGTGATGATTCGTTGAGCAAATCCATTCACAAAGCCGGGTTTTCAGAATCTGATATCACCGATATGTTTCTGACCCATCTTCACTTTGATCATTGTGGTGGCGGTGTAAAGAAGTCGGGCGACAAGCTTGAACTCACGTATCCCAACGCTAATTACTGGTCGAATCCTGATCACTGGCAATGGGCAACGGAACCAAATTCACGTGAGAAGGCAAGCTTTCTGAAAGAGAATATCCTTCCCATGAAGGAGAGTGGTCATCTGAAGATGGTCCATCACAAAGAAGCATCGCCTTTTTCACAGTTCGATATTTTTTATGCTTCCGGTCATACGGATAAGATGATGATCCCGATGATCTCCTACAAAGGGCGGACGATTTGTTTTGTGGCAGACCTGATACCATCGGCATCTCACATTCCGTTACCATATGTAATGGGTTATGATACAAGGCCGCTTATAACGATGGAGGAAAAGCAGGCATTCTTGAAAGAGGCAGCGGATAAAAATTATGTGCTCTTCTTTGAGCATGACCCGATCCATGAATGTGCCACGGTGAAAAACACTGAGAAAGGAATTAGATTGGATCGCACTTTTAAGTTCAGCGAGCTATAAACAACATATGAAGAAAATCGGACTTGCGTTATCAGGTGGTGGAGCAAGGGGAGTAGCCCACATAGGAGTGCTTCAGGCACTGGAAGAGTTGGGAATCAAGTTTTGCGAGATAGCGGGAACGAGTGCCGGATCTATCGTCGGAGCATTGTATGCGCATGGGTATTCACCCAAAGAAATTTTTGAGATCGTACAGCAGGTTTCTCTTTATAAGTCTGTTCGCCCGGCATGGGGAGCAGGCGGGTGGTTGAGAATGGATGGAATGCGTGACCTCCTTCATAAGTATCTTCCGGAAAATGATTTCAAGAAACTAAAACTTCCTTTTACAGCTGCAGCTACTGAGATCAAGAAGGGCGAGATCCATTATCTGAATGAGGGTGAGCTGATCCCGGCCATCCTTGCATCGTGCAGCATTCCAGGAATATTCTATCCGCTTCAATTGAAAGATGGTTTATATGTCGATGGCGGAATACTGGACAATCTGCCGTCCATGCCACTCACAAGAACGTGCGACTTTGTTGTCGGATCTCATTGTAATCTTGTCACACCCACCTTTGATGCACATAGCACACGCGCGGTAGTGGAACGAAGTCTGCTGATGGCGATCGGAGCGATTACCTGGAGCAGCAAACAACTGTGTGATGTTGTGATCGAGCCACCGGGACTCGACAAGTATACCGTGTTTGATATTGGCAGGGCAAAAGAGATATTTGAGGTAGGGTATAAGTTTACCAAAGAGAATTTTGAAGGGAAGCACTTTGAAGAAATGCTTTCTTAACAACAGGTTTCAGTTATAAGCTATGAGTTTGACTTTTCAGGAAGTGATATTACAAGGGATACCGGATAAGTTACCGGAAGTGAAAGCTTATGACACGACTGTCAGTCATGCACCGGCGAGGAAGGACATTCTTACCAAAGAAGAGAAGAAGCTGGCGTTGAGAAATGCGCTTCGTTACTTTCATCCTAAGCATCATGCAGAGCTCGTCAAAGAGTTCTATGAAGAGCTTCAGAAGTTTGGAAGGATCTACATGCATCGCTTTCGTCCTGAATATGAAATGCATGCCCGTCCGCTTCGGGATTATCCTTACAAGTCATTGCAGGCAGGTTCCATTATGATGATGATCCAGAATAATCTGGATCCTGCTGTCGCGCAACATCCTCATGAACTAATTACCTATGGTGGCAATGGAGCTGTGTTCCAGAATTGGGCACAATATCTCCTAACGATGAAGTATCTCGCCACAATGAGCGATGAGCAAACGCTTCACATGTATTCAGGGCATCCTATGGGAGTGTTTCCATCATCGAAAGAAGCACCAAGAGTAGTGGTTACGAATGGCATGATGATCCCTAATTATTCAAAGCCGGATGATTGGGAAAAGTATAACGCATTGGGTGTTACTCAATACGGACAGATGACTGCAGGCTCTTACATGTACATTGGTCCGCAGGGAATTGTTCATGGCACCAACATCACATTGCTGAATGCAGGAAGGAAGATTGCAAAAAGAGGAGAGAGCCTTGAAGGGAAGTTATTTCTTTCATCAGGCTTAGGAGGAATGAGTGGCGCTCAGGCAAAGGCCGGGAAGATTGCAGGATGTATTTCAGTCATAGCGGAAGTAAATCCGAAAGCGGCAGACAAGAGACATCAACAGGGATGGGTCGATGAGCTGACGGATAGTCTTGACGAACTTGTGAAGAAAGTTTCGGAAGCGAAGAGAAGCAAGGCACCGGTATCGATAGCCTACAAGGGAAATATTGTGGACGTGTGGGAGCGTTTTGCCTTTGAAGAGATCACGGTTGATCTGGGTTCGGATCAGACGTCGCTTCACAATCCGTGGGCAGGTGGATATTATCCGGTGTCACTGAGCTTTGAAGATGCGAATGAACTGATGGTTCGCAATCCTGAAGAATTCAAAAAGCAAGTTCAGGATTCTTTGAGAAGACAGGCGACCGCGATCAAGCATCATACCTCAAGAGGAACGTATTTCTTTGATTATGGAAATGCATTTTTACTGGAAGCATCAAGAGCAGGTGCGGATGTGATGGCAACAGATGGTATTAACTTTAAGTATCCATCGTATGTTCAGGATATCATGGGACCGATGTGTTTCGATTATGGATTCGGTCCGTTTCGTTGGGTATGCACTTCCGGAAGTCAGGAAGATCTTGATGCCACCGATGAGCTTGCACGCGAAGTCCTGGATGAAATATTATTGACGGCACCAAAAGAGATTCACGCTCAGCTGAAAGATAATATTGCATGGATCAAGTCTGCCAAAGCAAACAATCTTGTTGTTGGATCGAAGGCACGTATTCTTTACGCTGATGCGGAAGGTCGCATGAAGATCGCGTCAGCATTTAACAAAGCTATTCATGATGGTAAAGTTGGTCCGGTTGTTTTAGGTCGTGATCATCACGATGTATCGGGAACGGATAGTCCGTACCGTGAGACCTCCAACATTTATGATGGATCACGCTTTACGGCGGACATGGCGGTTCATAATGTGATTGGTGATTCATTCCGTGGTGCCACATGGGTGTCGCTGCACAATGGCGGTGGAGTAGGATGGGGCGAGGTGATCAACGGAGGTTTTGGTTTATTGCTTGACGGAAGCAGCGATGCAGATCGCAAGCTGCAGAGCATGTTATATTTTGATGTCAACAATGGCATTGCCCGGCGTTCATGGGCAAGGAATGAAGGAGCGATGGATTCGATTCAGCGTGCGTTGAGTCTTAATCCTGACCTGAAGGTTACGGTGCCGCACATCGCGGACGATGCTCTCATTAACAAGATCGTATAATGTTCAGACCTTTTTATTCATTGATCTTTAAAATTATTGGCTGGAAAGTCGAAGGACAGATGCCACCGGATAAGAAGTTTATCATTGCAGTGGCACCGCATACAAGCAACTGGGATTTTCTGGTGGGTGTTGCGGCAAGAAGTCTTCTGAGAATTTACAAAGCGCAGTTCCTGGGGAAGAGTGAATTATTCAGGCCACCGTTTGGATGGTTCTTCCGTGCATTGGGAGGACATCCAGTGAAGCGCACAACGAAAGAAGACATGGTTGATCAGGTGGTCAAGATCTTTAATGAGCATAAGGAGTTTATTCTTGCGATGGCACCGGAAGGAACGCGCAAGAAAGTTGAGAAGCTGAGAACAGGATTTTATTACATCGCCAAAGGTGCAAATGTTCCGATTGTTCCGGTGGGCTTTGACTTTGGAAATAAGAAGGTAGTGGTAGCGGATCCGATCTTTCCTTCGGGAGATATTGAAAAGGATCTTGAGAAGCTGACAGCGTTTTACAGAACGATCACGGGAAAGAATCCGGAGTTGGGGTTTCAATAGAGAGATGAGATGAGATGAAGGTTGGTGATAACACCAACATGGGGCAAAAAAATAAGAACAGGCCGCTCCTACGGAGCTTGCCACCTCAATCATGAACACTTCTACAAACAGGTCGCCCCGAATGGGGCTATCACATCACAACAAATAAGTAGTCACATGAAGAGTATGGGACAGAACTTGCCTAAAGAGCAAATCTTTATAATAAGTAAGATCGTCCCAATCACAATAGCCCCGATAGGGGCGACCTGTTTGTAGATGGTACATTATCTAATTGACATAACTCCGTAGGAGTGGCCTGTTCCTGATTGGGATGCGAGTGCTTAAGACAAAAAAGAACAAGCCGATCCTACGGAGCTAAGATCCCTCCTCTATAAAATTTTACTACAAACAGGTCGCCCCGAATGGGGCTATCACATCGCAACAATTAAGTAGTCACATGGAGAGTATAGGACAGAACTTGCCTAAAGAGCAAATCTTTATAATAAGTAAGATCGTTCAAATCGCAATAGCTCCGCTAGGGGCGACCTGTTTGTAGATGGTACATTATCTGATTGACATAACTCCGTAGGAGTGGCCTGTTCCTGATTGGGATGCGAGTGCTTAAGACAAAAAGAACAGGCCGCTCCTACGGAGCTAAGATCCCTCATCTATAAAATTTTACTACAAACAGGACGCCCCGAATGGGGCTATCACATCGCAACAATTAAGTAGTCACATGGAGAGTATGGGACAGAACTTGCCTAAAGAACAATCTTTGTAATAAGTAAGATCGTCCCAATCACAATAGCCTCGCCAGGGGCGACCTGTTTGTAGATGGTACATTATCTAATTGACATAACTCCGTAGGAGTGGCCTGTTCCTGATTGGGATGCGAGTGCTTAAGACAAAAAAGAACAGGCCGATCCTACGGAGCTTGCCACCTCAATCATGGACACTTCTACAAACAGGTCGCCCCGAATGGGGCTATCACATCGCAACAATTAAGTAGTCACATGGAGAGTATGGGACAGAACTTGCCTAAAGAACAAATCTTTGTAATAAGTAAGATCGTCCCAATCACAATAGCCCCGCTAGGGGCGACCTGTTTGTAGATGGTACATTATCTAATTGACATAACTCCGTAGGAGTGGCCTGTTCCTGATTGGGATGCGAGTGCTTAAGACAAAAAAGAACAGGCCGATCCTACGGAGCTAAGATCCCTCCTCTATAAAATTTTACTACAAACAGGACACCCCGAATGGGGCTATCACATCGCAACAATTAAGTAGTCGCATGAAGGAGTATGGTTTGAGGTTGGTGATAACACCAATATGACATCGATAACAACGTTATTCGGCATAAAAAACAGTCAAAACAGCATTTTAAAATTTCCTCAACTCGTTTTCTGGTATTACTTTTGTTACTGAAGTTCAAAACAAAACTTTATGAAAAAAATAAAAATTCTACTGTTAACAATTATTGCGGCAACAGCATTGCACACGGCACAAGGTCAGGCTCAGCTTGCACTGGGTATTAAGGGTGGATTAAATTTTGCGAACATTAGTGGAGATGCGGGTACAACCTATGACGGTCGTACAGGCTACCATGCAGGAGCATTCTTCCTCGCTAAATTTGGAAAGATAGGTCTTCAGCCTGAAGTTATTTTTTCTCAACAGGGAACTTCTATTAAGTACAATGGTGGAAGCCTTGAGAATAACTTTAGTTATGTAAACATTCCAATCATATTGAAACTTTACCTGGTGGGTGGAGTGAACCTTCAGGCAGGTCCACAGTTTGGATTTCTTACTTCTGCAAAAGGAGACACATTTGATATAAATGGTAATAAAATAACTCAAGACATTAAGGATAATGTTAAAAGTTCTGACGTAAGCATAGGTCTTGGCGCAGGCTGGGATCTTCCTTTCGGTTTAACGATCGATGCACGTTACAATCTCGGTATTACTGATAATGCGAATTCCGGCGGGTCTGCAAAGAACCAGGTGTTCCAGTTATCTGCTGGATTCAAGCTTCTTAAGTTCGGTAAGTAATTCTTGAAAATATTTACAAAAGCCGTCTCAGAAATGGGGCGGCTTTTTTGTTTGTGTAAATTTGAATCGTCATTAATTAACATTCACATAATCATCAGAACGGAACATTTCCATCAGGCCTTCTTAAATTAACCGTTATCAATTACTCCGAATCGATAGAATATCTGTACAAGGTCCTGCCCATCTTTCAACGGGTAGGGGCTGCTGCTTACAAGAATGACCTCACCAACACCATACGCCTGTGTGAAGTACTGGACAATCCACAGCATAAATTCAAATCCATTCATGTTGCCGGCACCAATGGCAAAGGAAGTACCTCGCACATGCTCGCCGCGATCCTGCAATCAGCAGGATACAAGACCGGGCTCTACACATCGCCCCATCTAAAAGAGTTTACCGAACGGATCAAGATCAACGGCATTGAAATCGAACAGCAGTCGGTCGTTGATTTTGTCAACAGAATGCAAGGCACCATCACGGACATTGAACCGTCTTTTTTTGAAGTGACCGTGGCCATGGCGTTTCAGTATTTCGCTGATCAGAAAGTTGATATTGCAGTAATTGAAGTCGGCCTTGGCGGAAGACTGGATTCCACCAATGTCATCACACCTGAACTTTCAGTCATCACGAACATCAGCTTTGATCATCAGAATCTGTTGGGAAATACGCTGACAGAGATCGCCGGGGAAAAAGCCGGGATCATTAAAAAAGGAGTGCCGGTTGTGGTGAGCGAGCGACAATCCGAAACAGAATCGGTGTTTATTGAGAAAGCTCATTCAATGAAATCGGATATCCGTTTCGCGAGTGATTCAATTACGCTCGTGCCGGAAGGTGATCGGATGCTTGCAGTCGAGAACAACCACCTTTGGCTGATCCTCAAACCCGGATTGAAAGGCAGTTACCAGAAGAAGAATATAACAGGAGTGCTGGAGTCTGTTCAACAACTCCGAAAGAAAGGATACGTCATTCCTGACGAGGCAATAAAAAAAGGAATTGCAGATGTAGTTTTACTTACCGGACTAAAAGGGCGCTGGCAAAAGCTTCGGGATGTTCCGCTTACCATCTGTGACACCGGACATAATCAGGCTGGCATCAAGGAAGTAATTGTACAAATAAAATCCACCGCACATAATCATCTTCATTTTGTCTTTGGAGTGGTGAAAGAAAAGGACTTCTCAGGAGTATTTAACCTGTTGCCGAAAGACGCAACTTACTATTTTTGCCAGGCGAAAATTCCAAGAGCACTGGACGCAACTGATCTGGCAACGGAAGCAGAGCGATACGGACTCACAGGAAAAATCATACCGGATGTCAACGATGCATTGAATGCTGCATGGAAGAATGCAAAGCAAGATGACCTGGTTTTTGTGGGAGGCAGCACGTTTGTTGTTGCAGAGATAAATGGACTTTAAAAAGAACAGCATTTGAAAAATAAGCTTTTCCGTTTTGCTGTTATTGCTGAGCGGTCGAATGTAATAGAACCCGGCAAAGAACTGTATCCGAAGATCAAGGGCCAGTGGAACGAACTTTACTTTACGTCAAAAAATCCCATCACCATTGAACTCGCGTGCGGCAAAGGGGAGTACTCTGTTGCGCTTGCCAAACTTTTCCCTGATCGCAATTACGTTGGCGTGGATATAAAAGGAGACCGCATCTGGAAAGGAAGCACGCTCGCCGTCGAACAGAATATTTCCAACATTGGATTTTTGCGCGCCAACATATTGAATGTTGAAAGCTTTTTTGAAGATCATGAAGTGGATGAGATCTGGCTGACCTTTCCCGATCCAAGACCCAAGAAGAGAGATGTCAAAAGGCGTCTCACCAACTCACGGTTCCTGGATCTGTACAAGAAAGTGCTGAAGCCCGGCGGATATCTCCGATTCAAGACAGATAATACAGGATTGTTTGAGTACACACTTGAAGAGCTAAAGGCGCGCACGGATATAGACGATCTCCAGATCACAGATAATGTTTATGAGTCTTCTCTTCGTCCCGAGTGCTTTGACATCAAAACACGATATGAAGAGATGTTTGCCTCTCAGGGAGAAAAGATAAAGTATCTTAGGTTTCGCTTTAAATGAAAACGTTATGAAAATCCTCTATGCAATTCAGGGAACCGGTAATGGTCATTTAAGCAGAGCGGTAGATATTATCCCGGAGCTTCAGAAGTACGGCGAGCTGGATCTATTCGTCAGTGGGGCACAGGCAGAGATCAAACTGCCATATCCTGTAAAGTATAAGTCAAAGGGTCTGAGCTTTTATTTCGGCAAGAGCGGCGGAATTAATTTCTATAAGACTTTCCAGAAGAACAGTTCAAAAGAGGTTGTGAAAGAGATCAATGAGTTTCCTGTTGAGAAGTATGATCTGATCGTCAATGACTTTGAACCCATCACTGCATGGGCTGCAAGGAAAAAAGAAATAAAGATCGTTGGGCTGAGTCATCAGTCGTCATTGCTTTCCAAAAAGACTCCCAAGCCAAAAATTCATGATCCTTTTGGTGAATGGCTGTTGAGGAACTATGCTCCGGTTGATAATTACATCGGATTTCATTTTCAGGAATACGACAAGAATATCTTTACGCCAGTGGTTCGCAAAGCAATTGCGGAAGCCAAGGTGAAAGACAAGGGTCATTATACGGTTTATCTTCCTGCATATGATGATAAGAAACTGGTAAAGCTCCTGATGAAATTCCCTGCTATTCAATGGCATATCTTTTCAAAGCACACCAAGCAGCCTTACCATGTTGGAAGGATTTCGGTGTTTCCGGTAAGCGGTGAAGACTTTATCACCAGTGTGGTGAACAGCACGGGTGTTCTTTGCGGAGCAGGATTTGAAACCCCTGCAGAAGTGTTGCATCTCAACAAGAAGCTGCTGGTCGTTCCTATGAAAAGTCAGTACGAACAGAAGTGCAATGCAGTAGCGCTGAAGAAAATGGATGTACCCGTTCTTAAAAAAGTTAGAAAGAGAAGCTTAAAGAAGATTGAGAAGTGGCTGGATACCAAACAGCGACTTGATGTCCATTATCCGGAAGTGGCAGGCAAAGCGGTGGAGAGATTAATGAAAAAGTACAGCTGAGCTTACATTTACTCATCCAGTTCTTCCAGTATCCTCGAAAGATGATCATAGTCCTTTAATCCGGGGGCTTCTTCCTTCGTTCCCTGCAATGCAAATCCATCAACACCGGCCTTCAGAAAATGAGAGAGCGGCTCAGTGGTGGTGGAATCCAATGCCAGGAGGATTGTAAACCCTGAACTATCAAACGTGTCGTTGAATTCAGCTGGAACATCTTTTACCAGAACATGTTGTATTGACAAAGGCAATGAGGATAACTTATTCTGATCACTCATCCATTCTGAAAAAGTCAGTTCAAGTATAACCGGAATATCCGGCAGGGTGTCATTGCTGCGAGTGTAGGAGAGATGAATCAGGTCAGGCTTGTATTGCTCCATGATTTCATCCCATTTGATATTGGGTTCACCGGAAATTTCTATCACGCGCTTTGGGCCAGATACCCAGCCGATAATCTCCTGATAGGTCTTTGGGCTTACATAATCTTCACTGGAGGGATCAATGGAGAAGCCGAGCATATCCACACCCATGCCTGCACAATAGCGTGCATCGCTCAGGTTCGTGATCCGGCCAACGTAAATGAGAGGCTTTTCTAACATGGTCAAATATCAAAAAGAAAAAATAACTTTGTAAATAAGTTTGATGTGTTGAGGCGGAATCAAATCACTTTTATTTTCTTGTTGCTCCTGCTAGGCTGTGAATCCAGATCGGTCCAGCCGAAAGACAGTGGTTCCCAGTACTTCCCACTCAAGGTAGGTGCGTTCTGGACGTACGATGTTCTGCAAACCACCATCACTCAGTTGGGAGGTCAGACGACTTCTTCTTTTGAATTAAAGATTCAGATCACGGATTCCATCTCCGCCAATGGCAGGGTAGATTATATTCTTGAGCGCTCTCAGCGCAGCGACGCAACACAGACCTGGACATCCATCACCAGCTGGTCAGCACGCAAGACCGACTTTGAAGCGATTGTCCAGGAAGGAAACATATCCTATTTAAGAATTGCGTTTCCCATCAGCGAAGGCAAAAGCTGGAATGGAAATACATTCAATACATTAGGTGGAAATGACCGGTGCACGGATGGATCACTTCAATGCGACAACTACGTAGCTTCCGACTTGATGAAGAGATTTGAGAGTACTGGTATCGCATTTGAAAATACCGTGACCGTCTTTGAAAATAATGAGAACGATCCCATCGTTCGTCAGGATGTGAGAAGATCCGTTTATGCAAAATCCGTGGGGTTGGTCTATCGTGAGGCAACGGTGCTGGAATATTGCACTGTTGGAAACTGCATTGGCAAACAAATTGTAGAGAATGGAAGTGTTCTGAAACAGACCATAAAGGAATATGGCGGCCTGTAGGATAGCATTCATTCTGACGCTCTTTTCATCGACGCTTTGTGCGCAAGGGAACCGGTATGTTGTTTTCTTTAAAGACAAGAACAGCAATCCATTTTCGATCAGTCAACCTGAGGCATTCCTTTCCGCGAAAGCGATTGCCAGGAGAAACAAGAGTGCTATCGCCGTAAACCAGGAAGATCTTCCCGTCACGCCATCTTATGTAACACAAGTCAAGAATGCTACGGGAACACCTGCGGATGTAAAAGTCTTTTTCACTTCGAAATGGATGAACGCCTTGCTGATCGAAACTACACCTGCTTCACTGTCATCCATTACAGCGCTTCCGATGGTGGCAAGAGCTGAACTGGTGGCACCCGGCACCAAGCTGATCGGTGGAAGAGTCAAACAGCTGAAGATGAAGAACAGTACCGGCGCCGCTCAGGCAACACGTACTCAACTGCAGATGATCGGGCTGGATAAAATGCACAGCGACGGCATCTTTGGGGAAGGAATAATGGTCAGCATTTTCGATGGCGGTTTTCAGGGTGTGAATACTGCTGCGCCTTTTCAATCTATTTATGCTGAAGGAAGAATGAAGCTGGTGAAAGACTTTGTTACCAACTCAAGCAACGTTTATCAGTTCGACAAGCATGGCACACAGGTGTTCTCTGTCATTGCTGCCATCGCCGATAATTATGAAGGCGGTGCGTATAAAAGCAACTACAATTTATTCCTGACGGAAGACATATCTTCTGAATACAGAATTGAAGAATACAACTGGACCTTTGCTGCGGAGAAAGCAGATAGTGCCGGCACGGATATCATTCAATCATCGCTGGGATATAATCTGTTTGATGATCCTACCATGGATTATACCATCGCCAATCTTGACGGAAAGACAGCAGTGATCTCCAAAGCAGCAGCCATGGCAAGAGACAGAGCTATTATTGTCGTTGTCAGTGCCGGTAATGAAGGAGCCAAGGAGTGGAGCCTGGTAACGCCACCGGCAGACGTAGATGGTATCCTGGCAACGGGTGCTGTAAACAATGCGGGACTCAAAGTAAACTTCAGCTCGTTTGGGCCTACTGCTGACGGACGCATTAAACCGGATGTCGTTGCATTGGGATTAAGTACCGCTACAATTTTACCGAGTGGCGCAGTGGGATCGGAGAGCGGAACTTCCCTGGCAGCACCGCTTATTACCAGTCTTGTTGCGGGATTGCTTCAGGCGTATCCACAGTTGAAGCCAGCAGAAGTTGTACTGGCCATTAGATTATCTGCGGATAAGGCTGCCAATCCTGATAATCGCCTGGGCTACGGACTTCCTAATTACACAGCGGTTAAGAACTATCTGGAGTCCAATGCTTCAGGTGATGCCGTGGCAATCTATCCCAATCCTGCCGCTGACAGCCTGCGGTTATCCTTTAAAGATCTGCCTTCTGGTCCGGTGGAGCTGAGTTTTTATGATCAGCAGGGAAAGCTGTTATCCAACCCGGTGCTGTACACGACCTGGCTTGACAACCCAACAACCATTTCGATTGCAAACCTGTCGGCGGGAGTCTATATCCTCAAAGTAAGGACCTCAACAGTTATCAAAACCTTTCGTTTTGTGAAGCTATAATATGCTATTTTTGAAAGCATATTATGAAACCAATTGTAGCCCCTTCCATTTTATCTGCTGATTTCTCAAATCTTGGTCAGGCGATCACGATGATCAATGAAAGTGAAGCAGACTGGATCCACATTGATGTCATGGATGGCGTCTTCGTTCCAAACATATCACTCGGCATTCCGGTGGTGGAAGCGGTGAAACGTCATGCTAAAAAGCTGATGGATGTTCACCTTATGATTGTCAAGCCAGAGAAGTATGTGGAAGCTTTTCATGCAGCGGGTGCAGACTCTATTACAGTTCACATTGAGGCATGTCCTCATCTTCACAGAAATATCCAGCAGATCAAAAATCTGGGTGCAAAGGCAGGGGTGGCTATCAATCCTCATACGCCTGTAGCGGATCTTGAGAATATCGTTGACATGCTGGATGTTGTTCTGATCATGTCGGTAAACCCTGGCTTCGGTGCTCAGAAATTTATTGAGAATACCTATCAGAAGATCAGGGATATGAAAGCACTTTTGCTTGCTAAGAAGTCATCTGCAAAAATTGAAATTGACGGAGGAGTCAACCTTACCAACGCGCGTCCGTTAATGGATGCCGGAGCCGATGTGCTGGTAGCGGGTAACCTTATCTTCACTGCAACGAATCCAAAAGAAGTCATCCAACAGCTCAAGAAAGTCTGATTTGTGCTTTTTGAATGTTGGCAGAAATTTTGATCTAAGTCATTGAAAACATTCATGAAGCCCCTCATCTTTTTACTGTTGGTCCTGTTTATTTCCGGTTCCTGCTCACGTTCTGTTACGCGTCTGGATCCTTCTCAATCGATGGACCTGAGCGGCCGGTGGAATGATACGGACTCCCGGCAGATCGCTGACAAGATGATTGCCAACTTATTGAATAGCGACAAGTTCAAGGAGTATTCCAAACAGCTTGGAAGAAAGCCTGCTATTATTGTAGGCGTTGTCCGCAATAAGACCAGCGAGCATATTGATGCAGATAATTATGTGAAGAAGATGGAGCTCGCGATCTTCAATTCCGGTGTTGCTGAGTTGGTGGAATCCGATTCATTCCGCGATAAGCTCCGCGCTGAACGTGCACAGCAGGCTGACTTTGCTGATCCTGCTACCATGGCGAAATGGGGAATGGAAGTAGGAGCGAACCTGATGCTGTTTGGTGAGATGACTTCTGAAACGGACGTGTATCAAAAGAAGAGACTGGTCAATTACGTAACAACATTATTTCTGACTGACATGGAGACTAACAAGAGAGTCTGGTATGGTCAGGAAGAGATCAAAAAGTACGTTAAAAATTAGACCCTCTATACCGGCGCTCGATCTATGAGAAAGGTTCTACTCATACTGGCAATCATTTCGCTCTGGAGCTCGTGCGCTACTTATTATCAATCCAATATTTCTTTCAATCAGGAGTTCGAAAAGGGTGATCTTGACAAGGCACTCACGACACTCCGCTCACATCCGACAGAGGCTTCAGGAAAGAGGCAATTCCTGTTTGATGTCAACAATGGACTTCTGCTTTCGCTGATGGGAAGATATGAGGAGAGCAACGAGTACTTTGAAAAGGCATTCCTCTATGGAGAAGATTATCATATCAACTATCTCAATGAAGTAGGCTCCTACCTTACAAATCCCAATTTCACAGCCTACAAAGGAGAAGATCACGAACACCTTATGTTGCTGTATTTCAAGGCTTTAAACTACCTCAAATTAAACAAACCTGATGAAGCTTTGGTTGAATGCAGACGGCTTAATATCCGGCTCCAGCAGCTTACAGACCGTTATGATTCCGATAATAAGTACCGGAAGGACGCGCTTATCAATACGCTCATGGGACTTATCTATGATTCCGACAAGGACTACAACAATGCCTTCATTGCATACCGGAATGCTATTGAAATCTATGATGAAGATTTCAAAAAGCTGTTCAATGTCGGGCCTCCGGAGCAACTTAAATATGATCTTCTACGCACTGCCAAGTTGAGTGGGATGGATAGTGAATTTGAGAGTTATAAGATCCAGTTTGGGATGCCGGATTATCAATACACACCGGGTGAAGGAGCGGACCTGATCTTCTTCTGGCACAATGGACTCAGTCCCGTCAAGGCGGAATGGAGCATCAACTTTGCTGTAGCAAGACGCGATAATTATCTGATCTTCAGTAATTCAAATCTTGGTCTGACATTTCCATTTAACATTGGTGGTTATGATGAAAAAGAGAAGAAGGGCTTGTCGAGTCTCGAGTTCTTTAGGGTGGCATTCCCTAAGTACATTGAGCGACCTGTGTATTTCTCAAGCTCCACCGTTACGATTGATGGAGTTGAGCGGCCGCTGGAGTTGCTGGAAGATGTCAATAAAGTTGCTTTCAAGTGCCTTAGCGAGCGCATGACCCTGGAGCTCAGCAAGGCGTTGATCCGGGTGGCTTTGAAGAAGGCTTCTGAATATCAACTGAAGAAAGACGACAAAGCACTGGGGTCATTGCTGGGGATGGTGAATGCGATTACAGAAAAGGCCGATACCCGGAACTGGCAAACCCTCCCACACAGCATTTACTACTCTAGGATCTCCCTGAAAGAAGGCGCCAATGCTTTGACATTCTCCACCATTGACGGGCAGGGGAAAAGTCAAAAACATGACTTTACATACCAGGTAACAAAGGGCCAGACCCTTTTTCATACCTTTAGCAGCCTTGAAAGCAACTATCCCACTCATGGATATTATTGACTCAGGTAAATTTTATTAGTTTATTTAAAGGATTATTAACTTTTTAACTGAAAGTTCTGAGAAGAGCCGTCTACATTTTACTTCTTTCCTTGTCGGGATTATTCGTTCTGGCGATGGATTTGCAGGCTCAGGACGAGGAAAAAGAGAACACTTTTCCCCTCGAGAACTTCTACGCCAAGATCAAGCATCGGCCACGGTCAATTCTCAAGAACGTCAAGTTCAGCTTCAGCACAGGATACGGGAATACTTTCGTGAGTCACGAGCTGGGTGGCTTTGGGATTTATCAACCATCAAATAATGGTGCAGGCCCCCGTATTTTTCCGGTAGGATCTGGCGGTCTCTATAACAACTGGGTGAATACCTTTTCGCCGGATAGTGTGCCAGGATTAAGTCCTGCATTCCAGGTTTCATCGGATACCACCAAGCTGGGTTTCAAAGGCAATGCATTGAACATTCCTCTCAAGCTTACGATCCATTATGAGTTTAAGGAGAAGTATCGGATTGGGATTGGGTATTCCTATGAGCTTATGAATATTGGAAGTCTTCATCCCATTTCTTATGGAGACAGGATATTGAACTTTCAACCGGCACCAAGTTCGGGCTGGATGAATAAATACTTTGGGTTGATAGGAGTTTCCTTTTACAGACTTGGCAACTATCTCTTCACAGGTGATGCGCAGATTGGAGGATACAATCCGGGCTCCAACTTTAAAAGCGATCTCATTGATAAAGGGATCTATGTGAATGTCGGCGTTACTGCTGAGCGCGAGTTGTCTGAATACCTGAAGGTTTTTGTGAGACCGTCTTTCGAGATCAAGAACTATACGCTTCATACACCGGGACGTGAGAAGAGCATTGATCTCAACATTAATGCATTGTATGTCAACGTGGGAATCAGTTACAGCATACCTGAACTTCCCAAATGCTTTATGGCTGATTGCAGAATTCAGATCAACCATGCCCACGGTGACCGTGAGTATAGGAGCCGGGTTCATCCTTTCTATAAAAAACAGAATCCTCAATACGGGGAGAATCATCCCAACCTGATCAAGTACAAGGGGAAGAATAAAAAGAAGATGAACCCTTATTGAGGTACTGGTTTCAGGCCAGATTTCCAGTGGTAAAAACAGGACGAGGATGGAACCTCAAGGCCGACTATCTGAGGTAGTCAGAACCTTCAAAAAAACCCACAAATTCCCCCCATTTTAACCCATTCCGGGTATCGAAATCCGATCCGTTTTAGCTATCTTCGGCCTTTAAATTATTGTTCAGTAATCGACTAAAATACAGTGGCAGAAGAGACCAGTGCTTTACCCCCAAGGCAGAACATCATCCCGATCAATATTGAAGACGAAATGCGTGGCGCGTACATCGATTATTCGATGTCGGTTATCGTTTCCCGGGCTCTTCCGGATGTTCGTGACGGACTAAAACCCGTTCATCGCCGGGTTCTTTTTGGAATGCAGGAACTTGGTGTCAACTATAACAAATCGTATAAGAAATCAGCCCGTATCGTAGGGGAAGTGTTAGGTAAGTATCACCCACACGGGGATGCTTCTGTTTATGATACGATGGTGCGTATGGCACAGGACTGGTCACTACGCTACACATTGGTAGACGGCCAGGGGAACTTCGGTTCAGTTGACGGGGATTTCCCGGCAGCGATGCGTTATACTGAAGCCAGGCTTAAAAGAATTGCAGAAGAGCTCCTCGCTGATATCAACAAGGAAACCGTTGACTTCCAACCCAACTTTGATGACTCCCTTACGGAGCCTACGGTGCTTCCCGGAAAGATCCCTAACCTGCTGATCAATGGATCTTCTGGTATTGCGGTAGGGATGGCGACCAATATGGCGCCCCATAATCTTACAGAAGTTGTGGATGGCATTACTGCTTACATCGATAACCGGGAGATCACCATTCCTGAATTGATGAAGATCGTTACTGCACCTGATTTCCCAACCGGTGGTATTATTTACGGAACTTCAGGTGTGCAAGAGGCATTCCTTACCGGTCGCGGAAGGATTGTCGTTCGTGCCAAGACAGAGATTGTTACCAACGCAAAGGGAAAAGATCAGATCGTTGTTACCGAAATACCTTATCAGGTGAACAAGGCAACGATGATTGAGAAGACTGCTGCGTTGATCAACGAAAAGAAAATAGAAGGCATTACCGATCTGCGTGATGAGTCTGATCGTGACGGATACAGGGTTGTTTATGATCTGAAGAAAGATGCGATCCCTAATATCGTTCTCAATAACCTTTTCAAATACACTCAGCTGCAGTCTTCGTTTGGTGTAAATAACGTTGCACTGGTAAAGGGAAGACCGCAGACACTTAACCTGAAGGATCTGATTGTTCATTTTGTTGAGCACAGACACGAGGTGGTAGTACGCAGAACAAAGTTTGAATTAGCAGAGGCAGAAAAGCGTGCTCACATTTTAGAAGGGTATCTGATCGCGTTGGATCATCTTGATGAGGTGATCGCTTTGATCCGTAATTCCAAAGATCCTGAGATTGCGAAAATTGGTTTGATGGAGAAGTTCCAGCTTTCCGAGATCCAGTCGAAGGCCATCCTCGAAATGAGATTGCAAAGACTGACAGGTCTTGAAAGAGAAAAAATCCAGAATGAGTATAAGGAAGTGAAGGCATTGATTGAGCGTCTGAATGAGATATTGGCAAGTGAGCCTGTGAGAATGGGTATCATTAAGGGAGAGCTTGCTGAAATGAAGGAACGCTATGGTGATGAGCGCAGAACGCTTGTCGTTGCCAGCGAAGATGATATTACAGTAGAAGACATGATCCCGAATGAAGAGATGGTGATCACCATTTCCAACCAGGGATATGTAAAGAGAACGTTGTTGTCTGAATACAGAACACAGGGCAGAGGTGGAGTAGGGTCGAAGGGAGTTTCTACCAAAGAGGATGACTTCACGGAGCATTTGTTCATTGCACATGCCCATCATTACCTTTTGATTTTCACCGCGTCGGGGAAAGTCTTCTGGAAGAAAGTTTATGAAATTCCGGAAGGAACGAAGACCTCAAAGGGGCGCGCCATTCAGAATCTTCTCAACATTGAACCGGGAGATTCAGTACGGGCCGTTCTTAATGTTAAGAACATTGAAGACGAAGCTTATCTGAATGAAAACTTTGTCATTCTTTGTACAGAACAAGGAGTGATCAAGAAGACCTCGCTTGAGGCATACTCACGGCCGAGGGCTAATGGAATTACGGCCATTACAGTTCATGAAGGAGACCGCTTACTGGAAGCAGCACTGACAAACGGGAAGAATCATATTATCATTGCTAAGAGTGAGGGTAAGGCGGTTCACTTTAATGAATCAGACGTTCGGCCTATGGGACGCACGGCTGCCGGAGTACGCGGTGTGACGCTGGAAAGCGCCGACGACAGGGTTATCGGCATGGTTTGTATAAGAAATGAAGATGCTAACTTGCTGGTCGTTTCTGAGAAGGGATTCGGCAAGCGTTCTTCAATTGATGATTATAGAATCACTCACCGTGGTGGAAAGGGCGTAAAAACGATCAATATCACGGATAAAACTGGCAAGCTTGTTGCAATTAAGCAGGTTGGAGATAATGATGAGTTGATGATTATCAATCGTTCAGGCATTAGCATAAGAATTGCAGTAGAAGAATTACGGGTCATGGGACGCGCGACGCAGGGAGTAAGAGTAATCCGATTGAACGAGGATGATGCGATCTCTTCTGTTGAGAAGATTCAGAAAATAGAGCAGGTAGAAGGGGGAGATAAACCACTAGACGAAGAAAAACCAAATCAAACCGAAATATAAAATAGACCGAAAATGAAAAAGATTGTTTTAATACTTTTTGTAGCGATCCCAGCCATGGTGTTTGCTCAAATAAAGCCAAGTACTTCAAAAGCTGAGAAAGCATTACGTGAAGGAAAGATTGATGAAGCAAAAAGTATCATCGATGCTACTGTTGGCTCTGACGATTTCATGAAAGATAAAAAGGGCATGCCTTCAAAGAATGCTGCCAAAGCTTACTTCCTGAAAGGTCTTATCTATGCGGCCATGGACACCACCAAAAATGAAGCATTCCAAAAGCTGGATCCAACTCCTTTTCTTACGGCAAAGGCAGCGTTTGATAAATCAAATGAAATTGAACCTAAGGCAATATCGCATCTCACTGAGCCTAATGGCTTTCCTTTGTTGAACGAAACTGCAAGGATCCTTCTGGCACAAAAATATTTCAATAAGGCAATCGCTCAATATCAGGACAAGAAAGATTACAAGGCAGCGTTCGCCCTTGTAGAGAACACTCTTTATTTCATTCCTACAGACACTTCTATTGTTATGAATGCCGGAGTTTACTTCGGACCATCTGCAGAAGAGTGGCAGAAATCAATTGCTTATATTGATAGCTATATCGCTTCTGGCGGAAAGAATCCTGATGCATTCCTTCAAAAGATCAGCATCTATCGCGACAAGCTTAAGGATAATGAGAAGGCTTTAGCAGCTGCCAAAGAGGCGATGGCTAAGCATCCAAACAATGTAGAATTTCCAAAGTTTGAATTGGACATGTACATCAAGATGGAACGTCTGCCGGAAGCAAAGGCAGCAATGGAAAGACAAATCAAAGCTGACCCAAGCAACAAGGAAACATGGTATTACCTGGGCGTAATCAATACTGAACTTAAGGATTGGCCAGCGGCTAGAAAAGCATACGAGGAAGCTCTTAAAATTGACTCCAAGTACTTTGATGCACAGTTTGGTCTTGCGGACAACGTTTACATTGACGCTAAGTTGGTGAAACAGGAAATGAATCAGCTTGGTATCACTGCTGCTGATAAAAAGAAACGTTTCGAATTGGACAAGGTATATGTTGAAAAACTGAAGATTGCACTTCCATATTGGGAAGCTGCTGAAAAGCTAAGCCCGGATGATTCAAAGGTTCTGGATATTCTTTACGGAATTTATACTGACCTTGACGATCAGCCTAAGGTTGCGCGTATCACCAAGCACATGAAAGCACTTGGACTTCTTGACTAGTCTTTGAGCATAAAGCATAAAAGCCGCCCTGAAAATATCGGGGCGGCTTTTTTTATGAAATGGGTCCTGAGTAAGAGAATGTAAACTCAGGATGTGTAGCTTTAACTTTTACAACCACTCATATTGACTTCAAATTCATCTGAGCTAAAACGCATTCTTACTCCGGCAATGGTCTGGGGACTTGGTGTGGGCTATGTGATCTCCGGGAATTATTTCGGATGGAACCTGGGACTTGAACAAGGGGGCTCCTTAGGTCTCGCTATCGCAACCGGAGTTGTCATCATCATGTATGTGACTTTTACATTCAGTTATGCTGAACTTTCCTGTGCGATTCCAAAAGCAGGAGGAGCTTTTGATTATGCTTCACGGGCATTGGGAGAAGATGCAGGATTTATAGCAGGCATGGCGCAGAACATAGAATTCATTTTTGCGCCACCGGCCATTGCCTTTGCTATCGGTTCATACATGAATCTGTTCTTTCCTTCATTGCCTGTTATCTTTTTCTCGATTGCTTCCTATCTGATCTTTACAGCACTCAATACATATGGCTTGCAGGCTGCAGCAATTTTTGAGCTCTTTGTAACAGCCATTGCAGTAACGGGATTATTATTGTTTGCCGGTGTAATGATCCCTCATGTTGAGTGGACTCATCTTTCAAGCAATTCACTACCGAATGGAATACCTGGAATTTTTGCCGCTGTCCCTTTCGCAATATGGTTTTTTCTCGGCATTGAAGGAGTGGCAAACCTTGCTGAAGAAACCCAGAATCCAAAGAGGACGATGTCAATCGGTTTTCTTTCCGCCCTTTTTACTTTGATCGGTGTTTGCTTTCTCACCTTCATAGCTTCCGTGGGTGTTGGAGGATGGGAAGCTGTTATTTATCAGCCGGATGGAACCACTTCAGATTCTCCACTTCCTATGGCAATGCAACATGTCAGTGGCTCAAATGGGTGGATATATAAAACACTCATCATTGTTGGATTATTCGGGCTTGTTGCTTCGTTTAACGGATTGATGCTCGCAGCCGGAAGAGCTACTTCCGAATTTGGGAAAGTGAAACTAAAGTCATCCTTCCTGGGGAAGATTCACCCTCGTTTCAAAACTCCTGCAAACGCATTGGTCATCAATATGCTGATCGGCATTGTCGCATTGTTTACAGGAAGAACAGGAGAGGTCATCACCATTTCGGTCTTTGGAGCACTCACCCTTTACAGTATTTCTATGGTTTCCGTCATTGCGCTAAGGAGGAAAGAGCCGGGTCTGGAACGTCCGTTTCAAGTGCCATTTTATCCCATCTTTCCGATCGTTGCATTGATCTTGGCAATTATTGCGCTGGGTGCTGTCGCCGTCTATAATCCAATGTTATGTTTACTATACCTGCTGATTTTAGGGCTTTGCTTTGGTATATTTAAACTCAGTAACAGATCGAAATCAGAAAAAATCGCATGACGACAAAAGCTATTCTTGACTATGTTAAAAAACATCCTTCCGGAAAGGTCAAGATTGCCTATGCGGATATGGATGGAATACTTCGTGGTAAATATATTTCCACTGATAAGTTTCTCTCGTCAATTGAAGGAGGCACTGCTTTCTGTGATGTGATCTTCGGCTGGGACGCTGGTGATACTGCCTATGATAACGTTAAGTACACAGGTTGGCATACAGGCTATCCTGATACACCGGCACGATTGGATCTCAATACATTCAGGAAAATTCCATGGGAGAATGATGTTCCGTTTTTCCTTGGTGAAATGATGGACAAAGACGGGGTGCCATCTTCCGTTTGTCCACGCCAATTGATAAAGAAGATTGTGAATGATTGCCACGCGGAAGATCTTGAACCTGTTTGTTCTCAGGAGTTCGAGTGGTTCAATTTTGCTGAGACGCCACAGTCTGCAAGAGAAAAAAATTACATCGGGCTTACACCTCTGACTCCCGGAATGTTTGGATACTCCATTCTAAGAAGTTCACTGGAGAATCCCTTCTTCACAGATTTGTTTGATCTGATGAAAAGGTTTGATGTGCCATTGGAAGGTTTGCATACGGAAACAGGTCCTGGAGTTCTGGAAGCTGCCATCGTTTATTCAAATGCCGTTGAAGCTGCAGACAGAGCCACACTTTTTAAAACTGCTGTTAAAGAAATTGCTTACAAGCATGGGATCATGGCGACGTTCATGGCAAAGATCAGTGAGAATCTCCCTGGCTGCGGCGGACACGTTCATCAAAGTCTCTGGGATAAAGGCATGAAGAAGAATCTTTTTCATGATGCCAAAGACAAGCTGAAGATGAGTGATACCATGAAGCATTACATCGCGGGTCAGCTTCACTGTCTTCCTTACATCTTACCCATGTTTGCACCGACGATCAACAGTTATAAACGTTTGGTAGAAGGAGCATGGGCACCCACAACACTTACCTGGGGAGTTGATAACAGGACGGTGGCATTAAGGGTTTTGAACACCAGCAGCAAATCATGCAGGCTCGAGACCCGGGTGATTGGCGCTGACGCAAATCCTTATCTGGCAATTGCTGCAGCGTTGGGAGCTGGTCTTTATGGAATTAAGAACAAGCTCAAACTCAAACAGCCTCCCACGAAAGGCAATGGCTATCTTGACTTTTCAAATGGCACGTTGCCACGAACACTGGAAGAAGCAACCAACCGAATGAAAAATTCAAAGGAAGCCAAAGCAATACTCGGAGAGGAATTTGTAGAGCATTTCACACTAACTCGTGAGTGGGAGTGGAAGCAGCATTTGAAGTCAGTGACGGATTGGGAGTACAAAAGATATTTTGAAATTATTTAGTGAAGAACAATCGATAACTATGAAATTTGACAGTATAGTTCAATACAATTTTCCAACAACAATCCGCTTTGGTGCAGGGTCCAGTAAGGAGCTTGGTGATTATCTGATTAAGAACAATCTCAAGCGCCCTTTAATTTCAACAGATCCGGTGGTGGCACAACTGGGCTTCTTCAAGGAAATTGTAGAAGATCTTAAGAAGAAAAATATTTCAATAGAAGTATTCTCCGACATTCATAAGAATCCCGTGAAGTCGGACGTGTATAAAGGTTCGGATGCATTTGATAACACTAAACGCGACAGCATTATTGGAATTGGTGGCGGAGCAGCGCTGGATGTTGCCCGTGCAATTGTTCTCCGCATACATCATCGTGAAGATCTGTTCAAATATGATGATTTGATTGGAGGTGATGTGTTTGTCACTAACGATGTTCCTCATTTCATCACCATCCCCACAACAGCAGGTACAGGAAGCGAAGTAGGAAGAAGTGCCATCATCGCAGACGACATTACGCATCAGAAGAAAATACTTTTTTCACCCAAGCTCCTGGCGAAGATCATTTTTGCTGATCCTTTGCTTACCATGGAATTGCCGGCATTTGTTACGGCTGCTACCGGAATGGATGCCCTCACTCATAATATGGAAGCATACCTCGCGAAGATGTGGCATCCAATGTGTGACGGAATTGCACTGGAAGGAATCTCATTGATTCATCAATCCCTGGTAAAGGCTGTCAACCAACCTGATCTTGAATCCAGAAGCAAGATGCTCATTGCATCTCTGATGGGTGCGGTGGCCTTTCAAAAAGGACTTGGTGTGGTGCATTCACTAGCTCATCCACTTTCTGCCTTACTGGATACTCATCACGGTTTAGCCAATGCTGTCAATATTCCTTATGGAATGGAATTTAACATCAGTGGATTTGAGCATAAGTTCAAAAAGATCGCCAAGACACTTGAGTTAAAAGATGAAACAGGAGATGCTGTAGTGAAGTATCTGTTTGAACTTAATTCCAAAGTCAACATTCCTCATAAGCTTGGTGCTATTGGTGTCCGGCAGGAGCATATCGATACACTGTCAGAACTTGCATTCGCAGATTTTGCTCATCCGAATAATCCCAAGCCTGTGAGCCAGGCTGATTTCAAAGCGCTCTATCAGAAAGCTCTATGAAAAAGATTGTTATCGGCATCGCTGCGGGCAGGAAGTATGAAAATTATTTACGCTGGATCACAGAGGTTCCAAACGTTGAAGTGATCAAGCTCAGTCATGAAGCCGGAAATTATCAGTCGATCAGTGACTGCCATGGATTATTGCTGACCGGTGGAGAGGATGTTCACCCTGCTCTCTACAAGAAATCTGAGTTCATAGAACAGTATCATCTTGAAGATTTCAATCAACACCGTGATGAATTTGAACTTCAGCTTCTGAATTATTCTCAAAGAAATGAATTACCCTTGCTGGGTATTTGTCGCGGGCTCCAACTCACAAATGTCTTCATGGGTGGAACTTTAATTCCTCATATTCCTTCTTTCGGGAAACCTGATCACACAAAATACGAGGAAGGAAAAGATCGTTACCATAAAGTAGAAGTTGTAAAGAATAGTTTTCTTGAAACGATCAGTGGTGAAAAGGGGGAGGTCAACAGCGCTCATCACCAGAGTGTTGACAAGGTCGGAAAAGGCCTGATGATCAACGCGTTCAGTGAGGATGGAATCGTGGAAGGAATGGAGAGGGATTACAAAAACTCAAATTCATTTTTACTATTGGTCCAGTGGCATCCTGAGCGAATGCTGGATCCCAACAGTACCTTTTCAAAAAATATCAGAGACTCATTTATTAAAAGCATTTAATTCAAATCATGAAAATTATCAATCCGGCCACTGAAGAGATAATTCAGGATGTCAAAGAAGATACAAGGGAAACACTGGATAAAAAGCTTCAGCATCTTAAGGCAGCCCAGCCATCCTGGGCAAGGAAATCATTGAATGAAAGGATTGAAGTTATCAGAAAGTTTGAGAAGCTACTGGAACAGGATATTGAAAAACTTGCAGGTATCCTTACTTCTGAAGTTGGCAAGCCATTGCAACAGTCACGCAACGAAGTAAACGGGGCACGTAGCCGCATTCAGTGGCTTGCTGATCATGCTTTGCAATACTTATCGGATGAAGTGATGAGCAGTGATGCATCTATGACTGAAAAAATCTCCTATGAACCTCTGGGTGTTGTTGGAAACATTTCTGCCTGGAATTATCCTTATCTCGTTGGTACGAATGTGTTTGTACCTGCCTTGCTTGCCGGTAATGCTGTACTCTACAAGCCATCTGAGTATTCAACCCTTACAGGACTTGAAATAGAAAGATTGTTAAAACTTGCGGGAGTTCCGGATGACATTTTTGCCATCGCGCTTGGAGGTAAAGATGCCGGGGAGTGTATGCTGGAAATGCCTCTTGATGGATATTTCTTTACTGGTTCTTATAAAACAGGAAAACACATTTATGAAAAGGTCGCTCACAAGATGGTGCCTTGTCAATGTGAGTTGGGTGGAAAGGATCCGTTGTATGTTGCAGATGATGTGATCGATATCAAATCAGTCGCGGCAGGCACTGCGGATGGTGCGTTCTATAATAATGGACAGAGCTGTTGCGCTGTGGAGCGAATTTATGTTCATGAAAAGATCTACGACCAGTATGTTGAAGAGTTTGTAAAAGAAGTAAAAGGATTTAAAACCGGGTCACCTACCGAGGCAGGCGTCTACATCGGACCCCTGACACGGAAAAGTCAGATGAATCTTATGGAAGAACAGGTGGAAGAAGCTGTTAAATATGGCGCAACCTTGCATACAGGAGGAAAAAGAATGGATGGCAAAGGATACTATTTCGAACCAACTGTGCTTTCTGAAGTAACACATCAGATGGGTGTGATGGTGGATGAATCATTTGGTCCAATCATTGGCATTATGAAGGTTAAAGATGATGCTCAGGCTATTGAAATGATGTCGGATACGGAGTATGGGCTTACAGCTGCGGTTTACACAAAGGAAAAAGATCGTGCGGAAAGCATTTTGAAAGCTGTTGATTCAGGAACGGGCTACTGGAACTGTTGTGATCGTGTAAGCGCGGCTTTGCCATGGAGCGGAAGAAAGCACTCAGGTTTTGGTGCTACTCTTAGCCATTCAGGACTCCGGGCATTTACCAAACCAAAGGCGTTTCATTTGCGAAGCAAGTAATCATCTGATCATTTGAAAATTGAAGAGACATTTATAAAAAGAGTATCCACGTGGATGCATGAGAGATTGTCGAACAGACAATTTCTCATGGTGGGAGCGGTGATTGTAGGGTTATGGGCCGGACTGACGGCGGTGCTGTTGAAAGTCTCTGTCCATTATTTTCAGGAGATGGTGAAGTCATTCAGTTTGAAGCACCATTGGATCTACTTCGTATTCCCAACCATTGGAATTCTCCTGACCTATCTCTTTGTCCGGTTTGCCCTGAACAAGGATTTGCAAAAAGGAACTTCGCATGTAATGCTGGCGATAGCAAAAAAATCATCTTTCCTGCCTCGTAAAGAAACCTATGGCCATGCTGTCACCAGCGCATTGACGGTTGGAATGGGAGGGTCTGCAGGATTGGAGTCACCGATTGTGCAAACTGGTGCTGCTATTGGATCTGTGTTTGCGTCTTTGTTTCCGGTAGGATATCGGGATAGAACACTATTGCTTGCATGCGGTGCTTCAGCAGGCATTGCTACTGCATTCAATGCACCCATTGCAGGTGTTTTATTTGCTCTGGAAGTATTATTAGTAGACATCAACATCTCAGCTTTCATTCCTTTGCTGATAGCAGGAGCTACAGGTGCTCTTTGTTCCAAGATCATTTTATCGGATGACATCCTGTTATCGTTTTCAATGGTAAGTGAATTCAACTATTGGAATGTACCGTATTATGTGCTGTTAGGGGTAGCTACGGGAATTCTATCATCATTTTATATAAAAGCATTTTCAAGATCAGAACATGCGTTCAAAAAAATATTCCGGTCTGACCTGCTAAGAGTTATTGCGGGAGGATCTTTGCTTGGCCTAATGATCATTCTGTTTCCTGCATTATTTGGGGAGGGTTATTCTTCCATCAAATCCCTTGCTTCAGGAATTCCGGAACAACTTATTACCGGAAGTCCCTTGTATAATTTTATGACACGTGATGCATGGATGCTGGGCTTTTCGGTGATGGCCATTGCACTTGTAAAAGTATTCGCTGTTTCGCTGACATTAAGTGCCGGCGGGAACGGAGGAAATTTCGCACCCTCACTTTTGATTGGCTCGTGCATTGGATTTGCTTTTGCTTTCCTTATCAATCTTACAGGATGGGCCTATCTGCCTATTGCAAACTTCTGTCTTGTGGCAATGGCCGGTACGCTGACAGGAATTTTTCATGCACCATTAACGGCAATATTCCTGATTGCAGAGATAACAGGAGGGTATGATCTGATGATACCACTAATGATCGTTTCAGCATTGAGCACAGCGGTATCACGGTATTTCAATGCAGATTCCCTGGACGCGGCAAAATTAAAAGAGAGTGCTCAATCCATTATTTTCGACAAAGACTCTCACGTCCTTTCAGAGCTCTCCTTAAGGAAATTCATTGAAAAGGATTTTACGATTGTACCTGTTAATGCTAATCTGAAAGTGCTTGTTAACGCTGTCGCAAGATCAAAGCGGAATATTTTTCCTGTCATCAATACGGATGGAACACTCGCCGGAGTGATTGCACTGGAAGATATCCGTGAGATCATGTTTGATACAACCAAGTATGATACAATAGAAGTCAGCAAGCTGATGCAGGCTCCTCAGGCTGTGGCGGAAGTAGAAGAGGATATGTCTACTATCATGGAGAGATTTGATAAAAGCGGAGTCTGGAATATGCCGGTAATCGACAAAGGGATTTACCTCGGATTCATTTCGAAGTCAAGCATATTTTCGAATTACCGGGAAAGATTGAAATCTAAATGAGCGAATGGCGTTCATGAATAAGAAAAATAATATACTATGAAAGTAAGATTGGTAATAGTAATGTTAATGATGGCTCTTACGTCATTGGCACAAACGAAGACTGAGAATATCATTCTGATAACCTATGATGGCCTTCGCTGGCAGGAAGTCTTCACTGGAGCAGATTCATCTTTCATGAAACAGCAATCGCATCTTAAAGATCCAAAGCTGAAAGAGAAATTCTGGAATGACAATCTTTCAGAAAGAAGGAAGTTGCTATTTCCTTTTTTGTGGTCAACCGTAGTTGCTCAGGGGCAGATTTATGGCAACCGAACATCGGGCAACAAGGTGAATGTTACCAATAACCAATGGTTTTCTTATCCCGGTTACAATGAGTTGCTCACAGGCAAAGCTGACAATGAACGCATTCACAGCAATGATAAATTTTATAATCCGAATGTTACGGTGCTTGAGTTCTTCAATGAGCAAGTCACACTGAAGGGGAAAGTAGCTGCCTATACTTCGTGGGATGTGTTTTCCTTTATCATCAATGACAAGCGCAGTGGAATCAACGTCAACGCCGGACTGACGCTTGCCAAAGGAGTGAAGCTTTCGGAAAAGGAGCAAACTATGAATCAATTGATGCCTGTACTGCCAAATCCGCTTGGAGATGTGAGACTCGATGCATTTACGTTTCAATATGGATTTGAATATCTGAAGAAGAATAAGCCAAAGGTGATGTATTTTTCTTTTGACGAGACCGATGATTTTGCTCACGGCGGAGAGTATGGTGCTTATCTTAATTCCGCAAGAAATACCGATGGTTTCATTGCTGAACTTTGGAAGTACATTCAATCAGATACACAGTATAAAAATAAAACAACCCTGATCATCACCTGTGATCATGGCCGTGGAGCCAACGCTGAAGAATGGAAGAGTCATGGCTCCGACATAAAAGGTTCTGACCAGATGTGGCTTGCTGTCATTGGACCTGATACCGTTGCAAAAGGAGAACTGATCAATGATGGACAGGTTTATCAAAACCAGATTGCAAAAACGATGGCTGCCCTTTTAGGATTGAAATACGATGTAGCCGGAGCAGGTGAAGTTATAACGGGAGTTATAAAAAAGTAGTTTGACTTCTCTAAGGAATTACTTCGAACAGCAATAGCTGAGTCTTCTCGATAGGAAGAAAATTGTTGTCACTTACAAAGAGAAGTGTCTTATGGCCATTGGGAAGATCCGGTCCAAACGTAAATCCCTCTACGTTGTCTGTATAGATTCCCAGATCATCCATATTTAGAATCAGTTTCTTTGTAGCCAGATGTGCCGGCGGATTATCAGATAAAGAATGAACCGAAGCGACATTATCAGCCTGAGTTAGATCTGTCAGGAAAACTTTAATGGTACAGGGCAACCTGCCAGTTGAAAAAGAGCGCTCCATGATCAATAAGTGATTATTGTCAAGCGAAAGAATGTCAGGAATGCCATTGATCTTGAATGCGGTCTCTGGAGTAGCCGGATATGCAATTGGATCCAGCTTGTAGGCGTATTGAGAGATGTTCTTCTTTGTTGCGACATCAAACTTAAATATTCTTACCAGCGCCTGAATATCTTTTACATCTGCTTCCGGACCATCCTCATGAAGAGGAACTTCACTGCAGACAAACATGTTTTTGTAATTCGGAGTAAAGGTCAATGCTTCCAGCACACCATTTCTTCTGGGTCCCTTTTCAATCTCCTGCATTGTAAGATTGGCAGGTATGGGAAATGTTTCGCTATGCTTTCCATCAATGTCCATGACGGTAATGGCAGGGTCACTGAGTATTGAACCATTTTCACTTATAATTCTTTCGCCTTCACTGGTCCACACCAATTGTTTTGAATCTGCCTTATATCGGATAGACTCAGGATCAGGAGTATTTTTCGGATCCTGTTTGGAATTAGGATATGTGCTTCCATTTTGCTGAAGCATCTTTTGAACGTTTACAAAACGGACGCTATCAACTCCTTTACGGGATACAAATATCTTAGCCGTATAGAATCGAGCGTGATGGATAGCAGAACGATCATCACTGATCAGATAGTAAATCTGATTTTCACTATCATAGTCGATACCTGATAGCCCGCCAACGGTAGTTCCTTTGAAATTCTGATTATACGGAACTTCATATTCACCCAAAAACTTCAATGAGCTGATGGTTGTACGTCCGGAAGTAAAATTACAAGTGGCGACCGGAAGAAGCAGAAGCGAAAAAAGTAATAACAGTTTATTGCCGTGCATCAGAACCCTAATTTCCCGCAATATACAGGAGTTGCGGAGATAGAGACAGGAAAAACAGGCGTTTGAAGGCTCTTAAATATTAGATATTTATTACAAGTTTTATGCATTTCTTTGTCAGGGATATATTTTAAATCCACATGTGAAGACATGGTAAGCACCATAGACCTGAAACCTGAAGTTGTCCTGGATTACAAATGCCTTTTAGGCGAAGGGCCTGTGTGGGATTCTCAAAGGAATGTCATTTGCTGGATCGATATTCTCAATGGGAATATTCATCAGTATTCACCTGAATCAAAGAAGCATGAGACCTTTCCAATGGGACAGATGATTGGATCTTTTTCCATTTGCACGAATGGTAATTTCCTGGCAGCGCTAAAAAATGGTTTTGCATTTGTTGACCGTCAATCGGGAAGCATCGAAAATATCATTGATCCGGAATCCGATAAACCTGGCAACCGGTTTAATGATGGCAAATGTGATCCTCAGGGAAGATTCTGGGCCGGAACATTGGCCTTATCGGAAGAAAAAGGTGCCGGTAGTCTTTACACTCTTGACCGTGATCTTACCGTCACCAAAAAACTGAGTGATGTTACGATCTCCAATGGACTCGCATGGACGGGCGATCAGCAAACATTGTACTATATCGATACACCGACCTCTTCCATATTTTCATTCAGCTTTGAAAAGGACACAGGAAAAATCAGTGATCGAAAAGTTATTATTAAAATACCAACATCAGATGGTTATCCCGATGGAATGTCAATTGATGCAGAGGGAATGTTGTGGATTGCTCATTGGGACGGTTGGCAACTGAGCCGATGGAATCCCAGTACGGGAGAGAAATTACTAAAGATCAATATGCCTGTTGCCAGAGTAACATCCTGCACGTTTGGTGGGGATAATTTTGAAGATCTCTACATCACGACAGCAAGGAAAGAACTGACTGAAGAACAACTTGCAAAACAACCATTGGCCGGATCGCTGTTTGTCATTAAGAAGTCAGGATTTAAAGGAGTCAGGGCAATTCCATTTGACGTGGTGTCATCTTGATTGTATGATTCTGCTGAGCAATAAGCGAATAACGATAAGTCATTAACAATCCACATTTTCAAAATGCTTCCAAACAAACAGCCCCGGAGAGTAGCCGTTGTCGGTTATAATCGAATACCCTTTGCCCGTCAGAATACAGCATATGTAAAAGCCAGTAACCAGGATATGATGGTGGCTGCTCTCAAAGGATTGATTGAGAAATACCATCTGGAAGGTCAACTGTTGGGAGAAGTAGTAGGTGGCGCAGTGATCAAGCATAGCTCGGAATTCAACCTGATGAGAGAGAGTGTCATGAGCACATCGCTGGATCCGGCGACTCCTGCATGCGATCTTCAGCAGGCATGTGACACGGGCATTGAATCAGCGGTGTATGTCACCAATAAAATTGCGCTGGGACAAATTGAAGTAGGAATTGCAGGCGGAGCAGATTCTACCAGCAACGTTCCATTAGTATTAGGTGAACGATTAAGACAAATATTGCTTGCAGCACGCAGAGCTAAGACCACTGGTGCAAGAATCAAGGAAATTCTCAAGATCAGATTGAAAGACCTGTATCCAATCGCTCCCGCTAATGTAGAGCCGCGTACCGGCCTTGCCATGGGTGGCCATACTGAGATCACAGCAAAGTATTATAAGATATCCAGGGAAGATCAGGACCTGTTTGCCCTACAAAGTCATCAAAAAGCAACGAAGGCTTATGATGAAGGTTTCTTCAAGGACATGATCTCACCATTTGCAGGACTTGAAAGAGACAACAACGTCCGTGGTGATTCCAGTCTTGAGAAACTTGCCAAACTTAAGCCGGCATTCGACAAGAAGAACGGAACACTCACAGCTGGAAATTCTACACCACTAACAGATGGAGCATCATGCGTGCTTCTGGCAAGTGAAGATTGGGCAAAGGAGCATAAGCTACCAGTGCTCGCATACATCACATTTGCTGAGCTGGCCGCCATTGAATACGTGAAAGATCAGCACAATCTTTTAATGTCACCTGTGTATGCTGCAACGCGCATGTTAAAGAAAGCGAACATTACCCTTCAGGACTTTGACTTCTATGAAATTCATGAAGCCTTTGCAGCTCAAGTACTGGCTACTCTGAAGATCTGGGAAAGTTCTGAACTCATGAAAACATTCGGTTTCGATCAGCCACTTGGAAGCATTGATCGCAATAAGCTGAATATTAAGGGAAGCAGTCTCGCTGCAGCTCATCCTTTTGCTGCCACAGGTGGACGAATTATTGCAACTATGGCCAAGTTATTAAATGAGAAGGGAAGTGGAAGAGGATTTATTTCAATTTGTGCCGCAGGTGGTCAGGGGGTAACGATGATAATGGAACGATAGTTCAATCATTTCGGAAGTCGACCACTCATCAATTTTTGTTATTTCTATTGATTTAAACATGGTTATTTTATTCAAAATAAATTCTCAACAATGAAAAAAATTCTATCGATCGCCTTACTGCTTATCATACATGTGATGGCTTTTGCACAACCTCCGGTACCGGCAAGGTTTCCCAAAGACCCCATTGTGGAAAGTATTGTAAAAGAGGCCAATGAAAATTCTCAATTAGAAAAGCTAGGTCAGGAGCTATTTGACGGTATCGGACCACGTTTGGTTGGTACTCCTCAAATGAAGCAAGCCAACGACTGGGCAGTAGCCAAGTATACAAGCTGGGGCATCACAGCAAGAAATGAAAAATGGGGAGAGTGGAGAGGATGGGAGCGTGGAGTTACTCATATTGATATGATTTCTCCCCGTGTTAAATCATTGGAAGGTACACAGTTAGCCTGGTCACCTTCCACTGGTGGCAAAGCTGTAATTGCGGATGTTATCATCGTCCCTGACGTTGCTGATTCTGTTGCTTTCGCGAAATGGCTTCCAACAGTAAAAGGCAAGTTTGTAATGGTTTCCATGAGCCAGCCTACCGGTCGTCCTGACTATAACTGGGAAGAGTTTGGAACGAAGGAGTCAGTTGAGAAAATGAAGAAAGACCGCACGGCACAAACAGAAGCATGGACCAATCGAATTAAGAAAACTGGTTATAGCGCCAGGAACTTACCATCAGCTTTGGAAAAAGCAGGAGCGGCGGGAATTGTTTCCTCACTTTGGTCAAGAGGCTTTGGAGTTAACAAGATATTCAGCACCAATACCAAGAAAATTCCAACAGTAGATATCTCTGTAGAAGATTATGGATTGTTGTATCGCCTTGCGGAATCAGGAACGATACCGAAGCTTAGCATTCGGGCAGATTCAAAAGAGCTTGGAATGGTACCAACTTTTAATACCATTGCTGAGATCAAAGGATCTGAGAAACCTGACGAGTATGTTATGTTATCGGCACACTTTGATTCATGGGATGGCGGAACCGGTGCGACTGATAATGGCACTGGCACTTTGACCATGATGGAAGCGTTGCGCATTCTTAAAAAGGCATATCCAAATCCAAAGAGAACGATTTTGGTAGGACATTGGGGCAGCGAGGAGCAAGGGTTAAATGGTTCAAGAGCATTTGTGGAAGATCACGCCGATATGTTGCCAAAGATCCAGGTATTGTTCAATCAGGATAATGGAACGGGAAGGGTGACAAGCATTTCAGGACAAGGCTTCCTGAATTCTTATGAGTTCATCAATCGATGGTTGACGAAAGTTCCGGAGACAACACGTGGTTATATTACAGAAAGCAGATTTCCAGGATCACCTGGTGGCGGCGGTTCGGACTTTGCTTCATTTGTTGCAGTAGGCGTTCCAGGATTTTCGTTAAGCTCATTAAGCTGGTCATATGGAAATTATACATGGCATACCAACCGTGATACATATGATAAAGTAGTTTTTGATGATGTAAGGAATAATGCAATACTTGCTGCTGTACTGGTGTATCAGGCATGTGAAGATCCGAACATGACCTCCAGAGATAAGAGTGTTCTTCCTTTGGATCCAAGAACGGGTAAGCCCGGTAACTGGCCTGAGCAAAGAAAGGCAGTACGCAAAGGTCCAGTTGACTAGTATTTAAAGGATTCTAAAATGGATATCCACGCCAATTATGGTGTGGATATTTTTTTTGCGTCAATTCTGTTCGTAGAAGAATATCCTCGCATTTCGTGGGGTTTTCAACTGATTAAAGTCCTTTTTCAGCCCTTTCCAACAATCATGGCGGCATAATTTTTTTGACTGTATCCGTAGATTTTAACCCTTAAAATATACAGATATGGAAAAGCATAAAACAAAAACTGCTTCCAGCTCGAAGGCAAGAAGCAATTCCGCATCCAATAGCGCTAAGAAATCAGCAAAGACTAACCGTTCTGCAATGCCTAAAACTTCTCCAAAAAAATCAGCCAAAGAAAAGGATGATGATGAAGAGAGGGACAATACAAAGTCAACTTCAGCTCGTCGCAATGTGACAAACTCAGATGAACAAAGACAAGCCACTAATTCTTCACGCAATTCAAGCACTGAGGAAGATGAAGATTCAGAAGAGGAAGGTGCTCTGGGAAACGCCAGAAGAAGCCAGGCTGAAGACGATGATGAAGATGAAGCATTCGAAGGAAGATCAACTTTAAATCCAAACAGGTAAATAAGATGAAGCTCCCATTCGTGGGGGCTTCTACTATTCATAAATAAGAATACCATGTACCCGGAAGAAACATTTCAAGACTATACTCATTACGATCTCAAACAAATGAGTAACAGAAAAAGCATGTTCATTTTGTCGAAATCAAAGAATGAAAAGACACATCAACTGACAGCGATTCAATACTTGCTTAAAATCAATTTGCTTTTCATGCACGCCCTTACAAACAATAATTAAAAAAATGAAAAAATCCATCGTGTTCCTCTTTCTGTTTCTGTTCATATTCATGACGGAAAATGTTTTTTCTCAAACTCCTCAGAAGAAAATTGTTTACAAAAATCATATGATGAATGACATGCCCGATAATAAGGACATGAATAATAGATTAGTAGCTTCATTGGTAACTAAAGTTCCGGAAACGGGAGACATTATTGTTGACTGGGTTAAAACTTCTGAAGGATATACTTCTTATTATACTATCAGCAATATTCCACGTATGTCTTTATTTGATGCCTCCGGGAAATTTATACAGACATTCCTTCAATCATCCTGGGATGAAAGAGCTCCTGAAAATATCAAGCTTGAGCACGGGCAGGGCCAATACAACGTTTTTGATGTTATCAATTTCTGGGAAAGTGAGGGCAACACTAATAAGCGGTATTACCTTGAAATGCAGGAACGCTCTACCGGTAATTCAAAAAATATCTGGAGTGATGACAACGGAAAATTCTCCGAGACGCTGACCAGAGTATAGCCGTAAAAAAGTTTTGCTGGTTTATTCATTTAGCAAACGTTTGAAATTTTCTCAAGCTCCTAAAACCTCTCTGATGGCGTAATTTTTGAAGTCTTCACGTTTTTAAACTTTAAAAACAAACATGAAGACGAGTCCTCCGAAGCTTGCAAGTCGAATTAAAAGAGTCTGGAAAAATCTAAAGTTGGGGATGTCTCTTGCATGGGCAGCGTCACCCAATGAACTTATACGCTTTTCGATACTCGGGATCGTGAGCGCAGCGATGACACCGATAACCGTATACCTGGGTGCGAGTCTTGTAAATCATATTGCTCAGGCGAAGATTCATGCTGTCTCATTCAACGTCATGTTGCCGATTGTTCTTGGCTTATGGGCAGCAATCTGCATTCAGCGTGCTATCAGCGGATATATGGGTTATGGACAAAGTTTGTTTGTGCGTAGGGTAGAGTTGGAAGCCGAACGCAGACTTTTAGCACAAGCATCCAAAATGGATCTTGGTCACTTTGATCAATCGAACTGGCATGATCGTCTTGAACGTGCAAAAAGAGATGTGTCGTGGCGACCAGGAGATCTTACATGGTCTGTGCTGGGTATTTCCGCAAATCTAATTACGATCATTCTAATGGCTTCCTTGCTGGCGAGTTTGCATTACATGCTCGTACTTCTTGCTCTTGCTGCAGCGATCCTTTCTCTGGTTCTGGAAAGTCGCATGACTTCAAGATTATATGAGTTCTTTTATAAACGAACTTCAGAAGAGCGTGAACGAGGGTATCTGGGAGATCTTCTTGTGCAACCAAGAACTACAAAAGATATCAGGGCATACGTTCTCGCTGATTACCTGATCGAGAGACATCATAAAGTCACTGAAAGTCTATTCAGACAACGGGCAAGGATGTATAAGTCAGGCACACGTGTAACATTGCTTACCGGATTCATTACCGGGACCACACTTGCTCTTGCCTACTTATTTGTCGCATTGAAAGGCGCGGCAGGTTTAATCGATCCTGGAGGAGTTGTACTGGTGATAGGAGCATTCACATCAGTCTCAGGAACACTTGGACAGATTTCAGGAACATTTGTATCGGTAGATCAACATACCATTTTCCTGGAAGATTATTTCTCTTTCCTTGCCATCGAACCGTTGGTTCCCAAACCTGTAACACCGAAACTTATTCCGCCGCATCTTCATGAAGGAGTTGAATTCAAAAATGTTTCATTTGCATACCCAAGCGGGCAAGGTTCTGCGGTAAAAGATTTTAATCTCAAGATCAACAACGGAGAATTGATTGCTCTGGTAGGAGAGAACGGTGTTGGAAAAAGTACCATCATCAAACTTCTTCTCAGGTTTTATGATACTGATAAAGGTTCAATAAAAGTAGGCGGAATAGATATAAAAGATGTCGACCCTGATGCTCTTCGTGGTCGTATCGGTGTGTTGTTTCAGGATTTCGCTAACTATGAATTTACAGTTCGTGAGAACGTTGCCATGGGACGACCTACCAGTGGTCCCATCGATGATGCCAACATTATGAAGGCACTGGAGGATTCAAGAAGCGAATGGCTTGTAAAGAAAATGGCTAAGGGGCTTGACTCCAATGTTGGAAGGCTCTTCGAGGGTGGACATGATCTATCCGGTGGTGAATGGCAACGACTGGCACTTGCCCGCATCATGTATCGTGATGCGGATATTTGGATTCTGGATGAACCTACAGCGGCGATGGATCCAGAAGCAGAGGCTACAATATTCGCTGAGTTAAAGGAAAATCTGAAAGGCCGGATTGGAATTGTAATCTCACATAGATTCTCCACGGTGAGGATGGCGGATCGAATTGCGGTTATCTCTGACGGACGCGTTGCCGAATTAGGAACCCATGATGAACTGATTAATGCCGAAGGAAGATATTCGGAGCTGTTTGAACTGCAGGCAGCAGGTTATCGTTAATTCCTTATTATCTGTAATACACCACATTGCAATCAGGTTTCTTCTTCTTGAATCCTTCAATCGAGCGGGTAGAGACTTTGGTGTTGAAACATTTCAAAGTCTTTAATGACAATTGAAGCAATGGATCAATGTTCCCGACACGGGTATTGGAACAATCCAAGAACTCCAATGATTTCAAAGAGACAAGAGCATCCAGTCGCTTGATCTGTGTACCAGCACAGTTGAGCTTTTTAAGGCTCACCATTCCCGAAAGGAATTTCAATTCGTCTATAGGCGTGTTAGAAATATCCAGGTCTTCAAGAACAGTCATCTTGCTCAAGGACTCAAGATTCTGAAGTGGACTGTTGGTAGCATGCAAAGACTTCAATGATGAAAGGTTCTCCATCGCCGGAATTTCAGAAATTGAAGTTCCGGAAAAATGTAGCTCTTTTAATCTTACAAATTCATTCAGCGCAGAAAGATCACCCACAGGAGAGTCTTTAAAGTGAAACTGCTCAGACTCCACAAGCTTGTGCAAGCTTTCAGTATTTTTAACACTATCACCCAACTGCACCTTAAAAATGCTCTTCCAGTTTTCAGAAAGATTAGTCCACCATCGATCAAGGTGAATGGTTTTATAAATCAACAGGCATTTTGGATTCTTTTCCAGAAACTCTTTTGCAATAAAATCCTGAATGCCTGTTTGGTCGGCATAGATCTTTTCCAATGTTGCTAACTTACTGAGTGGGTCGAGATTTTCGACCTTAGTTTTATTTGCATTTAGAATTTTAAGTTTTGTAAACTTTGCTGCAGGAGAAACGTCCATTACTGAAGTTCCGCTGATGTCGAGGTATTTTATCTCTGTATGATTTTCGAGTGGTGTCAGACTGGTAATCTCCGGATTATGTGCTGTAATAACTTTAAGTTTGGGAAGTTTTCGCAAGGGTTCAAGACTTTTAATACGGTTGTTTGTCCCCAGATTGATCGAGTCCCTGTTAGTAACGATTGCCAGCTCTTCCTTCGTGGGCTGTTGACTGATCTTTGAGGTTTTATTGAATATTTGCTGCCATTCGGCAGACAATCCATCCCACCACGAGCGAAGGTCTTTTGAATCATAGATAATCAAAACCTTCGGATTCATTTTTATAAATGCATCAGCAGCAGGTTGCTTAATACTTGTCTGATCGCAATAGATCTTCTCCAGTTGTGTCAGTTTCGCCAAGGGAAGCAAATCTGCAATCATAGTATGATTTGCATGCAGAACTTTGAGGCTTTCCATTCCGCTGAGTGAAGAGATGTTGGTAATCCTGGTGCTGTCAATTTCCAGTATGGTAACTTTTTTAAGACCTGCGAGCGGAGCAATGTCGGTGATAGGTGATTGAGAAAGATTAATCTCTGTAAGCTGAGTGAGATTCTGAAGAGGAGACAGGCTAGCAACATTACTTCCTTCAAGACTTATGAAGGTAAGTTCAGAAAGACTACTGATTGTAGAGAGGTCACTCACATTAGGGGCACCTGCTTCCAGGCGCTGAAGATGGGTCATTTTCTCAACAACGGAAATATCCGAGACTTCAGTGTCATTGAAATTCAGATTGGTAAGATTGACAACATATCTCAACAAAGAAATTTCCTTAACCTTCGTATTAGAAATATTCAACTCTGATAGATCGCTAAGGTTCCTGATAGGCACCAGATCTGATATAGCCGTATTTGAGATATTTAGTTTCTTTAATCTTGTTAGAAAAGAAAGTGGCTCAATAGATGTGATGAAGCGATTGTTGCTTAAGTCAAACTCTTCGATGGCAACAATATTCTTTATGTCCAGTAGCGTAGCGCTATCGGTAAGGTTGATCTTCTTTTTAAAAATTTCCTTCCACTCGTTCGATAACTGTGACCACCAGTTTGTCATAGCATCCTTCCCACTGAATTGGGTTGTATAGATGCTTACAATTTTTAAGTCCTGCGATTCAGGATCATAATTGATCTCTATAAAACGAGGCACTGTTGTGTTGATGGTCTTTCCATCAATTGTGGTGGCTTTAAGGTTACGGGTAATAGAGACCTTATAGAAATTTTTATTTTCACCATTCAGTCCGTTCTGAATGTTATCAATATTCATTTCAAATTTTGCTTCTGAAAAGAAGAATTCAACATCTTTAAGGTATGCCATGATATCCTTGTTGGTAACAACCAACCGATCGGCCACCAGATCATCTTCGATCTGAACTTTGGAATCTCTGAATATCTTGGAATAACTTTCCGTGACGATCACATCCTTATCACGGGCAGAAGTCGCGCTGTTTCCAAGTGTATTGAGCATGAATTCAAATACCGAGACGATGTTTCTGATCTTTTTCTGATCTTCGACAACATCCGGCGCGGGATCAGGTTTTACTTCCTTCTTAGGTGTTTGTTTGGTGGTCGTCTTGGTTGTCTTCCTGGCATCTGATTTTTTAACAGTCTTTTTTGTTTCTGTTTTCTTAACAGGCTTTTTGGAAGATGTCTTCTGAGCTTCCGCAAAGACTGTGAAGCACATCAGAAAAACTGTGATTAACCACAGCTTACCGCGATTCATAGTGAAGATATTTAAGTAGGACTTTTTTATCTGAATCATCTTTTAATTTGACAAGATTCGAAATGAGCCAGCCGGTATTATATCCGGATCGATTGAATTCTGATATTTCGAAATACCATCCTGGAATCTGAAAAAAATGGAATTTAACCTGCTCAACAGATTTAAAAACTGCATTCCCCTTTTTAATCTCATACAGTAATACCGAAAGATGATCTGGCGTAAATCTTTTAACAGTGAACTGACTGACGCTATCAGTGTTCGAAAATGCTTTCCGCATGTTCATAAAATCAAGCTCGTGACTCATGGGATGTAAAAATCTTCCAACTTTTAATGTGTCCCTCACAAAATATGGTTTGAAGATATCGGCATGAGCACTCTCAATCACCCATTTAGACCCAAGATGGTCTTTTTCGAGTTCCATAAACAGGGTGACGGTATGTTCTTTTCCATTGATGACAAAGAGCGTCTGAACTTCAGAGTACCAGTTCTTTCCATGGAAGTCAAGGATCGAAGCATCAGGTTTATCAAGCAAAGCTTTGACAAATTCAGTTTTGAGCGCATTGCTCATTCCTGTGTTGCTGGCGTCAAAAAGAATTTCTAAATATTTCTTTCTAAGCTTTGCTGTTCTGTAAAGCTTGTCAGCAGGGTAGTAGCGCTTACCTTTTTCGTCTTCCTCGCCGTTAAATCTTCTGAAGAATTGATTGACTTGCTTCGATTCTGCATAGAGTTTTGTCTCGTCGATATTATCACTGACGATCTGAGCCCTGGTGGAAAAAGAAATTATTAAAACAAAGAATGTAAGAATTGTGAATCGCATCAATCGTGAATTGGATTTTTAAAAACATGGGCACATAGAGGTATTAATTCCATGTGCCCAGTTATTTTATTGGATATTACTTAGGCACTCGTCTCTGTAACGCGAATGTCACCAAGCAACACGTCCCAGAACTCAATTGTTCTTCCGGCAATCTGCGTCTTCTTACGCTCAACGTAAATTGTGATATCCTTCTTCGTTGTGTCTTTATATTTCATTCCATCATCGGATGTTCCTTCAAACTTCTGGTATATGGTGACAACACCTACATAACGACCATCCGGTTGACGTTCAAGATCACTTATATAATGAATGTCATACCATTCGATTGTAACACGATCATAGCTAAGCGCCATCAGGCGTTCGAAATACTTACGAACTTTGTAGTAATTAACTTCTTTACGTTTGATAGAAGATACACCCATTTCACTTCCAGGGGTGAACAACTCTTCTGCACGATCCATAACCCGGTTGGCTTCTGAAAATGGAGTCTTCTTATTGCCTATGATAGCAATGTATTTGCTAAGATCTTTCACTTTTTCCAACGCGAGGGAATCAATAGCCTGCTTCCGCTGAGGACTTATCTCAGCATTTTGAGCGAAAACATTGGCAGCAGCGAAAAAGCTAAATAGAACTGCGAATAGATATTTTGATTTGGTATAAACCATGGTAGTATTATTTATAGTGGTGTTAGTTCTTACTTACGAAGCTCAACTTCTTTTATCTTACCAGCGCTATCAAACTGCAGACTTTCAATGCGATTGATATTCTTGCGCTGATCCTTCAGATAGTTCAGATAACCCTTAATGGTCGTTGGTTTATCATAATCCTTCTGACCATTTGATTCGCTGATAATGATCAAGACAGGTGTGTCAGGAGATGAGAACATTGCAAGTGCTTCGTTTATACTGCTGTTGGCAGATGCCACACTCGATGCACCGGATATCGAATCAAAATACTGATTGAGTTTTGACTTTGGAGTGCTGGTGGCAGCAGCGGCAGCTTCAGCGGCCTTTCTTTCTGCTTCCTGTTGAGCAGCGAGTTCCATCTTTGCTTTCTCTTCCGCTTCCTTCATCCGCTTATCTTCTTCCTGCTGTCGAAGCTTGGCTTCCTGTTCAATTCTTGCTTTTTCGGCTGCGGCTTCCATTGCCTTCTTTTTGCTCTTACATCCTGAAGCGAAAATGAGGAAGAAAGCCAGTATGATGAGTCCTAACGAATTTCTTGTTGATTTCATTCTTTTAAATTTTGGTTTTACAACGGCTTATTGACTGTTATTATTATGCCACGGCAGGCAGAGGTTGCCTGTGGGTGTAAATTTCCGCCGTCTTGCAAGTGTAGAGAAAATTCTACAGTAAATTCCCTAAAAGGGATTAGAATTCCCAATTATTGATTCTAAGGGTGTAAATTCATTGGTGATTTTGTATCCTTAAGATAAATGCCTTTACCCCCAACCGAATTGTCAACAGATCAAAGTTCAGGGTAAAAAGATTTACTCACCGAAAATCTTCACCTCAAACTCACCTTTCTTCAGCGATATCACATCACTGATGTCTCCAATGACCTCATCGATCAATCCAAACTGTTGTGCCTCAGGGGCACTCATGTACCGATCTCTTAAGAAATGCTCTTCAATTTCCTTTCGCGTATGGCCGGAGTGCTTACCCATCAAATGAAAAAGCTGAGCTTGTAATCTTTCTTGTTCATGAGATGCTATTCTAACATCTTCTGTATAACCCTGCGCTCCACCACCTGTGGGATGCATATGAATGGTGGAGTGTGGCAACGCGTATCGCTTACCTTTCGCTCCAGCAGTCAATAAAGCAGTTCCCATACTGGCAGAAACACCAATGGCAAGTGTTGAAACAGGAGCAGAGATCATTTGCATTGTATCGTATATGGCAAGTCCGGCATAAACAACACCTCCAGGACTATTGATATATAAATTAATGGGCTTTTTCTGATCCAGGCTGTTGAGATACAAGAGTTGAGCAACAATCACATTCGCGACTGAATCATCGATCCCTGTACCGAGTATAATAATTCGTTCTTGTAATAGAAGACTGAAGATGTCATAGGCTCGTTCACCTCTTCCATCAAGAACCATGGGAATCAGGGATGATTTTATCATACTATGATTTAAAAATTTGTTTGACGGTTTGTTGAAATTCAAGCGAGGAAGGAGAGGAGAACAAATCATGATGTATCTGCTTTACTTCCACTTTTAATTTTTTGCGATGATAAAGTTGCACCACCTGCAGAATAATATTCTGAAAGGTGACATTCAGTTTTAGCACCGGATCAAGAATCATTCTTACCTGAAAGAGAATAGAATCACCGGGAGACAATTCCTCACGTTGAAATTTTTCTATTTCCTGAATATCATTCAACGAAGTCCTCATAGCCAATTGCTTTTTGTTTGATCGTATTCCTTAATTTCTCAATGCATTTATATTTCTGAACAGTTGCTGATCGCTCACCCTTGAAATTCATTCTCTGGGAAAGTTGTTTCATGTTCAATCCTTCGTAATAGAATGCGCTCAATAACTCAAGACATTGTCGCCCTGTGCTTTCCAGGAACTGCAATAACTTTTCTGTATTAGGAGCAGGGAAGAAATCTGAAGGAATACTTATCCGCGATTCTATTTCACTAAGCGATACGTTGCGGGCATCATCTTTGAATTTTCTGATCCATAAGTGTTTGACGATTCCAAGAATGTAAGCATTCACGGAAGTGTTGATCTCAAAATTCTTTATCTGATTCTTTTCGTAATAAATGATCAAAGCATCCTGAAAAATGTCACTTGCATCTTCAAAGCTCCCATTCATCTTTGCAACCCATCGTGCAGATGTTGGAAAGCATGACTCATAAAGCTGCTTGAAAATCATTTCACTCACAGGATACTCCCGGATTAATAGATCGGCTGTTGTCTCCATATCATATTTATACTAAGTGCCTTTGAAAATTCAAATATCACCTCAAATCTCAATTTATCTTATTGAGATTTGATTTTCAGTACAAAATCTTAGCATCCGGATAACCGCACAAACCTACCTCCATCGACCGCGTACCCAAACGTATCCATGCCGTGGGTGAGGTCTCCATTCTCCAGGGTACCAAACTCGTCCCGATCGGGGTCTAGCCCAATAGCCAGCTCTGTATACCGGCTGACCTCTGTGATATCTCCAACCCCGATCTACCCAAACTGCATTTGGATATGGAGCTACAGGCTGAACAATTATAGGAGCAGAAGGCGGAGCGGCAACATATGACGGACTGCACGAAAAGATGAGCATGGCAATCGCAACGGCTATTAAAAATCGCAAAATGTGATTTCGGCCTTATCCTCCTTTCGGTTTGGAGCATTTGAGTTTTCATGACAAAAGCATTTTCAAAAGCTTCAAAATTTTCATGCCAATGGACCAATTAGAATTCTTCAAACGTTGATAAATATTTGATTATTAGATGTTTGCAATCAAATATATCTTTTGGAATAGACAGCTGTAAAAAGTCATGCGGAAGACACAAGCATCTGAAAAGCAAGTGGGATGACCCCTGATTCTGTAACTTGTCCGTTAATACGAATGGTTCTGATAATTAAATAAACCAGGGCACCGTTTTTGTTCGTATATCAATCATTATAAACTGAAAATCCCATGAAGCCAATACTCATATTTGCTGGAATTTTACTCGCTCTTTCATCATCACAGGCTCAGAATATAAAGACCACAAAGGGTCATGAAAACAACCCTTATTATTCCAATACAGATATAAAGCATCTTACGGTGTCAAATGGAGAATGGAGAAAAATTCTTTCACCTGACTTGTATGCGGTTGCAAGAGAAGAAGCCACTGAACGACCTTTTACCGGCACCCTTTGGAACTCAACTACGAAGGGAACATATTATTGTGCGGTTTGTGGAAACGTTCTTTTTAAATCAGACGCTAAATTTGCAAGTGATTGCGGGTGGCCAAGTTTCTTTGAACCCATTGGAAAGAATCGTGTTAATTACAAACCGGATAATTCTTTGAACATGGAAAGAATTGAAGTTGAATGCGCGCGTTGCGATTCACACCTGGGTCACATATTTGACGACGGTCCTGCACCCACACATAAAAGATTCTGCATGAATGCAATCTCACTCGATTTTGCTCCTGACGGACTTACAGCCAAGTAGAAATTACTTTGCTGTAGTTCTCTTCTTCTTTGCATTACCAACACCTGGTTGATGATCGCCCAATAGAAGTCCAAACGGTTTCAATGGTTCAATTCTATCGAAGATAACCTTTATAATAGCTGTCAGGGGAATTGATAAGAACATTCCAGGAACACCCCACAATGCACCACCAATCAATACCACGAGAATTGAAATAAGGGCATTGATCTTGACCTTTGATGCAACAATGTGTGGAACGATGAAGTTGTTATCAATAAACTGTACAACAATATAAACCACGAACACCCATAAAGCAGCAGATGGAGATTGTGTTGCAAGTGCCACCAGCATGGGAAGAGAAATGGCTATCACACCACCGATGTACGGAATGATATTCAATAATGCTCCAATCAATCCCAATAATACCGCATACTCAACTCCAATGATCAAAAGGCCAACCGAATTCAGTATCGCCACAATCACAGCTTCAATAGCAAGACCTACCAGGTAATTTTGAATCAATGACTTGGATTCTGTCAGCACTTCTTTCACTACGCCCTTTTCGTCATTTTTAAATAGCTGTGAAATAAATTCAAGGATAAGGGGTTTATAAAATAGTATCAGGAAAGTATAAACAGGAAGGATTAGAAGAACCAGCAATCCCTTCAATGTACTTAAAGTCTGCCCAATGATCGCAGTTCCATTAATACTCTTCTTTGTTTCTGCAATCCATGCGTTGATCTTTGCATTGCTGATGTTAAAAGTAGAAGATACCCATTGAATTGTATCATGCTCAAGCACAGTGAACTTCTCTTTAAACTTTGGAAACGTATCACTAAACAAGGCAAGCTGAGAGCCAATAAAATATCCCAATCCTCCTGAGACGAGCATTACCAAAAGCAAGGCAAGCAGTATGGCTACTACGCGATTGACTTTTTTATTAATCAGGAAATTGACAACAGGATTGAGGAGAATGGCGATTACAACGGCAAAGATTACAGGAAGTAAGATCTCCTGACCGATATAGAGAATGTAAAAGAGGCCAATGATGCCAATAATGATAAAGGTCAATTTGGCATAAACAGGCAGCTTTATAGCGGAAGAGTCAGTCATTACATAGGGGATTAAGTACAGACCCCCTTTGTAAAAACTATGCCATTAGCTAATCTTCAACAATTTCACCGTAGTTGATTACCAGCTCTTCTCCATGGCTGATATCACGAATTACCTGAAAGTACTCACCTTCATTTACAGAAATAACGTTCGGTTCATCGGAATGATTTAGAAACAGGGAAAGGTCTATTTTCTTGAAGCCGTAATCAGGAACGAAGTAATGATCCTTGTCATAGAGGCAATAATTTCCGATCAGCAACTGAACATGCGATGGTAAACGTTCAACTTCCTCCTTGGAAATTTCGATCCATTTGTCTTCCGTATTGTGCTTGCTGAAAACCTCCCTGCAACCTTTGGGAATATCTTTTAAAGCAAAAACTCCAATACCTTCAATCGGCGAGGGCCTCAACATGACATATGTGTTACTTAGCTCACTCAACAATTCCTCTTTTGTCATTTCCAATTACATTAGACCCGCTATTTACACAGACAACATCCATTTTCAAATTCCCGGTATCCAATTCAATGCAGATCTTCTGATTATTTAACCGAAACTCTCCACACCGTATTGGATACATCGTCTGCAACCATCAATGCTCCATCAGGCATGAGTGTGACACCAACAGGTCTGCCATGAACTTTTCTTTCAGCAAGATCTTCCACAAATCCTGAAAGGAAATCTTCCTGCGGTCCCGAAGGCTTTCCATCCTTAAAAGGAATAAAAATTACTTTATAACCGGAAAGGGTAGACCTGTTCCATGAACCATGTTGTCCGATGAAGGCACCATTATGATATTTCTCTGGGAATTTATTGCCTTTATAAAATGCTAGTCCTAAAGAAGCTGTATGAGATCCCAGCAAAACATCAGGCACAATCGTTCTGTCTGCAAGTTCTTTATTCTGAACTTTTACTCTTGGGTCAATATGGTTGCCCAGATAAACGTAAGGCCAACCATAGAATCCATCTCTTTCCACGTGTGTGAAATAATCCGGAACTAAATCGTCACCTAATTCATCACGTTCATTAACTGCAGTCCACAACGTTCCATCCGTTGACCAGTCAAGACCCTGAGGATTTCTAAGTCCGCTTGCGAATACTTTCAACTCCTTGCCGTCAGGATTCATCTCAAGAATACAAGCCCTGTGATATTCTGCATCAATGCCATCTTCTGCTACGTTGGTTCCTGAACCACTTCCAATAAATATTTTAGTTCCGTCAGCATTAGCAATAATTGTCTTTGCCCAGTGTCGCTTGCCAGGAGGTAATTCAGCAATTTTTTCAGCAGTCCCTGTTATTTTTGTTTCTCCTTCAACATAAGGATATCTGTAAACGCCATCGGTGTTGGCAACATAAAACCATTTTCCAAGAACGAGCATTCCAAAAGGCTGATTCAGATTTGTCAGATAGGGTGTATGAAGATCAACCACACCGTCCTTATCAGTGTCCCGTAACAGAGTTATTCGATTAGCGCTGTTCTTCATGCTGTTCGATTTGGACGCACCAATAATGCCAGCTCCTATCTTTTCAAAGAAACCGTGATTTGTATTGACTTCGGCCACGAGCAGATCCCCGTTGGGAAGAGCATACATCCACCGTGGATTTTCCAGGACGGTAGCATATGCTGTTACTTTAAATCCGTCAGGAGCTTTTGGTGTGAGACCATTTTCCCATCCAACAACCTTACTAAATTTTACTGCAGATTTTGTGGCATAAGGTGCTGGTAATGAAGGAGATTTAGTGTCTTTTTGCCCTATTACAGGAACTGAAATTGTGATTGATATTATGACGATAATTGAACTGATTTTAAGAGCGCTGGAGATGTTCATTGAGTGTGTTTTAGATCCTGCATTATCCATCAAAAAAACCGTGCCTGTTTAAGTAGCCTCAATGGTTATATTTGCCGTTTACTTTTATCCTGAAAAAGTCATTAATAAGTTCGTGAGAATCAAAAAGATCGAAAGGTGGGGTTAATATCTTCTAAAAATCGTTTATCACTAGGGACTGCAGCAGTTTTGATACTGATGACCTGTTTTGGATTAAAGGCGCAAACCGGCCCTGGTGGAGTAGGAAATGCAGCTTCCAACTTCCTTCATCTTAAAGCTGATGCAGGAACTTCTACGACCGTAGATAATACTGCAGTTTCAGCCTGGAATGATCAATCCGGGAATTCAAATAATGCTACACAGCCATCAGCGGGAAATAGACCAATCTACAGGACATCTCAGCTAAACGGACTGCCATCTATCAGCTTCAGCGGGTCTAATCTTATGACAACGCCTTCTGTATTTCCTCTCAATTCTGACTATACAAAATTTGTTGTTGGAAAGCTCACGAATCTTGGAGACAACAATAATATGTTCTCCGGAACAGCCGGCCATGCTTTTTTCTTTGGTTCAGGAAGTCTTGCCGTAAAGCTCTTCCATCACGGAACAACTTTCGCAACAAGCGGCATTTCACCTGCATTAAATGAGTCTGCTATATTCTCAGGTACTTTTCAGAATTCCAGCCTGACAGGTCAGGTATTTCTAAATGGTACTTTCGGGGGCAGTGGTGTTGCCGGTGTTCCGAATACTGATGCTAACATTCAGATAGGAGCCTTTGCTGGCGGCAATTTTCTGAGAGGTGATATGAACGAAGTTATCGCGTTCAATTTTCTGCTTAACACTGCACAGAGAACGATCGTAGAAAATTACCTGGCAGCAAAATATGCACTGACCATTGGTAATTTAAGATATAACTATGCAAGCACTCATCCTAACAATGTTATTGGTATAGGAAGAGCTAATGCAACCAATGCTCACATCGCAGCACGTTCTATAAATACTCTTGACATCAGCGTTCCATCAGCCGCTTCATTTTCTGACGGCGATTATATTTTAACTGGTCATGATGCCGGAAACATTTTTGCCTGGACCAATACAGAAGCTCCAACAGGAGGTACCGTTCAAAGATTGATCAGAGAATGGAGGGTTACAAAAACAGGAACTATTCCTTCCATTACTATCGGCATTGATAATGCAACATTACCTGCATTGCCGGGTGGATATACCAAGTATGTTATCATGGTGGATGCAGACGGAGATTTTACATCTGGTGCAACATTATATGAGATGCCGTTTGTAAGCGGAACATCCTATTCAATCAATAATATTCCAATAGCGAATGGTAATTACCTTGCCATTGGTGCTGTCAATCCAACAATACAATTTGCGGCAGCTACATCAACTTCATTTGAACCTGCTTCACAGTCAATGACTGTATCTTTGAATTATATCCCTGCTACAAACGTGACAGTAAACTATTCAGCTTCTGATATTTCTGCGAATAATGGAACAGATTACACACTCTCTGCCGGAACTGCAACAATCACAGCAGGCAGTATGTCAACAACGATCAACCCTTCAATCATTGATGACATTACCGTTGAAAGTGATGAGACTTTTTCTGTTACACTATCTTCCCCATTGGCGGGTATCTCTTTAGGAAGTACGACAGTCAATACATACACGATTCACGATGATGATAATGCAAGGAAAATCGACTTTAATGTAGCTTCCCTGAATGGATCAGAAGGAACAACGCCTGTGAGTCTTACCATTCAGATCAATAATACCAGTGGAAGTCCGACAACAGTTGATTATAGTGTAACAGGAGGTACTGCAATCGGTGGGGGTGTTGACTATGTACTTACTTCTGGAACCGCTACCGTTCCCGCAAGCCCCAGCACTACAACCACTATTTCACTGATTATCGTGGATGACGCTATTTATGAACAGAATGAAACGATCGTCATTACTTTGACCAATCCTACAAATTCAAACCTGGGTGTAAATAATGTCTTAACTTTTACAATTAACGACAATGATCCGCCTCCAACATTAGGATTTACATCTTCTTCCTTTGCGGGACTTGAATCCACCGCTACCGTGAATATTCCTCTTACCTTGAGCAGCTCATCCAATACAGATGCAACAGTAAACTATACGGTAACAGGTTCGGCTACTGGTGGCGGCGTTGACTATACTCTTGCCAATGGAGTGTTTACAATGCCTGCAGGAAGTACTACAGGCAATATTGTTGCGACTGTGATCAATGATATCATTGTTGAAACAGGAGAGACCATTATCGTAACATTGTCATCTCCCGTGAACAGCACCCTAGGCGCAAGTGTTTATACTTATACGATTATTGACGATGATGTGTTTGGTTATCAGGGACCTGGTGGAGTAGGTGATAACATTTCTAATTATCTATGGCTACGCGCAGATGCAGGTGCTTCCACAGGAACCGATGGAGCACTTGTAAGTTCATGGCTTGATCAATCGGGGTCAGCTTCACATGCAACTCAGGGATCTGTTGGAAACCAGCCAACATTCAGAACAGCTCAGGTTAATGGTCAGCCTGTACTTCGCTTTCCAGGATCAAATTTCATGACATGCCCTTCGGGATTTCCTATCAATTCAGATTACACTAAAATTGTCGTTGCGAGAGTTCTGAATGTAGGAGCTACAGGTAATATTATATCAGGTTCTTCCGGGCATGCGTTTTATACCAGCAGCAGTACCTTTATGCGCCTGTTCCAGAGCGGTGGCATATTTGCTACTTCTACAATACCAATTACTAACAACGGATTTGATATTATGACCGGCACTTTTGCCAATGCATCAAGATTTGGTTTGATCTATATGAATGGAGCAGTCGCCGGACCAGGAGGAACTGCGAGCACCACAAACACCGATAATACTTTGCAGATTGGAGCTTTTGCAAGCAACAACTTTATGAATGGAGATGTTGCTGAAGCAATTGTCTATAGCGTTCTTTTAAATACTGCTCAGCGAAACATCGTTCACAATTATTTATCATCGAAGTACAATCTTCCTATCACCACCGATCTATTCCCTTATGATGGAGTTCATAGTGTTGAAGTGGCTGGTATTGGCCGTGAGGATGCTAACAATTTGCACAATGATGCCAAGGGCAGTGGAATCGTCCGCATTAACAATCCTTCCAGCATGGATGATGGTGATTATTTACTTTGGGGACATAACGGTGGAAGCATGAGCATTCCCAACAGCTCAGATGTTCCAACGGGAATAGTATATCGCTCATGGAGAGTATGGAGAGCAGCGCAGACCAGCAACATCGGAACGGTAACGATCTCATTTGATCTTACCAGCAGAACAGTTGCCGCTGGTACGGATATAGAATTATTACTCGATGCAGATGGTGTGTTTGCTACTGGAGCAACGCGCTACACAACAGGGCGATCTTATAATGCAGGCACGCATGTCGTTACTTTCACAGGAGTTACCTTAACCGATGGAATGTATTTCACACTGGGTTCTACCAGCGCTGCCACTACATTGCCAATCAAACTGGTAAATTTTGCTGCTAAAGTTGATCCAACTTTCTCAGTGCAATTGTCATGGAGCACGGTAACAGAGATTGAAAATGATTACTTCACCGTTCAGCGATCATCCAATGCAAAGGAATGGGAAAGTCTTGAAAGAATTGAGGGTGCAGGCAACAGCACCAGTCTGCTCAACTATTTTGCTACTGACAAGAATCCATTAAATGGCAGAAGTTATTATCGTTTAAAGCAAACAGACTATAATGGTGATGTTACGTATTCTGAGATCGTTCCGGTTAATCTGACACAGGATGATATCATTGCATATTATCCAAACCCGGCAAATGACAAACTCACGATCACTTCACTTGTTCCAGGGGAGATAAGGATACACGATCCTTCCGGAAATGTAATACTTGAGAAGTCCCTGGTAAAAAGCCTTGAAGTTTCTACTCAAAATTTACCCGTGGGTATCTACATCCTCAAATTCAAAAGTGCCGAAGGGATGATTACTAAAAAGATTGTGATCCTGCATTAATCAACAGCGGCTGATTTCAATTATACTTTCCTCAATAAAAGATAGGACCTATTGAACTGTCTTTCTTACCAATACTACATTGTCCAGAACAAGGTTGGATGACCAGATAAAGGAAGCCCCAGCCCAGGTAGAAGTGAAATTACTGTAAGCAAGCTTATTAGTAGCACCTGCCGCAGCCGCAGTGTAAATGGTTGCACCTGGCCAACCACTATCATCATAAGCTTTGGAGTTCCAATCCAGTGGAATTGGCCAATGAATAGCTAAACATGATCCATCACATCCAGGTGTTGTAGACGCCGAGGCTGAAGATCTTGTTCCGTCCGATTCTTCCTTAACAGCATTTACATCCTCCAGAGGCGCGATATAGAAAGTTTGTGCTTTCCAGGTTCCATCCGTCTTTGTTCCATCACTGAATGTAGCAACCAGGCCAGCGTCACCAGCATGAAAAGGATTTCCATTATTTGCCTCGCTGCCTACACCAAGATTTTCTTCCCAATCGATGAGCTTGAAAGCAATTGTGTAAGGCTTCTTAACCTTGAATTTCATCACACTGGAGTTAAAAGGAGTGTATGGCACCGGATCAACTCCTATGAGAACGCCGTTGACGTATAATTCAAAATAATTGTCAGCAAATACATATGCAGTAATGATCGTACCATCACTATCAATGATTGTTCCCGAAGCAGGCAGACTGGCCTGAGAAATATTGGAAGGCCTTACATTGTTACAATCATTATAGAGATCGGAGGCTTTTGCGCCAGCTGCAAACTGGTTCTCTCCCGGCAGAGTCCAGGTAGTGCCATCAAGAGCTTTGATTGTACCTTCCGATGAAACTCTCGATCCATTACATCCGCTAAGTAGATTCGGTGTTGTGCTAGTGCCCTGACCTCTACTTACTGACCCTGTTCCAGTATAGTTAATATTTAAATTATCGTCACTTTTCTGGCAGGAGAGTGTAAGTAACAGCAGGCATTCAAGAAAAAGGATTCTGGCAAATCCTGTTTGCTTTTTCATTGATGATCCAGGTTTAGGTTTTCGAATCAACGAAGAATTTAAAGCTTTCCCAAGACCGTTGTTAAAATTTTAATTTCTTCCTCCGTATTATAGTAGTGGACTGACGCTCTCAATACGCTCTCAATACCTCTCTGACCTAGATCCAGCCGGGCGCCAGCACCCAAAGAGATGCTTAAATGGATGTTCTGAGCCCGAAGTTCCTGGTGAACTTTTCCATGATCCTTTCCATCCATAGTGAATGTAACAATGCCACCCAGTCTTAAGCCTTTATCTCTGACCTTCACATTTTTAATACCCGCCAGTTGATCTCTCAGGGTTTTTCCGAGGTATATATTCCTTGCTTCAACATTCTCCATTCCCCAGGAATTGGCATATGATGCAGCTTCGCCTAGTCCAAGGACGTCAGCAAAGTTCTTCTCATATAGTTCCATTCTCTTCCGCCCCGGCCGGTATTGAAAATCATTCATAGTTGTCCATTCTCCACCCCAACCATCCACAATAGGAGGCTCCATTCGGGGCAACAGATCTTTCTTTACATACAGGAACCCAGTACCTCGTGGGCCTCTCAGATATTTCCTTCCTGTAGCCGCCAACATATCACAACCTATCTTCGACACATCCACCTTGATCTGTCCTACACTCTGGCATGCATCCAGAATATACAGAATGCCATGACGGCGGGCAATCTTGCCAACCTCTTCTGCAGGATTGATCAACCCACCGCTGGTAGGTATGTGAGTCAATGAAATAAGTTTAGTATTGCTATCAATTGCTTTTTCAAGTGCAACAAGATCAATTTGTCCATGCTCATCATCAGGCACTACTACTACTTCAATTCCCTGACGTTGCTGCAACAACAGCCCCATGTAATTGCTGATGTATTCAGCATGACAGCATAGAACCTTGTCGCCACTTTTAAGTTTCAGACTTTGCAGTGCAAGGCCATAACTGTGACTGGCACTCGTGGTAATTGCTATCTCTTCAGCATCAGCACCGATAAGTGCAGCGATCTTTCCATACACATCATTGATTTGAGAAAGATGCTTGTCGAAAGTTTCGTATCCTCCCAGATTATACTCGATCTGCTGATAGGAAGTCACTACCTGCTGAACCGGGAGTGGAGTAAGTGAAGAACCCGCATTATTGAAATGAATAATACTGGCTGAGGCAGGAGTTTCTTTCCTTGCCCGAATAACATCAATGGATTGCATTTAAATCTAATTTACGAAGGCAAATTGAACTTTAATTTCACTAAAAAACAGTTCCAGAATTAAAAAAAACAGCCATATCAGTTCATGATGTAGACAAAGTAGTTTAAATATCCATTGATGCCGTTATAAATATTTCACCTTTCTTAAGACTTTTATGACTCCTGGATCATCTTAGGTCTGATACCTGAATTAACCAAATGCTCCGTAACTATTTCAAAGTTGCTTTTCGCAATATTGTCAAGCATAAGTTTTATGCAATACTCAACATTGCCGGATTAGCATTTGGACTAACAGCCTGCTTTCTGATTGGCTTATACATCTCTGATGAGCTCCTCTTCGACAGATTTCATAAGGATTATCAAAACATCTATCATGTTGGCCTTCATGCCAAAATTGGAGGTCAGGAGTTTCAGGTTGCGTCATCCTGCCCACCGCTTGCTGGCGAAATGTCCAATGCGATACCCGGTGTGGAACAGGCCATTCGTATCAAGCCAAAAAGAAGTATCGTCGTCAAGTATGAAGACAAGTTCTTTACTGAAACAAAAGTCCTTTACGTTGATTCCAATTTCTTTGCATTCTTCAGTTTTGACCTGCTGGAAGGCGATCCTAAAACTGTTCTCAAAGAACCTAGCAGCATTGTAATAACTCATACAACATCTGTTAAGTATTTCGGAGATCAATCTGCTCTTGGAAAGATCATCGTTATAGGAAAAGACAACGAAGCATTTAAGGTCACCGGTATTGTTCAGGAGGCTCCCGTCAATTCTCACATACAGTTTGATATGCTGCTATCCGCTGCATCTGATAAAAACATGATGAAGGGAGGGTGGGGAGATAATGACGCAACTCATACTTACTTTAGAAAAAATCCGAAGACAAAAATTGAACTGATTGATCAGAAGCTTAGAGCCTTTGTAGAGAAACACATTGCTCCCGAACTGGAAGATGGTTTCGGAATAAGTTTTAAAGAGTTTGAAAAACAAGGTGGCATCTATTCATATTACTCTTACCCGATGTCCAGCAGTCATTTGTATTATCCCGATATCCAGGATAACCTCAATCCCGTCAGCGACATCAAATACGTCTATATCATATCGGCAGTTGGAATATTTATCCTGTTAATTGCCTGCATAAATTTTATGAATCTCTCAACGGCCCGGTCTGCCAGTCGGGCTAAGGAAGTTGGATTGCGTAAAACTCTCGGCTCTGCACGTTCCAGACTTGTCATCCAGTTCTTGTCAGAATCATTCATTTACGTTTTTGGAGCAACTATCATTGCAATTGCGGGAGTTTATTTTCTACTGCCATCGTTTAATCTACTATCCGGAAAAGTTCTTTTGTTTAATGCAATCTTTTCTCCAATAATTCTCGGATCCATTTTTACAATTTTTATTACTGTTTCTCTTCTGGCTGGCAGTTATCCTGCTCTTTACCTGACTTCTTTTAATCCAATAGATGTTTTGAAAGGCAATGTGCGATCGGGAATGAAAAGCAAAGGAATCAGAAGTTCCCTCGTAGTGGTTCAATTCAGCATCTCCATTGCTTTGATCATCTGCACAACGGTAGTTTATAATCAACTTAGCTTCCTTCAGGAAAAAAATATTGGTCTCGACAAACAGAACGTATTGGCTGTAAAAAACACGAACAGGCTGGAGACCAATGCAGATGCATTTTTGGTAGCCATCACTGGTCAGGCAGGAGTGGAGAATGCAAGTTTTACAAATATTGTCTTCCCTGGCATTAATGATGTGAGTCTGTTCCGACCCGTTGGAACCAAACGTGATCTTCTGATAAGAAACTATGCAGCAGATTATAACAATCTCAATGTCCTTAAAATAGATATTGTGCAAGGCCGCTATTTTTCAAAAGACTTTCCGTCAGATTCCGCAGCGATTGTAATTAACGAAGCCACTGTCAAAGAACTGGGCTGGAGCAATCCTCTTAAAGAAAAACTAACAGATCCTTTTGATCAAAGTATTAGTTATCATGTTGTAGGAGTAGTGAAAGACTTCAACTTTGAATCATTCAAAACGAAAGTGAATCCACTTCTTATTCATTTCCAAAAACGTTCTAACAATATCCTTATTCGTTATAATGGAAATCCAAAAGAGGCGGTTGCTTCAATAGAAACCCTTTGGAAGAGGTATGCCGCCAACGAACCTTTTGAATACTCCTTTCTTGATGAAAATTTTGATCTGCTCTTCAGAGAGGATCAACGTCTTGGGCAATTGTTCACGGTTCTTAGCGGTATAGCCATTTTTGTAGCATGTCTTGGACTTCTGGGACTTGCTTCTTTCACAGCTGAGCAGCGTACACGGGAGATAGGGATCCGAAAAGTAATGGGTGCCTCCGTTCAATCCATTAATACAATGCTTTCCAGGGAGTTCATGATTCTGGTAGGAATCTCTTTTATAATAGCAGCTGCATTTGCCTGGTATGCCATGCACAATTGGCTCGACACATTTGCTTATCGCATCAGGCTGGGACCGACAGTATTTCTATTAAGCGGATTGCTGGCAACGGTCATTGCCTGGCTTACCGTAAGCTATCATTTCATCAAAGCGGCAAGATCTAATCCTGTTCATGCTTTGCGAAGTGAATGAAGTAGGAATGCATCCTGAATTCTTTCCAAAACCCTTGCGTTCCATTTTCCTTTTCGTGTAATTGAACTGATATTCAAGTTTAACTATTATCCAATGTCACAGCGAAGGGACTTTCTCAAAAAATCAGCAGCTATTGTAGCAGGTGGTATGCTCTTACCACAATGGAATGCACAGGCTGAGTTTCAAAAGAGTAACGCTTTGAAAAAGCTTGGCGTTGGACTTTTCTCTGTCCCAAGAGATCTTGAAAAGGACTTTCCAGGAACATTAAAGAAGATTGCCCAAATAGGTTTTAAAGAAATTGAATTCTATGGACCTTATCCTTTCAGTCCCGCAGAAGAAAAAGAAAGATGGGCATCTGTAACGCCTTCTTTAGGATTTAGCGGAAGCGCATTTTATGGTAAGAGTGCAAAGGAAGCCCGGAAAATTCTTGACGATAATGGATTAACAGCGCCGTCGATACATTGCGGATTGCCAACCTTGAAGCAGAGCATGGGACCGTTGGCAGAAGCGGCTAATCTTATTGGTGCGAAGTATGTCATTTTACCATCTGCACAAACACAGCCAAACCTTGATGGTTACAAAGCTCAGGCAGATGAATTCAACGAGATAGGAACACAAGCTAATAAATACGGGATCAGGTTTGCTTATCACAATCATGGAAATGGATTGAAGCCTCTTGATGGAACTATTCCTTTTGATCTGATCATGGAAAGAACCGATCCTAAAAAGGTATTCTTTCAAATGGACATTTATTGGGTAGCCGCTGCTGGTGTAAATATTCCTGCATTGCTTGACAAATATGCCGGTCGTTTTAAATCAATGCATGTAAAAGACATGGCAAAAGAGGTTCGCTTTTCAGGTGATGGCGGAGACCCGGGTCAATGGATGGAGCTATTCCCGCATCTTGCAAACGCAGGCAGCGGAGTGATGGATCTCAAATCAATCTTATCTCACGCAGTAAAATCAGGAGTTGAGCACTTTGTTGTTGAACGTGACATTGCTCCAAACTCAACCGAGGATTTGAAGAAGAGCTACGTGTATCTTACAGGATTGGAATTAGAGAAATAATTTATTGTTGCGTTGAGTATTTTCAGGTCGGTTACAACACATAATCGTCCATGATGAATCTCATTCTATACTCTGCCTTCACCAGTTCCGACTTTCCGTTCAATAGTACATGGCAATAGAGCTCGCCCGTTACGAAAAAGAATCTTTTCGATACAGGTGTTTGTTCATACATGTAGTTAACTGAATTTTCCAACTCAATGCTGTTGAACTGGTAATAGGATTGGCTAATATCTTCTTCAACAACCTGATTAAAGTCATTACAATAGTCATGAATTGAAAAGTGTCCCTGCAATTCCGGGAAACGGGTTGCGAACAATGTCTCTGTTCTCTTCAGCGGCTGCTTCACTCCAATATTATCATAGAGCGATTGATCATCGTTTGGCAAGACGATATAAAACCTGAAAATGGCATTGCCATAAGCATCACCTAGCGCACAGGATGAGGTACCATTCGTAATGGTCACGCCAATACATTCCATATTAAAGTTTACCTTATTGCTCTTAAACTGGTAATCATTATTCAACACCTGAATGTTGAAATAAGAATCATCTCCACCAATGGACATGGAAGTTGTACTTCTGTCAGGAAAATTAGAAGATGGCGGAGCCAATGGGCAGCCTACAACAAATTCTTCCTTCCTGGTACAACCTGAGAATGCTGCTAGAATAAAAGCGAATAGGAGTAATGGTCTCATAGGGCTTAAAGAACTCAAATTTAATGAATTTGATACTTCATCAAATAAGTGAATATCATTTGATAATCTCCAAGACTTGCACAAAAATCATTCCCCCCACCCTTAATAAGCTAATTCCAGCAAATTTTGAAGAAGCGCCTGATCACTAAATATCCGGCGCTTCCTCAATTCTTTCAACATCTCTCTCTTAATGATTTCAAAGCGTCAACAGCCTCCTTATTATCAGGCCACAACTTTATGGCTTTCTCATACGATTCGATTGCCAATCCTATATTTCCTTTTGCTTCATACGCTTTACCAAGTCGGTAGTAGGTTGGTGAAAAGGATAACTCTTTTGCACTGATCTTGTAAACAACAATGGCGAGATCAGTTTTATTATCTGCCAAATACTCGTCACCAAGACTGTTGATATTTTCAACAGTGAAATCGTATGTGAAGCAACTCATTTCGTCATTCTTCAAAGCGCCGAACTTCTTCATGGCGGCAGTTTCACCTTTGCTGGCAATCTCTTTTCTTAAAGCTTCTGCGAATGGGATCAAAGGAACATTCAATGGCTTCTTTCCATCGAGAATATCAAAAAGATATCGGGTTGAAACAGCATAGAGAGCTTTCTCTCCAGTGGCTTTATCGGAAGAGGCTCCGCCAAGAATTCCAATCAGCAATCCATTCTCATCAACAAGAGGGGAGCCACTTGCACCACCCACATTGGCGCCTTTCGGAAACGAGAAGATGATCTTGTTACATTCAACCTGAAGAACAGTCGCCTCGAGCATAACACATGTTGGATCATTGTAAGGGCATCCGAAATATCTTACGCGCTCACCAGGTCTGACAGGTTCGCGACGTGGTGTAAGCGGTTGCACACGGGGAGAAACATACTTCGTTGAAAACACTATCCAGTCACGCTGAAGAATGGATGAATTTGGGCCAGTAAGTTTCTCTGTGGAATCGGTATTGATCAACTTATCGATAACAACTGAGTCTTTGGGATTGCCTTTAGGATGCATGACCCATCTCTGAAGATCATTCTTCAAGTCCACGGTATTCATCCGCTTTGATTTAGCGACCCAAAGCACATGCTTGGCGGTAACTGCAAGAGTATCCTTACCCGTATTGATGAGAAATCCCGTCGCTGCATACTCAAAGGATGAATGAACATATCGCTCGCCATTTCTGAACCACACATCATTGATCATCGCTATATTTGGCCATTGTTCCTTAGGCTTCTTGATCCAGGTAGCCTTCTGACAATAAGTTTGAATGGAAATGAACAAAAGGAGAATCAAAAGTTTTTTCATATCGTTTAAATAAGTTTATTCAGCCTTGTTTTTGCTGATTGCGTAAACGTATCCATCGATAGGGCAGGCTGGTGGCTGGGGGTTGTAAAAAGATGTTAACACAATTGTAAAAACACCTGAATCAAAGGTAAATTCTATGAAATCGAAGCTATTACTCATATTTCTCCTCTCAGGTGTGATACTGACCTTTTCGGCGTTCATGCTCCTGAACAGTTCATCCAAAGATGAATTCCTGGAGAAGAGAGCCGCACTGATTATCCGAAAGATCGGCCATGAGCTTCTGCTTCATGGTGGGGACACAACTTCCAGGATCCTGCCCGTTCAGAAGTTAGGCGAGAATGTCTTTCTTCTGAGATTCGAAAATCAATTTTCCTTTATGCCTGACACGCTTGTTACCATCGTTAGGAGCAAGCTCAACCAGGCAGATCTGCCACTGGATTACATGGTGCATGTCTTTGATTGTAAATCAAATGAGGTTATTTATGGCTTTGAGATCCGCCCCTCTGCAAATAATATTGTTCCATGCCTCGGTCGTGTTCAACCCAACGGGTGTTACAATATTCAGATTGCTTTCACATCCTTAACAAAGGATAAATCGTCGACATCCATTTACCTGTATGCTTCCCTGTTGGCATTAGCGGGTGCAGGTCTATTCGCATTTATTTTCATGAAGAAGCAGTCACCAAACGACAACATATCGAAAACCCCAATTAATACCACGGGCATCAGCATAGGCAAATACAGCTTTGATCAGGAGAAGCAATTACTAACTCATCAAAATGAATCCATCTCACTTTCATATAAAGAGGCAAGACTACTGACGATCCTTTCTGCAAATCTGAATAGTCTGGTAGAACGCGATTATCTTTTGAAAGAGATCTGGGAGAACGAAGGTGTGATCACTGGCAGAAGTCTGGATGTATTCGTTTCAAAATTGAGAAAGAAACTTAGCAACGATCCTGAAATCTGCATCACCAATGTTCATGGTCGAGGTTACAAGCTTGAACTTAAATCTGAAACAGTTTGAATTCTTCAACTACACGTTACGCCCAGCTTTATTTGAGACTGGCATTAGGAATCGGATTTATCTATCCGGTGCTGGATCGCTTTGGAGTACTCGGTCCGGCAGGTCAGAATAGTGTAGGGTGGGGAAGCTGGCAAAATTTTCAGGACTACACTTTTATGCTGCTTCCATTCCTTGGAAGATCACTGTCAGATGTAATGGCATGGATAGCAACGTTCGCCGAAGCAATCTTTGGTGTATTGCTGATCATTGGATTTCAAACAAGGCTTGTTGCCCTTGGAAGCTTTGCCCTGACGGCATTGTTTGCTTTAAGCATGGCCTTTTCCTTTCATATAAAAGAACCGTTTAACTATTCTGTCTTTGCGGCTAGTGCCGGTGCGCTGCTTCTATCATGCGTCTCCCATTATTCGTGGAGTGCAGATTCGTATCATAAACGTTAGCTCTTAATTTCGTCGAATGATCTGATCAAATAGAATGGAGTTGAATAGTTTAGTCTGCTCCATTTGAGGAAGGTGGCCAGCTTTAGGAATTACAAATAAACCGACCTTGGGAATTCTGTCAAGGAGATTATCCTTTACATCATCCAACTTTACCACGGTATCATGTTCACCCCAGATAGCAAATACAGGAATTCCGGATCCGGCAACCGACCTATGCTTTGCATCAAGGCTGGTTCTGTTTTTACCCGTTGAGATAAGTGCACTCATAAAACCTTTATACTTCATGAACTCTTTATACTTAATGTCCCATCCTTTAAAAGGAATTGAGTCATAGAAGTCGCCCATCTGTCCACTGGCCATGGTTGGATAGCGTGCTTTTTTTATTGCAAGTATTTCTTCTTCAGTGGCAGGAGCAGGAGTGGGGAGATTCTCCGCAATCTCTTCAAAGCCTGCCGCATCAACATAAACCAGATTCATGATCCTCTCCGGATATTGCTCAGCGAAGACGGTGATGGTTCTTCCGCCATCAGACAGTCCCAGAAGATTCACACGCGTTTTGATATTTAGTGTGTCCAGAAGTTCTTTTAACTGATGTGTGAAAAGAGTCACATCATACGTGACATCCGGGTTCTCAGAATAACCTCTTCCATACGTATCATAACGTAAAGCACTATAGCCGCGCTTCACGGCAGCATTATAGGTGGAATCCCAGATGTAGGACGGCACCGAAAATCCATGAACCATAACGACAACGGTGTCGGGATTCTTCTTTTCATACTCATAATAGGTATAACCATTGCTGAGCTCTACAAAATTTCCAATTTTGATCTCTGATCGAAAAGCTCTGTCTTTCGTTACTGTCTCATAGTCTGTAAATTCTACTGCTTTTTCCTTCGGGGAGCAGCCATAAAAGATGCTTTGCAAAACTGCAATCAGAGCCAAAAAGAGATACTTTTTCATTACGCAAATGGATTTAAGAAATAATATGGAGAAATATACTGGAATCTGATCAGCATCAGAAAAGTTGATTGTACGGAATATGTAACTTTCTAGCACAACCTGAGTATTCATTAGTTGCCTCACAAAATCGTCCCGCTCATGATCCGTAATTACTTCAAAACCGCTCTTCGGAATATCCTCAAAAACAAGATCTTCTCATTGATCAATGTCCTGGGCCTGGCAGTTGGTCTGGCCGGCTCCATGCTCATTGCCCGCTACGTAATGCATGAGCTTAGCTACGACCAGGACCAGGTCCGCAAGGAGAGAATATTCAGGGTTCATCTTGACCGATACAATAAAGGTCAGCTTGAAACTCAATGGGCAGCAGGGGCAGCAGCAATTGGCCCTGATCTGAAAGCAAACTTTCAGGAAGTTCAATACTATGTCCGGATGCATGAAGACAAAGAGACCTTCAGTCATAACGACGTCACATTCAAGGAAGAGAACGTTTACTTTGCCAGTGAAGATTTCTTCAGAGTTTTTTCATATCCGTTGATCCAGGGAATCGATTCGGTGGTGCTTCGTGCCCCGCATTCGATAGTGATCTCAAAAACATTTGCAAAGAAGTACTTTGGCGACCAGGATCCGATCGGAAAGAATCTTAAGAAGAATGGCAGGGAAGACTGGACGGTAACGGGCGTATTTGAAGATCTGCCAGTGAATACTCACATGAAGGTAGATGCACTACTCTCATTCTCAACTTTCATTGGATACATGCGAAGTCCTGATGATCTGAATACGTATCAATGGGACGGATTCATGACCTATGTTCAATTGCGTCCGAATGCCAATGTGAGTACACTCCAATCGAAATTACCTGCCTTTGTTGAGTCAAAAGTAGGAGAGGACTTAAAGAAGTATAACGCAGGAATGGTTTTCAAGCTGGAACCAATTACCAGGATCCACCTGTATGCCAGCAACCTGATGATGGACTTCGGACCCAACGGAAATGGTAAGTCAGTCTACTTTCTGGGGATCATTGCTGTATTCATTCTTGTGATCGCGTGGATCAACTATATCAATCTTTCGACCGCGAGATCGATGGAGCGTGCACGCGAAGTGGGTGTGCGAAAGGTGATGGGAAGTTTCAAGTCACAACTGATCTGGCAGTTCATGCTGGAATCATTCATCATCAACCTCACTGCTTTTCTTGTTGCTGTGCTGGGCGTATTGATCCTTTTACCATCTTTTTCAAATCTCTCAGGAACCAATATCAATGCTTCCTTCTTCACAGATAGTGTGTTTATCGGTGGAACTATAGCAGTCTTCATTCTCGGAGTTATATTCTCAGGCATCTACCCGGCATTTGTGCTCTCAGGCTTTAAGCCCGTTACGGTATTGAAAGGAAAGATGCAGACCTCTGCCCAGGGAAGTTATTTAAGGAAAGGATTGGTGATCTTCCAGTTCGCAGCTTCCATCACATTGATCGTCGGCACCTTTACAGTATATCGTCAATTGGACTTCATGAGAACAGCAGATCAGGGTGTGAACATTGATCAGACGATCGTTGTAAGAGGACCTGGTATTCACGACTCGACCTATGTAAACCGATTCAAGGCATTTCAATCAGATATGATCTCATATCCCGAAGTTGTTGGAGTTACTGCATCGACGAGCATCCCCGGTCGTCAGCCGGATTGGAATGCAGGTGGCATTCGCAAAGTAGGAGAGCCCGATGACATGGGTAATCAGTACAGGGTTCTCGGTGTTGATGAGTCATTCGTGCCCACCTTTGAATTAAAGATCGTTGCTGGCAGGAACTTCTCTCAGGAAATGAAAACAGACAGATCTGCTGTATTGTTTAATGAATCTGCCATCCGCCAGATCGGTTATAAAACGCCGGAAGAAGCGATCGATCAGGAGATCTATTTCTGGGGAGACACTTTCAGGATTGTGGGAGTGCTCAAAGATTATCGGCAGGAGTCAATGAAGCGCAACTTTGAACCATTGATCTTCAGGAATATCGATGATGCAAGATCATTTTATTCTATTCGTGTGAAGTCAAACGAAATGAAATCCTTTGTGACTCTGGCGGAAGAAAAGTTCAAAGCATCTTTCCCGGGCAATCCATTCCTATTCTTCTTTATGGATGACTATTATAATCAGCAGTATCAGTCGGACATTCAGTTTGGAAAGGTCTTTGGCATCTTTGCAACGCTTGCGATCTTCATTGCATGCATGGGATTATTCGGATTGTCTTCTTATACCGTTGTACAACGAACCAAAGAGATTGGAGTCAGAAAGGTATTGGGGGCAACCGTCCCACAGATCATTCAATTGCTGTTTAAAGACTTTGCCGTATTGGTTGCTGTCGCAATTCTCATTTCAGTGCCTATTGCGTGGATCGTGATGAGCAACTGGCTCAACGAATTCGCTACCCGTATTACGTTGTCCTGGTGGCTCTTTGTAATTCCAGGACTGATCGTCATGGGAATTGCCTGGCTTACGATCTCCCTGCATACGTTTAAGGCGGCTTCAGCAAATCCAGTAGAATCTCTCAGATACGAGTAAAGTATAAGATGATGTCTGCATACTGATCTTCGAAAGACTAACGTTTGAGTCTCATCATGCATAGAATCTTTCGCAGGTCATCGCTTTGCTTCTTCATCATTCTGGCTGGATGCGCTTCTAAAACTCTTCCCTATGAATGCGGACCGGTTTCAAAAAAGGACGACATTGAAAAGGGCTTCAGTCCATTCTGAAGTTCATCGGGATCAAACCCGGAAGTACATTTGCTGACGTAGGTGCCTCTTCCGGTGCACTCACTGTGATGATGTCTACTTTAATGGACGACGTAACAGTCTACATCGAAGACATTGATACCGCCTGCCTGAAAAAAGATAACCTGAATAAGATCGTAGAATATTATTCTGCCCAAAGTGGGAGAGACCTTCTGATAACAAATCGCTATCATCTTGTCATTGGTGATTTTTTCCACACTAACCTTCCAGACAATTCATTTGACAGGATCTATACTAATGCCACCATGCATGTTTTTCAATCACCCGATTCGATATTAACAGATATATCCAGAAAACTTAAACCAGACGGAATGCTGTTTATCCGGGATGGCTTCAAAGACAATAAGGAAGAGAAGCGGTTTTGTCCTGATCCGAAGTGCGGAAGTCCATTGCTTACGGTGAATGAGTTCCTTGTCATCATGAAACGAAATGGCTTTAAGCTTGTACGCCAGTCCATCCGATCTTGGAATTTATCCTGTATTTGGCTTCTCGCGAATGAAGTAGAAGTGAAATGAAAAAAGGTGGCCCTGTTATCAGAACCACCTTTTTAAAGTTGATCAATTATTTCCTTACACCAGATCGAATCGATCCAGGTTCATCACTTTGACCCATGCAGATACAAAGTCACGAACAAATACATCCTGAGAATCATCACATCCATAAACTTCTGCAAGTGCACGGAGCTCTGAGTTAGATCCGAATATAAGATCAGCACGTGTGGCAGTCCACTTGACGTCACCATTCTTACGGTCGCGAGCTTCAAATACATTCTGAGCATCTGAAGTTGCCTTCCAGGTAATTCCAAAATCAAGAAGATTAACAAAGAAGTCATTCGTTAATGACTCGGTGCGTTTTGTGAAAACACCATGCTTAGACTGATCAAAGTTTGTATTCAGTACACGCATGCCTCCCAGCAACACCGTCAGCTCAGGAGCTGTTAGCGTCAATAACTGTGCTTTATCAATCAGCATTTCTTCTGAGGTAGAAGTGTGAAGTTGTTTTATGTAGTTACGGAAACCATCAGCACCTGGTTCCAGCACATTAAATGAATCAACATCAGTTTGCTCCTGAATAGCATCCACACGTCCAGGTGTGAAAGGAACCTGTACATCATGACCGGCGTTCTTTGCTGCCTTTTCAATACCAACAGAACCTCCCAGCACGATCAGGTCAGCAATTGAAACCTGCTTGCCGGACTGCGAACTGTTAAACTCCTTATGAATTGCATCATAGGTCTTCAGAACATTGGCAAGCTGAGCAGGATTGTTAACCTTCCAATCTTTCTGCGGTGCCAAACGAATGCGTGCACCATTTGCTCCACCACGTTTATCAGAGCCGCGGAATGTAGAAGCTGATGCCCATGCCGTTGATACCAATTGAGATACGGAAAGTGCTGAGCCCGCAATCTTGCTTTTCAATGCAGCAACATCCTTGTCATCTATCGTCTTGTATGAAACGGCTGGAAGAGGATCCTGCCATAAGAGTACTTCACCCGGAACTTCTGGTCCGATGTAGCGGGCGAGAGGACCCATATCACGGTGTGTTAGCTTATACCATGCACGTGCAAACGCATCAGCAAACTTATCAGGGTTCTTATGGAAGTTTCTTGAGATCTTTTCATAAACAGGATCCATGCGCAAAGCAATATCCGTTGTCAGCATCGTTGGTGCATGACGTTTTGATTTGTCATGTGCATCCGGCACCGTATCGGCACCCGCGCCACCCTTTGGTTTCCACTGATGGGCACCTGCAGGACTCTTGCTCAGTTCCCATTCAAAGCCAAACAGATTCTCAAAAAAGTTATTGCTCCACTTTGTTGGTGTGGTTGTCCATGCACCTTCAAGACCACTCGTGATCGTGTTAACACCATTACCACTATTAAATGTATTTCTCCAGCCCAGGCCTTGCTCTTCAATTCCTGCCGCTGCTGGTTCTACTGCAACGTACTTGCTTGGATCAGCAGCACCGTGTGTCTTACCAAAAGTGTGACCACCGGCAATCAATGCAACAGTCTCTTCATCATTCATCGCCATGCGACCAAAAGTCTCACGTATGTCACGGGCTGATGCAATTGGATCAGGCTTTCCGTTAGGTCCTTCCGGATTCACATAGATCAAACCCATCTGCACAGCAGCCAATGGATTCTCTAATTCCCTGTCACCTGTGTGACGCTTGTCTTCAAGCCACTTGCTTTCAGCTCCCCAGAAAACATCTTCCTGTGGTTCCCAAACATCTTCACGGCCACCGGCGAAACCAAACGTCTTGAAGCCCATGGACTCAAGCGCGCAGTTACCAGCAAGGACCATTAAGTCGGCCCATGAGATCTTCTTACCATATTTCTTTTTAACAGGCCAAAGCAGCAAGCGTGCTTTGACAAGGTTAGCATTATCCGGCCAGCTGTTAAGAGGAGCAAAGCGTTGTGTACCTGCTCCGGCACCACCACGACCATCAGAGATGCGGTATGTACCTGCACTGTGCCATGCCATGCGGATGAAGAATGGACCATAGTGACCATAGTCAGCAGGCCACCAATCCTGAGATGCGGTCATCAGGTCGAAGAGATCTTTCTTCACTGCTTTCAAGTCGAGCTTTTTGAACTCTGCCGCATAGTTGAATTTCTTATCCATTGGATTGGATAGGGAAGAGTGTTGACGGAGAATACTCATCTTCAACTGATTCGGCCACCAGTCGCGGTTTCTTGTGCCGCCGCCGGCACTTTGTTTGATTGCACCACCAAGAAAAGGACACTGAGCCCCTTCCGTGTTCATGTCACCAACTTTTGTTTTGTCGTCTTGCATTGTTATGGATTAGTAGTTGTGTTTTCTAATGACTTTCTGAAGCATAATCCTTCATTGGTCAAGATTACAACAGCCATACTGATAAATCAAATTGATTATATTTATAACCATATAGTTAATATCTATGACCTTAACGCAACTGGAATACATTGTAGCCCTGGACACCTACCGGCATTTTGTACTGGCATCCGAAAAGTGTTTTGTTACACAGCCAACCCTCAGCATGCAGATTCAGAAGCTGGAAGAAGAGCTGGGTGTAAAGATATTTGACCGCACCCGTCAGCCTGTCATTCCAACTGAGATAGGGGCGAGCATTATTGTGCAGGCCAGGACTGCTTTGCGCGAAGCGGATCTTATCAAGCAGATGATCAGTGATCAGAAAGACTCCCTTACCGGAGAATTGAGAATTGGCATTATTCCAACACTGGCTCCTTATCTTCTTCCCCCGCTATATAAATACATGTGGGAAAAATATCCGCAGTTCAATCTCATCATTAAAGAAGCGATCACGGAAGAAATCGTTCATGAATTGAAGAACAACCGCCTTGACTGCGGATTGGTCGTCACGCCGCTAAAAGACCTTTCGATAAAAGAAGACATTCTTTTCTATGAGGAGCTCTTTGTTTATGTATCAAGAAAGAATGCGTTATATGATAAGAAGTATGTGCTGGCAACTGAAATTGATCCCAATCAACTCTGGCTGCTGGAAGAGGGGCATTGCTTCCGCTCGCAGGTATTGAACTTATGTGAACTGCGCAAGAGCACCGATTTTCACTTTAAGTATGAAACGGGCAATATCGAAACATTGAAACGAATGGTCGACAAAAGCGACGGCATTACCATTTTACCTGAGCTTGCTGTAATGGAATTCAGCAAATCGCAACGCAAGCTTGTAAAGCGACTGAAAGAACCAAGTCCTGCCCGTGAGATAAGCCTGGTGACACACCGTGATCATATCAAGACCAAACTCATCAAGACATTAAAAGATGAGATTCTCAACATCGTACCAAAGCAGATGCAGAAGCTGCAGAATAAGAAAGTGGTGGATATCAATTACTGATCACCGATTCTTTTTGATTCAACCAGAATTATTCAATTTGCGGAGTAATGAAAAAATGTTTCTCGCCCAAATAAGGGTATCCCTTGTTTCAGGTGTTATACCACTTAAGTAGGTAAATTGATTAACAAATCATTTCCGCAGTATCAGGCTGATGGTTTTGAAAGGGTTTTTGAAGAAAACTTCAAACGTCTTTTCATTTCCCTGAATCGCTATGCCTTCACGTTGGTGAAAGACAGGGATCTGGCCCGCGACGCCGTTCAAACTGTATTCATCAAATGGTGGGAGGCAAAAACTGACTTATCGAAAGAGAATGAGGCAAAGAGATATCTCTTCACAGCGGTGTATCGAACCAGTCTCAACATCATTCGGAATGAAAAGGTGAAGCAACAACATATTGCTGCCTTTGTTCAGGAGCGTGACAGTGAAACAAAATTTCATGATACTACAGAATTCGAAGAGCTCGATCTCAAAATAAAGCTGACCATCGAAAGTCTGCCCGAGCAATGCAGAATCATTTTTTGCAAGAGCAGATTCGAGGATAAGAAGTATGGAGAGATTGCCACCGACATGAATCTATCCATAAAAACCGTAGAAGCACAAATGGGGAAGGCTCTGAAGATACTTCGTGAGAAACTTAATAACCACTGAATCGATGAACGAGGAAGAACGTATCGATGATGAATTGATAGGAAGGTTCCTGGCTGGGGAGGCCACACCGGAAGATGCTATTCGCATCTCGGATTGGATTGATCTATCTCCTGAGAATAAGCTCTCTTTCAATAAATTAGAGATGGCGTATGCCCTCAAAGATCAAAAGCTCTTCAAAGCAGCAGACCAGACTGAGGTATGGCAATCTATCTCGGAAGGTATTTCAACTCAAAAGACAGTTTATTCTCCACTATTTACTCCTTTAAGGATCGCGGCATCTATTATGATCCTTTGCTCAATTGCCGCAGTGGCCTATTTTTTAACCAATGGAACAGAAGAACAGCTATCCCAAATTTCAAATGATGAGATCTTTACTCTTTCTCTGCCGGATAGAACTTCCGTTGTGCTGAATAAGGAAAGTAAATTGGTTTACCCGAAAGAGTTCAAAGGTACAGTCCGGGAAATAAAGCTATCCGGGGAAGCCTTCTTTGATGTAACGCATCATTCCGACCAGCCATTTGTGATCAACTATGATGATGAAGTCAGTATTAAAGTGCTGGGCACTGCTTTTAATGTACGCCAGCCCGAAGACCATGCTTCCATAGAGACACACGTCACCCGTGGAAAAGTAATGATGTATGACAAAAGTAGTTCTCTCATCATTGAAGAGGGCTGGATTGGAATCTATGACCGTTCAACGAAGAAGCTTTCTTTAAAGAAGGCACTTACCGAAAACGAACTGGGCTATGCGACCCATACATTCGTTTTTGAAGACACTTCTCTAAAGCAGGTAACTGATAACCTTGGCTCTTCCTTTGGGGTAAGTTTTGTTTTTGATAACGAAAAACTAAAAGACTGCCGGTTAACCAGCTCGTATCAAAATAAACAACTGAACTTTATACTTGACGTCATTGCCGAGTCGTTGAATGTGGAATACAAAATCAAGGGAAACACTGTCTTCTTTTCCGGTAATGGGTGCCTGTAAAATCTTTTTGCTATGGATCGTTTTACTGGCGTCGGTTCCAAACGCTTTTTGCCAGGAAAAGAAAAAGCTTGATCTCAATCAACTGATTGAATTCTCAAACTCGTCCATTCGTCTTGATTCGTTACTCAGGAGGATTACAAAAGAGACAGGGTTCATCTTCTCCTACAACACCCGTAACGTCAATCAGAATACAATACTGTCCGTCGCGGCCAGGAAATATTCAATCGAAAGTCTTCTGACAAGAATAAGGGAAAAGACAGGACTTACTTATTCCATATCAGACAATCATATCATTCTGAAATTTAACAAATCGTATCCATCACCTTTAAAAGTGCAATCTGCTCCAACGAAAGTTGAAGCCAGGAATACACCAGTGTTGAAATCAACCGCGACCCTCGATTCACTTACAACAAATGCTGTCAAAACAGATGTCATGGATGGGCCAACCAAAACAGTTCCATTAGAAACCCAAACACCTGATCCTCAAAAGGCTTATGTTGCCGCTATCCAATCAAAGAAGCCACCCAGAGATTCAACGGTCAGGCAAAGTAAAGTTGCAACGAAGAAAGCACAGCAAAACAATCCCTGGAGCCTTCAGATGCATGCCGGATTGAGCATTGACGAAACAACTTATGCAGGACCCATGGTGCAGATAGGGTTTCCTTCACTTTATGCAGCAGCATCCTACAAAACCGATTTCAATGTGTGGCTGCTGAGCTATGGCTTGGGAACTTCATTCAAGGTTAATAATAAGTTCAGGGCAAATTTTTCTATCAACACGGGCAGCTTAAGCAGGAATTATTCTTATGTCCCTTTAGACACCTCAACCAAAATAAACAATTCCATTCGTAAGCAAAATCAAATCATCGCTAAGGGTCAACTGACGCGGATCAGCATCATGCTGGAGCGGAAACTAAATCCTAAGGTGGTGCTTCAGTTCGGCTTACAGTATAATATGCTTTCAACGAAATACTTTGTGGATGACCTGCCCTCATCCATTGGCTTTACCGGTAATGATTCCGACAAAAGATTTTACGCCCTTTCTCCTCCTTACCTTTTACAGAATTCCTATAATGTTTCTTCCAGTTCGAATGAAAAGAGCTGGATCGGATTACAGCTTAACATTCTTTACACCATTAATTTTCCCAAAGGCAGGTAAGGGTAGAATTGATCTCTGGTGTTGTTAGGATATAAACCAAAACAACATTTAAGAATGAAAAACGTATCGATTGTTGTATTCGTAATACTGATTGCGCTGATGGCACAATCATGCTCCAAAGAAAATCAGGTTACTCCTGCAAGTCAGAATACTCTTGGCCAGGTCGTTCCGGCCAGTTCCACCAACAGCACAGTATCAGATAATCTGCTTCTGCTAAAGGATGGACGTATGGCAAAACCAGTTTCTGGTATCCCTAACTTTAACAAGATGCCGGTTGGTAATACGCTCTCCCTTTCGTTTACAACAGGGACAGATAACAATGGCGTGATAGACATTCATGTTACAAAGTTTGAAACCGCTCTTGACTCCGTTTTTGTACTCAAGCCAGCAAATTTAGATGCAGATACAGACCCCGACACCGCTACATTTAAACTTAGAGGTGTCTATGCAGGCGTTGTTTCTTATATGGCAGACAGCACGGATGTATCTTCTATCGTCAATAAGAACACATCCATCTCATTTAGCAGCCCAAATAATTACAGCTGTACGGGTGTTACAAATGGATATCCTGCATCCGGCAGTGGAACATTCGTGTCTTCACATGGCACCTTCGTCTGGATGGGTGTAATCTCTTTTACCAATAGCAACACAAATTCCAGCTCGGTATTGAATGGCTCATTCCGATACTTTGTCACTAACACAGATCTCCTTTGCTTGTATGCTACACGAAATGGAATCTCATACAGCTTCTATCTCAGGAAATAGCAACCGATCGTGGTTCAATATTTTGGAAGCTACCCTCTTACAGGGTGGCTTTTTTACATTCCATCCCGAACTTCTCCCAGTCAAACCCTGTCTCAATTCTATTGTGCTTCAGTGCCGGGACATGCGTGGTGATAATGATGGTCGTTCCATCCAGCTTTGCGCGGTGATGCTGGGGGATCTCAAGCTTGATGCCCTTCACCATTTTAAACTTTGATGCAGAGGGAAAGAAATCCTGTATCGATTGCTTCAATGTATTAATATTATTCATCCCATACAGCAGGACGATCTCAGGCTTATGTGTTTTGATGTTGGTAAGAATATTCTGAATGCGGTCCTGATACACATGATCCTCATACGACTTTCTTGTCTTAAGAAAACTCTTTTGCGGAAGATCAAGCCAGCTATAGTACCACGCATGGTTATGAGGACTTGGCAGGGGATAGAGCTGGATCATTGCCTCTGACTTTGTCGCAAGATTTTTCTTCTGGTAGTCGAGGAGATCCGGCAGCTTTTTTCCCTGATAGCCATGAACGAAGCTGATAAGATTTCTCCAGACACTGTTTAGCAAAGCCTTTTTGCCAAACCGTTGCTCATGGAGATTTTTAAATAGACCTGCTTTCGGTCCGTCGTTGCGATAGGCAATCTCCTGATACAATTCACGGATATCACACAGGGTAGCGCCTGACCCCGGATGGCTTTTATAAAAGTAATTTAGCTTCTCCGCTACTTCTTCAGGAAGATCGCCTCCCGGTTCTTCATAACTAACGAACCAGACCCTGGCATTCCAGGAACCATATCCATAAAAATTATGGAGCCAGTGTTGCAGTGGTTTTTCGTCAATCAGCATGCGGGGAAAGATAGTAAATCAATAATAAGATTGAAGTTCATTTTTTCTATTTTCGCCGCCACAACAATTGCTCTAAATGAATTACTGGTTGATCAAGTCCGAGCCTTTCAAATACAGCTGGGAACAGTTCGTCAGGGAGGGAAGGACATTCTGGGATGGCGTTCGCAATTACACGGCACGCAATAACCTGAGAGCGATGAAATTAGGGGATCAGGCATTCTTTTATCACAGCAATGAGGGGATGGCCATCGTTGGAATTGCCGAAGTTGTAAAAGAAGCCTATCAGGATCCGACGACTACCGATCCTAACTGGGTGGTGGTAGAGTTCAAACCCCTGAAGGCGATGCCAAGACCCGTCACACTTTCCGAGATCAAGCAGGAGCCAGGTCTTAAGAATATGGATCTTGTCCGCCTTTCCAGGTTATCAGTAGGCGCCGTTAAGGAAAAGGAATACAGGAAAGTTCTTTCCATGAGTGAAGCCAATATTTTATCCAAATAATTGACATCTTTATAACAGTACCCTGATCAAAAGATGAAGCTTCAGCACAAGGAATTAATTGAGTCATTGCAAATGGCATATTCAGCGGAGAAGGCTGCCGCCTTTGCTTATCAGGGACATGCAGGTTCTGTAAAAGATAAATCACAGAAGGCTTCCATACGTCAGATTGAAATTGATGAATGGAATCATCGAAAGGAAGTACTGCTTATCATGAAGCAATATGACATACCTGTTTCAAAGATGTACGAGATCAGGTTTCATATTATCGGCAAGATCATTTCGGCCAGCTGTTATGTGATTGGATGGTTTATGCCATTTTACTTTGCGGGAAGACTTGAAAGTGGAAATGTGTGTGAGTATTTCAGGATGATTCACATGTTCCATGCATTGGGGATCAAAGATCACGACAAGGTTCTGTATGAAATGGGTGTCAAAGAGAAAGAGCACGAGGTCTATTTCTATGAAGGAATCAAGGACAGCAAGCTGCTTCCATTCTTTGAAAAGTTCTTTTCCTGGGGTAAGGACCAACGACTTAATGATGTGGAACTCGATAACGGAGCTACGGTTGAGTCTGCAGAGATATATTGCAAGAAGTAAAAACCCTGATACCAACAGCCGAATCTGTAAATGTGAGGTGAAAAACCAATACTTTGTGATACATTGTATGGGAATGCCTAAACCTTGTGCATGAGACAGTGCTTTCTTATTGATGATGACGAAGACGATCAGGAGCTATTTGCGATGGCCCTGAAGTCCGTGGATAATCATATTCAATTAATAACCGCCAGCAACGGCGCAGAGGCGATATCTCTCCTTAATTCAAATACAGATCTGAAGCCCGATTTTATCTTCATTGACGTCAACATGCCCAAAATGAATGGCGTCGAGTGCCTGAAGGGAATCATGACCATTGATCGGTTGAAGACATCCACAAAGTTCATGTTCTCGACATCGGCAGGGCCAAGCGTAGTAAATGAATGCAAGCTGATTGGTGCTGACGATTTCATTGTTAAACCCGGAAGCCTGAGCCAACTCAAACAGACATTGGAGAAAGCCATAAAATGATCTTTAACAACTTCCATCTGTGATAAAAAAAGGATTGAGCGGCCTGGCGGAGAACGAGAGCCTTTATCGCAAGATGATAGAAGAGATTCAGGACTATGCTATCATTTTATTAAGCAAAGACGGAATCATCCAGGAATGGAATAAAGGAGCAGAGAAGATCAAACTATATAAAGAGGAAGAAATTATAGGGAAGCACTTCAGCATATTCTATTTCCCTGAGGACATTGAGACAAACCTTCCAAACAACTTAATCAACACTGCTGCCAGCAAGGGATCAGCCAGGCATGAGGGATGGCGCAGAAGAAAGGATGGATCCAGATTCTGGGGAAGCATTACCATCACCGCTCTTCATGGAGATCAGGATGAGGTAATAGGCTTCGTAAAGATTACGCGTGATCTTTCTGAAAAGAAGGCAATCGAGGATGATCTCCGCACCAGTGAAGAGCGATATCACAAGATGATCTCTGAGGTTCAGGATTATGCCATCATTCTTTTGAACAAGGAAGGTGTCATTGAGAACTGGAATGCTGGAGCTCAATCGATCAAAGGATACGCTGCTTCCGAAGTGATCGGAAAGAACTTTGAGTTGTTCTATACTCCGGAAGACAGGAAAAGGAATCTGCCGGCATCTCTTTTAAATGAAGCAAGAAATTCCGGTAAAGCTGTTCAGGAAGGATGGAGGGTTAGAAAAGATGGGACGAGATTCTGGGGAACGATTGTGATCACGGCCCTGCATGGCCATGGGGGAGAAGTGATCGGCTTTTCAAAAGTTACCCGTGACCTTACTCAAAAGAGAATTGCTGAAGAGCAACTACTGGCGTATGCCAAAGAACTCGAGCAACAGAATAGTGAACTCGAACAATTTGCCTATGTGGCTTCCCATGATCTTCAGGAACCTTTGCGGAAGATCCAAACTTTCTCTGAGGTCATTCTTGACAATTTTGAAGACAGAGAATTGGTCACACGGTATTTTGGCAAGCTGAATTCATCCGCTAAAAGGATGGCAGAGCTGGTAAAGTCATTGCTTAATTATAGCAGACTGGCAAAAGACACGACGGAGACTTCTCTTGTTGATCTTGATGATATCCTGGAAGAAACGAAAATTGATTTTGAATTGCTTATTGAAGAAAAGAAAGCGGTGATTGAATCAGATAATCTGCCGGCCATCCACGGCAATCACATTCAGCTTGGTCAGCTTTTTTCAAATCTTATTTCAAATGCATTGAAGTTTTCCAGTGCGCACCCTAAGATTTATGTAACCCATAGTGTCATCTCAAGGGATCAAATCAACCATGCACCGGAGACACTGACGGGCGGACAATTCCATCATATCTGCATAGCGGATAACGGTATCGGCTTCGAGCAGCAGTATGGTAAAATTATCTTTTCATTGTTCCAACGACTACACGGCAAACAGGAATTCGCGGGTACGGGTATTGGTCTGGCGTTGTGCAAAAAGATCATAGAGAATCATCATGGGTTCATCAGTGCAGAGGGTGAGTTGGGGAAGGGATCGAGTTTTAATATTTATTTACCTGTGTAGCCCGTGTAGCACTAAGGCTACCGGGTACAGGGCTTCGCCATGTTAGCGATCATGTTGCTTTGTCGATGATAGGTTGGTGATAACACCAACCTGAGACAAAGCAATGGCCACGGATGCACGGATTAAAAGGAATCCATCCGGAAGTTAAGGCCCGAAGGGTCGAGATTTATTAGCGGCATGCGAAGCGTGCCGTATAGGAATACAGGAGATAAGCTTAAGCCCTACAGGGGCGAGATTGTGGTTGAGAACTTTCATCTGGAAAACATTCATTCAATATCTTCCGGATGGATGAAGTCTAAAGACGTGAGGCTAAAGAAGTTTTATTGGCAAGGTGTTAGCGATCATGTTGCATTGTCGATGATAGGGTCCATCAGGAACTAAGGCCCGAAGGGTCGAGATTTATTAGCGGCATGCGAAGCGTGCCGTATAGGAATACGGGAGATAAGCTTAAGCCCTACAGGGGCGAGATTGTGGTTGAGAACTTTCATCTGGAAAACATTCATTCATCATAACTTAGATTCTTTTCCGATTTTCCAACATTTGCATCATCAAAAATGAATGCAATGTCACAATCGCTCGTTAAGATTTATCTTCACATTACTTTCAGTACTAAATATCACGAACCATTAATTTTTGAGGAGATAGAAAAAGAACTTCATAACTATCTGGCTGAAATTTGTACAAGTATAGAGTGTCACCCCATCAAAATTGGAGGATACGATGATCATGTTCACATTGTTTGCTCTCTTTCCAGGAAGATCGCATTGATGAACCTTATAGAAGAACTAAAGACCTCATCTTCCGGATGGATGAAGTCTAAAGACGTGAGGCTAAAGAAGTTTTATTGGCAAGATGGCTACTACGCGGTATCTGTAAATCCTGCCGACCTTCAGGAACTTATTAATTATGTTGAAAATCAGCGTGAGCATCATAAGAAAGTAACATATAAAGAGGAAGTCATTGCTCTTCTTAAGAAGAATAGGATTGCCTACGATGAACGTTATGTATGGGATTAAATTTCGCGTAATAAATCTCGCCCATTCAGGGCTTAAATGCACGTATACTCATGAAACCCTGGCCTGCGGCCAGGGCTAATAAATCTCGACCCTTCGGGCCTTTAGCTTCCTGATGGGTCCGTGCTAATCTGTGGCCACTGTTCCAGCAAAAGCCTGTAATCTAAAAGGTCGGTGAAAACACCGACCTGAGACATCAACACCAACCTCACGCATCCCTACTTTTTCTTCAACCCCGGCAATAACTCATCCAGCTGCTGCAAGCCCATCGTGAATCCTTCCTTGAAGCCCATCTCAATCATCTTCTCCATGCGCTCAAGGGAATCATTCTTAATAACGATGCTCACTAATGTTCTCTCACGATCATCAGGATGTGCACTGAAAGTATAATCCCAATCAGAACCTGGTATTTGAGGATTCTCATCTTTATCCGCAAAGAAGTTGGACATTTTGAAATTCGTTTTTGGACTGATCGAAGTAAACTTCTGAAGTCCCCAGTGTTCATGTCCTTCCGGACTAATCATCGCGTAAAATCTTTTGCCACCCACTTTGAAATCCATCGCTTTTGTTCTTGAAGTATATGGCTTTGGTGCCCACCATTGATCAAGAATCTCAGATTGGGTGAATGCATCCCATACCAGTGATGGATTGGCGTCGAATTCTCTTGTGATGAATACTGTTTTTGCTGTCTTGTCGACAGTAAAGTCAAATTGCAGGTTGGTTTTCATTTTTTATTGGTCTTTAGTTTTGATAATACGTCATCGAGTTGATTGAAACGATCTTCCCAGATCTTCCTGAACTGCGCGATCCATTTGTCAATCTCTTTCATTTTATTTAGTTCTAGCTGATAGTAAATTTCTCTCCCCTGAAACTCCTGTTTAACCAGCTCACACTCGGTCAATATTCTCAGGTGTTTTGAAACTGCCTGCCGCGTGGTGTCAAAATGCTCGGCAAGGGAGTTGGGCGTCATCGCCTGTGCGGCGATCAATACCAGAATCGCTCTTCTTGTCGGATCCGCAATAGCCTGAAAAATGTCTCTTCTCATAGTGGATGGTTTTGATTAGCAACTGTATGGTTGCAAATATAAACGCAACTGATTGGTTTCTCAAAATTAATTCGAATATTTTATCAGAGGGAGAGGGAGGAGTGGGGCAACTATCAGCAAATCTGGAGAGGTCTAACTGACAGTAAATCAAAAAGATAAGGCTTGTTAATTCAAGACAATTCGCGTCACAAATGACGTATCATTTCCTCCTACTCTTACCAGATAAATTCCTTTGGCGAACGACGAAAGGTCAATGACTTTCTCATTTCCAATGATACTTTCAAAGATCATCCTGCCGAAGATTCAGAAAAAAACAACCACTTTTAAATCATGCTATCTCAGATTCTTGTGGCTATTGTCACCTTCACGATCACCAACATGGATGACCTGCTGATCCTGAGCATCTACTTTGCAAATCCTGACTATAAGACCCGTCATATTGTTGCGGGTCAATATCTGGGCATCCTCAGTCTTATTGTGGTCAGCTTTGTGGGAGTGATCCTCGGTGCAATTCTTGCTGATCACTGGATAAGCTTTCTGGGCGTGGTCCCATTTGCTTTAGGGATAAAAGGTCTTTTTCAATTAAGAGAAAATGAGAGGGATGAGGAAGAAGTCAGCTCAAATAATAACACCCACAAGCATCAATATCTGAGTGTTGCGTTGGTTACGATTGCCAACGGCGGCGACAATATTGGAGTATACGCTCCTTTGTTTGCCAATCTTACCTTCAGCGATATTATCCTTTACATGATCATATTTCTACTGCTCACAGCAGTATGGTGTGCGCTGGCCTATTATTTAACCAGTCATCCCGGAGTGAAACGTGTTTTTGAAAAACATGGTAAGGTAATTCTCCCATGCTTTCTGATCCTGCTGGGATTATTCATCATGAAGGATTTTGGCATTTGGATCCTGACGATCCTGTAAATAACTATGATATGGATTTCGGTTTACGTACGCCGACGATCAACAGCCAGAGACATGTTCCGATCTCACCAAGAGATCCAGGGATACTGATATAACTTGAGATCGGCAGATTGTTATAATCAGGAATGAGTGTTCTTCCAAATACATTGATCAGGTAACCAAAGCATCCTATCATTAACAGAATGCCCAGGAACTTCGGTAGAAATCCGGAGCGGAAGACGAGATATCCAAAGGGCAGCAGCCACAATCCCCAGAAGATGAAAGTGATCAAGATGCCGTAGTTGTACAATCCATTATAGAACATCACCTGTGATTGCAAGGCGTCGTTTTGTAATACGTTACCCGGACCGTTGATGATGGACAACACTGCGAACTTGTTGATGAGATTCAGGAATGAGATCGGAGAGCTGACGATGACAAAGACGACCATGAGTCGCGCGTACCATTCATTGACCTCATGAAGTAGTTTGTAAAGAAACAAGGGGAGCAGGAGGAAGGCTGTGTAGCAAATGAAGCCTGCTGCTATTCCCCAACGGTAAAGAGACTCATTGGCTACGATCTTCTGAACGGTTGCTGCAGCATCACCTTTTACGATCAGCTGACCAGGGACATACATCAGGGTAAAGATGCCGCTCACGACTACAATCAGGTAAAGAAATCCGGCGATCCTGGCATTCCTGTTCTTTGCGTCCATTCAGTTTGGGGGATAATCTACTTATGACGGCTGGGCGGCCAAATGGTTACATTTTTTGTCGCAAACAGCCGGTGTTTGTTGAGCAAAGTTTCCCAACTAATCGCCGCAGCTTCCATCCACCATTCCCTTCCCCGTAAGTCCATTACTGGTCTTGATGAGAAAGGTTGTTTCATCACACATCACTCCATACACTCTGTGCGTGATGAGGAATTCATACGTATCTCCCGGAACCATGTTTTCAAAATTCATTTCAAACTTGTCCCTGATCATTGGGATGATACAACTGAACATAGCACTGATATTGACGTTGTTGGCAGGAGTGAAGACCATCTTGTAAGCTTTCGCTCCGCGGTCCGGATTACATTCAGGGGCACCTTGCTCCAGACGATCACCCAGGTGATTGCCATCTGACTCTGTATCGTCGTCCCAGATGTAGTGAAGTTCGAATTGCCCTGGAACTTCATTGGCGTCAACAATATTTCCATCGGCGTTTCGCCACTCCATGGGCACATGCGTGACATGAGATTGGACGCTTCCATCTCCATAGGCATCTTCTTCTGAGGAATCTTCACCCCCCGGGTCCTGAAAGATCTGATGATACAGTGGCAACGATGCGAATGTGTTGTTGGACATCAGTGCGGTCATACCAGCAGGATCACCATTCTTGCTTTCCCAGAATGCCTTCGTGTAGGTTAAGTAAAACTGTACGGATAATGAATCGCTGATCACCGGTGCGGTGATGTATCCGAAAGACGGTTTGGTAGTTTCATTGGCGCCGAAGTAGATGATCTGTGAAGACTGATCACCGGACTTCTTGAAAGAGACCATTTGAAGTTCGGTAAAAGTATTTCCGCTGGCCACTTTGAGATCAGGATCGCTGAAGATCGTTATTGGATTTTCTTCTGAGCTGTCGATCACACCTTGCTGTCCGCCTTGCAGCAGCCAGGCTGACGCGACATAACCGACGGTGTCGTTCCAATGGATCTTGACAAACTCCACGTCGTTGACGGTAAGCTTGTCGTTCATTACGTACACGATTTTGTGCATGGGTAATGTGGTCGCAACTTTTCCGGATGCCACATCGATCATTCCCTCATACACTGGCGTTGGGAAGCCGGTGATGGCAGGGTTTGTCTTTTCAAGTTTGGTGGGCGAGCATGACGATAAGAGCACAAGGGCGATCATCGTGAGATAGTGTGAGTAGGTCATGGGAGAGGGGTGTTTTCAAAATTAAGCTTTTGGTTTGGAAAAGGGAAAAGAATACAGGATCACCCTATAGCACTAAGGCTATATGGCATGGCGGATGCACGGATAAATTTCTTTAATACAAGTTTGCTTTCGAAGATTAGTTAGATTGACACAGATTGCAGCAAAGCTGCCATGCATAACGAACAGCGTTTGCTTTAGAATGGATGCAGCCACACGGAGATAATGGTGTTCCTGTATTTCATTTTCTCATCAGTCTTTATTTCAGAAGCTCAGCTTTAATCTCCATCGCAATGGGAGCGACTTCCACCAGTTCCAGCGACTTCACCATCTTCGTCGTCCCCGTTTTATACTTTAGAAAGTGTGCAGCCTTCAGGTGCGACTGATAAGCATCCTCACTGGCGTAGACTTCAAAGACGGTGACCTGTGTTGGATGAGCTTTGTCGTAGACGGCCTGAAGAGCAAGAACACCGGGTTCGACCTGGACGGCGGCTTTGGCATGTTCGGCAAGAGCGAGTTTATAAGCCTCCAGGAATTCGGGATGGATCTCGATCCTGGCGATGCGGAATTTTCTGTTGGTATCCTGAGCAGAGGCTATGGTTCCCATGGTCATTGTTATGATCGTGATCAGGATGAAAGAAGTCAGAAATGATTTTGCTTTCATAAAGATTTATAGCTGGTGCTTGTTATTGTTTCCTGACGCCAAAGTATTACATGCGATATGCCGATGTCAAGTAATCGACATTCTATTTCAAGCAATCCGGCATAGAGGGGTCAGGAAGCCAGAAAGTTACTTAACATAATATAAATTATATAACTAAAGCGGATTCGAATTGAGGGGGATTGGGATGCAATGCTTTTGCTTTTAAAAAGAATACAGGACCACGGATGCACGGATAATTAATACAGTCTTTGCTTTAGCCAAATTCAGATTGACACGGATTCAGTTAACGTTCAGTTTGCGGATCAGCAAAGCTGATGGTTGTAGTGCGGTTCATTTGAAGGCATCGGCTACAGAGACTAGGTTTTTCCGCTTGGCCTGGACCGCATTCATCAGCGTAGCTGATAATCCGTGTCAATCCAGTATTGTCTGCCGGATGGCTTTTTTTACCTTTTAATCCATGAATCCGTGTTTACGGTACGCCATACCCAACCCAAAAAACCTCCAATCACCCCAAAATCGCACTTTTTGATAGTCCACCTCAGATTTTGAACACCCATTTCTTCATTTTTAGCCAAATTTGAGGGTTTTTGGGGGTGTTTCTCGAACGTTTCTCGGACAGTCCTCGTACTTTTCAGCTACCATTGCATGCTTTCTCTGATGTTTCTCTGATCGCTCTCTGATGATTCTCGGATAAAAACGCTGCATTCTCTGATGTTTCTCTGATGCGTCTCTGATCACTCCCCTATTAAATCGTGCTTTTCTCTGTCTCTTCCCTGATTGTTCTCTGATTCGCCTCTGATTACTCTCTGATGTTTCTCTGATTCATGTCGGATCGGTCCCTGATTCATCTCGGTCGACTCTCCTATTGCTCTCTGACTCAAGTCGGATGCTTCGCGGAGTGTATGCGGATTTAACTCGGTCTATAATCGGATGCTACTCAGATTCAATTCAGATGATATTCGGATAGATGATCATATCACATTATTTAGAAGGATAGAAATCCCAATTTGGAATTAACTCATTGTTCTGAAAACTTTTGACTTTATCCATTAATCGAATCCTATGTGCCACACCAACTAGAAGCACAGCACTGGTGTCGTTCGGTTTTCGGTTTGGCGTTCGGCCATTCCTGTTTGCTTTCTGTCCCTCTGGCATCAAAGAGGTTTTCCTCAGGTTCTTGTGGCTTGAGGTTGCAGTTTCAGAGCTCCCTTTTTAGGGGGCTTTTTTAAAGTACTCACGACACTGAATTTGAATCTGGATACATTGATACCGGAAGCGCTAATCTTTAATCTTACAACTCACCATTACAGGCTTTATCTAAGAGGCTTGACTTCATTTTTTTCAGGTTTTCAATATTTAATTCTGTTTCTTCCATTATAATCTTAAATCTTGAATTTAGCTGTCGTACTTTTTCATTTATCCTCTCTTGATCTCTAATGTCCTTAGGATACTTTATAATTGTGGCGTTAAGCATTGATGAATTTACACCTGCTTGACCAATCCATTTTTTACAGATTCTAAGAAAGTATCCTTGTTGATGAAGATTTAATAAATAGTTAACCAAGTATTGTGGATTAATAATTTCCTCTTTCAACCTGATTCTAGTTAAGTGATTGCTGAATCCATAGTTATAATCTTGGCCCACTAATGCTGTTTTACCAACTAATTCCTTGCTATTCGTATTATTAAAAAGAATATCATTCTTTCTTAGTGTATTCTTTTTTTGATCAACTTTTTTAGGATCAATCTGAATCATTAAAGAGAAATTGAGTTCTCCAGTTAGATCGATGTTGTGTGTTCTTAGATGGACATAACCTCCAGGTCGTTCATTACTTTTATTACAAGCAAATCCCGATACCATTTCAGTAGTTAAATTCCCGACTTTGTCTTCTACAATATTGGAATATGTATTTAATTCGTTATCGAAACCATTAAGTAAACTTTCAATTTCATTTAATCGGTGAACGATTTGATCATTACCGTTTTTAATTAATCTTAGGAGATCATTGGGTCTTTTATGATCTGTTCCATTTTGTTTGCTTGGATTTTTAGCGGAGAGATCATAGTCTTTAATTTCACTCACGTTCACAGTCCAATCCTTAGTGCCCAGATTTCGCTCCTTATGGTTTTTAAAAAGTTTTACAAATTCCTTCATGTGCTCACTGAGCAGAGGCTTGTTTTTAGTTAATGTATATGGCGGTTCTACCTCATAATACCAGATATCAGATGTTGCTCCTTTTCTGTCAAAAAAGACTACATTCGTCTTTACACCACTGTATGGCAAAAAAACACCGCTCGGCAAGCTAAGGATAGTGTGTAAATTAAAGTGTTGTAACAGATCCTCCTTGACCTTTGCAAAGGCAGAATTGGTCTGAAACAATACGCCTTCTGGAACGACTATAGCTGCCTTCCCATTTAGCTTTAGCATTTTCATGAAATGCTGGAGAAACAATAGTTCTGTGGCATTCGTTGGAACAGGAAAGTTCTGCTGAATTTGACTCTTTTCTTTTCCTCCAAATGGAGGATTCGCCAAAATTATATCATGTCGATCCTTTTCTTGTATGTCGCGAATGTTAGCAGTTAACGTGTTTTGCTTATAAACATTTGGGCTCTCAATACCATGTAGGATCATGTTCATCATCCCCATAACATAACCAAGTGAGGTCTTTTCATATCCAAAAAAAGTATCCTCCTGAATAGTTTTGAGCTGAGAGGTATTGTAGTTTTTTCTTTTATCGTCTTTCATCAAGAAATCGAATCCCTCAACTAAAAAACCTGCGCTTCCTACTGCCCCGTCATATATAGTCTGTCCTACTTGAGGCTCCACTATGTCGACCATAGTCTTGATAATGGCTCTAGGTGTATAAAACTCTCCAGAATTGCCACCATCACTTCCCATGCTTTTAAGTAGGCTTTCGTAAACTTGAGAGAGTTCAAACAATTCATTCTGGCTTTGAAAATCTAAACTATCAACAATGTTTAGGACCTCTCTAAGTGTATGGCCACTAGCTATTTTGTTTTCTAGCCAGTCGAAAATTGCACCTATTTTATACTTCGGTGACTTAGGGTCATTGATGCCTGATTTTGTAAAATCCTTTAAATATGGAAATAGACGATTGTTTACAAATTCGTTGAGATCACTCCCAGTCATCGCTCTCTTCTTATCCAGCTTACCATCTGAATCTTTAGGACAAGCCCATTGAGACCATCTGTATTGAGGAGAAATTATGAATTCATATTTCTTGCTATTTAATTCTGCTGTATCGTATTTATTCTCTTCATAGTCATCAAAGAATTTCAGAAATAACACCCAACTTATTTGCTCTGTATATCCCATAGCACCATTAATCCCATCATCTCGCCTAAGGATGTCTGTTATTCGATTGACCTTACTTTGTATCTCTTTAATGCTCATAAATTATCTCGAAAGAAGTTATAAAGGTTGGTTATGTCTTCTGATATTTCGTTTGCTGGAATTTCTCTAATAAGTAAGCTCAATTTGACAAAATCTACTCCCCTTTGTGTCGTTGAAATTCCAGTTACATTATCTTTTAAGTAGAGAGGTTGTAACAGCGCTTTTACGTCAAGCCTTCTAACATTTTCATTGTCTCCTTGATTATCTACAATCAATTGACTTGCAGCAGGGAGTTGATCTTGGATTTGCTGCAAAATGTTATGTGCGGATAGCATCGTGTGGCTAAGTAAGTAGTTTTCGATTTCTCGCCTTTTCCAGCTTAACAAAAAAGCCATTCGATTTCCTCCTTGTCCAGGTATTGGAATTCTATTCTGTCGACTCGCTGATCTATTTACAAGGCCAGAAATCCCTATATCAGCAAGTGGAAAATTATCTCTATCGCAAAGGAGAAAAATTCTATGAGTTTCTGGTTGCGCATTTTGTTTCTTAAAATCTGCAACCCAATTCACTTTGGCGCCACCAAATTCTTGTGATGTTTGATCCCAGTTAGACGGACATTTTATGTAATGTATCCGATCAAAGACTGTGGGATCAAAGTTTGGAATTTTTATGCTACTCAACTCTTTGAATATGAACCAATCAAAATAGTCCTCAACCAACGCTATGTATCTTACTTTTCCAGCTATTTGCATTTTGTAATCCAAACCAGAGGCTAATGCTTCCAACCGATTCAATATGGTATCCGCTAATAGCGTGGGTGCTACCTCTCCATTGTTAACCAACCTTATATTATTGAAATCATTGAGAATAATTGAGTCTGCGGAATGAGTAGTAGTAATTACTTTACCCGTAATATTTTCAAAGGAATTCCATAGCTTTTGAACGTTTTCATAGTAGAGGTGTGAATCTACCTCATCAAGTAAGAAAAGCGTGTCTGTGGTGTCAAATAAATCAATAAGTGCATATATGGCTAGTATTTGATATTCTCCGTCACTAAAGTCATTCAATTCTAAATTATTGAAATACAATTTGCAATGATGGCGAGATACAAATTGCTCATACTGTGAAGCCCAAGCTAAAAATGAAAAGATTCTGTTCGTGTCATTCCCTAATGAAGTTATAATATCACGGGCATGAAATCGGACTTTAGTTTTAACTATTCTATCTGTAAATTCATAATTTGGATCATAGACTTGCTCAATCAATTTTGAAAGAAGTTCATGAAAAAAAGTTCTTCTTATAGATTCAAATTGTGAATCAATCGCTTCCTGAGTCAACGCATAATCTATTTTTTCAATATAACTTTTTCTTACCCTTAATGAAAAATCTAAATATGTTGATTGATCAACACCATTTGCGTCATGGGTAATTACGTTTTTGTTGTTTAGGAATTGGGCAGTTTTTCCATTTGGTTTTAAACCGCATGAAAAGAATATCAACATTCTAACCCAACTGGAGTCAAAAAAGAATGTGCTTATTGCATTTTCTATTAAATCTTGATCTGTTGGATTGTTTACTGCAAATCTCCTTCTAGTCCTAATACTTTTATCAAACAGTTCACCATAACATTCATTACTTCCAGAAGAGAATGAAATGACCCTTATATCTGATTGTATATCCTCCAAGTACTTCTGAAAGATACTTTCCAATATCGCTGATTTACCCGAACCATTCTGCCCAACAAAAGTGAGCACTTTATTAGTGATCGTTATAGTCTGAGCTTGATTGTGTATTTTGTTTTGAGCAACTGTTATCACCATGGCTAGCTTGCTTTGTAAATTCGTTCTTGAAGCATGTAGTATGCATCTTTCAGTTTCTTTAAATTTCCAAATACAAATTTTGCGTCTTTAGGAGTTCCTAATTTCAGCTTTACTAAATCCCCTAACTTGTCCTGAGACAACTCTTCTGATCCATACTTTTCGTAGTGATCAAGTACAAATTCCAAAAAATCCCTAGCTCTTAAGTCGGAATAAATTGAAAGAATTTTTTGCTCACCTTTTACATGCATCACTCTCTCCTTTCGAGTTTTAATTCCAGCACTAAATGAAATATGCGCTAGTACATCAAATATGTCTACTTCTGGCGAAGCTACCATAAGTCTAAGTGCTTCAAGTTGTTCCTTGTCAAAACCTAGATGACCTAATTTTTCAAGTAAAGCTGCTCTTGTTTCCGGATTCGCCCATGCTGTGCGCAACTGATCTTCATTTTTAAAAAGAGAAGGCAAAGCTCCCACAAGCTTTTCTAAAAATTCGCGAACTGTTAATGGTTTCCCATTCTCATCAATGTAACGCGTATCCACGTTTGTAATTTTCAAACTAATGCCATTGCTTAACCTGATAGCTAATTTTTCCTCAGGTTCATTGGCTTCATTGCCAAACTCTTTAGGCTTTTGATAAGGCATTCGTTGTTTACTTTCGCCATTCCCTTCAGCGGTTTCTATTTCTTCTTCTGGAAGTCCATCCCATTCCTTGTCATAAAACGCATTGGTAGCCCCAGTAAAATCAATTATAGTGAAGAAGTCTTTGCCTTCAAAAAGTCTGGTTCCACGACCGATAATTTGCTTAAATTCTACGTGAGAATTGATCGTCCTTACAATTACAATGTTCCTAACGTTTCTTGCATCAACCCCAGTTGTAAGCATTTGGGACGAAGTTAAAATAGCAGGAATGTCTTTATCGTTATTCTGGAAATCCTCAAGATATCCAATGCCTATTGCACCTTCGTTGGAGGTAACTCGAACGCAATATTTGGAATCTTTAACCTCCTTATGATTATTGATTTTATCTCGCATCGTAAGTGCGTGTTCCTGATTCACACAAAAGACAATAGTCTTGTCCATTGGCTGAATGTGATTAAGAATAGTTTTTGCAATTAGATCAGTTCTTTCGTCTATTGTTATGATACGTTCAAAGTCACTTATCTCATATCTACCCTTAGTCACAGCTCCCTTAATGATTTGATTGTCGTTCGTGTGAATGTATTCGTCAATATTTGTAGTTATTCGCTTCACTTTATATGGAGTAAGGAAGCCATCTGAGATTCCATCCTTTAGTGAATATTCATAAATCGGCTTACCAAAATATTTGTAAGTATCAACATTGTCCTCCCGTTTTGGGGTGGCCGTTAGCCCAAGATGAACCGCAGGCTGAAAATGATCTAGTATTTGTCTCCACGAGCCTTCATCGTTGGCACTTCCTCTATGGCACTCATCAATTATGACGATATCAAAAAAGTCCTTTGGATATTGTCTATAGTACCCACCGATGTTTTCTTCATCTTGATTTTCACGATCTGCAATAGCCTGGTAAATTGCAAAGAATATATATGCGTTTGTAGGCACCTCGCCATTTCTCTTTCTCACTTCTTCACCATTGATCTTTATTAAATCATTCTCATATGGATTGAATGTATTGATAGCTTGATCAGCCAAAATATTTCTATCCGCTAGAAAAAGAATCTTGGGTCTCCTACTTTCATTATCTCTATTCCACTTTCCTTCAAGGAGCTTATGAACTATTTGAAAGGAAATAAATGTTTTTCCGGTTCCAGTTGCTAAGGTTAGGAGTATTCTATCAAGACCATTAGCCAAATTTTCCATAACTTTATTTACAGCGATTTCTTGATAGTACCTTGGCCGAAAAGCTCCCGTTAAAAAAAATGGAATTTCTAAGAGGCGTTTTTTTAGATCATTTTGCTCTTGAAAATTATACTCATATAGAGATTCTGGAGAGAGAAAATCATTGACATACTTTCCTTTTCCATCTCTTAAGTCGAATTGGTAAATTTTTTCGCCATTACTGGAGTAGACAGTATTTACTTTCAGCTTCTCTGCATATTCTATTACCTGTTGAAGCCCTTCTGTTGGATGTTTGTCAGTTCTCTTTGCTTCAATTATTGCAAGATTACATCCATTGAATCTAAGCACATAATCTACAAATAATCGTTTGCCCCTCTTATCGCCAAGTAGCTTACGTCCATCAGTAAAGTAATACTCACGGATAATTAAATCTTCCCCCCACCCAGCTTGACTGAGTTTGGGATCAATATATTTTGCGCGCGTATCTGATTCTGATAAATGCCTGGTCATCTTCATTTTTCAGCTAACAAGTCTTTTGCATTTACATTTAAAATTTCGGCAATTCGATATAAATCTTCTATACTTGGCTGTCGCCTATTCTGAACGTAACCATTGATCATGTTATAACTTTTCCCCAACTTTTCAGCAAGCCAAATTTGTGTAACACCTTTTTTTTCAATGACTTCTTTTATCCTATTCATTTTCATAATTGGAGAATTGGAAAGATAACAAAACGGAGCAACTTATATCTCATAAAATGAGATATTTAGAATTTGGGCAATGCCTACGGCCCGGGCTATTCACTGCAAGTCCGGCCTCGCTCCTGCCAACACACTCCGTGCTTTCCGCTTCTATCCCTATTGCTTTGCCAGCGCAGCAGCAACACACATTGTGCAGGCCGCACATGCCAACGCAAAGACCAAAGCCTACCCAAAGAGTGTCGCTGCCCCAGTCCGTTGATGAATGATGAAGATTGAATTATTGAAAGCCAACGCTAAAAAACTTTCTATGAAGATTTCGGTAAGCCCGGATGCCTAAGCTACTTAACATAACGCATAAACATTATATAACTAAAGCGGATTCGGATTGAGGGGGATTGGGATGCAATGCTTTTGCTTTTAAAAAGAATACAGAACCACGGATGCACGGATAATTAATACAGTCTTTGCTTTAGCCAAATTCAGATTGACACGGATTCAGTTAACGTTCAGTTTGCGGATCAGCAAAGCTGATGGTTGTAGTGCGGTTCATTTGAAAGGCGGATGGCTTTTTTTACCTTTTAATCCATGAATCCGTGTTTACGGTACGCCATATAGCCTTCTAGTGCTATATGGTTCCGTTTTAGGCTTTTTCAGATGTAGATTGATATTGGGCTATACCACACCCAACCCCAAAAACCTCCAAATCACCCCAAAATCGCACTTTTTGATAGTCCACCTCAGATTTTGAACACCCTTTTCTTCGTTTTTAGCCCAATTTGAGGCTTTTTTAGGGTGTTTCTCGAAGGTTTCTCGGACATTCCTCGTACTTTTCAGCTACCATTGCATGCTTTCTCTGATGTTTCTCTGATCGCTCTCTGATGATTCTCGGATAAAAACGCTGCTTTCTCTGATAAATCTCTGATGCGTCTCTGATCACTCCCCAATTAAACCGTGCTTTTCTCTGTCTCTTCCCTGATTGTTCTCTGATTCGCCTCTGATTACTCTCTGATGTTTCTCTGATTCATGTCGGATCCGTCTCTGATTCATCTCGGTTCACTCTCTGATTCATGCCTGACTCAAGTCGGATGCTTCGCGGAGTGTATGCGGAGGCTACCCAGTCTTTATTCGGAGCGTATTCGGATTCAACTCAGATGAGATTCGGATAAAAGGAAAAATTAGTTGACTGAAGAAATTGTTGGATAAGCTAAGAAATAGTTTAGCAATCATTAACAATGAGTTAGATCAACTCATGTCAATGAATGCTGATACTACTTTATTTAAATACCCATCATCTTCACCATCTTCCTCCGACACCCATTTCGCCGATCTTGCAAAGGATCCTGTCACCATGCGGTTCTTTGTGTCGATGACGCGTGTGAGGGTGTTGTCGTCGATCGTGGCTTTCGTGCAGACGATCAGGTTCGCGCCGCGGCGTAAAGCTACTTCCTGCATGTCGAACTGAAGAAGCTTGCCGAAGTTTGAAATGTTCATCCACTCTTTCTCCGCCCACAACGGGAACACCGTCATGCGCTTGCCTTCAATCAGGAACTTCCCATTCTTCAATCGGATGTCCAGTATTGACGCCGCCCCATGCCCTGCCGTTCCCAGGTAGCCGCCATTCTCATAGATCGCCGCCGCTATCACTGCTATGCGCTCATCGCTGATCACATCAAAGTATTGTCCGTGACCACCCGGATAAAAGATCGCCACATAATCCTTTGGATTTACCTGTGTCGGTGAAAGGGTGTTGGTTGTTGTCTTAATGAAGGCTTCGTTGTTCTGTATCTGCACAATATCATCATCTGTCTTCGCTGCATTGTAGATCGCCGCCTTGCCGCCCTTCGGTGTCACTACATCCACATCAAAACCTTTATCCGTAAAGGTCTTCCAGGGATGTGCTATCTCCATCGCATATGTCCCGCTGACATTCGTGCCAACAGTATCCACATTCGTCGAGACGATCAGGATCTTCTTTTGCTTCGACTGACTAACTCCGGAAAATGAAAGGACAATAAATAGAATGAATAGAATTGTTTTGTTCATGGGGTTTTTGGTTATGCCCCTGTGAACGGGAGACTTTCAATTAGGATGTACTGTTAACAACTAAATAACAGTTACATCACCATGTAAATTTCTTCGTCACCTGTATCGTGTTGCTCGCCGATCCGTTTCCATGTATGATCCAGTCCGGCTGATCTTTGATCCCGTCAAACTTCGGCAGTCCCATCGATCTGTCCAGCAACGTAAACTCCAACGGTGTGTTGGGTGTCAGCTCGAGGATCACATCAAACCCGCGACTGTCCAATCCGGTATAGTACACTCCGCTGAATGGTCCCGCCGCTTTCTTTGCCTGTGGTACTCCTCCCGCAGGACCGATCACCGTTGCATCCAACGCAAGATCTTTAGTGTGGATCGTCAATGCCAGTGTCAACGCATCACGACCAGCCGCACAATGTATCCTGAGTAAGCGAATATTGTTGACGATCGTGTCGCTCACCACCGTCGCGGTTGGTAATCCCAATGACAACAAAGGCGCCTCGCTTTTCATTCTTCCAAACTCCATTTCGAATTCAGGGAAGAACTGCTGGCTCCATTCGTCCGTCGTCTTGCTTCGCGTTAGCCAGAATGCCTTGTTCTCCTCCCCTCTCAGCTGGTATGTTACGGCCGACTGCAATGGATGCTCTTCATCAAAGCCGGAAGTCAGATGACCCGTGACTATACTTATCACAAAGATGACAGCGGCAATTATACCTATCAACTTAGGACGGAATTCAAAAGCAGATACCAGCACCGGCAGCATGAGTCCCAATAGTATTCCCAACACCAGCGCAATGCCTGCTGCTATAATTTCCAGTCCGAAGATGGTGTACATCTGACTGATCGTTAACGGAAGCCACAACATAGCCGGTATCAGACAGAGTATGTTGATCACGATCCACGCATCGGAATAACTTTTCTCTTGCTCACCTCTGTGCAGTACAATGATATTACCGATAATGGATGATAATATTGGCAGCAACAACAGGAATGCCGCCGAAGGCATAACGATATAAAACAGGTTCAGCAGAATAACTTCCAGGATCAGTACTCCGGTCAGCAATGACTGCAGTGCAAGTTTTTTTGAAAGCCATTGATACATGAATGCAAACACCGTTGCTTCAATCGCCGTGAGCGCAATAAAATAATGAGCGCTGTTGTAGGAATTAGATGAATAGAATCTTCCGTAGAACGGATACATCATCAGCACCAGCTTGGTCACACCGAATCCAATCAGCAACATCAGGATCAGCGTTCCGAAATAAATGAAGAATCCGGACACGACTCCTTTCACATTCACTTGCTTCTTCCGGAAGCCCATCACAATCAGAACTACCAGCAACACACTGCAGGCGATCAGCAGTACAATATTCAATGAGGAAGAATAGCTCATCATCCAGTAGCCGCTCACATTGAAGAAGGTGATATCCGGTGCTTTGGTTTGCTCGAGACTTATGTTGCCAAGATGCTTGACAAGTCCTAACAGATTATCGCCATGATGCTGGAGACTTCTGAGATCAAGGTTCTCAGGCTTGTCGTTGGGACTGTGATAATTTACATATCCATCCACAAAGCCGCTGTTCAGTCCGCTGATGCCGGCTCTTCTGAAGATGGTATAGTCTGTATCATTGGGAAGATTCTTGTAGACTTCATAGGCCATGGAATTTCCAACAGGATACTTTGCGGCCTGCATGTATTGACGAACGGCCCATCCGTTTTCGGGATTGACTTCAAACATCATACTTACTCCTGAGTTGCCGCGTCCTTCGACATTGAGAACAAACCCGATGGACTTCAGCATCACGGTATCCTGGGCGAATCCCTGTGCACCCGACAATCCCGATTCTTCAGCATCGGTGAATAAGAACACGATGTCGTTATTGAATGTCTTTTTGGAGGCGGTGATGATGCGGGCTACTTCGAGCATGGCGGCTACTCCTGCCCCGTCGTCGCCTGCGCCGGGGGTATTGGGTTGTGAGTCAAAGTGAGACATCACCAGCAGTCGCTTACCATTGCCCTGCTTTCCCTTGAGTGTGGCAATGACATTGTACACATTGGCGGCAATGACAGAGCTTCCTTCTTTCCGAACGGAAGTTGTGTTTTGCATCTGGGTTTCGAGACCCATTCCACGGCAAACGTCTGCGATGTATTGTCTTACGATCTTGTTCTCTTCGGTTCCGGTACTGTGAGGAGCGCCTGCTACTACTTTTAAATAAGTGTATGCTCTCTTTGCAGAGAAGACACTATCGGGAGCATTATCACTGACAACTTCAGGAGGCTTATTGAGTCGGAGGGTAAGAAATGCCAGGAACAGGACTGCGATCAGTGGAACAATTTTTTTCATGATTGCGAATGCCATTCCCGGCAAGGGTCTTACGGTTATGTGAATTTGCTACTCATATCTCAGCGACTTTACAGGGTTTGCGTTGGCAGCGCCGAGGGTCTTAATGCTGATGGTGAGAAACGCCGTAATTAACGAAGAAATTCCTGCCAAAATAAATATCCATGGTCCCATATCCATCTTGTATGCAAAATTATTCAACCATTGCTCGGATGCATAGTAGGCGATCGGTGATGATACGACAAATGCCACCACAACGAGGATGAGAAAATCCGTCGAGAGTAAAACCAGGATGCTTCTAACGGAAGCGCCCAGCACTTTGCGAATGCCGATCTCCTTTGTCCGCTGGATCACTCTGAAAGACGACAGCCCGAATAATCCCAGGCATGAGATCAGCAGTGCAATACCCGTTGCGATCCGGGCGATCTTGCCGGTGCGTTGCTCATTCTCATAAAATCTTTTGAGTGTTTCATCCAGAAAGGTGTACGTGAACTTCTGGTCGGGATAGATCTTCATCCAGCTTGCTTCAACCTTTGCCATTGTGGATTGCAGATCGGAGATCTTTCCATTCTCTGAACGAAGTCTCATCCCGAACGATGATTGACCCTGCAAAGAACTAAAGATGGCCATCGGCTCAATGGCAGTATGCAGTGAACGAACATGAAAGTCTTTCACCACTCCCACAATCGTGAGCTTGCTGACAACCTTTCCCAGCACCTCATGTGGATCTGTGAATCCAAGCTTCTGCATGTATGTCTCATTGATCAGACACTCTTCCGGGATATCACTTTGATGAAGATTTCTTCCTGCCAGCAACTGGATATTGTAGACATTCAGGTATGCGGTATCTGCCTGCTTGAGGTAGACATTATCTTTAAGAACTTCTTTTCCGTTGTCGAATTCAAATGTTGAAGTAGACCATCCATCCGAACTTGGCGGACTGCTTTGAAGCGTCAGCGCATCGATCTCAGGGATCTGACTCAACTCATTTTTCAACAATTGCTTCTTCGCCGATTTCTCCCACCATGGAGTGTCAAAGTAAACAATGCTGTCGGTGGCAAAGCCAAGGTCTTTGTTGAGCATATAGCCAATCTGCAGACTGATGGCAAGTGTTGAGATGATGAGGATGTTGGAAACAGAAAACTGGAATACGGTGAGACCTTTACGGATCCAGAACGTTCCGGATGAATTGCTGTTCATATGAACAGAATTCTTCAATGCAACGACCGGCTGTACCGATGAAAGAACAAATGCAGGATAGATCCCTGCCAGTAATGTTACCACGACTATGCATGTCGCAGAGAAGATAAGTATGGTTGGACTTAATACATTCAGCTTGAGATCCGTAGGGAAGAACTCACTGAAGAAGCTGAGCACTTCAGCCGATAATAATAGTGACATGGCTGAAGCAATGAATGTGAGGATGAAACTCTCCATGAGAAACTGATTCACCAGGCGGAATCTTGAGCTTCCCAATACTTTGCGGACACCCACTTCGCGTGCACGTCGTGATGCCTGAGCAGTAACAAGATTGATAAAGTTGATAGCGGCAATGACCAGTAATAAAACAGCGATCAAGCCAAGGATCTGCAGCGTAGATTTTTCCGGTACCGACCTGCTGTAATCAAAGATTCCCATCTCTGAATTGAAATGAAGTTGAGAGAGCGGCTGCAAGCTTGGCGTATTCTTCCGGTCCGGATTCTTATTCACCTTGTCATACTGAGCAGAGATATTATTCATGTGCTCCTGAAGTGTGGCTAATGAAGTTCCGGGAGCTGCTTTAAAGAATAACTGTGAACTGCTGTTAAGACTGAACCAATCGTGAAGGAAGAAACTTTTCTTCAGCCAGGTATTTTCGATGGTACTCATCGAAATGAAATCGGTGAAGTTGAGGTCGGTATTCTCTTTGGTATCTTTTACAATTCCTGAAACCGTGGCAACGAGTGAGTCGCGGTAGATGACCTCACGGCCGATCATGTCGGAAAGTGATGCATCCTCAAAGTACACCCGCGCGCGACTTTCTGTCAACACCACCTGCAGTGGTTCGGCCAATGCTTTTTCGGAATTGCCGGCCAGCCATTCATACTGGAATACATCGAAGTATCCCGGACTGGCAATAATGATTCCTTCATAGCGTCCGAGATTCTTTGGCTCCTGATTCTTATTCTGAATTTCAACCTTTGATTTAAAGATGTGGAAGTCGGCAATGGCTTCAACGCCGGCGAACTGTCCTTCTTTCAATGCATCGGAAAATCCGGTGGGCACTCCCCTGTTCGCATTGGAATTCAAGCCAGAAAACTGTGAATAGACTCTGTAAATCTGATCTCTATCAGCTCTGAAGCGCTCGTAGCTCAGCTCATAATTGACGATCAGGAATATCACCAGGCAGGCGCTGATCCCGATCGTAAGACCGAGCACATTGATGAACGCGGTGAGCCTGTTTTTTTGAATGTTCCGGAAGGAAAAGATCAGATCTTTAAGCAGCATAGAAAGTGGAGTTTAGAAAGTTCTAAATCTAAAAATTCTTTTACTGCCTGAAGATGATTTGGTTACAACAAAAGTTGTAACCCCATGCTTTTGAATGTTTAGCGATACTTTTTGATCTTTTTCTCCTGCTCCGGAGTGGACGGCATGATGCTCACCGCTGATCCCCCACCCGGGGCAAGGTTTAGTTTCAATATCATGGTTGAGTCAACGATGAACGAGCTGATCATATAAGCTTCGGGATTTGTTTTGCAGTCGGAAGTCGGTCCATCACCATAGATAACAGCCACATATTTCTTCCCTTTGTCAAGGAATGTCAGTGGAACCGTGGCGATGCGTTTGTTCTCATCTGTGATCGCACCAATGAACCAGTTTGGTTTTGCTTTTTCTTTTCTGGCGATGGTGATAAAATCTCCGGGCTCTGCTTCGATGATCTTTGAATCATCCCAATCAACAGGAACATCCCTGATAAACTGAAATGCATCTTTATGTGCATCATAATTTTCGGGAAAGTCGGCCGCCATCTGCAACGGACTATAGAGTGTCACATACAATGCAAGTTGTTTGGCAAGCGTGGTATGCAGCTGACGATTGGGAGCATGTCCGGCATAGCCTTTCAGCTTGAATATTCCAGGCGTGTAATCCATTGGCCCGCCCATCAGTCGCGTGAAAGGTAGGATCGTTTCATGCTCAGGCGGATTTCCTCCATCATGGAATGCATTGAATTCATTTCCACGTCCTGCCTCATTGGCAAGCCAGTTTGGATACGTACGATGCAATCCTGTTGGTCGTACCGATTCATGAATGTCGATCATCACTTTATGCGTTGCAGCCTTCTGTACGGTGCGCAGATAATGACTCACCATCCATTGGCCATCATGGTGCTCACCACGGGGAATGATCTTTCCGACATATCCCGTCTTCACGGCAGGATATCCGAACTTGTTCATGAATCTGAATGCGGTATCCAGTTGGCGTTCATAGTTCGTTGCCGAACCAGATGTTTCATTATGCATGATAATCGCTACGTTCTTTGACTTTGCATAATTCTGCAACCCTTTCACATCGAAATCAGGATATGGTGTTACGAAATCAAAAACATTCTCCTTCCACAATCCAAACCATTCTTCCCATCCGGTGTTCCATCCTTCCACCAGCACACCGCCGATTCCATTGGCAGCAGCGAAGTCTATGTAACGTTTAACGTTCGCGGTGTTGGCGCTATGATGATTGTGAGGGATCAGCTGACCATTCTTCAGTGAGTCGATCTTGTCAGCATAGGTCCAGCTTCCCTTTCCTGTTTGCATCTCCCACCACACACCGACAAACTTCATCGGCTTGATCCATGAAGTGTTCTCGATTTTTGAAGGCTCATTCAGATTGAGGATCATCTTTGAGGCAAGAATGTCTGCGGCTTTATCACTTACGATGATAGTTCTCCATGGAGTATTAAATGGTGCTCTGAGATATGCTTTGTTTCCGACAGCATCCGGTACCAGTCTCGCACTCATCTTGAAATTAGCCTTGTCAACATGGAGCTGCATGGCTGGATAATCAATACCCGCTGCTTCATGAATGTTGATGTATAAGCCGTCAGCTGTTTTAAGCATCAATGGCGTTGCAACGGAATACTGATCCGGAGCATAGCGAACGGCAATCTCTGTAGCACTGTTGACCATGCTGCGATTGTCGATCTCACTGATCTTTGAAGTGGTGTAGATGTATTCGTTTGAATCAAAGTCGCCGGGAATCCAGAACGCTTTATGATCACCGGACATGTTGATCTCGGTAACTTCATCTTTCACAATGAAGTAATTGAGCTTGGGCTGTTTTGGAAACTCATAACGGAATCCGACACCTTCTTCAAAGACTTTGAATACGATGTCCAGCAGACGGCGGTCACCGGATCTCTCTTTCAAATGAACGGTGAGTTGATTGTAATGATCCCGTATCTGACTGACTTCTCCCAGTACAGGTTTCCATGAGTTGTCGACTGCTTTTGTTTCTGAACCAGTCAATTCAAAGTTTGAAGAGAAGTTATTGTCACTGAGAATGAATCCCAGCTTTGATGGAAGCACAACAGGTTTCTGATTGTAGAGTACAGTGTACGACGGAGTGCCTGCATCATCAATGCTGAACTCCACTTTCACTTTTCCCATGCTTGCATCAGCGGTTTTCTTTGTTTGTGAAAATGCTGTTGTGCAGAATGAGATGAGTACTGCTGCAATGATCCATTTACCTGTATACTTCATATTGACTTACTTTTTAGATTTTATTGATTTCTTTGCGACCTTCTTCTTTGATGCTTTTGGCTTGGCACTTTTTGCCTTTGCTGGTTTTTTGCTTTTACCTTTTGCCGGTCTCTTCACGGCAGACACTGATTTCGTGATCGTATTTCCTTCTATCAGTTGTTTTGGATCTTTCACTTTCGACATTGAATTATCGTAAGCATCCTTGATCAGTACCTTGATATAATCTTTTGGAAAGTCGTTGAGCTTTTTGACCAGGATGTACCGGTACTGATTTCCTTCGCCTAGCAAGATCTTCTTAGGATCGGCGATCTCACTGCCCCAGTAAAATCCAAAGTGAATATTCTTACTGCTTCGGCCTACCGCAATGGAGCAAAAGGTATGGCCCACTTTATCGGTTGGCGACCAGCCAAAGGCTACGGCGTTATAATTATCGTAGATGAGTTCATTGGTCTTTGGATACATGTCCCAGACGAAAGCCCGGAGCCATAGAACTTTTTCAATGATCTCTTCCCCGAAAGGCTTAAGAAACTTCAGGAGATCTTTGGTCTGATCCTTACTCATCTAGATCTTAGGCAAGCTGTATCCATTGTTATACTTCGCAGCAAGAAACGCGTTCGCCTTGTCTTCGTTGAACTTTCCTTTTGTCGCGTCCCACGTTACTTTTTGTCCGGAGCGATAAGAGATATTTCCCATCTGGCAGACGGTAGCAACGTGTGCACCTGCCTGTATGGAGCAATGGAGATCTTCCATCTTTCTCGACTTGACAACATCCACAAAATTCTGTGTATGAAGATCCACTCCTGAACCAACATTCTTCTGCATCGGCAATGACTGCATTCTCTTCTCATCGGCGATCACTTCCCATCCATTCCGATCGAGCACGAGTGTTCCGTTATTTCCGATGTAAGCAATACCATGATCACGTCCATAGTTTCCATTGCTGATACTTTGTGCGTGTTCCCAGATCATGTTATATCCATCATACTCATATACTGCAGCGAGTGTATCGGGAGTTTCTTCAGGTCCGGCAGGATTGCCAAACTTACCACCGCTGGCGATCACCGACTTTGGAAACTTTGCATCCATTCCCAGTAACGTATAATCGATAAGGTGAACACCCCAGTCGGTCATGAGACCACCGGCATAATCCCAGAACCAGCGGAAGTTGAAATGGAATCGGTTGGCATTGAAAGGTCGTTTGGCTGCAGGTCCGAGCCACATATCATAATGAACACCTTCCGGTGCAGCACTGTCAGGTTTGCTATCAAGGTTTCGCATCCATCCCTGGTATGCCCATGCCTTCACGGTTCTGATCTTACCAAGCTTGCCGGTCTTGAGATAGGCCAGCGCGTCTACCATGTGCGGCTGACTTCTTTGCCACTGCCCTACCTGAACGGCTTTGTTATATTTCTTTTGTGCGGCCACCATTGCATCACATTCGGCAATGGAATTTCCGCAAGGCTTTTCTACATAAACATCTTTTCCTGCCTGACATGCTTCCACCATCTGAAGGCAATGCCAGTGATCCGGAGTTCCGATGATCACAATATCAATGTCTTTATTCTCCAGCAGCTTGCGATAGTCCACATATGTCGTGGTCTTGATTCCCTGCTTGGCCAATTCATACTTACGGAAGTTCAGAACGTTCTCATCCACATCGCATAAAGCAATGACCTGTACGTCAGGGATCTTGATGATGGAAGTAAGGTTGGCCCATCCCATTCCGTTGATACCGATCGCACCAACGTTGATCTTTCCATTCGCACCTACCCTGCGCTTAGCTGCAGCGATAGCTTCCCATGGAATTACAGTGCTCAGGCCGAGACCTGTCAATGCAAGAGAGGATGTTTTAAGAAAACTTCTGCGATCGTTTTTCATAAGCATAGATTTGCTTACCAAGATCGCAATTAATTTGATGATTCGAAGAGCTGAAAATGGGTTTTATCAGGCTCAAAAAGATTTCCACGACGGCACAAATGAATGTGTTTCTACCGTTGCGCCAAGCTCATTGAGAATGCTGTACAAACCGAAGTACGTGCGATTGATATACAATGCATGCTTGATGCCTCTTGCCTTTTTGGAATCTCTCAGCTCCTTCATGTTGGATATCTTCTCCCCTGTCTTGTAGAGCGTTTCAAAGTATGAAGGGTCAGCAAAATCAAAGGTCTTTGTATGGAAAGGTCGCGCCAGCAGATCCAGAAGTTCGATGAACACCGCTCTGAAAAACTTCTTCTCGCTTTCCGAGTCATCTTCATAAATGAACCGCATCTGATAGAAGATCTTCTCCAGACGGACAGGATCCTGCAAGATATCCTTGTGATGCAATTGAAAGTACAGCTGGTAAAAGTCTTCCGGGATCTCTTTCACGCAACCGAAGTCAATGACACCCAGCTCTTCATCAGGAGTTATGATAAAGTTTCCCGGATGCGGATCTGCATGAACTGCTTTCAACTGATGAAACTGAAAATGATAGAAGTCCCACATCGCCTGACCAAGCTTGTTGGCAATAGCTTTGGAGGGTTTGCCCTTTTTCAAATATTCACCTAACGGAAGACCTTCCAGCCAGTCCATGGTCAGGATCTTCTTTGCAGAGAATTCAGGATAGTACTTTGGAAAGACAAGATGCTTGATCTTCCTGCTCTGCTCTGACATTTCAATGGAACGCTTGAGCTCGAGTGTATAGTCGGCCTCTTCCAGCAATCGTAATTCAACTTCGCCGATGAATTCCTCATACTCAACCGGACTCAGCTTGAACATTCTGAGAGCGATGGGCTTTACCATGGCGAGATCACTCTTCACGGTATCGGAAACTCCGGGATATTGGATCTTTACGGCAAGGGTCTTTCCCTTTAATGTTGCCTGGTGAACCTGTCCCATCGACGCAGCATTGACAGCTTTTGTAGAAAAGGAATCAAAGATCTGGCCTGGGTTCTTTCCGAAGTATGTTTGAAATGTCTTTACAACCAGTGGGTACGATAACGGAGGCGCACTGTACTGCGCCATTGAAAACTGTTGTTGATATGCTTTAGGCAAAAGATTCTTATCCATGCTGAGCATCTGTGCTACTTTGAGAGCACTTCCCTTCAGCTTGCTCAGCGAATCATAGATGTCGCTTGCATTATCTTCATTCAGCTGATCGCGACTTATGTTGGGATCTACCAGCTTCTTACCATAATGCTTGAGATAGTTACGACCGATCTTCGCACCGGTAGTAATGAACTTGGTAGCACGCTGAACTTTCGTAGTAGGAATACTCTTTTGCTCTTTCAACCGTCTCTTTAATTTTTAGAATTCTGATACAGGAATTTTCCGAAGTCGAGTGCATTGTCAAGAATGCCATTGCCGATGAGATCGAAGGCAAGGTTGACAGACTTTTCAATCGCGGCATCGGTCTTTTCGAAACCCACACTGTTGTCGCGCGTCCAGAACTGAAGTATAAAGATCAGGTGCATCCAGAAGAGTGCATCATAGCGACTGTCGAACAACGGACGCTTTGCGATCTCACCATTTTGCTTTCCTTCATTCAATACGGGAGTCAGCCATTCCTCGAAAGAGTTCTTGAATGCTTTCATAGCATCCGGAGTAAAGGCCGGGTTTCTCCATTCTTTCAAGGTAAGCAATGCGAAGCTTCGGTCTTCTTTCAGGACTTCTGCAAGTGTAAAGTAGAATGCGAGTATCTTCTCACGGGTAGAGAATGATGAATAGTTTTTGTCGGAAGTAAGACGTGATGCAACACTTTGGAAGTAGCCATTCCATATCTCTTTGTCCACTGCTTCGAACGAACCGAAGTACTGATAGAAGTCATCCTCCTTGATTCCGATGGACTGTGAAAAAGTATAAACTGATGAAGGCACTTTACCTTCTGTCAGCAACGTTTCCCTGTAGGCAGAGATGATCTTGTCACGGGCAGGCTTTCCAGCTGCCTTGGTTTTGCGAGAAGTCTTTTTTGCTTTTTCCATACCGTTTTTAACAGATTAATTGAAAAGAAGTTTCCAATTTAACGGTAATATTTGGCCATCCATGTTCAGAGCCTGCTTTATAATATTGATAACGGCACTCCCCCTTTCGGGAATAGCGCAGTCCGCAAAGACAGCCCTTCAGTACTTTGAGAAAGGAGAATTGGCCCTTCAAAACAGGGATTACAACACCGCTTTGGCTGATTTCTCAGAATGCCTGCGCCTGGATAACTTCTACTCTCAGGCCTACCGGCTTCGCGCCAACGCTTATGAGCATCTTGGTGAGGATGAGAAAGCGCTCAGTGACTACAATATATATCTGCACCTGGTGCCTGCTGACACAGAAGCGCTGTTCAGTCGCGCGGTGCTGAGGTTTGAGGCAGACCTCTACGACCTCGCGCGAAAAGACTTTTACGATCTCCTGTTCCTTCCCAAAAGTGAAACCAATACGGTCTTCTTTGGTCAGGAGAAATTCAATGACTCGAATGCGCGGATCTTTACCGCCCACAGCGCCGGCAAAGATCATATCTTCAATTACCTGGGATTGATTGATACGAATCTGAAATCCTATACGCAGGCGATTGTATGGTTTGATTCTGCGATCCGGATATCCAATCAAAATCCTGCCTACTGGATCAACCGAGGTTCTGCCAAACTAAAAAGTCAGGACTCACCGGGAGCCTTAAATGATTTCAATGCGGCCTTGAAGCTTGATCCTGACAACAGTCTTGCGATTCATAACATTGCCACCATCCGTTCTGCTGAAGGTGAGAGTAGCACTTCTGAAAAGCTGTTGACACAAGCCATTGAGAAGAACAATGCGCTTCCCTATCCGCGTGCGGAGCGGGCTTATCAGAGACTTCAACGGAATGATCTTGCCGGCGCACTGGAAGATTATAATGAAGTCGTGAGAATGGAACCCAAAGACGGAGAGAATTATCTCAACCGCGGGCTGGTGAAAGAGAAGTTGAAAGATCTGAAGGGAGCGCTTGCCGATTACTCCAAAGCCATTGAACTGGATGACACCAATGAGAAGTCGTGGGTGAGTCATGGCAATGTATTATCAAAGCTTCATCGCTGGAATGAAGCGATTGAAGATTACTCCATCGCCATATCGCTGGCTTCCGATTACGGTCTGGCCTACTACAATCAGGCGATCGCCTATCAGAGCACCGGGAAGCTGGATGAAGCGTGCAATGATCTGAAGAAAGCTGAGTCGCTTGGAGTAAAGGCGAATGCGAGGATGAAAGAAAGAGTGTGCAGGTAATTGCAATCAAAATATTAATTTGATCTAAAATAACTTCATTGTCGGAAGCAGAGTTAATCCAGGCGTTGCGTGAGCGGAATGAAAGTGCATTCCGGCAGCTGGTCGACTCTTACAAAAACAGCATCTACAATGCATCCCTTGGTATTGTTCAGAATACCGATGAAGCGGAAGACATTGCCCAGGAAGTTTTCATTGAAGTGATCCATTCGATTCATCATTTCAAGGGTGAGTCCAAACTATCTACCTGGATCTATCGCATTGCTGTAACCAAATCACTGGAACAGATCAGAAAGAAGAAGAGGCAGAAGAGGTTCGGCTTCATGATCCGTTTGTTTCAGGGTGATGCAAACTCATCTTCCATTGATGTACCTGACTTCGTGCACCCTGGAGTGCTGATGGAAAATCGTGAGCGGGCGGCGATACTCTTCAAAGCCATTGATTCCCTTACGGAAAATCAGAAGGTCGCCTTCACGCTGAACAAGATCGATGATATGAGCTATGAAGAAATCGCTTCGGTAATGAATGTATCCCTGTCCTCTGTGGAGTCGCTGATCCACCGGGCAAAGGTCAATCTTCAGAAAAAACTGGAATCATTAATAAAATAGGCCGCAAGTTTTAAACAGAATAAACATCTAACGACCATGCAGAACAGAAAAGATGAAATTGAGAAGATCCTGAACAGCCTGGACGGCATCAGGAGATCTGAAGCAAATCACTTTCTTTTTGAAAAGATCCGCAACCGGATGGAGTCTGCGAAAGCGGCAACGCCCTCTCCCATGATCACAAAATGGGCGATTGGAATGAGCTTTCTCATCTTGATCAATGCACTTGCGTGGATGCAGATCCGGGAGAATAAGTCGCCGCGTGAGAATCCAATGAATACCATCGCTGCTGAATACGGCTTCACTAATTCAACCTATCACTACTGACCTATGAATTACATAGACAAGTCCAGATTCATGGTCTTCATGATCGTAGCGTTGGTTCTTCTGAACCTTGGAACGCTGGGAGTGGTATTTATGAACCGCCCTCCCCATGGCGGTCCCGGACCAGGACGCTCTCCGGAAGGACCCGGAATGCTGCTGATGGATAAGGTTGGATTTACGGAAGAACAAAGGGCGGCCTACCGCCTGCTGATGGACGAGCATCGCAACCTTATGCATTCATCAGAAGATAGTATCAGGTTCTATAAAGAACAGTTATTCAGCTACTTACCTGCCTCCAATTCCACTTCTGCGGAGCTGTCTGCCGTTGCCATTTCAAGACTTCAGAAGAAGATTGAGATGACCACGTTTGATCATTTTGTGAAGGTTCGTGCCCTCTGCACGCCGGATCAGGCAACGAAGTTTGATGCTATCATTCAGGAAGTTCTGAAGATGATGGCACCTCCAAAAGGCCCGGGTCAGGGACCGGGTCCAGGAAAGAGATAAAAATCTTATAACTGACCGCAAGTTTCTCTTCCAAACGTCATCTTATAGTTATAGAAACTAATCACAAGATGCGTACGCTGTTCGGTCTGATCTTTATAACAATTCTGATTGCTGGTTGCACGAAGGAACCTGAAACCCTGCCGTTCTTCAATACTCCCGATTTCACACCACAATGGATATCCACTGAGACACCGGAGTATGCTGCCATCCATAGTCTTCCGACATTTTCATTTGTTGATCAGGATGGAGATACGATCACCGACAAAAACATCGAAGGCAAAATTGTAGTGGCAGACTTTTTCTTTACGATCTGTCCTGGTATTTGTCCAAGGCTCACAAAGAGCATGGAGAATGTTCAGTCATCTTTCAAAGACGACGACATGATCACGCTGCTCTCCCACTCCGTGACACCCGATCTTGACAGCGTTCCCAGGTTGAAAGAATATGCCAACAGTCATAACGTACAAAAAGGAAAGTGGCATTTGCTGACCGGTGATCGCAAGCAGATCTATACGATTGCACGCCAGGGATATTTCGCCGACGAAGAAGTGGGGCTTAAGAAAAGTGAGAATGAATTTCTTCACACTGAGAATTTCATCCTTCTCGATGGACAAAAGAGAATCCGTGGAGTTTACAACGGAACGAATCCCACAGAGATCGAACGACTGATCGAAGACATTCACATCCTCAAAAAAGAAATGCAGCATGCGAATTCCTAGAACAGTATGTCTTCTTGTGATGCTCCTCTGGATGACCCATTGTTCCAATACAATGAGTCCGGGAACCACGGCAGTGAACAAGAATAATCCTGAGCTTCAACAGCAGGGGAAGTTTCTCATGTATCACGACAAGCTGTTCAGTGGCCTGGTCACCGAGTTCTATGAGACCGGAGAGATCAGAAGCCAGTCACGTTATGAAGAAGGATTGCTTCATGGTGAAACACTCACCTGGTATCTCAGCGGAGTGAAAGAATCATCACGATTGTATAGTCAGGGTGAGAAAGAAGGAATTCATCAGGGATGGTGGCCCAACGGCAATCAGCGTTTCGAATATCAGTTTGCAGAAGGTCAGTATCACGGCACTTTTAAGGAGTGGTATGAAAACGGAAAGCCTCTTCACCTGTTCACCTATGCTGATGGGAAAGAAGTAAGTGCCATCGGCTGGCGCGACAACGGAAAGACCTATATCAACTTTATGGTCCGCAACGGAAGAAAGTACGGACTCACCAACGCCCGACTTTGCTATTCATTAATAAACGAAAAAGGTATCTATCAATAAACTCCCTATGAAACTAACATCGCTTTTCATCATTGTACTTGTATCGCTCTCTGTTTCCTGTAAGAAGGATGAGGTATCCCCTGCTACCAACACAACCCTACCTGAAGTGTTTACGAAGAAATATGCATCCTCTGTAACAATCTATGTCGAAGGTGATTTTATTGTTTTCAAGACCACTGCCATTCCCAATCACAAGAGTCCTTACTTCGGTGTGGCAGACAGCCGATATGAAGCCTACAACGGAACGAACGCAAATTTCGCCATCAACCCGAATACCATAAAAGAGCAGAATTATGTTTTTAAAATACCACTCAATCCCAAGGAGGCATCTACAAAAGCCGCTACATCACTGGGGCCGATGGGAATCTCCATCAATGGTGTTCCACTTTTCAATCAGTTCGCCGGGCCGAATCAACCACTCACCAATGAGATCAATTCATTTGATCAGTACAATGGTCATCCACAACAGACAGGACAGTATCACTATCATGTTGAGCCGCTTTATATCACAAGCACTACGAGCAAAGCCGGCCTGATAGGATTCTTACTGGATGGCTTCCCTGTATATGGTCCACTGGAAAGCGGAAAGACACTTACCAGTGCTGACCTTGATACCTATCACGGACATACCTCTGTGACAGAAGACTATCCGGATGGAATCTATCATTACCACATTACGGCAGATTCTCCTTATATCAATGGAGGGAAGTTCTTTGGAACGAGCGGAACGGTAACTCAGTAGTAGCCAGAGTTTAAAGATCAGGTCGCAGTCGCACGAACACCGGCTCACGGAACATCTGATCTTTGGTGAGCTGGGAGTAGCTGATCTCGGCAACGATCACCGGTTCAATCCACACAGTGATCTTTTCATCAACAACCTTTCCTCCCTTGAGGGAAGGTTTTTTTGTTTCCTTTTGTTTTTTGATCTCTTTTAAAATTTCCCGGATCATCTCATCATCAAATCCGGTTCCCACCTTTCCGCGATAATAAAGTTCGCCGTTTACATTCTCTGCAATCTGCAGTGCGCCAAACGTTGCATTGCGGTTTCCTTTGCCTTCAGTATATCCTATGATGAAGCAATCTGCCGTCTGCCTTACTTTCACTTTAAGCCACAGATCACTTCTTCGTCCGGGAAGATACTTGCCGTCTTTCCGCTTGGCCATGATGCCCTCAAGAGCATGTTCGCGTGCGGCAGCAAACAGTGATTCACCATCTTCTATAAACTCACTCACGCGATATGGCGTGTCGGTCTTTACAGCATCCTTGAGGAATTCTTTTCTTTTCATCAGGGGTTCGTTCACCAGCGAGCGGCCATCCATATAAAGACAATCAAAGATGTAGCAGTTGACAGGATTGCTTTTACTCAGCTTCTGAATATTGGTTTCGCCGGCGCTCATCAGTCGGTTGATCACTTTTTTGAATTCAGGCTTTCCACTTTTATCCAGGCAAACAATCTCCACATCAAACAAAGCACCATTGACACGGAATGCCTTGTCGGGTATCAGCAATTCAGGAAACTGATTTGTAATGTCGTTGTGATTGCGGCTTCGTATCCTTATCTGCCCTTCATCGACAGAGATCAGCGCACGGATGCCATCCCATTTTATCTCATAGATATAATCCTTGCTGACGGGCACGGTCTCTGAAATATCGGAAAGCATGGGCTCAATGGTATCACTCAGATAATTGATCTGAGGGGTATCCACACGCTCCAGCAAAAATTCCTTGTTCTTAATGTTATAAATGCGGTATTCACCATTTACTTCCTTGCTATTCAAACGAAAATAGAAACCGTCTTTTTTATCTTTTGTGATCTGGTATTTTCCCTGTGCATAGATCCACATCTCACCACCGCCATACTCTCCTTTGGGAATGGTTCCGCTAAAGGTGAGATACTTCATGGGGTGATCTTCTGTCTGCACCGCCAGTCTCTTGACACCGGGATGCGGCGGCAAGCCTCTTGGCACTGCCCATGATTTCAGCACTCCGTCTTTTTCCAATCTCAGGTCATAGTGCAGATGCGACGCATGATGACGATGCACTACGAAGTTGCTTCCGCTTCCTTCATCGATGGCTGCGCCGGGTTCAGAAGTCTTCTTAAAGTCACGCTTCTTCTCATACGACTCCAATTGTTCAGGAGTCTTATGCTTTTTATTGGGAGGAAGCTGTTTCGGAACTACTTTCTTACGGTGAGTATGAAGTTCAACGGAATAAGCGCCGATCCCTTCCCATGCATCACCGTCTTTTAAAACTTTAGCAAGAGCATTTCTGATGTTGTGCTCAACAGGATTCTTCAGCTCCACCAATTCATCCCATGTTAATGGCATGGAGACAGGTGCACCTACTCTTCCGCGCAAGCTGTAAGGAGATACAATACTCTGTCCGGAACGAATGCGATAGATATCAATCAGCACTCTTCCCTTGCGTGCTTCCTTTTTAATATGGAGCGTAGTCTCATTGGGATATCGGTCCACAAAAGGTTGGGCAATCAACTGAGCCGCTTCAAATACTGTGTGGAAATCCCATTTGGCTTCCAGAGGACAACAGATGTGAATTCCCTTTCCCCCGGTAGTCTTTACGAAAGCAGTATATCCAAAGCTTTCAATGTATTCTTTTAACGCAAGTGCAATGGGTATGATCTTTTTGAAATCATAACCTTCCGGAGGATCCAGGTCGAATACCATGTAATCGGGAAAGTCAAACTTCGGCTTGCGACTGTGAAGCTGATGCAATTCGAGAGAGGCAAGATTGGAAAGCCAGACCAGTGTTGCTGGCTCGGTGGCAATGATATAGTCTTTCACTTCTTTGCCCAGTGTAGCAAATTCTATCCAGTCCGGTGCCCATTCGGGACGATTCTTCTGATAGAACATCTCACCATGGATTCCATCCGGAAAACGGATCAACGTCAATGCACGACCCTTTACATGATTCAACAGCGTGGGTGCAATATTCAGGTAGTACTCAATGATCTCTGCCTTGAGGATTCCATCTTCAGGAAAAAGGACTTTGTCAAGATTGGATAATTCAACCTTGCGCTTGCCAATCGTTACCCATTGTGATTTCTTCTTTCCCATGGTGCAATCACTCTGTTTGCGGCGCCTTGTTGCTGAGGAAGATCATTCCGATGACGAAGCAGACCGCGGCTACTCCGATAGGATACCATAACCCTGCTAATGGATCGCCGGAAGGATTCGAAGAAGTTTTACTGAGCTCAAATAAAGATGTCGCCACCAGTGGTGTGAGTCCGCCAAATACACCGTTGCCAATGTGGTATGGAAGAGACATGGAAGTATAGCGTATGCGTGTTGGAAATAACTCTACCAGGAATGCGGCGATTGGTCCATAGGCCATCGTAACAAACAGAACCTGCGTGAATACAAACATCACCATAAACCAAAAGTCGCGCTGTGACAACTTCGTTTCTGTTTTGGTTGAGATCACTTTCCCGTCACTGCTTTCCTTTCTCGTTTCAATGCGTTGGGTACGATCGGAATAAAAGTTCACGGATGTTATTGTCACATCCGAATTGGGTGCGGGGTTTGAGTTCCGCGTAATGTTCTTTGCCATGGGGACTTCCGTCTTCAATGAAAGATCACTGAGACTGAACATCCGGCTGTAAATTGGTCGGAAGCAAATAACGGCAAGCAGTAAGCCGGCCATCATGATGTACTTTCTGCCGTACGTGTCTGAAAGTTTTCCAAACACAATGAACATCGGCGTGGCCACTACCAACGCAATAGCGATGATCGTGTAAGATTGTACAAACTCAATGCCGCAGGTTCGCTGGATAAAAGTAAGCGCATAGAATTGCCCCGTATACCAAACGACTCCCTGTCCGGCGGTGGCGCCAAACAATGCAAGCATCACCAGCTTCAGGTTCTCTTTCTTTCCAAAGCTTTCTTTTAAAGGATTGGCAGATATCTTTCCTTCTGATTTTATTTTGGCAAACAAGGGAGACTCTGCCATCTTCATTCTTATGAAAATGGATATACCAACGAGGATCGCTGAAAGCAAAAATGGTATTCTCCATCCCCATTCAGTAAAAGCTTCCACACCCACTGACTCACGCACGATCAGGATAACTCCAAGTGAAAGGAATAACCCAAGAGTTGCGGTAGTCTGAATGAAGCTTGTGAAGTATCCACGTCTGCCTTTCGGCGAATGCTCAGCAACATAGGTCGCGGCACCACCATACTCTCCACCTAAAGCTAGACCCTGTACAATGCGAAGCACGAGTATAAGAATTGGTGCAGCAATTCCGATCGTCTGATATCCTGGAATGAGACCGATACCAAAAGTAGAAACACCCATCAGCACGAGTGTTACCAGAAACGTATACTTTCTTCCTACCAGATCACCCAGGCGTCCAAAGACAATGGCGCCAAACGGTCGCACGACAAAACCCACGGCAAACATGGCGAGCGTTGAAAGGAATGCAGCGGTTGGATTATCCTTTGGGAAGAACTGCTCTGAAAGAATTATGGAGAGTGTTCCAAAGATGTAGAAGTCGTACCACTCGATGAGGGTACCTACTGAAGAAGCAGTAATGACAAACCAAAGATTTTTTCGTTCAGCAGCACTGCTATCTATTTTCTTCATGCGAATTTTAAAAAGGAAATATAGCGCGATTGCGTCTAAAAGAAAATCTCCTGTGCCAGACGGTAGGTGTTGGCGTGAGCCTCAATTATATCCTTGAAATCCCTTGAATAGCCGCCACCCATGGTAGCCACGACGGGTATGCGGTTTCTTTTCGCAATCTCCAGTACTATTCTGTCACGTTGCCGGCATCCCTGTCGGGTGATACCCAGCTTGCCCAGCGCATCAGTTTCCAGGATGTCCACTCCCGATTGAAAGAACATGAAATCCGGTTCGATCGACTCAAGAATATTGTTGAGATTCGTTTCAAGGGTCTTCAGATAAAATGCATCCTGTGTTTGATCTGGCAAGCCTATGTCGAGGTCGGAGTTCTCCTTGAACAAAGGATAGTTGTTGGCACCGTGCATGGAGAATGTAAATACCCTTGGATCATTTCTGAATATCTGAGCGGTCCCATTTCCCTGGTGCACATCGAGATCAACCACCAGAATTTTCTTCGCAAGATTTTCATGCAGCAGATAATTGGAAGCGATGGCAATATCATTCAACAAGCAAAATCCTTCTCCCCTGCCGGTAAAGGCGTGATGCGTTCCGCCGGCGATATTCATAGCCACCCCGTTCTGTAAAGCGTGATGTGTACAAAGCAATGTACCCTGCGCAATGATCACCTCGCGATCGACAAGCTCTTGCGATAGAGGGAATCCTGTTCTTCTTACTTCTTTAGGAGTGAGCAGAAGGTTTTTTAATGCATGATAATAGTTTTCCTCATGGGTAAGGAGGATCCATTTATCATCAATCGCGGTTGGACGAAAAATATTCTCTTCTTTGATAGTTCCTTCATGAAGTAATTGCTGAGGCAGAATCTCATACTTGCTCATCGGAAAACGATGATGAGGCGGCAATGAGAGGACGTATGATTCGGTCCAGGCGATCTTCAGCATGAAGTACTATTTTTTCACATTGGTATTAAGCCACTGCGCCATCTTCTCCAATACTTCGGGAGCAAAAGTTTCACTTAGCACAGCATACTCATCTACAGAACATTTTTTACAATGCTGAAATAAATGATTCAATCCCGGCATCTCTACTACTTCATAGCCGGATTTCTTCCTGCTTGCCTTCAGACTTTGGGTCATCGGTTCCTTGTTTTGAGAAGGCAACACCTGAATGTCTTTTTCACCAAACAATGCAAGAACAGGACAGGACGATTTCTTCAACTCCGCTGCAGGATCATGTTCAAGGAAGAAACGAAACCATGGATTGTACAACTGATCGACAGAGCGCTTTGCATAAGTGGCTGCCTCCTGTTCAGTAGTAGCACCGATCACCTGGCGTGCCTGGGTTGAAGCCTTGGGATACCATGCCTTCACAACTGACAGGAATTCCTCATGAGCTTTTTCCTTTGTAGCGGCACTGATAATTATTCTATAGCTTTCTTTCGTTAAAGGCCGGAGTTCTTCGGCAACCGATGCACTGACACCATTGCTCTTAATAACTGCCATACCTTGTTCTTCAACGATCTTACTGCCTGTAACACCAGGAGACGACAACAGGATCATGAATGCGATGTCCTTTCGTCTGGAAGAAACAAGAGAAGCGATCAGACCACCTTCACTGTGTCCTATCAGTCCAATGGCATTCACATCAATAGACTTGTGTTTTTTCAAAAACTCCAGAGATGTTATGACGTCTTCTGCAAAATCAAGGGAAGTTGCTTTGGTCAGGTCGCCTTTGGATTTTCCTACTCCCCTGTCATCTACACGCAATACTGCGTAGCCTTTGCTTGTCAGATAATCGGCGATCACCCAGAAAGGCTTGTGGCCGAGAAGTGTTTCATCCCGATCCTGCTGACCGCTACCGGTGATGAGAATAACTGCAGGATACTTCTTATCGCCTTTGGGTGTTGTGAGGGTCGCACCTAACGTTACTTTTCCATCTTTACTTGAATACTGGACATCTTCCACATTGTAGGCAAAAGGTTCTTTGGGTTGCTGAGGACGATCCAATTTCGTTTGAGCAAGATTAGACCGGCGAAGATTTAATGGAAGTTTGGCCGGACCCTGTTGCCAGTTTCCTTTCAGCATGGCAGTGTCTTTTTCAACTGAATACGATCCGGAAAACTTTGCACGCAGTCTGTTAAGAATTATGAATACGCTATCTCCCTTTGAAGATACTTCGTCGCATTTAATACCAAAGGCACCCTGATCCGGACTATCCACTGTAGCGCTAAGACCAATACTGTCCCTGATGTGAAAGACCAGCTTGATAGAAGTATTTGCCTGAACATACAATCTGCCGTCCCAGTTTCCCTGAAGTTTAGAAGTTTGTGCAGCACTGCTGATGGCCAGCAACATGATCATGGAGAAAACAGAAAGGAGATACTTCATTTATTATTTGGTTTTTCTTTGGTTTAAAATCAATGCAATCAATACACAGATCAAAAGGAAATTATACTCTACACCATTCCTTCCGCCACCCACTACATACCAGCCTTCTTTAAAGTGAACCATGATTATGCCCATCACAAGAATTGGAATGGTTATGATGCATGCCCACTTTACATATCGGTTCATGATCAGGAGAATGGCGCACGCAACATGTGATAGCTTTATCGCCCAGGCAATCGGCACCCCCAGCGGCGCGAACCCAACCTGATTCAAGTATAGATCGCCAAAGGCATTTACACCACCATCCAGCATTCCGGGAATACTATGTGTTAAAAGAATAATCGCTATTGCTATTCTTAAGATGAGATTGCCGTTGATCGTCATATCGCGTACCGTTAGTAATACGTAGCCTTGAAATTAACCTATTTTAGTAAATTGCGTCCTGTAAATCTTAATATACCATGTATACTTTAAGGAGAATTCTATCAAGGAAGCCTTTCCAGTTGATCATTGTTCCTCTGATCATTATCTTTTGCGTGGTAGCGTGCGATCTCGATGAGAATAAGCCAACCCCAACCATTGTTGATATGCCGGATCATGGTTCTGTTGGAGAAGAGATCCATATCGTGGGTTATTATTTTGCTACAAGCATTGCTGGAAATGTTGTAAAGTTTAATGGCGTTGAAGGCGAAGTCACCAGCGCCACCAGCTCAGATCTTTCTGTTATTGTTCCTGCTGGTGCAACAACAGGCAAGGTTACAATAACGGCTAATGGATTAACCGGGATCTCCCAACCTTTTACTATCTACGTCAATGGAAATATTACGGATGTGAGTCCCTGGTCGGGTCCAACTGGCACTACCGTTACGGTTACAGGAACAAACTTTCAGACTTTACCAGAAAATTTTAACGTAAGAATTAATTACAGTGTGCTGGAAGCAACCGGCCCCAATTCTTTCATAGCAATATCAAAATCAGCTGCCACTATTCTCACCTCCATATCATCAACTGAATATAAATTCAATGTCCCTCCCATGCCTCTTGCGTCTGGAAACATTGAGGTCAAAGCTTTTGGAGAGGAAATCTATGCTTCCAATGGACAGAATTCCACCAGCGATGTTTCAAGGTTTACAGTGCAATCATTTATTGTTACCGGGTTTACTCCTTCCAGTGGTGCACGCGGAAGCTCTGTCGTCATCTCGGGCTCAGGTTTTACGGCAAGCCTCGCGGCTTATAAAGTTTACTTTTACGATGCTCCCTTTCATATCACTGAAGGAACAGTGACCAATGCTACCACTACTGCTATCACGGTTACTGTTCCGGTTACTGCAATCACCGGGACGATGTCGTTACAGACAACGGATAATTCTCCCGGTGTTAGTATGCACAGGGCTTTTATTGTTACCCCATAATTCGGTGAGGTCTATTTGGCGATTTGCCCTGCATTGATGCCTTTACCTAATTCAAATCCGGAACCTACGGATCCAACGATTGCCTGGTTCCTTCCCAGTCCGAGTTTTCTTTGAATAAAGTATACTGCATTGATACCGGTGCAATGGGCTCCAATGAAATTCTCAATACCAAAGGTTTTGAGCTTATCACACGTCCAGTTCATACGATCGTCATCGAGATCGAAGAGGTGAAATCCACCGATCAGGGTTTTTGTTCTGACAGGGTTTAAGAACGATTGAGTATATGTAAGCGTGTTGACAATGCCAGCGTGGCCGCAACCTGAAACAACCACAAGTCCGTTCGCATCATAAAAAACCATGGATTGATCTTCTGGGATATTATCTTCCACTGTTTCTCCTGTTGGCAATACAAGCTTGCCGGAACCACTCCAGTTCTGCTCTTTTTCCTTGCGAGGTACTGGGCCTGTTGTCCATACACCCGGATAGATTTCCTTCGGACTGTTGTAGATGATGAATTTTCCTCCTGACTTCTCATACTCCTCCTTGTTTTTCAACATGGGGCTGATGGAATTTTTATTGTTGGGTCGGGGATAAAATGCACCTTCACCGATATGAGCTACTGACAATGCTTTTGGATTCTTCTTTGAGAATTCATTTCGTAACGTCATCAATCCACCCGTATGATCGCCATGATGATGGCTGATAAAGACATCCGTTACATCTGACAGATCAATTTTCATTTCTCTGACATTACTGAGCACAGTCTCCGGACGAGCACCTGTATCAAACAGAATCTTCTTACCATCTACTTCAATTAAAGCACAGAATCCCCACTCACCAATTCCCTGGTCTGCCAGCATGGTAGAGAGAATCGTGACCTTAAGATCTTTAACCTGATGGAATTGAGGTTGAGCGTAGCCGGAAAGAGTCGTTATGAATACGAATACTACCGTCTTCAAAAGGAATTTGATCATAGGTATTAAAGAAAGCTTTAGTAAGGTGAAAATAAAAACGCCGGACTGTGTGGTCCGGCGTTAATGTGTATTGTTCTATTAATGCTCGTGCTTGTCACCACCGCCGTGCCAGGCTTCCATTAGTCCATGGAAACTATCGTGCAATGCTGTCAAAGATTTGCCGATCTGCTCGTCGGTCATGCCGCTGATGCCGTCAGCAAAAGCTCTTGTGTCATTCTTAAGTGTTACCAGCTTAGCCTTCACGTCGTCATTGTTAACTTTTTCAGGAAGAGGAGCAGCCTGCCATTGCTCAGCAGAAGTTGCCATCTCAGCAGCAAGTTTCTTTGCAGGCTCAAGATTGGTAGAATCCTTATATGGGTGAAAAGCTTCTGCCATGACCATGTGGAAGGAATCCATTTCAGGCCATTCGTCAGATGCAGCTGCCGTTGTTGTTTCAGTTGTCTCAGCCTTTTTAGAACAGGCAATCATTGCCACGATCAATAGTAAAGCACTTACTCGTATCAGGGAAATCTTCATACTCATTGTTTTGTTTTATTGTTAATTGATTATTGTTTTCTTTCTATACTTTCTCCATATCTCAAGAGAATGAACTCCTTTTTTCAGGAGGTCAAAATAAAGCGTGAAATAAAGAATGAAAGTCATGATCCAAATTACGGCAAGATTAAAATAAAAAGTATCATAGATCCTTCCCAAAAAGTATTTGGTGGGGACAAAGAAATTGGCCTGGAAATCAAATTGATTCCGGGGGCGATGATCCGTAAAGTAGATAGGATAGAATTTCTGTATCAGCCTTCCCTGCCACTCTACGATGCGATTGATCTCATTTGAATTTTCCACCATCGCAGTCACTGACTGATTTTCATATGCCTGATGCATTCTGTCAAAGGCCTGCTTCTTTTCCGGGGTACTCGTCAGTTTTTGAATCAACGCCTGACGATCATTCTTTGCATTGCTTGACCGGATAGCATAATACTTCTTCAGCACTGAAAGAAATTCTTTTGTCTTAAAGTATGTTACTGAATCAAACTTGCCGACCACCAACTGATCAACTTCCGGGAATCTTTCACTTCCCACCCTGGCAAGCTCATAGGTGATTTCACTTCTCAACAGGTCAAGTGCATTTACCGTTGGTATATTTCTTTTGTTTCTCCAGTATGCCTTCTGATCTAAAACAAATGCAAGCTTGGATTCAAGAACCGGCACCAGGTATGTTCTCTTGTATTCAGCTTCCGCTTCCTTCTGATCATACCCGTAGAATTGCTTCTCAAAGGGATTGTCCTTGAATTGAGTGACCATAAATGCCTCAAATGCCCAGCGTGACGCCATCATCTCTCCCAATACCGGGATTCCATTTGGCTTCCCTACTTCAGGATTGAACTTGTCGAAGCTTATGACCACACCACTCATGATGAGCTGAGGGATCACCAATACAGGAATGAGAATATAGATCGTAACGGCCGAATCAAATGCAGATGAAATATTCAGTCCTAACAAGTTTGCAAAACAAGAGCATGAGAAAATGATCATCCAGTACCGTATCTCTGTGAAAGGAATTTCAAGTATCACATTGCCAACCACGATAAATGTCAGCGTCTGAATTCCCGAAAGGAAAAACAAGATCACGACTTTGGAAAGCAGATAACTATTCCTGCTGAGATGAAGAAATCTTTCCCTCTTTAATATTTTTCTGTCGCGGAATATTTCCTCCGAACTTACAATCAGTCCAACGAACAGCGCCACTACCACGCTCATGAAAAAGTAAACCGGGATATTATAATTGCTGTAGAATGTGTACTTCGGATTATCTACTCCGATAACATCATAGTACTTGACGAAGTATCCCATGAACAATGCCAGCACCGGTGAAAGTGAAAGATTCACGATCATGTACTGTGTGTTGGCCACTTTGGAAAGAACATCCCGCTTGATAAAAACAGAAAGCTGCTTTATCCAGTTAGGGATCTTTGTCGTCACCGGCAATTCATCCTTAACCTCTTCCGTCTTCGGGATCTTTATCTTTTGCTTAAAGTATTGATACCATTGTCCCGGTGAAACTTTCCGGGTATTGGTAAATCTTCCGTACTCATTCACAACCCGGGTCTCTATAATATTAAAGACCTGTTCGGGATTAATATTTCCACATTCAGGACATTCTCCCGGAGTCTTTGTCGCGGCATTGATGATCTCCTGAAAGTAATTAACGGATTCAATCGGATTGCCGTAATAGATCTGAAAACCACCCACGTCCAGGATGATCAACGAATCAAACATTTTGAAAATATCTGATGAAGGCTGGTGGATCACGACAAAGATCATCTTTCCCCTGAGGGCAAGTTCTTTCAGAAGATCCATGATGTTTTCAGAGTCCCTTGAAGAAAGTCCGGAGGTCGGCTCATCCACAAAAAGTATGGCAGGCTCTCTTAATAATTCCAATCCAATGTTAACTCTCTTGCGCTGACCACCGCTGATCGTTTTCTCAAGAGGTGATCCAACTTTCAGATTACGGATCTCAGAAAGTCCAAGACTCATCAACACCTTCTCAACTCTTTCCGCGATCTGCACTTTGGAAGAGTTTCCAAAACAAAGTCTGGCGGCGAAGTAAAGATTCTCAAACACAGTAAGATCTTCCATGAGAAGGTCATCCTGTGGAATAAATCCTATAATACCTTCAACTTTATGAGGTTGTTCGTGGACATCGATTCCGTTTACCAAAACTCTTCCGCTGGAAGGCTTCTCTGCTCCATTGAGTACGTTCAGCAAAGTGGATTTTCCGGAACCGCTGGCTCCCATCAATCCAATCAGCTTTCCTCCCTTTTCAGAAACGGTAACATTCTGAAGTCCTGCCCTTCCACTTTTAAAATGATAGAAAAGGTGCTCTGCAACAAAGCTGATCTCGGCATCAGATTCTTCAAAGAGAAACTTGCCAACCACATCACTATAATAGATTGGATCGATCTTGCTTCCGCGAATCGTAGACCCGGTCGGGAATACGTCCACCTTACGACTTTTTAATGGCTGGCTGTTGAGATTCAGCGACGTGATGCCAAGATACTTTACAAAGTATGTTTCTACATCCTGGAGCCTTAGCACTGCGATCAGTCCCGTCAGGTTTTTAGAAATGATCCGTGGACCTGCATGAGGTGTCTCACCTGAACCTTCATCAATGATCAGAATGTTCTTGAGGTTAAGCTCCTCCATATCCTGGCCGATCACAAAAGTTCTCATGGCCTGAAGATCTTTCAGTGGGATCTTGAGTGCTTCACCAATATAAAAGATAAGATTCCCCTGTCGCTCGGATATCTGCCCATCGGCAAACACCAGTTCAATGATCTTTACAACAAGGACTGTTTTCTGTTGGGTGGTCAATGCCTGATTTACCTTTTTGGAAATCTGCATGATATGTGCCCAGTCATCCACGAATGCCAGCGTTTCAGCGTCGACATTTCCGATTTCGGATGAGCCCGAATTGCGATTGGACTTTACGAACTCATCGAAAAGATTCAAATAGTATCGAATCGCCTCCTGATTCAGGTGCAGCGATAAAAACTCCTTAATATTTGCACGCTCATCGTCCGTTATTCGCTCCTTCGCCACGATGGCAAAGAGCTGGACAATGGCTTTCAGTAATTCTTCACTCATTTAAAGTCACAATTCCCGGCTTAAAATAGATAAAAATGCGCTGCCGGAGTTACATTTTGCCCATCTTTTCTTTGTGAGGCGTCTCCTGACGATCGATCTTCCATTTTTCAATGAATTATTATTTCTTTGTCACCTCAATAAATCACCCCATGAAAAAAAATCTATTCATTCTTCTGTTTCTGGCAAGTACTCTGAATCTCTTTTCTCAGAATTCCATCCTTTGGGAAGTATCCGGAAACGGATTAAAAACACCGTCATACGTGATGGGTACATTGAAATTCATAGGTGAGAAAGAATTCTTTATTCCTAAGGAAGCTGTCAGCGCAATGAAATCCTCAAAGATCTTCGCCATTGAAGATCAGGTAGATCACAAAGCGCAGGGTGAGCTTAACAAAGCTGTTCACTTTCCAAAGGGCAAATCCTTAAAGACGGAGTTGCCTGCAATTGATTATCAACGCTTAACGGATTTCTTTCAGAAGGAATTCAACATTTCACCAAGCCGGTTTGAAAGCGAATACGCTCATCTTATCCCCCTTGCTCTTTCTATCAACATGACCCGCATGTCGCTGGGAGAAAGTGTTAAGTATTATGACATTGAATTACTGACCCTTGCTAAAAAGAACAAGCTCAAGACCTATAGCCTTGAACCCATTGAAAGAGAGTCACAGGCAATCCAGGCATTTCCGATGAAGGATCAGGAAGTGGCTTTGCTGCACAGCATCGCTAATTTTGAAAAGCAAAAGACAGAATATAAAAATCTGGAAGACGCTTATACCCGCGGCGATCTGGATAAGGTTTTTGAATATTCACTTCATCCAACAGAAAACAATCCTGCTTTTATTGAGGCATTTTATACTAAAAGAAATCAGGAGTGGATTGCCAAAATTGACAAGATGATCAACGACAAGCCGTCATTCATCGCGATTGGAGTCTCTCATCTTGAAGGCGACAAGGGTATCCTTTCCCTCTTGAAAGAGAAAGGATACACTCTAACACCTGTGAAGATCACAAAGTAATTATCCGATACGGCGGGTTACAAGATCTGATAAGATCAAAAGACCTTCTCTCAGATATTCATCTTTCAATCTGGAAAGATCATCTGTTGATAATCCTTCCTTGGAGATCTTTGTATCGAGGACTTCGTTAGCTGCTTTCTTTTTCTCAGCAGCTTCCATTTCCTTCTTACGCTTAACTTCGTTGAGGGAAATTTTTGTGTCGTCAAGATTCTTTCTCAGATCTTCAATGTCTCCTGCATACTTCTTAAGGCTTGCATCGAACTTAAGACGTTCCTGATAGCTCTTTGAAAGTCCAACTACTACCTTATCAGTGATATCAGGACTCTTCTGGAATTCAGTCTTGCGGATCATATCAAAAGGTAGTGCACTTGGGCTTGCGCTTTCTCCATATTGCTCAGGCTTCAACGCTGAAGGCAACTGGATATCAGGAACTACACCTTTATGCTGAGTGCTGTTGCCGGTCACACGATAGAATTTCTGGAATGTCAACTTCAACTCTCCTACTTTATCGGCGTCGTTGATGGCACGTTCAAGATCAATTACGGTCTGAACAGTTCCTTTTCCGTAAGTGGATTCACCTGCAATGACACCACGGTGATAATCCTGAATGGCACCTGCAAAAATTTCTGATGCTGAAGCACTGAAACGATTGGTCAATACAACCAGTGGACCAGAATATGTCACTTGCTTATCTTCATCAACATAAACTTCCAATTGGTTCCGTGAATCTTTTACCTGTACAACCGGACCATCTTTAATGAACAATCCGGTCAGATCGATCGCTTCGTTCAATGATCCACCACCGTTATTTCTGAGGTCCATGACAATTCCATCAACGCCTTCTGCCTGTAGTTCTACGATCAGTTTTTTCACGTCACGTGTTGTACTGCGATAATTTGGATCCTTTTTCTGAAAGGCTTCAAAGTCCATATAGAAACTTGGGAGTGTAATGACACCCAGCTTCATGTTCTTTCCATTAGAAGAATAATTGATTGTCTTTTTCTTGGCAGCCTGATCTTCCAGTTTCACTTTTTCGCGAACGAAGGAAAGAATAACAGGAGGACCATTTACGCCTGTTGCTGCTGGTAGTATCTGCAGTCTGACCTGAGTCCCTTTTGGACCCTTGATCAACTTGACAACGTCATCAATTCTCCAACCCACAACATCCACCATCTCGCCAGCTGCGCCTTGTGCTACGCCTGTGATAAGGTCATTTGCATGGATTTGCTTTGACTTGTCGGCAGGGCCGCCTGGCACTACTTCAACAACTTTTGTGTAATCATTTTCTGTCTGAAGTCTGGCGCCAATTCCCTCAAGGGAAAGCGTCATGCTCTGATTAAAGAGCTCAGTAGCTTTGGGTGAAAGATAATTTGTGTGAGGATCGTATGCTTCTGTCACACAGTTCATATAAATACTGAATACATCTTCGCTGTTAAGCTGCCCAAATGATTTCAGTAATCTTTCATAGCGTTTCTTAAGCATGTCAGAAATCTCTTCCTGTTTCTTTCCGGTAAGCTTCAAGCTGAGAGCCTGACTCTTAACGATCTTACGCCAGTTGTCATTCAGCTCTTCAGTGTTCTTTGCCCACGCCGCCTTATCACGATCCGTTTCATAATATTCATCGGCTGTGTAGTCAAAATTCTGATTGACGGTATTATTGATAACTTCTGTCAGGCGGGCACGGTAGCGATCCTGAAATACTTTATAGATCTCAAAAGCAGGATTAACATTACCGGCTTTGGTCATATCATCAAGCTTGGTTCTGTATTTTTCAAATGCCTGAATATCGGACGCTAAAAAATAGATCTTGCTATTGTCAAGCTCCTTGAAATAGGAATCAAATACAACGGAGGATAAGGAATCAGTAAACTGCAGTTTTCGGTAGTGATACTTACTAAGCATTTCACTGACAACACTAGCTTCCTTGCTGAATACTGCTTTAGCTTTTAATTGTGTTGTATCTATCGGAAGAGCAAAACTCTGGAACGTCAATAACACCAGAAACAAACCCACACTCATTTTCATCACCTTCTTCATATATCTGTCAATATTGTTATGCTCTAATAAACGTAAACCAACCAAATAAGATTCCTAGCCTTTGGACACTTTGTCGATGTCGAATTCCTCTAAGAATTTCTGAGCCTGGTCTACCGTTGGGAATTCGTAAAAGCGCTTTCCTGACAATATTGAGTGGATTTCAATCTTGACCATATCAATGTTCTTGGTATTGCGACGATTGGTTAAGCGATGATTCTTGTAGTCTTCTGCTTCCTTCTTTGAGATCACAAAAGCCGTTGCGCGCACATTCTTGCAATACGCACATTTGTAGTGCTTCACCAATTCCTTTGGCGACTCATCATCATAGCGCTGGGTGATTTCCTCATTTACCACTCTCATCGTATAGAACCCGCAATTATTACACTTCAGGGCGGTGAGATGACCATCGTACTTTTCAATCTTTATATCGCTTGATTTCTCATCGATCCACACATCGTAGTCGATAGAGTAAACACTTTCTTCTGCCTGGCTGCCTTCATCAAGATGCACATCTTCTTCTTCTTCACTCAACAAACGCATTTTGTTTCCTGTCTTAGGATTCACACGCGGCATGTAACGCCACTTCTTAAGCTTACTGTTAAGCTTTGTAGGATAGTAATAATCCAAAACAAGATTGGCAACGTATCCAATGAGCGTTGCACCTGAGATTCCGAAGAACAAACGAACGAAGAACCAAACTCCAACTTTATTAAGACTGCTTTCACCTGATCCATAAAGATTGATCAGTAAACCGACACCGACAGCGAAAGCATAGAAGGACCATTTATACCACTTTACTTCTTCCTTGTTCAGGTAGTCATATTTTGTTTTGAAATCCCTGATCGTTGCAACCCGGAAATTATGAATGAGAAAAATAATAAGAGCAATCGTGAAGAAAATGATACCACCGATCGTCATGATCGTGTAAAATAATTCCAGAAATGCTCGCTGATCTTGTTGATCCATGTTTAGGTTTCTTTTAGAAGGTTATACTGTTAACAAAACTAAGGAAAAAACTGAGTTTAGGTTCAAAAAAACGGTTAATCGGCCACAATCGACGACAGATCTGCAGGGGAATATCCTACAGATTTGATTGTTTTATTATCTGCCTTCCGGTAGACCAACCAAGTATCCCCTTCTTTAAGGTAATAACATTCCGTACCGTCCTTATCAAAATAGTATGCCACCGTCTTTTGGGCCTCTTCTTCCGACTTGCAGGCTTTGCTCATATTGGAGCGCTGAACTTCATCAAAGAGCCTTTTAAACTTCTCGCCTAATCCAAACTCAAGAACGGCACCTGACAAAACATATTGTATGTCGCATAATGCATCGGCAATCGCCACAATATCCTTATCACGAATAGCTTCCTCAAATTCACGAAGCTCTTCCGCGATCAATGCCACCCGAAGTTCACATCGTTTTGCATCAGGGATTGCCGGCGATGGTAGAATAGGGTGTTTAAAGGTCCGGTGAAATTCAGCAACAGAAGTAAGCGTGGTAGGTTGTTCCATGGAGTGATTTATTGAATAAGCGGACAATAAAAGGAATCTGCTGTGCGATTCAAAATAAGAGGATAAAATTTCCTCTCTCCCCCACTATGCCTTTAATCAAAGTCCTCTCTCTATATTTGCGCCCTGATTTACATCTCTCCAATGAAGAAAAATTTTGTCAGTGAGCTAACCTGGCGCGGCATGATTCACGACGTGATGCCAGGTACCGAAGAGCTGCTCCAGAAGGAGTCAACGGCCGGCTATATTGGTTTTGATCCAACCGCTGATTCCCTGCACATTGGAAACCTTGTTCAAATCATGACTCTGGTTCACTTTCAGCGTTGTGGTCACAAACCAGTGGTTTTGGTGGGTGGTGCGACAGGTATGGTTGGGGATCCTTCCGGCAAGTCAGCGGAGCGAAATCTTCTCTCAGAAGAGGTTCTAAGACATAATGAGTCATGTGTTAAAAAGCAATTGGAAAAGTTCCTCGACTTCTCTTCCACGGGTACCGGCGCGGAGATGGTCAACAACTACGATTGGTTCAAAAACTTTTACTTCCTTGATTTTATCCGTGAAGTGGGAAAACACCTCACAGTAAATTACATGATGGCGAAAGACTCTGTTCAGAAACGACTGGAGTCTGGACTTTCTTTTACAGAATTCACCTACCAGTTAGTTCAGGGGTATGATTTCTACTGGTTGTATAAAAACAAGAACTGCAAACTGCAGATGGGTGGTTCCGATCAATGGGGCAACATTGTTACCGGTACTGAGCTCATCAGACGAAAAGATAACGGCGAAGCTTTTGCCCTTACCACTCCCCTGATCAGAAAAGCAGATGGTACAAAATTCGGTAAGACAGAACAGGGAAATGTCTGGCTTGATGCTAAAAAGACATCACCCTACCGCTTCTATCAATACTGGCTGAATGTATCGGATGAAGATGCTGCATCCTTTATAAAGATCTTTACAGAATTGACAAAAGAAGAAATCGATTCACTCATTGCTGAGCATCAGAAAGCACCGCACATGAGGGCGCTTCAGCAGGAACTGAGCAAGCAGATCACCACCCGCGTTCATTCCAAAGAAGACTTTGACTCTGCAGTCAAGGCTTCTCAAATACTATTTGGAAACTCTGTAACAGAAGATCTGTTAAGTCTCGATGAAGAAACACTGCTTGCAGTTTTCGAAGGTGTGCCACAAACCAGCATCAGCAAGGAGACATTGTCAGGTGCTGCTACGGTTACAGATTTACTTTCTGATTTGACTGGCAAGATCATCTTCCCTTCCAAAGGTGAAGCAAGAAAAATGATCCAGGGTGGCGGTGTAAGCATCAACAAGATCAAGCTGGATGATCCACAGAAGAAGCCGGAATTTCAGTTACTTCAGAGCCGGTATCTGTTGGCTCAAAAAGGAAAGAAGAATTATTATCTCATCATCGTAGAATAAGATCAATGACCTGGGGGGAAGAGCTGAGGACTTCGCGTGCAAAATGGGCCATCACATTTTGTGCTGTTACATTTTTATTGATGTTCCTTTTGATGCCCGTGTTCTATCGCGATGTCATCACACCAAAAAAAGGAATACTTCTGGATGATGTTTTCCTTAACCTGTTCGTTCCGCATAACTGGTCATTGCCGATATTCCTGATTCTTTATCTTGCGGTGGCCAATACAATTCTCAGGGCTGTTAAAGATCCGGAGACTGTAATCCTGGGTGTTACGGTCTACTGTGCCGTTAACCTTCTGAGGACCCTTACAATGTATCTGGTTACTCTTGAACCGCCCACGGGAATGATCCTCCTGGTGGATCCTATTTCCTCAGCTCTATATCCGGACAGTGGCTTTGCCAAGGATCTCTTTTTCTCCGGGCATGTCAGCACGATAATGATCGTGGTAATTCTTGAAAAGAAGAGGGTTTTTAAGATTCTTAATGCCCTTGGAACGGTTGTAATAGCCATTTTGCTGGCCTGGCAGCACGTTCATTATACACTTGACCTGGTGGCAGCACCCCTTGCCACATATGGTGTTTTCTTACTGATTCGAAAGTATTACAGAAACGGGCCTGAGGTGGCTGGGACGGCAGGAAATACCAAATCAAACTAAAAATACCAAAATGCCGTTTAATGAATCAAAATCGCAAGATTTAATGTTAATAATTCAATAAAATTGGAGTAATTTGCGCGTTGCAAAACTATTAAACCAGAAAACGGACCATGTCAGAGCAGGTAAAGAATGGAAAGACCAACTTTAAGGTAAATGGAACCTATCCTTTTTTCTCATTAGGTTCTAAACTTACCGATGAGCAGAAGGATTTCTTTGATACATATGGATTCTTGCACTTTAAGAACTTTGTTGGTAAGGATGTCGTGAAGGGAATGCTGGATGAGTCAGTACGCATTCAGGAAGAATGGATCAAGGAAGATGTTAAAATGGTAAATGGTGTGCCGATTAAGTATGGCACTGATGTTAATGGAAAAAAGATTGTTCAGCGTTTTGCTTTCCTTAATCAGTTCAGTTCGGTATTCGAAAATTTCATTAAGGAACCACGCCTTACAGCATTATTTGATCTCGTAGGCACTGCTGATTCACGCATTGGTGAAACAGAAAAAGATGGCCTTGTTTTCAATCATTATGTAAACTCATCTGAAAGCAATTTCAGTCAGCTGGGATGGCACACAGACGCTCTGCGTGACATATTCTACGGCAATAAGATTATGCCGATGTTGAATGTTGGTCTTCACATGGACTACTCATCAACGGATAACGGAGGCCTTCGCATTTTGCCGGGCACTCACAACAAGGGTATCGCAACCTTGCTTTTCAAGAAGTTGTATTTCATCAGTAACAAGCCGGACAAGAAAGAACTAGGTCTCAATGTTGAGCCAGGAGATCTTACTGTTCATGATGGTCGTCTTTGGCACCGCGTGGCGCAATCGCCTCATGTAGGTGAGAAAAGCCGTCGTCGTGTGATGTACGTTCCTATCGTTACTGGAAAATTCCAACCACGTACTGAAGAAAGTAAGCCTTTGTTCTATCAGCGCCTGATGGCACTGACCAACAAGTAATCCACACATGGCATACGCCTTGATCACTGGGGCAAGCGGAGGAATCGGCTGGGCTCTCGCTAAAGAACTGGCTTCCCGTAAGCATGATATCCTGTTGCTTGCGAGATCCGAAGACTCACTGAAAAAGAATTCAGAGGAGCTTCGTCAGAAATTCGGCGTCAAGGCAGAATACCTTTCAATTGATCTTTCTCTCAATGATGCAGCACTCCGTGTAAAAGAGTGGCTTGATCAAAAGAACTACGCTATTGACATATTGATCAATAATGCGGGCTTCGGTTCCTGGGGAAATCTCAAAGACATATCACGTGCTGAGCTTAATCAGATGATGCAGCTTAACATGCTTTCGCTTGCTGACTTCTGTAAAGTCTTATTGCCTGAGCTTGAGAAAAATAACAAAGCTTATATCCTTAATGTTGCCAGCACTGCATCGTATCAGGCGGTGCCAACGCTAACGACATACGCTGCCACCAAAGCGTTTGTTGTGTTGTTCACACGCGGACTTCGATGGGAATTAAAGGGTGGTCCTGTGTCCGTGTCGTGTGTAAGCCCTGGGTCAACTTCGACTGGGTTTATTGATCGCGCCAATCTTGGGTTCATGAAAGAAAAGGCTGAGAAGTTCACAATGAAGGCTGAGCCAGTGGCTAAGATTTCCATCGATGGAATGTTTGCCGGCAATGCCGAGATCATTCCGGGATTCATGAACTGGATCAGTGTGAAGGCCGTCGGCTTGCTTCCTAAGGTCTTAAGTGAGACGATCGCAAAGAACCTTTACAAGACTGATAATTAATCAGTTAGATAACTCTATTTTGTCTTAAGAATAAAGATAATTTTCCCTTTGGAGCGCTCTGGAGCACGGCCTCCAGAAGTTCTTTCCAGTGAATTATTACGGATCTCATCTTTTAAGATTTGCTCAGCTTTGGGACTTAAACTCCTTTCAAGGGTTTTGATACTTGTAATATCACCGTTCTCATCGCATTCAATCTCAAATACAACTTTTCCATTTTCATTATCAGGAAGTTCAGGTCTTTTTGGATCGCTTGCCCATTTCCAACCTGCCATTGACAAACCAAAGCCATTTCCACCACCACCATTTCCGCCCCCCTGGTTTCCGTAAAGAGCTTTGGCCTCAAGAGTTCCTTCCTCACTTCCCTTGTCTCCTACCTTGTCCTTATCGTCTCCCTGATTGCCTTCCTTGCCTTTCTTAGAGGCATCTGATGTTGATGGATCTTTCTTTACTTCCTTCTTGTACTCTGCTATAACGGTCTCCTTTGGCTTTTCAACAGGCTTGTCTTTAACGATTTCCTTTTTGACTTCCTTCTTCTTTTCTTCCTTAACAACTACAGGACTGGGCTCATCAGAAACAGCTTTTTCTATAGCCTTCTCGTCCTTGATATCTTCTTTAACTTCCTGCTTAACTTCTTCCGGCTGAGATTCAGCGGGCTTGTCCTGGGTTTCATCGATCTGATCGGTATCAGAACCAACAGGAGTTTCAGGTTGAACTTCCCCTGATCCCTGATCATCCATTCCGAAATTCAATTCAACGCCAAACTCCGGCAGTGGAGGATCCGGTGCTCTCCATGCCATCAGGAAAAACAATATGATAAAGATCGCTGAGTGAATTCCCAGCGAAATCAGAAAACCAATTCTCTTGTTCTTTTTCTCTTTTTCCTGATCGTCCATGACTATTTGGGTTTCGTGGCGATAGTAACTTTAGCTTTCAGTGATGTAGCAATCCCGGCAACATAAACCAGCTCTTCGGTAGGAACACTTTTATCAATATGCAGAACCACCATACCTGCCTGCCCTGCTGAACCTGACAAGTTCAGCTTAAGCTCTGACTCAAGCGTGTTCTTGGTAATTTTCTTATCGTTAACGTAGTACTGAAGATCCTTGGTAACTGTCACGGAAACTTTTTGCACTTCAATTGTGCTTGCAATGCTCGATGGGAGATTCACAGGCAAGCCTGAAGGTGTAACAAAGGAAGATGTGAGCATGAAGAAGACCAGCAACAAAAATATCAGATCCGTCATGGAGGCCATGCTGAAAGACGCGTCGATCTTATTTTGAGATTGAAGTTTCATCTTGCGAGGATTTTAACGTGGCTCCTGAAGAAGGTCTATAAATTCAATTGAAGAGTACTCCATTTTGTGGACCACTTTCGATACACGGGTTACAAGGTAATTGTATCCGAGGTACGCAATGATACCGACGATCAATCCCGCTACCGTGGTGATCATCGCAGTATAGATCCCAGATGAAAGAAGCTTTGGACTAACAGAACCCTGCTCCTGGGCAATAGAAATAAATGCTTCCACCATGCCTATTACGGTACCTAAAAAGCCCATCATTGGTGCTGATCCTGAGACTGTTGCGAGGATAGAGAGATTCTTCTCAAGCTTGAATAGTTCCAGCTTTGCAACGTTCTCAATGGATGCTTCTATCGTTTTAAGAGGGCTTCCGATGCGTGCTACACCCTTTTCTATCATGCGGGCAATGGGGCTATCAAACTGGCTGCAAAGAAGTTTTGCGCCATTGATGTCGCCTCTCAAAACCATCTCCTTGATTCTTCCCATAAAGGCATCAGGATTTTGATTTGCCTTATTGATCGTAAGAATACGTTCAACAAAAATATAGATCGCAATGAACGAGCTCAGGATGATCGGAATCATCATGAACCCTCCTTTTATGGCGAGGTCAACAACTGACAGCGCATCATCTGCGGGTGGAGTTGCCGTGGTAACAATTTGTGTAAAGAGCATAGTTTAAAAAATATAATCAGGTCGAAAAAAATCAAAAATCAGACCAGACTTTACGTCCTTATTGTCTAACAGGCAATCAATACTTGATTACCCATACCGCAGCACCATAATCTGCTTTCGCAGTATTCGCATTGGCTTGTGCCAGAGCAAATGTATCATGATCCGCAATGGTGAGACGATAGAAATTCTTGCTGCCAAAAGGAGGAATGATCTTGGTACTGATTCCCTTTGCGCTAAGCTTCCTGGCATAATCCATTAGCAAATCATCATCAATATCACTGGTAACGACTACATAGTACCTTTTGGTACGTGCTGTAAGAGTTTCTATGGTTCCGATGACAGGTTTTGCCTTTGCTAAAGCTTCCAGTCTCAATCTTTCTGCCTCACGTTCTTTTGCAAGACGTGCTTCTTCTTCACGCTGCTTCTTCAATTGAGCGTCCTTCGCCAATTGTTCTTGTCTTGCTTTTTCTGCAAGATCTGATTTTGGCTTGATCACAAAATTGTAAATGAGATATCCCGCTACCGCCAATACCAGTACAATCACTACCGCAAGAATAACGGGAGCTTTTGATTTAGGCTCTTCGTCACTGGCAGAGTCAGTAGAATCGCTGTAGGAGCTTTTATACGTTGTGCTTTCAGTCGTAGTATGCGTAGTAGAGGTTGGAGTTGAAGTAACTTCTTCCTTCACTTCGCGTGTTTCCTCTGTATCCAGGGGTTTGTATTCAATATCCGGAAGACCAAAGTTATCCTCTGAATTGTCCTGCTTATCTTTTAAATCACCTTCATTTGAATCGTTGGTGGCCATTGCTTGGGGGTTTAGTGTCTATCAAATGCCTGACAAAATTAACTTAAAATTCATAATAAATACTACTTGTCTGCTACTGTCAAAAGCTCCAGCTGACACCTGCCAACGCCTGAAATCCCCTTGCTGGATAACTCTGATAAATAGGATACTTATTTGAAAGCATATTATTCAATTGAATGAAGGCTGAGAATTGCTTTGAGAAGAAATAACGTGTTTTAAGATTCAAATCAAATGCACCGTCCAAGTCAATAACTGTGGCTGTGGCCGGATCAAGAGATTTCATACCTCCCTGTGCAATGAATCCTGCTTCCAATACAATCTTCTCATAAATATTAAATCTGGAGTTGGCATTAATCCGATAAGTAGGACGATGCAAAATTTCCAAAGGTCCTGCGGCACCATAACTGAAGTAATCCGCACGAAGTGACAAGCTTATAGCCTCTGAATGTGCAAAACTTACTTCTGCGAATGGATTGAATCTTCTTGTATTACCATCATAAGCAACGTTGAACTTGTCAAAATTATAAGCATTAACATTTCCATCCGGACTTAATGCATTTCTAACATTGACATAGTAGTAATAGTTTTTCATGGCAGCAACTGAAAGCCCTGCGCCCACAGATATCTTCCTTCCTACTTTCCCTGTCAACCCTCCCTGAAATTCCAGAGACCTGTTCGTATGTGTGATGGGTATGTTTGAATCAATCCATAAATTCTCAGAAGAAAGAGTATGAAGGTTCACCTTATCCATGTCGCCCGTTACCAGACCATAAACTTCCCATGATGGACCAAGAAGGTATTGTGCCTTAACGTGGGGATAAATATGAACCTCTTTTGATTCAATGTACTGATCATTGGTGAATGCAATGTTTGCTCCGGTAGTCAGTACCAGGTTTTCAAAGGGTGTAAACTGATAGGCGGGTTTGATCTTAAAAAGATGACGGGTGCCCTCTGTTTGAGAATCCTTTCTGTTAATCAGAAAGTAATCACTGCTCAAAAGTATTTTGCTTGACTCATCAATTGAATACGAACTGTTGAATCTGACAGATACTTCTCCCTCAGAAGCATTGTAATGATCCTGCAAATTGCTGTATCCTCCTTTTAGTGAATAATTGAAATCACCCACTTTGGTATTTTCAATTCCAACATTTAAAGATACTTGCGTGTAAGTTTGGCGCAGCTTATCCCGATCAACCTCAATTCCAGGCACCGGATAATATCCGTAGAAGTATGTTCCTCTGTTATCATAATTCGCATCGCCACTTACTGTGATATCCTTTCCCATGCTCTTTCCAAAGACCTGGATTTGAGTAGTGGCAGCACCTGAGTTATTTTCATCAACGGGTCCATTTCCGAAAGTGCGGTTATAAAAATGTGCTCCCATGAAGCGATCCTTATTTCGCTTGGTGGTTACACTTGCTTCAGCAAAGAAGGATGCATAGTTGCCAAGTCCGCCACTTACATAGTTTCCGTAAATTTTAGGAAGTTCCTCACCCTTCAGTTTCAAAGGACGAATGGTAGGCTTATAGTCAGGCGTTGCGAATTTGAAATTTCTGGAATCATAAGTAATAGCAGGCTTGATCGGTTCATAGGGACGTGGCGGAACTTTCTGGAAATTCCTGCTGGCTCTTGGGAGCACAATCTTTCTGTCTTTAACGATCTCAATTTCCACATCCTTGATTTCCCCCTCTCCTTCCTTTTCCCACTTCTCTTTGTCCTTTTCCTGTGCAAAGGAATTCTTTACACAAAAGCTCACGGTGATGAAAACAACGAGAGCACAAAGCCTTACTGCTGACATTAGTTTATTAAGATTTTGAAAATGCTCTAATCTCATTTGTCGTTCCCGGTTGTGTCAATTTTTTCAACGGCTTTCTTCTTGATCTCTTCCTGTTCAATTGCTTTCAACTTTTCTTTAGCAGCGTTCCTCACATTTTCCTGCGGGAAATTATCAATCAATGATTTGAGGGTGCCCTTTGCCTGAAATGTCTCAGAAGTAGCGATGTAATTATCGACCAGTAATAAGTATGATTTACCTACCCACTCATCGTAAGCGCTGAATTCTGAATTGAGTGAGAAGAGTGTTTCCTTACTTTGTTTGTACTCTTTTGTCAGATAGAAAATTTCCCCCAACAGATATTTCGCTTCAGCGCCATACTCATCGTGAGCAGTATTAAGAGTTGTCAGGAATTCATCCTTTGCCGCTTCATAGTCTCCACGGGCTTTTGCACTCTTCCCCAGGTAAAGAGAAGCTTTGTTTTGAGCGCTTACATTTACATTTCCCTGCTCAACAATCAGTTTGGCATAGATCTCTGACGAGTCGTATTTCGCCAACAGATAGTAAGATTCCATCAAGCCATTCCAGGCAGTCGATTGCTCCTTTTTGTTTGCAGCAATGATGGACAATCTCTTAAATGATTTGGCGGCATTTTCATAGTTGCCTGATTTGAATTCAAGTTCGGCTACTCGCGCGATAACCCTGTTCTGCATTGTAAAACTTGCATCCGATGCAATTTCTTTCATCACTTCAAGTGATTTTAGATTTTCCTTTATGCGGTAATAAGATTCTCCCTGATAATACTTTGCTTCAGAGATTCGCGGGCTATTGGAATAATTGATCAGGTACTTTGAAAAGCTGTCAATTGCTTTTGCATAATTCTGACTGTTGTAAAGGTTCTTTGCTGTTTCAAATTCAACTGATTCAATTCCGGTAGCATCAGGATTTGCATTCTTGAATTCAGCGAGATACTTGTCAAACTCACCCGATCGGTTAGCAAGGTTTAACGATTCCTGCAGCAGCACCAGTAGTTCCTGAGAGGCTACCGGATGTGTTGGGAATTTATCAAATACGCTAATGTAATCGTTGGACGCCTGGTCGTAGTTCTTAAGGTTATAGTTCGCCGCAGCTCTTCTTGCCAAAGCTTTGGGAACGATGCGCGAGCCATTGGATGCACTGATAACCTTTGAATATTGATTTACCGCTGCAGAGTAATTGCTTTGTTCAAAATCGATCTGCCCATGCTGAAATATTGCATCCTCAGCAAATCGTGAAGCCGTGTTTTTCGCAACAGCATCAAATTCAGCGGCGGCTTCACCATACTTCTTCTGAATTGCGAGAATAATTCCTGAGTGATAATGTGCGTAATCTGCATCAGGAGAATTAAGCAATATTACTTTCTTATAATTTGAAAGTGCGTCCGGGTATGCTTTTGTGGCATAATAAGAATCGCCTAATCGCAAAATGCCATCAGCATAGTTAGGATCTGAAGAATTCGACTTTACTGAAAAATCACGGAAGTTATACAATGACTTATCGTACTGCTGAAGATTGTAATGAGCATAACCAAGTCCATACCGTATGTCCTTGATCAGAGATGTTTTTGTTGTACCTCCCAATGCATGCTCATAAGGAGATATTGCCAGATCATATTTTCTTCCAACAGAATAAGTTTCACCAATCCAGTAATAGGTTTCAGCAAGAATGTCGGCATCAATTGGAAAGCGTAATGACTTTTCAAAGAATTGAACAGCCTGTGCATAATCTTCCTTGTTAAATAATTCGGTTCCTTTCAGATAGGTTGCTTTCTGATAAGCTCTTTCAACGGCGGGTGTCTTTCTGGGAAGGGCGTCGATGTATTCTATCGCACGATTGTAGTTGCTTGCATTTACATAGGCCTGTGAGAGTAGTTCCCTGATCTCCTGAGAATGTGATGACTGCGGATAGTCTTTTAGGATCAGTTCAAATTCATTGATGGCTATGTCCGGCTTACCGAGTTCATAGTTGATCTTTGCTGCCAGAAAGAGACTTTCTTCTGCAAGCTTTGGATCTTTCTTAAATTTCTTTGTTAACTCAAATGCTGTAAGAGCCAGGGGTTTCTCTTGTCTCTTGAGATAAAGTAATCCTAATGAGTACGACGCATAGACGCCAATTGAATCTGTATCCGAAGCGGAAGATTTCAGATATCGCAGTGCAAGATCATCGCTTCCTGATGCGGCAGCGGCATATCCCGCCCGGTAAAGCACACCCCGATCGGCATTCTTTTCATGCTCTTCAACATATTGCTGATATAAGGGATTCGCTTTCTTGTAATCTCCTTTACGGAAATAAGTTTCGGCTGCCAGAAGTGAAATCTCGTCTGCAGAAGTGACACCCTCCCGCTCAAGGGCGATGACACTGTAAGCGAGAAGTCCATTGTCATCTTTTTGCTTGTAATAAACATTTGTGATCATCACTGGAACGATCAATGAATATGCGCTATTGGTTTCCGCTCTTTTAAGATCGATCAATGCATTGGTATAATCTCCGTTTGAAGATTCTATGAAGCCGGCATAATAGCTTGCCGCAGGTCCATATTGTCCGCCTTGTGCTTTTATTGTATTGAACTGGTCAAGGGATTCCTTTAGATTTTTCTGACTAAACAAACTATAGCCCCAATGGAAACGACCTGTGTTCTGTTGCTCAGCGCTTAATGCAGGGAAATCAACCTTTGCAAAATAACCTGATGCCTTTGGATAGTTCTTTTCTGAGTAGAAGAAATTGGCAAGGTCATAGTAAGCTGTAATGGCTTTAGGGTAAAGTGGGTGAACCGAGATATAATCCTGCAGGAGCTTTTCACCATCGGCATGATAAAGATTCAATGCACAGAAAGCTCTGTAGTATTCAGCATCTGCTTTTCTTGAGTCTGCAACTGAAACTATGGATATAAAATCACTGAAAGCTTTATGTGCAGCGCCGTATTCATGATGTGACAAGAGATCGAGACCGGTTTGAAATAACCTGTCGTCTTTATGTTGAGACAGAGTTTCCTGGCCATTTGAAAAATAATAGCTGCAACAAAGCAGAACAGCAAGTACCAGTGTACTTTTATTCATTCTCTATTTTTCCTCAGAACTGATGGACTGGCATTTTATTGCCGTCGATAGTTTAAAAAATTTATTATCTGCTTCAAAAAATAGAGGAAGCATTGGCTCAAAAGTAATAATTCCTGTCGGATAATCCATCATCCACAAACGGATGCAATAATTATTCCAGTTTAATGGATCAACCGCATAACAAGCTCTTTCAATATTTGTCCTTCATCTTCTGATCCCGAGTTAACTCCTTTCAATTTGAGGTCGGCTTCTTTCAAAAGGCTGATATTTTCAATGATTTTAGGAAGAGAGTATTTTCGCAAAGCATTCATATAATCACGAGCAGCGAACGGACTGATTTTTAGGATACTAACAAGTTCTTTCTCTGAGCTTCCGGAGTTACCAGCTGCCAGTAATAGTTTGCTGTAAAAGCTGAATAGAAATGCAACCAGCATGATGAGGGGATTCTTGCGGGTGTTTGCCGCAAAGTATTCCGCGATCTGGAATGTCTTGAAAGTATCCTGAGCAATAAGGGCTTTCTGAAGTTCGAAAATGTTGTATTCCCTGCTCATTCCCACTTGGGCCATCACATCATCTGCGGTAACAGGTTGGCCCTCCGATTTACCCGTAAGCATTTTGTCCACCTCGTTCGTCAACCTGTTTAAGTCATTTCCCACCGACTCGCACAAGATTGCAATGCCATCATCCTCCATGACAGAGCCTTTACTTTTGATATACTCGGCAACAAATTCGGGAAGCTGAGTTTCATACGGCTTTTTGAACGTTGATGAATTGGTAAGCTGGTCAGCTTTTTTTCCCAACTCTTTACGTTTATCAAGGGTCTTGTATTTATGGCACAGTACAAGAATCGTACTGGGGACAGGCCTGGAAAAGTAGTCCAGTAATAGCTTCTGCCCCATTTCCTTAGCCAGATCCGGAATTTCCTGTGCTTCGCGAACAATTACCACCTGGCGCTCAGCCATCATAGGAAATCGCTTAGCATGATTGAGAATCACATTCACCGGAGACTCTTTGCCATAGATAACTACCTGATTAAATCCTTTCTCAGATTCACTTAAAGTATTAGCCTCTATATAGTTGGAAATCAGGTCTATATAATACGTTTCTTCCCCTTGTAATAGATACACGGGAGAGTACTTTTTATTCTTTAATTCTGTCAACAGTTTCTTGGCACTGGCATCCATATCAAGTCTTTTTATTAGCAAGATCAAAAGCTGTCACGGCTCCTACCACCGCTCCTGCCAAATGTGATTCCCATGAGATCCGGGGATCTGTCGGCAATACTCCATAAAAAATTCCACCATACATCAGGAAAACGGTAATAGATATGAACAAAGACCAGAAGTCCTTTCTGATCAGTCCAAAGAAAATCAAAAATGAAGAAAGTCCATAAACCAATCCGCTCGCTCCAATATGATATGAAACCCTGGGACTGAATATCCACACAAGAATATTGGTTATTATGTAGCATCTGAAAAATACAATCCCTCCAATGCGATCATAGAAAAAGAAGATTACAGATCCGAGAAAAAGTAAAGGGACGGTATTGGAGATCAGATGAGTCAGATCTCCATGGATCATGGGAGCAGTGAATATTCCTATTAATCCAAAGATCGTTCTTGGCAAGATCCCAAGCCAGGTGAAATCCAGCCCGTAGAAAAATTCAATGGTGAATACCAACCACATAATAAATACAAGGCGGAATGGTACAACCGAACTTCCGAAGAAGGAATTACTACGAGACATCCGGGAAATTACAAAGAAGGATCTTTAATCATAGGAAGTGCGATGAATTTCATCTCCTCTTCTCCTACAGACTTTAGCCCCAAAAGTCCGCCAGAAGATTCAGCTATCTTCTTTGCAATATAGCGGAGGCTATCATAAAAGTCCTTTGAAAATATCTTGTCAACTTTTACCAAAATGGAATTAAGCTGGGATAATTCCTTGGAAATTAAAAGGTTTCGATTTGCTGAATCCTGTGGAAGACTCTGCAATATTATCTTCAGTTTGTCTTCAAAATCTTCAGATACTAATCTATAAAACTCCGCAATGCTTGCTTTTGTTTTTGATTTTTTTGCTAATTCAATTGCGCCTTTAATTTCCTTATTATCAATCTCATCATCTGCTCCTGCAATCAGGATACAAACCAGTAGCGGTGCTTTTGCCAGCAATTCAACTTCAGATCCGGGCAACTTCTCCAATTCTTTAAACATCTTTCTGATTAGTTAAATTTTAGAATGTCTAACACCTTATAAAATTAACTTAAAGTAATAGCAAAAGCCACCCAAAATGGTGGCTTTCTAAATGATGTAAGTTTTCCTTTGAGATTATACCAAAGAAGGAATCTGTTAGTTTCTATTCAAAACAACAACCTTTTGGTAAGCTACAGACTGATCCGGAGCTGATAACATGATGAAATAAATTCCATTAGCGACACCCGTAATATCAACTTGCTTCGTGTTATCCTGCATTCCGTTAAAATCACCATTGCTGATGGTCTTACCACGCTGATCAATCAATTTCCAGGTAAATCCATCAACTGTTGCGTCATCAGGAACCTTCAGATTGAAATGGCCACTGGCTGGATTCGGGTATACAGATATTTGGCTAAGTGTAGTTGGTGCAGATCCTTTTTCAAGACCCACAACTACGCTTCCCACTTTAAATGGTGCAAGGATCGGTATCACCACACTCTGATAAATTTCCTTTGTATTCTTATCCTGAATGTAGGCGATCAATGAGGTATTGGTATTATCCGCTATCGGCACGTTAATCACAACGTTATCCTTGGTTTTAACGAGTGTATTGCCCGCAGTGAAAGGCAATGTGATTGTTTCTCCATCCGCTCCAAACAATTGCTTGCGCAGTACATTTTTAAATGTTCCCACCTGATTTTCAATCAAGGCAGTCTGAAGAATTAACGGTGAATTGAAATTCTTAAGCGCGTTGATCGTAACCTTAACAGATATCTTGTTATTGTCTGATGTCGCAACGTTCTCAAGTTGAAGATCAAACAAAGGATCTACTAAAGCTCTTCTGTCAACTTCAACTCCCAGCAAATCAAGATCTGTGTACTTACCGGTGAATTTGCTATTGAGAATTCCATCCATGATTGTTGCAGGTGGCTGTGAAACTCCAAAATAAAGCGCGCGTGCAGCGGGATCAGAAGGATTATCAACATTGAGTTGATCCGTATTCGGGAAACTAATGTGATACTGAATATCGTTAAAATCAGAAGTTCCTCTGCTGGTGATTTGATTCTGATACAAGTTATTGATCCAGGTATCTCCCGCTACGCTTCCATTAAGTGTTGAATTTGTAAAATGTTCAACCAACACGTTACGCTGCTTATCCCCCACATAAACATTGTCGAAAGCAAAACCATCAAAGGTTTGACCTGATGCATTCTGGTTATTGCTGGAGAATGCTATCCGGATACGAACCTGAGCTCTTTGTGCAGGATTTACCATATCCAGATTGAATCTTCCATTCTTCCATCCTGCAGATTTGTCTGTCCATCCGTACTGACCAATCAGCTGCTGCCCTGGATTAGAAACGATGGTAGCATTCGGATCATACCAGTTAATCCCCTGATCGCGTTGCGCACCAGACAAACCAGTAAGTGGTCCAACAAGCTGCCAGTTAATTCCACCATCTGTTGAATACTGAAGTACAGTACCATCAAGATTCTTTTCTGAATCTGACCAGTAGTCCAAAGCAATCATAGGACGCTTCAGATTTGTTAAGTCAAAGCATGGTCCATTGACAACAGAGGTCTCATCATCGAAATAAGTTGGTTGACCATTGATCGCAATGTTTTTTCCAGTCCACCAGGCAGTGGATCCCGAAGCTGCTGTTTTGATCGTCGCTCCTGAAGGAGTGCCAAATATCCAGCTGATAGGACTAAATACTGGCGGAGCAAGAAGCGGACTTGTTCGCAAGCCTTCAGCAATCCAGTTACCACCTACTCCATCATCAAAATCCTCTTTATATGCCAGGGCTGAACCCGGGAATGGTGTAACCGTTACTCCTGCAGTAAGGATGAATACACTTTGTGTGATTGAATTGGTACATCCATCATTTGTATTAACAGTTAGTTTCGATGGGTATGTTCCGGTAGACAAATAGTTGTGCTTTGGATCTTTAAGTGTACCGGTTGTTCTTCCTCCATGAGTACCTCCCGGAACATTACCGCCGGCTGGACCTGTGAGGATATCACCATCACCAAAATCCCACGTGTAATCAGTAATCACTGATATACCTGCATTGGTTTTATCTGCATAACGCGTCAAATCATTGGTACAAATAGCCGACCAATTAAAATCAACCAATGGGCGTGGTCCTACGCGCAATGAAAGTGTTGCCTTGTCTTTGCAACCCTGGAATGTTGTTACATCCAAAGTAACATTGTAAATACCAGGACCTGCCGGGTTATAGTCATGAGTTGTATTCGCTCCAGAGCCTGAAGTTCCGTCACCAAAATTCCATACCCATGCGGTGATGGATCCGCTATATGGATTTGGTGTTGACATGGTTGAATTATCATTTAACGCTATCAACGATGTAATACAATTATTAGCAGGGGTTTGAATGCTCGCAGTAGGGCTTGCAAATACTTTTATAGCTCTTGTAACAGGAGATGAAAGATCGCCACTGGAGTTTCTATAGTTATACTGTATGAGATATGTGTCAGAAGGAAGCAGGTCCGTATCCAGATAATAATCTGGTCCAGGGCCGCCATTCACTTGTGTTGAGATAGCCGCCTGAACGATTGCACCGTTTGTTCCTGTGCCGACAAATCCAGTATTAGCTCCACCACCTGGTGCGGCCGGATTTCCTACGAGTTTAATTTTACCAACACGTGAGCAAATTTCAAATTCACCTGAACCATTTACAGGAACAAATGGACAAGCGGCAGGGCCAGGGCATGCATACTGAAGAGCAAAGTCAATAACGGTAACTGGATTTACTACAATTGATTTTGATGTTGCATTTCTACATCCATTTCCATCAGTATACGTGTAGGTTACAGAATTAAAACCTAAGGTAACTGCACTTGGATCAAAGCTTGCAACATCCGTTGGCCCAGGGATAGCAGATGTACTTCCTATGTTACTGGTTGCAGGAGAAATAGTAAATAATCCACCTGCCTGCGTACCATTGATTGGGAACGGAGCAATATTCTCAGCAACCGTTGACGGCAAGCCAAAGAAGTTGACAGTAGGCAAAGGATAAATAGTTAATGTCATTTGATCAGATACGGCGGCACAAGGTCCTGCTCCATCAGGATCTGCAGTAGTCAACGTCAATGTAAATGTGGTGTTCACCTCTGACGGATCATTAAATGTATAATTGGCAACTGGATTTGCTGCACTCGAGTAACTACCTGTTCCACCGGTCCACAAAACAGATGGTGCTCCACTATAAGACCCCTGAAGAGCTATGCTCGGGAAGTTTCTGCACAACTTTAAATCCGGTCCAGCAGAAACAACGGCACGTGGATTAACATGGATGTTAATGTCTTTATAAACAGCAGTACATGGTCCTAGTCCATCAGGATCATTGGTTGTTAACCGGAATGTCAATGTCGTATTTACATCAGCAGGCGCAATAACATAATTCGCTGTTACCGTTACACCTGAGACGTTGGTTGCCGATAAGCCGCCTGTGCCAGTAATGACGCTCCATAAGCCAGTCGTTGCAGATCCACCAATTGTTCCTGTCAACATAATAGGAGAACTTGCAAATACAGATGGCTCACACACAACGTAATCTATGGGTGTTGTAACGGTTGGCTTACGATTGATTTGAATATTCAATACATCTGAAACAAATGAGCATGGACCTCCTGCGTCAGGGTCATTTGTTTGAAGTCTTAATACGATCGTTGTTGTAATATCCGAAGGATTAACAGTATAATTTGCAGTTACAACTGTTCCAACGGTAGTGTTTGCTGACAAGCTTCCTAATCCCGATACGATTGTCCACGTACCAGAAGCAGCAGCACCTCCAATTGTTCCTGATAAAGGAATAACAGTCGGTTCGCACACCTGATAGTCTACTCCAGCATCTACTGTTGCAACAGGATTAACTGTTACTGTAACATTCGTTATAACCCCGGAACATCCGTTGGCCGAAGGTGTAATGTGATAGGTAACATTTCCAACAGTACTATTGGTGAGTGTTAAATTCTGATTGATCAACGATCCATTATCATTTGTTGCGCCAAGTACATTAGGGTCAGCTGTTATTGTCCATGAGAAGGTAGTGCCTGTAACATTTGCCGGAGCTGGTGATATTGAAATGACTGCATTCTGACCAGAACAAATTATGATGTTAGAAGCAGCTGCGGTAGGTTTAGGAAGAACAGTGACAGTATAATTAAGTGGAGTTCCTGAACAACTTCCGACTGCTGGTGTAATCGTATAAGTCGCCGTTCCAGAAACAGATCCGATGGCGTTTAATACCTGATTAATTGAAGTCCCACTGGAAGCGGTTGCGCCGGTTACTCCACTTTGGGTTACAGTCCAGCTATAGGTAGCTCCTGCAACACCATTGGTAGTAGACAATCCAATGCTGGTGGCAGTGTTGCTGCAAATTGTTTGCGCCGAGGGGGTAGCTACAACATTGGGTAATGGATTCACAGTGATTGTCACCATGATCGGTGTGCCGTTACATCCTCCATTCGATGGAGTGATGGTGTAGATTGCTGTTCCACTGATAAAACCGGTGGTCGACAGTGGCTGATTAATGGCGGTTCCAAAGCCAGAAGTTGCTCCGCTAACCCCGGTCTGTGATACTGTCCAGCTATACGTTGTGCCAGCAGTAACTCCGTTGCTGGTGCTCAGGGCAATAGCAGTGGTTGCTCCACTACAAATCGTTTGTGATGGCGGTGTCGCAACAACATCCGGTATTGGATTCACAGTGACCGTCACCATGATCGGTGTTCCCGGACAACCAGATCTAGCAGGTGTGATCGTGTAAACAGCAGTGCCAGGGTTAACAGTCGTTGCAACCAATGTCTCTGCAATAATAGGACCCGATCCCACTAACGTTCCACTCACAT